>JAFUAB010000002.1 GCA_017460885.1 Lachnospiraceae bacterium
GGCGGTTGAAAGCAGAGCTTACCACTCTTCGAGGTATGGTATATACAAGTAATAAATCTACATCGGGTACATGTACCCCATGTAAGGAAAGTAGTAATTCTGGGGGCTGAAGCCCCCAGACCACGAGTTTTAAATAGGAGGAGAAAATTATGACATTCAACGACATTTTTAAATCAAGCTTTTTGGAGAACGTAACAAGTGTGAGTGCCCTGGACATGATAGTGGTCATGGCGCTGTCCTTTGCACTCGGAGTATTTATCTTTTATGTCTATAAAAAGACTTATCAGGGAGTGATGTACTCGTCCAGCTTCGGAGTGACGCTCATAGCCCTCACGATGATAACCGCATTCGTGATCACAGCCGTAACCAGTAACGTAGTGTTGTCGTTAGGTATGGTCGGTGCCCTTTCCATCGTAAGATTCAGAACAGCCATCAAGGAACCGCTGGATATAGCATTCCTGTTTTGGGCTATCGCAGCCGGTATCGTACTTGCGGCAGGACTTATACCTCTCGCAGTATTCGGAAGCATTCTGATCGGTATAATCCTTATACTCTTTGTAAACCGCAAGACACACATTACACCTTATATCGTAGTGCTGGACTGCAGCGATCATGACTCGGAAATGAGAGCAATGGAATACCTGAAGACACGCACCGAACGTGCGGTTGTTAAGAGCAAGAGCGCACAGAAGGGCAGACTGGAGCTCAATATCGAGATCCGGCTTAAAGACGACAATACGGATTTCATCAACGAACTGGCCGACTTACCCGGCATCAACAGCGCTGTAATGGTTAGCTATAATGGAGAGTATATGGGCTGACGGCTGCGAATGCAGTCGTGCAGATTTACCGACAGGTAAATCTGCGGCTCCGTCAGGAGCCAGGCGCATAACGAGCAACAAGCGAAGCGGTTGCGAGTGATGGTTAAAAAACGACAGCGAGAGCAACAAGCGAAGCGGTTGCGAGTGATGGGGGATATATATGGTTTCTCATAAGAATATAGATAAAATCTGCATATTTATAATTATCATAGCCCTGATCGGTACCATCCTTTTTATGAATGCCGACAAGTTTGGTGTACAGAGCATTGTGGATGAGGATGCCGAGAGCTATGCCGGTACAGAGCATTTTACAGCCAATGATCTTGACGGTGAATGGAGTACTGACAGCGCCACGATCATTACATGTTCGGGAAGTGACATCACGATCTCCGGCAACGGCGCATATGCTTATGACGGAAGCGTATACATTTCAAACGGCGGCTATTATGTGATAAGCGGCACCCTGGACGACGGCTTTATAGATGTTGATGCCTATTCGTCATCCAAGATATGGATCATGCTGGATAATCTGGATATCACATGCTCGGATAATGCATGCTTCAGAGTAGATCAGGCAGATAAGGTGTTCCTGACCCTGGCCGGGGGCAGCGTGAATACTTTTACGGATTCCGATTCGATATCCGAGGAGGCAGAGAACGATGGCACCAACGGTACGATCTATGCTCATGATGATCTGACGATAAACGGAAGCGGCACCCTGAATATTAACGGTAATTATTATCACGGCATCAAGGCCAAGGATGACCTGACCATTACCGGAGGGACGATCAATATCTCCGCTGCCCAGGATGGCATTCATGTAAATAATGATTTTGCAACAGCAAATGCTGTGATCGGTATCACCTCCGGAGATGACGGGATCCATGCCGATGACAGCGTATATATAGAGAGCGGCACGCTGACAATTAATGAATGCTATGAGGGCATAGAAGCCTCGACCATAGAGGTAGCAGGCGGCGATATCACCGTATATCCCAGTGATGACGGCTTCAATGCAAACGGTATAGATTCGTCCATGGGCATGGGCGGCGGTGGCTTCGGCGGCGGACGCGGCGGATTTGCCGGAATGAATGAATCCGGAAATACATCCGATCCGGATGCGTCGGCTGAGGCATCGGATTCCGGTAAAGCATCAGGACGGCCTGAAATGGAAGCATCAGCTGATATGCCTGAAGAGGCGGAGAATTCTACAGCGTCTGCAGGGGACGGCACGAAGGGGCGTGCGGAATTCAGTGCGGCCGGTACGGAGAATGGCTCGGAGCATGGTGCGGGCTTCAATCCGGCTGATATGCAGAGTGATACGGAGGATTCTACGGATTCCGAAGAGGATGAATGTTATATCCTGATAAGCGGCGGTAATGTAACTATCATAAACGAAAACGGAAATGACGCTGACGGGCTGGATTCCAACAAGGATATTTATATCACGGGTGGAAATATCTATATCAGCCTGAACGGAAACGGCTCCAACAATGCGATCGATTTTGGCAGTGAAAACGGTGGCGTGGCCGAGATAAGCGGCGGTACGATAGTGGCAGCAGGCGGATACAATATGGCGGAGGCATTTGACTCAACATCTGCACAGGCATCAATCTTCTATGTATATTCGAACGGAGCCGAAGCCGGTACAAGGGTAACTCTGGAGGATTCGGCCGGCAACGCACTTATAGATAAAGAAGTCGATGCGTCATTTACGGCTTTGACCATCAGCTGTCCGGAAATGCAGGTTGGAGAGAGTTATATACTCTATATAGGAGATGAAGCCGAAGAGATCACACTTGAAGAGATGTCCGCTTCATACGGAGACGCCCAGAGTTCGGGCTTCGGAGGTACTATGAACTGGGGCGGCATGCAGTCAGGTGAGAACTTCGGAGGCCGGGGCGGACACGGAGGAATGGGTGGCCGCGGCGGTAAGATGGGCAGATTCGGAGAAAACAGTTCTGATGGTACGGAATCCGGTGAGACCGTAACCGATGGAACCGAATCGGGTGAACGACCTGAATTACCCGAGGAGTTCAGTGTTGGGGACGGAGAAAGACCGGAGCTCGAAGCCCAATCAGGTGAAACGCAGATGAACCATATGCATGGTCAGGGCGGAGGCTTCGACAGATCACAGATGAACGAGTTTGAGGATACAGCTGACACGACGACTTCTACTAAAAAGGAAGTGACGGCGGAAGAGTGGCTTTGGATCGGAATCAGCCTGATAGCTGCGATCGGAGCTATCATATTTGCAAAAATATACAGACGATAAAGTAAAGAGGTTGATGCATAGAACCGTCCCCGGTGCATTAACCTCTCTTGCTTGCGTCGCAAAGTTGTCATATGCTAATATGATATAAGGAACTGTTGCAAAATAACTTGATCATCTGCCTTGGCTAAATATTCATCTGCTTCTTCAGAAAGCCTCGGCGTAGTAAGATAGTTTGATGGATGTTGCCATCTGGTTTGATTTTGGGGAATGAAGTATATGGAAGCAAATAAACACTTTGATGAAATGCACGGCAAATTCGGTTTCGGTCTGATGAGACTGCCTATGAAAGGATACGAGATCGATATACCTCAGGTATGTGAAATGGTGGATGCTTTTATCGGTGCAGGTCTCAATTATTTTGATACCGCACACGGATACCATAACGGTATGAGCGAGACCGCTTTCAGGGAAAGTGTTGCTAAAAGGTATTCCAGGGACAGGTTTCTGATCACCGATAAACTCACGGATCCCTACTTCCGATCGGGAGCCGATATCCGCCCTTTTTTTGAAAAGCAGCTGGAATGGTGCGGAGTTGATTATTTTGACTTTTATCTGATGCACGCTCAGGGTGCGATCAATTACGATAAATTCAAAAGATGTCGTGCATATGAGACTGCTTTTGATCTCAAAAAGGAAGGAAAGATCAGGCATGTGGGCATTTCGTTCCATGATACGGCCGAGGTACTGGAGCGTATACTTAAAGATTATCCCGAGATCGAGATCGTTCAGATCCAGCTTAATTATCTGGATTACGAGGATCCGGCGGTGCAGAGCAGGAAGCTTCTTGAAATATGTGAGAAATACTCTAAACCTGTAGTCGTCATGGAACCGGTAAAGGGCGGCAGTCTTGTGAGGATCCCGCCGGATGCAGCTAGGGTTTTTGATGAGATGGGAGGAGCGTCATACGCCAGTTACGCACTCAGATTTGCTGCCGGATTCGATCAGGTGGCAATGGTTATCTCCGGTATGTCCGATACCGGGCAGATGAATGACAATATCAGCTTTATGGCTGATTTTAAGCCACTGGACGAGAAGGAAAAGGGGGCTGTTGCCCGGGCATGCAGTGTGATCAAAGGACTTAATGCAATCCCCTGTACGGCATGCAGGTATTGTATCGAGGAAAACCATTGTCCAAAGGATATTTCCATACCGGATCTTTTTGCCTGCCGTAATACCAAGTTGATCTTTAATGACTGGAATCAGAATTATTATTATGATGAGGTATATACGGTTGGACATGGAAAGGCTTCGGATTGTATAGAATGCGGTATGTGTGAACGCATCTGCCCTCAGCATCTGCCGATCAGAGAGCATCTGAAGGAAGTTGCGGCTGTGTTTGAATAATGACCCTCGGGGACGGAGTCACAGTGTCAAAAAATGACACCGCGACTCCGTCCCCGAGGGTCATTTTGTACTTGACAGGGTCGGATTATTGCGGTATAACTGTACCATCACCAATAGTACAGTTCATACTGAAGATGAAAGATGCTTTTTTAAATGTGTCGGCAGAACCGTCCCGCTGACACAAAATGTGTCGACAGAACCATCCCGCTGACACGCAGGCGGTACAAAATGAAACGGAGTTGATTATGGGAGTTATCAATTACAGGGATTCCCGACCAATCTATGAACAGATAGCGGAACACTACAGGCAGCTGATACTGTCCGGAGTTATGGAGGCAGACGAGCAGATGCCCTCAGTTCGTAATCTGGCAATGGAATTGTCAACTAATCCCAATACCATCCAGAAAGCCTATGCTGAGCTGATCCGTGACGGATATATTTACACGGTAAAGGGACTGGGCAATTTTGTTTCGGGCAATTCCGGACTTCTGGAACAAAAGAAGGAAGAGATGAGAGCAAGACTTGAGGAACTGCGGAATGAGGGTCTGAAACTAGGACTTGACATGGATTTGATCTGGAGAGAGATTTCGGAGACAAAAAGGGGTTCTGAAACGATAAGCAGAGACTGGACCGGAAAGGATAGATCATGATAGAGATTGTTGATGTCAGTAAATACTTTGAAAAATATCCGGCGGTCAAAAATCTGACCCTGACCATGAACGAGCGGGAAGTTTTCGGCATGGTTGGGACCAACGGAGCCGGTAAGACCACGTTGCTGCGAATGATCGCCGGCATACTTGACTGCGATGGGGGAAAGATCCTGATAGACGGAGAGAATGTCAGGAATAATCCGGCGGCCAAGGGCAGGCTCTTTTTCATAACCGATGATGCATATTATTTTATGAATGCGACTCCGGAGGATATGAAAACTTATTACAGCAGGATGTATCCCGGATTTGACGAACAGAGATATATTCATCTGGCGGATTCCTTCGGCCTTGACAGAAACAGGCGGATATCCGGATTTTCCAAGGGTATGCGCAAGCAACTGTCTGTGATCCTCGGGATTTGCAGCAATGCCAAATATCTATTGTGCGATGAGACCTTTGATGGACTGGATCCTGTTATGAGGCAGGCGACCAAATCTCTTTTTGCAAAGGATATGGAGGACAGAGGGCTTACTCCGATACTGACCTCTCACAACCTGCGTGAGCTGGAGGATATCTGCGATCATGTGGGACTTCTTCACGAGGGAGGCATTCTCCTTTCGAGGGACATCAATGATATGAAGCTGAATATCAATAAGCTGCAGGTGGTTTTTGAGACGGATGAGGATCGGGCGAAGCTTGAGCAGCTGCTTGAGATCGTGATTCATAAGGAACAGGGCCGGCTGCATACATACACCGTTCGAAATACCCGGGAACAGGTGTCCGGCGCACTTGCACAGATCGGCACGGTTTTTGAGGAGCTCTTGCCGCTGACATTGGAGGAGATATTTATCAGTGAAACGGAGGTGGTCGGATATGACATCAAAAATATCATCCTGGCCTGAGATAAAGACAAGGGATATTCAGACGGAACTGACAAAAAGGCGTATGTGGGTAACCGCACTGGTTATCCTGGTCTGCGTATGCTATTTCGTGCTTGGAACCATACTGAGCCTTGCGCATGCCAGGGATGTTTTTTCGTGGGATTATGAACCGGGTGCCCAACTTAGCCTGCATGAATTTTTGATTTCAAATACAGCTGCGTGGCTGGGTATCAGCTCATGGACGCTCATGCTCACGATCCCGGCAGCCATGATCGCGGCTTTCGCTTCATTCACATTTTTGTATAAGTCACAGGCGGTTGACTTTTACTTCAGTCAGGCGATCACACGGACCAGACAGTTTGTAAATATCTATCTGAACAGCTTTGTGACATATGCGGTGCTTTCGCTTATCTTTACTGTCATAGGAGTGTTGATCTCGGGAGTTATGGGAGGCTTCGCGGTATATCTTATTCCTGAGGTGATCATAAACTGGCTGAGAAACCAGCTGCTGTATTTTACACTGTACAACACAGTGATCCTTGCAATACTTTTATGCAAAAATATGCTCACATCCGTTATTGTGACCGGGATCTTTCTGTTTGGCGATATGCTGATCTATGCCCTTTACAATCAGATGAAGGAGATGTTCTTTACTACCTATTATGATGTGGACTGGGTCTTTGATCCGGTCAAAACCCGAACCCCGCGTTTCCTGTCACCGATCCTGAATCATGTCTATGGCAAATCTGTGTATGATGCTATCCAGATGCAGCTTACAGACAGCGTTCGGCAGTGGGAGAAATACAGGCTGGAGGGGCTGGCAGCAATGCTTAAGTTTGATGTGGTCACATTGCTTTTTGGCGTTATCGTGGGCGCATCTGCCTTATATGTATATAATCATCGCAGGGCCGAAGACATAGGCCCGGGACTGATAAGTCCTGTAATAAAGAACATATTGAAGTTTATAGTTGCGATACCCACGGCGATACTCGGTGCGATGATGGTGGATTCGATTCTGAATACAAATGCGAGGCGGTTTGAGGTTATGCCCGTGGTCATCCTGATCTTTGTTGCCGCGGTAGCGTGCATCGTGACTGAGATGATCTGCTCGGGGAGGCTGAAGCAGGGCTTCAGATCACTGTGGCATATTGGCGTGGTCTCCGGCTGCGCGTTGGTAATACTCGCTGTATTTAAACTGGATCTTGTCGGATATGATTCATTTTTGCCGGATCCCGAAAAGGTGCAGGATTGTGCTCTTTTCAGCATGTACATAGACAGAGATATCAGGGATGAAAACGGGAATTATGTGAATTCAACACGATATTATGCCGAAAACATGCATCTTACGGATATAACGGATGTGATACGCATTGCGGATATCGGCCAGAAAACGGCAAGGCATAACGGAACTCTGGAGCAGAATGATCACGCCATAAACGGATATAACACCCTTGTGGTCTACCATATGAAAAACGGAAAGAATGTCATGCGAAGTCTCCTTATTCCGTATGATACAGACAAGGCACTGATGGATCCGGTTATCGGTTCTCCGGAATATACCGATGCGATCTACGGACTGGATTCAGTGACGGAACGACAGAAAAAGGACCGGATTTCCGGCTATTTACGTTTTGTGACAGGATATACCCAAAAAGAGATAAAGGTAGATCCGGAGACGTTTGAGGAATTTGCGGAGCATTATCGGAACGACCTGACAAAATTTGATTTTACACTTGCCTCAGGCAGTTATCCCATCGGAACGGTATTTTACAGGGAAAGCGCGGGTGAATATCGGCAGTACAGCTATGAGGTATATGATGTGTATGATGAAACCATGGATTTTCTTAAGGAAAGGGGCATTTATACCGATCCAGGGCTTCCTGTTGACAGGATCATCAGCGCCGATATCGATATGACGGAGTATGATGAGAACGGCAGGTCAATGTATGATTATAGTGCCGAGATCACGGATCCGGATCAGCTTAAGGAGTTGGCGGAGCTTGTGGCGTATCCGCATTTTAATGAATGGAACGTTGATTTTTATGGAAATTCCATAACCTTTACACTGGACTTTGTGGATGAATCCGAATCCGATTATCCGACTACCGGTGGAATATATTCGGGATATTTTGTCCCCAATGGCCGGATGCCCGAGGATGTGCTGGAGATTCTTAGGGAAAATGTGGAATATGATTACACTCAGGGTATGTAAGTGAAGGATGACCCTCGGGGACGGAGTCACGGTGTCATTTTTTGACACCGTGACTCCGTCCCCGAGGGTCATTTGCCTCCGATCGCGGTATCGGTTATACTTGAGATATGCGAATCCGTAACTCAATGAAAAACATGATAGTCATATATTCGTGCACACTGCTGATCGCGATAATGAACTTTGTGGTGCGCAAGGTTTTTCTGGATATACTGACCATAGACTATCTTGGGTATGACGGACTGTTTACTTCGATATTCAGCTATCTGAATCTGTCTGAGATGGGAATCGCGTCCATCATCACATATCATATGTATGCGGAGATCGCATCGGAAAACACCGGGCAGATCCGTAAACTGCTTAGCATTTATAAGATAATATACAGGATTGTCGGCGTTTTTGTTCTGACGGCAGGTATAGTTGCCGGCCTTTTTTTGCCGCTGATCCTGCGTAAACACCAGCTGAACGACAGCTGGCAGTTTATTTATACTATCTACTTTTTACAGCTTCTGGCTACTCTTTGCACATATTTTCTGGCATACAGACGCATTCTTTTTGTTACGCACCAGAGAATATATGTATGCACTGCGGTGGATACGGTGATCAATATCATCAGCATATCCCTCAGAATGTTTATATTGCTCAGATTCCGGAGCTATATTGGGTACCTGATAGTTGCAATTATATCAAATGTTGCTTCGAATCTGATCATAAGTGCATTGTCACGTCGCGATTATCCTGAGATAACACGCACGGACGTGACCCGTGAAGACATTCGGAAACTTAATCTCGGGCATGAAGTAAAAAATATGATGGCGACTAAGATCGCAGGTACAATATACGGGGCTTCGGACGATATTATCATAGTCGCTGTTCTGGGAGTAGGCGTTAACGGAATCGTGAGCAATTACAGGATGATCTCGTCCAAGCTGCAGGAATTGATAATCTCCGCGTTCAGTTCGATACAGGCAAGTATCGGCAACCTTGTTTATGATAAGGAAACGGACCGCGGGATCCCGTTTTTCCATACTCTCGATCTGGCAGGATTCGGACTGGCTCTGGTTTCCGCAGCGGGGGTGATCAGCGTCAGCCAGGAATTTATACTTATGTGGCTCAAAAAGCCGGATCTGTTGCTTCCCTATTCGTTTGTGGTACTTATGGGGTTGAATCTTTTTATAGCGATCCAGAATAACCCGATGAACTACTTCCGCAATTCACTGGGACATTTTGAGACAGACAGAAACTATATGATAGCAGCTGCGGCAGTGAACGTAGTTCTTTCGATAGTATTGAGCATGATGATGGGCATCACCGGTATCATGGCAGGAACGGTTGCCGGACATCTGCTGATATTTATGGGAAGGACCGTGGTTGTTTACTCTTATTATATTAAAGAAAAACCGATACGTTATTACCTCATGTTCGGCGTGAGGGTAGTTTTGCTCCTGATCAATGTAGCGTTGACAGTCCTGATCGGAAATCTGATCAGGCCGCATATAAGCAGTGAAATTCTTTTTTTTCTGATAAAGGGAATGGTCAGCGTGATCGTTTCGATCCTGATCTTTCTGATCGTATACGGAAGAAGCGGCTCTTTTAAATTACTAAAAGAATACGCGGTCAGATCGCTGGAAGTGATAGGAAGGAAAAAGAAGAATGCATGATCCATGCCTGCAATGCACGACAGGCTTATTTTGAAATGTAATTGGTATAAATGAAATCCCAGGGATTTTTGAACTGCTTTACCCGCTCGTAGTTATTCATTATGGCGGGTATTTTTTCTGCATATGCTTCCACGGTACATGACTCCAACAGTTCATCGATATGATCGAGATCCGATTCTGATATCCTGATGATCCCGTCCTGATCAAAGAAGTCTCCGATCCTGCGTGCTCCCAGATAGATGGGAACGGTCTGTGAGATAAAACAGTTGGTTACCTTTTCCGTAAAATAGTAATCCGAGACATCGTTCTCAATAATGATCGAGAATCTGTAGTCTTTAAGCGTGTCGTCAATGGAATCAATGTAAGCTCCTCCGTCAAAGGTACCGAAAGTATCGGCAAGACCGTTTTGCCTGCATCTGACTGCCAGCTTCTTACGTACCGTGTGCATATGGCATAATTCTTTCCCGGATGCAAGTATCGATACGTTTTTGGTTTTGTATGTATAAAGATCGTCACGTATATTCGACGGATCGGAATCTCCATACCAGTAGTATGCACTGAAAGGGGCGAATACAGCATTTGAAAAGCGATCCATTATACGATCGTCATAAGTAAATATAAATTTAAATTCCGAACAGAGTGCCGGATTTGAGGCAATCTTATCATAATCCTGCGGTATGATGGTGCGTGATTCCGTGAGAGCGCCGTATTTGATATCCGGATTGCCTACAGGTTTAAGCATATTTGAGCAGGTGTATATATGTTTCTTTAACCCCCAGTTGTAACGGTCAAAATACATATATCTGCTGGGTACATATGGATCATGTGCCCTGTAGGTATCACTTATAAAAAAGGGATCAAGCTTTTCACCGTATCGGTTATAGTAATCGGGTTCCGCGAATTTATCGCGAAAGCATGCCGAATTGTAAGCAGGTGTATATCCGAGATATCTGCCGATCCTTGTTTCCACATAATACGGCCCGAGTTTGATACGCATTTTGATCCCCTCTTTTTGATGAACTATACATATTGTACCATGGATGGGACAGGCCGTGTTTAGAAATACATGGATGTATTTCTACGGCCAAGTACCATGGATGGGACAGGCCGTGTTTAGAAATACATGGATGTATTTCTACGGCCAATTGACTTTATCCACACGAAATTGTAAAATTTCCCTTATGAGAAAAATGATTCTGGAATTCGTGTTTAAAATGGATACAATGGATAAACACAGGTTTATCAAAAGCACGATCATCAGTTTTGCCGGCATCTTCGGAATGGGGTTCTTCCTGTCCTTGCTGATCATGGCTGATTATGGCACGGATCCATATACTTTTATGAACCGTGCCATAGCCTCCACACTCGGTATGACTCTCGGAAACTGGCAGCTGCTGATAAATATCGTATTTCTGCTGATAGTTATAATCTTTGATCGTAAGCTGATCGGACCGGGTACAATTTTTAATATGGTGCTGATCGGGTACTACGCGGATTTCTTTGTCTGGCTCTGGAAGAAGCTTCTTCCTCCCGGGCTTTTTGTCGAACAGCCGTCAAGAGCACTGGTATTTGCCGTAGCGATTGCTGCCTTCGTGGTTTGTGCGGCTGTATATATGAATGCCGATGCGGGACTTTCACCATATGACGGATCCTGTAAGATCTTTACTGAAGCGGTAAGGCGTAAATGGAAAGGGATCCCGTTCTTTATACTACGTATAGTCTGTGATACAGCAGTTATACTGACAGGAATGGCTGCAGGCGGGCGTCCTACGATTGGGATAATCATTATCGCATTAACGCTCGGGCCTGCGATCAGTATAGTGGGAAAGCTTATGAAAGGCGCTGATAAATAAAATCATGATTAAAGAAATAATTATTTCCGATCTGAACGAACTGATGCAGATTATCGCGGAACAGGAATACCGTGAGGATCTGGATCGCAACAGAAGCTCTTATCTGTACAGAGGAATGCCGAATTCCTCGTTCAAAATGGAAACAAGCCTGCACCGCAACTGTAAACAGCTGCAGAAGGAACTGGAACCCGCAATTTTGGAAAATTTTGCCAAGTATGCGGTACTCGGAGACCCTACTATAGCCGAGTCGGTATGGCGGCAGATGATCCTCGGTCAGCACTACGGACTGCCTACCAGACTGCTGGACTGGACGCACTCCGCTCTCATAGGGCTGCATTTTGCAACTGCAGAGGATAATCTTGCACTGATGGAACAGCATGATTGCATGGTGTGGCGGATCGATATGAGCGAGATGCTGTCGCTTCTGCCGGAAAGGTATCAGCAGATAGTGAATAGAAAGCAGTCAACCGTCTTTTCCGTGGATATGCTGCTGGAGGCGGCGGATTCACTTTCCGAATACGATTCAGATATGGGGGATAACTCCATGATCATCATAGAGCCTCCTTCGATCAATCAGAGGATAGTCAATCAGTATTCCTTCTTCTCTCTGGTTCCGATGGAAATGACGGATATCGAAAAATTTCTTGATGAGAGGACGGAGAAGACGATCAAGTATGTGATCAGGGCAGATCTGAGATGGAGGGTCAGGGATATGCTCGATCAGACAAACATCAGTGAACGGATCGTTTATCCCGGATTGGACGGCCTCTCCAAATGGATCGCCAGACATTATTATGTGAAATAAGCCGAACCGAATTAATTAAAGCAGGATGTAATAAATGTATACGTTTGGTGAACTGAGAAACAAATATAGAACATTTGAATTCACGGGATTTGAGTCAGAGTTTACAGATGACATGCTTGAAGTAAGATACTTTTACAATATCCCGGGTCTGAGAGAATTCCGCACAAGGTGGGTGTTTCCGGCGCAGAGGAAGGTTATGACGAACGTGCTTCATGAGCTTCTGTTTTCGTTAGGGATGGCAGAGGCCATAAGCTATTATAAGTGTGTCTGTCCCAAAACGGTTATAGTCAGCTGCGGTATACTGGACGCGGATCAGATACACTGGTGGGAGAAGCTGTTTTATAAGGGACTTGGAGAATTTCAATATCGTAACGGTATAGATGTTACTCAGGAGGAGCTTCTTCATATCGAATGTACTCATGGAGATGAGCTTATTTCCGGCAGTGGTGAATTATACGGAGTGAAAGGATCTCATGATGCGGACATCGAGTTATCCACAGGTTCATATACTCTGCCACTGCATGATGATAACGCATATGACGGTATCATGGTTCCCATAGGCGGAGGCAAGGATTCCGTGGTTTCGCTTGAACTTCTGCGGGACAGAGCTGTCTATACCTACAGCATTAACGAAAGTGATACAATAAGGAATGTTATTGGGTGCTGTGACCATGTAAAACAGGATTTAACCGCGAGGAGAATTCTTGATAAGGGTATCCTCGAAATGAATAACATGGGATATCTGAACGGACATATACCGTTTTCTTCTGTGGTTGCGTTTTCCACTGTGATTACATCATACTTAAACGGTATAAAATATATCGTTCTGTCCAATGAAGCCAGCGCAAACGAGTCTACCGTGGCAGGTTCTTTCGTGAATCATCAGTATTCCAAGAGCTTTGAGTTCGAATCCGATTTTGATTCTTATATAAAGAAACTCACCGATTCGGATATTCATTATTTCAGTCTGCTCAGGCCGTATGCCGAGATAAGGATAGCCGCTCTTTTTGCACGTATGCCCCGGTATCATTCGGCCTTCAGAAGTTGTAACGCCGGCAGTAAACAGGGGATCTGGTGCTGCAGCTGCCCCAAATGTCTGTTTGTTTATATCATATTGAGTCCTTTTCTGACAGAGGATGAACTGATAGAAATATTTGGAGAGAAGCTGACGGACAAGGACAGTCTTGATAAGGATTTCAGGGAACTGACCGGTATAGATGAAAACAAACCCTTTGAATGCGTGGGCACCAGAAGTGAGGTCTGTGCGGCTGTCAAAAGGTTCGTAAAGGGCGGCCGGCCTTTCTCCGGGACAGGAATGCTTCCGCCCCGCAGATCGCTGTTGACTGACAGATATTCCGATTATATCGATGGCCTGCGGGATGACCTGGATGAACTGATCGGAGAGATATCTGAGGAACATAATATACCGGATGAGCTGCTTTATACCATAGAGAGATCGTCGGAGATTATCGGAGGAAAGGATCCGCGGGCCTGACCACCGTTGAGGGATCCGAAAGGTTGTTATGGGAGTTATAGAAAGACTTAACGGAAAAAAAATACTTATTTGGGGATATGGCCGGGAAGGACAGTCCACCAGGCTTTTTTTGAAAAGATGTTGTACTCCCGGAAGCGTGGAAGTGTTTGAGGGTAAAAGGGAAGAAATTGATGAGGATAAATATGATCTCATAATCAAGAGCCCCGGAATCCCCATGGAGGACGATGATCCCAGGTATACTTCCCAGACCGAGCTGTTCCTGGAAGAATACCGGGATCAGATCATCGGAGTCACCGGGACCAAGGGAAAAAGCACTACATCCTCTATGCTAAATCATGTTTTAACACGTGTAAAAAGGGGGAAAACCATCCTTTTGGGCAATATCGGCGAGCCCTGCCTTAACTTCTTTGATGAGGTGGATAAGGACACTACAGTGGTGTTTGAGATGTCATGTCATCAGCTTGCTCACAACCGTGTATCGCCCCATATTGCTGTATTTTTGAATCTTTTTGAGGAACATCTTGATTATTACGGAACCTTCGAAAAGTATTTCCGGGCAAAACAGAATATTACTTTATACCAGACAGAAGAAGATTACCTTGTGGTGGGGGATCAGATTCCTCCGATCGCAACAAAAGCACATGTTATCCACATGCCTTATGACACGACAGGAGACTATGATCTCAAGATCCTCGGGAAGCATAACGTGAGCAATGCCAACTTTTGTATACGCATTGCGACAGAACTTTTGGGATGCGACAGAGATGAAGTGATAAAGGCATTGGCCGATTTTGAGGGACTGCCTCACAGACTTAAATATATCGGTGAGAAGAACGGCATCAGATACTATGATGATTCCATCTCAACCATACCCGACGCGGCGATCCGAGCGCTGGAAGCCGTGCCGGAAGCATATACTATACTGTTGGGAGGCATGGACAGAGGGATAGACTATTCGGAGCTGACAGATTATATTTTTGCGCACCCCGAGTACAGATATATTTGTTCATATGACTCCGGGAAACGCATTTATGAAGCCGTAGGGGATCTGGATTATACGTATTATATTGAAACGCTCGAAGCGGCGGTAAGATACGCGGAGGAGATCACTCCGGCGGGCAGGGCCGTACTTCTCAGCCCGGCGTCGGCGTCATACGGTTACTTCAAGAACTTTGAGCAGCGTGGGGAAATGTTTAAAACCTATGTCTTCGGCTGAGAAAAGATCAGCGGATGTGTGAGATCGGGATAAGTAAATGAAGATACTTTTTCTTTCCTGGGAAAATTTTTGTACCGGGGGAATGGCAGCTGCCTTCAGAGAACTGGAACATGAAGTGATATTTCTTGACACGAATCAGGAGGAGCTGCTCTGTCCCCGGATAGGTGAACGCCTTGGTAGGGCGGCGGCGGAGGCGGGAGCTGATCTTGTCTTCGGATTTAACTATTTCCCCGAAGTGGCAAAAAAAGCGGCTGATATCGGGCTGGATTATTATTCATGGGTGTATGATAACCCTTGCGTGCAGCTGTACTCGCATACTGTTCTCCTTCCGACCAATCATATCTTTGTTTTCGATTCGGATACGTATTTCAGATTTCATTCTCAGGGCATTGAAAATATACGGTTTCTGCCTATGGCGGCATCTCCGGTTTCGGATGCAGGATGTCTTGCAACCGGTCGTTTTCATAACGATATCGCTTTTATCGGTACGCTGTATTCGGAATCTCATAACTTTTATGAGCGTATGATGAAAAAAGGTATCCCGGACAGAACCTCAGGATACATAAGGGGCGTTATGGAATCCCAGAAAATCCTGTATGGAACTAATCTTACAGAGGATCTGTTGACCGATCGGGTCATAGACGAAATGCATAAAGCACTTCCGCTTGAACCGGGTGCGGACAGCGTGATCACCAAAAGGACGCTTTTTGCGGAGTATGTGATCAACCGGCAGATCACTGCCGAGGAGAGACGCGATCTGTTGACGATACTGGGCGACAGATTCGGTAATATAGCATTGTATACGGCGGATCGGAATGTCAGGATTCCCGGTATCATCAATAAAGGCAAGGCTGATCCATATAAAGAAGCGCCCGCTATTTATAATTCCACACGCATCAATCTGAATATTTCACTGCGCAGCATCGTTAACGGGATACCGCTCAGATGCTTTGAGATCATGGGATCCGCGGGATTTTTGCTGTCTTCCTATGCAGGGGATTTCAGCGCCTTTTTTGTTGATGGGCAGGATTACGTTTCTTTTGACAGTCCGGAAGCTCTGGCGGACAGATGCGCATATTTTCTTTTGCATGAGGACGAGC
This sequence comes from Lachnospiraceae bacterium, assembly GCA_017460885.1. Lineage (GTDB taxonomy): Bacteria > Bacillota > Clostridia > Lachnospirales > Lachnospiraceae > XBB2008. The sequence continues at coordinate 16,311 of JAFUAB010000002.1, forward strand.
GCAATGAGATCGCCGGGAATGGCTGGAAAAAAATAAAAAGCGCTCATACTTTCGTACATCGCGCCGCGGAAATGCTGGCCTGATTCAGGGAAACGCTGATTAATCCGTCTTTTCTCAGGTGTTTCCGATCGTATCGAGTATCCGGCCGATCATTGACGATACTCTGTTCAATATCAGGTGTCTGCTTTTGACTTCTTCATAGCCGGCTCTGGCTATTTCAAGTCGTTCCTCCTCGTGAGAAAGATAATATGCGGCTTTTTCGCAGGCCTCATCGGGTGATTCGAATGCTTCGAGGTGTTTTCCTACAGTCAGATAATCCGGGATCTCGCTCTGGTAATTGGTCAGAAGAAAGCCTCCGACCCCCAGAATATCCCAGATCCTCTGCGGCAGTCCTTCACGTATTGGCCGCATTGTAGTGTTTAGGTTGATCCTGCTTGAACGAAAGACCTCAGGCATACCGGTCAGGGTGGATACGCCTCCGTGCATGATGATATCGGGTGCTATCGATCGGAGAAGAGATACGTCACTTCTGGTAAAAAGGTGTACCTTTGCCTGTTCCTTCAGGGTTTCGGACATAGTAGCCAGAAGCATCAGCCGGTCTCTGACCGTCAGTTCAAATCCGAAACATCCGTTCAACGTCCAGAATTCCGTCATATCTGTGATATAGTCATCGGATCCGGCAAGCTCATCCGGAAGAAGCCGGGCGGTCTCCGATAAGATCTCATCCGCTATATTGTTTTTGCCTGTTGCGGGTCCGCGTTCCGAAAAAACCGTTTCAAGGAGTCCCGTTCCTCCCAGAAGCTCCTGGGCTCCGATCAGGCCCTCACACAGTCCCTGTACTCTGGGAGACAGCTTGTCAAAGATTTCTGCGTAGTGGTTTTTTTCGTTATAGAGAGAACCTATAAAGGATATGTCGTATTTGAAATCGCCGGGTTCATGTAATTCATCATCCCCGTAAAGCACGCTCAGGGGAAGATGAAAGATCCCGGACGGGTTTTCTTTAACTGTTTCCAGGTATTGCGAACGGTCAAAGAGAAAGATACGGTTGCAACTGTTACGGATTGAAACCGACATCAGCTCTGCAACCGGACAGTCAACACTCACGCAAACATAGAGGACCTTCAGCCTTTCGCATATTTCCGAGATATACGGAAAAAAATTAATGCTGAACACAAACATCGGTCTGTGGGTAAGTATCAGTTCGGCCAGAGTTCCGACACGTTCGCTGCCGGAAATGGCTTTGTTCGTCATTTCGTCGGTATCTTCTATAACGTCGATCCCCAAAGCCCTGAATGCATCGATATAGCCGGGCTCGCATATGCTGTTGTATCTGTGTATCACTATCTTCATCTAAACCCGACTCCGAGTGTATCAACCGTTACCCTTGTCCGGGATTGTACCAATTTTTCGGGTATTTATCAATATTTTGTGATAAATATGTATTTTACGTCTAAATCTTGTGATTTGTTGTAATTAGGAGTAATATAAAATAGTATGATTAAAAATAATCAGAAATACTTTAATCAATTACATCTGATATTGGACGGCATAGTCGTGGCAGGCTCGTATCTGCTGGCGTGGTATTTCAAGTTCGGTGCTCCATGGGTTGAGGAGGTGCCCGGTCTTACCACGGAACAGTATATGATGGCTCTTTGGTTCATTGTGCCCGGTTATGTCCTGCTATATTATATGATGAATCTCTACACTCCCAAGCGTGCAACCCTGCGCAGATACGAGATCATCAATATCATACAGGCCAATATCGTCGGGATGATCGGATTTGTTGTTATCCTGTATATCATCAAGATGATCCATTTCTCCCGAATGCTGATCCTGATCTTTTTTGGGATCAATGTAGTACTTACCACCATATCGAGGAGCCTGCTGAGAAGTGTTCTGGAGTACTTCCGCAGAAAGGGATACAACATAAAGTATATTCTGATGGTAGGCTATTCGCGTGCCGGCGAGGAGTACATCAACCGCGTCAGCAACAATCCTCAGTGGGGATATGTGATCAGGGGTATCCTGGACGATCATGTACCGGCCGGAACTCTTTATCGCGGGATCAAGGTGCTGGGAACCATAGACAATCTTGAGATCATACTTCCCGAGAATAAGCTGGATGAGATAGATATCTCACTGGCGCTCGGCGATTACGACAAGCTGGAAAAGATAGTTTCCATGTGTGAAAAATCCGGTGTGCATACCAAATTTATCCCGGATTACAATTCTCTTTTCCCGGCCAATCCCTATACCGAGGATGTTTTGGGATTAAGCGTTGTGAATATCAGGAACGTGCCTCTTGCAGATCCGTTCAATAAAGGGGTAAAAAGGCTGTTTGACCTGCTCTTTTCTATAATCGCGATTATATTGACTTCTCCGGTCATGCTTGTTACTGCGCTCGCTGTAAAGTTTACATCACCCGGACCGGTCATGTTTAAACAGGAGAGAGTGGGCCTTCATAACAAGCCGTTTATGATGTATAAGTTCCGTTCGATGGTGGTACAGAAGAAGGAAAATGAGTCCAAGGGCTGGACTACCAGAGATGACCCGAGAGTAACCAAGGTGGGACATTTTATCAGGAAATACAGTATCGATGAACTCCCTCAGTTTTTTAACATACTGAAGGGCGACATGAGCGTTGTGGGGCCGAGACCGGAGAGGCCGCAGTTTGTTGAGAAGTTTAAGGAAGAAATACCGAGATACATGGTCAAGCATCAGGTCAGACCCGGCCTGACGGGATGGGCTCAGATCAATGGGTACAGGGGGGATACCTCGATAAAGCGCCGTGTCGAACATGACATATATTATATTGAAAACTGGAACCTCTGGTTCGATATAAAGATAATATTATTGACAGTATTCAGGGTGTTCATAGACAAGAATGCATATTGATCAAAACAAAGAACATCCGGGGAGGACAAACTAATGGCAGCAAAGAAAAGAAAGAAGAAAAAAGGCTTAAGTACCGTTGCGAAGGTGATAATCTTCATAATGGAACTGCTGATCCTCGGTGCAGCCGGGCTGGTACTGTATTTTACCACCAAGACGACCGAGACAGGCAAGGTTGAGATCAAGGAAGAAGAGATCGTCATCAACGATGCCGTTAAGGAAGCGGAGGAGACGACCATGAAGGGGTATTGGAACATAGCTCTTTTCGGAGTTGATTCCAGAGCCAGTCAGCTGACCAAGAATACCCGAAGCGATACGATAATGATCGCCAGCATCGATCAGGATACCGGAGAGATACGACTGGTCAGTGTTTACCGTGACACATATCTTAACCTGGGTAATGATTCATACAATAAGGCAAATGCCGCATATGCCAAGGGCGGACCTGAACAGGCTATCAATATGCTGAACATGAATCTGGATATGAATATCTCGGATTTCGTAACGATTGGTTTTGAAGGCCTGATAGACGTTGTGGATGCTCTGGGAGGAGTTCCCATCAATGTTGAGAGTGCCGAGATTGAACATTTGAACAATTACCAGCGAAGCATGTTCCTGGATGAGAACGGTAAGGGCGGACTTAATGAGAACATCGTACCCGTGACCGCAACCGGACTGCAGACATTGAGCGGACTTCAGGCTACGGCATACTGCCGTATCAGATATACCGCAGGCGATGACTTCAGACGAGCCGAGAGACAGCGTACCGTTCTGCTGGCATGCATGGAAAAGGCAAAAACAGCAAATGTATCCCAGCTTACGCAGATAGCAAACAATATCTTCAGCGAGGTTTATACGTCTCTTGATCTGAATGATATAATCGCACTGCTCGGGGATATATCCAAATACAGAGTAGTGGGACAGGACGGATTCCCCAACGAAAGTCTCAGAGCTACGGGTTCCATCGGCTCCAAGGGCTCATGCGTCGTACCGATCACTTTATCGGACAATGTAAAGTGGCTTCACTGGTTCCTGTTCAATGATGAGGGATATACACCGTCTGCTACGGTTGAAACCTGTTCTCAGAAGGTGTATTCCGATACACACAGCTATGTGGGTAACTGATGATGTCAGTAACTGTTGATATAATAATACCGACTTATAAACCCGATGAGAGATTCTTAAGATGCCTTGAGCTTCTCGGATCTCAGACTGTCAGGCCATCGAGGATCCTTATCGTAAATACCGAAGAAGTGTATTATGATAAGCTGCTAAATAACCGCAGTATTCCGTGGAATGTACGCGATATTACGGATGTTATCCATGTGCATAAGGAAGACTTCGATCATGGCGGGACCCGACGTATGGCTGTGTCACGCACCGAAGCCGATTATTTCGTGATGATGACGCAGGATGCGATACCTTATGACGACAAACTCATCGAAAATCTGCTGGCGCCCTTGCAATTGGACAGACAGATAGCGGTGTCATATGCAAGACAACTTGCAGCGCCGGGAGCTCGTGAAACCGAAAAATATACACGTAAATTTAACTATCCGGCCCAGCCGAGGGTGAAATCCGCCCAGGATCTGGCCACTCTCGGAATAAAAACGTACTTTTGTTCCAATGTATGTGCCCTTTATAACAGAAAATATTATGATGAAGCCGGCGGTTTTATAGAACATACGATATTTAATGAAGACATGATCATGGCAGCCGGCCTGGTCAAACTGGGATATTCCGTTGCCTATACTCCGGCTGCACAGGTTTATCATTCACATAATTACACATGTCTGCAGCAATTCAGACGTAATTTTGATCTGGCTGTATCCCAGACCCAGCATCCCGAGGTCTTTCGAGGGATATCTTCGGAAAAAGAAGGGGCACGCCTGGTTAACGGATGCATAGCTTATCTGAAGGATATTCATAAGAGATATCTGATACCGGGCTTCATATTAAACTGCGGAGCCAGATTTCTGGGGTACAGAGCGGGACGCAGATACAGGCTGTTTCCCAAAGCGCTGCGACGCAGGATGTCAGCGAATCCCGGTTATTGGAAGTGACGGATGAGTAAAAAGTCTCATGAATACTATATCGATATAGCACGTGTTTTTTCGATGACGTCTGTCATTATGATCCATGTGGGCGCGATGAGCTGGTATGATGCTCCGTTTTCGATCTATCCGTGGGGGGTCATGAATCTGTTTGATCTCCTTTCCAGGTATTGTGTTCCGGTTTTTCTGATGATAAGCGGATATCTGTTTCTTGATCCCGAGCGTGATATTCCCGTTAAGAAGATATACACCCGATATTTACCGAGACTTTTGGCTGCTTTTTTCTTCTGGTCGTTCCTTTACGCATTGATAACTTCGGGCTTCGCGACTCAGAGGACGCTTGAAAACGGAGTCGGGTTTAAGATCATACAGGATACGTTCTGGGGACATTACCACATGTGGTATATGTACATAATCGTAGGCCTCTATATAATTACTCCGGCTCTGCGTCCAATAGCTGCCGACAGAAAAGCTTCCCGATACTTTCTGATCGTTTCTTATCTGCTGAGTTATGTTATGCCGATGATACAGATGATACCGTTCATATACGAGCATACGGCTAAGTATACCAACAGACTGGAGTTGAAGTTTATTACCGGATATGTATTTTATTATCTCGCAGGATACTATTTCGGATCGGCCGAATTGACGGCCAGACAGCAAAAACTTGCATACATTATCGGAACCTGCGCATTTATCTTTTCGGTAACTGTCGTTACCGCATATGTTCTGATCATGCAGTTCCCTAATTCCGAGCTTCATGAGTACTATACGGCCGGAGTTCCGGTGTACAGTATCGCCGCCTTTTTGTTCTTTAAATATAAATTTAATAAATTTGACCTTAATACAAAGCCCGGAAGGGTCATACTGTGGATGTCAAAACTGAGCTTTGGTGTATACATGGCGCATGATTTCGGGCTTATAGTGTTTAAGAAGGCCGGAATTACGCCTATGATCGCAAGTCCGTTCATATCCATGCCGTTAATGACATTGACTGATCTGGTCATATCACTGCTGATCGCCTGGATAGTCAGTCTGATACCGGGTCTGCGAAAATGGGTCATATAGCGAATGTGATCCCCCCCGGCGGGCTTTTTCCAAAAGAGCTAAAAATTTAAATATCTCTGACAAATACATTTGATATTGGAGTCATACCAAGTATAATATTTATGGAAATGCTGATTTTTGCGTATTCTGACGGAGACCGCCGGGAACAGGCTAAATTAATCAGCCCTTCCAAAATAATTTATGTGGAAGTATATGATGAGATGAGAGGAGGATTATAAATAATGGAGAGATACTATCAGGAGGAAATCGAGTGCGCCTCGCCGGAGAGGATACGCGAGATCCAGTCAGAGAAGCTTGTCGAGCAGGTTCGGCATGTATGGGAAAATGTTCCCTATTATAGGAAGAAAATGGAAGTGGCAGGAGTTACGCCCGATGATGTTAAGTCAGTGGACGACCTGCATAAGCTGCCATTCCTGTCCAAGGCCGACCTGAGAGAGGCATATCCCTATGGATTGGTTGGAGTTCCGCTTAAGGATTGTGTGCGGATACAGTCTACTTCGGGAACCACCGGCAAGAGAGTCGTGGCTTTCTACACCCAGGGCGATATCGATCTCTGGGAGGAGTGTTGTGCAAGAGCGATAACTGCGGCTGGAGGCACTGACGAGGATGTATGTCAGGTTTCCTATGGATACGGATTATTTACGGGTGGCCCCGGATTAAACGGTGGATCCCACAAGGTCGGGTGTCTGACGATCCCGACCAGTTCGGGAAACACGGATCGTCAGATCATGTTCATTATGGATCTGCAGGCTACGATCATATGCTGTACACCAAGCTATGCTGCTTTTCTGGGTGAGCGGATGAAGGAAATGGGATACGGTCCCGATGATATTCCGCTGAAGGCAGGCATTTTTGGCGCTGAGGCATGGTCAGAGGAAATGCGTCGCGATATAGAGAAGACTCTCGGTATCAAGGCATATGACATATACGGACTTACTGAGCTATCCGGGCCCGGAGTTGCCTTTGAGTGCTCGGCTCAGCAGGGCATGCATATCAACGAAGATCATTTTATCGCCGAGATCATCGATCCGGATACCGAAGAGGTTCTCCCCGACGGCACCCAGGGTGAGCTGGTATTTACGGCAGTGGACAAGAAGGCATTCCCGATGATCAGATACCGTACCCGTGATATCTGTACGCTGACCCGTGAAAAATGCTCCTGCGGACGTACCCATGTACGTATGGCCAAGCCTAAGGGCAGGTCCGACGATATGCTGATCATCCGCGGTGTAAACGTATTCCCGAGTCAGATCGAGACGGTGCTCCTGAATCACGGTTATGGAGCTAACTATCAGATACTGGTTGACCGCGTCAACAACACCGATACCTTTGAGGTCAAGGTGGAGATGACGCCCGAGATGTTCACGGATAATCTGGGCGAGGTTGAAAGCAGGCAGAAGGAGCTTTCCGACGGCCTTAAGTCGATGCTGGGCATCAAGGCCAAGGTTACCCTCGTTGCGCCCAAGACTATTGCCAGGAGCGAGGGCAAGGCGGTGCGCGTGATCGATAACCGCAAGATCTGACCGGTTCACCGCGCATAGATACAGGGGTAAATGAAGTTTTAATTTATTTGCAGAGTCGGATTTGATTTTATTGGAGGAAATAGATATGAGCATAAAACAGATATCCGTTTTTCTTGAGAATAAACCCGGAACTTTGAGCCGGATGACCAAGGTGCTGGCTGATCATAAGATAGACTTAAGAGCCCTTTCACTGGCCGAGACCAAGGATTTCGGCATCGCCCGCATGATCGTTGATGACGTGCTGGCTGCCACCAGCGTGCTGAAGGATGCTGATTTCATCGCGTCATTGACTCCCGTCCTGGCATATGAGATACCGGACGAGACCGGCGGACTGAACAAGCTGTTGCAGGCGTTTAATGAATGCAACGTCAACGTGGAGTACATGTATTCCTTCCTGGGGGGCAAAAAGGCGAAGAGTGCGTATATGATCTTCCGCGTAGCTGACACCGAGGCTGCCGAGGCCGCACTGACGGGCAAGGGACTAAGGCCTCTGACGCAGGAACAGGTTGGAGAGATATGATCGGCATTTGCTTAAATGGTCGGTAACAGAATATATAGTGACGAATTTAGTAATTGCCGTATGGCGAGCCATAATGCTTGAATTTATGGCAGTTATGGCTCGGCAAAGTGCAATTACTTAATTCTTTTACTATAAGTTTTAAATGAAATTATGATGGATAACAACAACACAACAAATAACACCAACGAAACGGAAGAAAAATATAATGACGAGCAGAGGGTAGAACAGAAGGAAGGACAGAACGAAGGTCAGAACGAGGGTCAGAACGAGGGACAGGATAGAGTTATGTCAACCAATTTCGAAAGTTCAGATAATGCCGACAATAACGATAATACCGGCGATTCCGACCGTGAGGATGTCTGTTTCATCTGCCGCCGGCCCGAAAGCAAGGCCGGCAAGATGTTCAAACTCATGCAGGGCATATGCGTGTGCCCGGACTGCATGAACAAGACCATGACCACGGTCTCAACCAATTTTGACTATCAGGGACTGCTGAATAATCCAAACGTCAGCATCTTTAATATGTCCGATCTGCAGGGAGACGGCGCGATACCGAACAAGCAGAAGATCAAAAAGCGTAAAAAGGACGAGAAGCCCGAGCCCATCATTAATCTGAAGGATATCCCTGCTCCGCACAAGATCAAGGCTTCGCTTGATGAGTATGTGGTTGGCCAGGAATATGCCAAAAAGGTCATGAGCGTAGCCGTCTACAACCATTACAAGCGCGTTGCGACCGATACGATGGACGACATCGAGATCGAGAAATCCAACATGCTGATGATTGGCCCCACAGGATGCGGCAAGACATATCTGGTCAAGACCCTGGCTAAGCTGCTCAACGTACCGCTGGCCATAGCGGATGCGACCTCACTGACGGAAGCCGGCTACATCGGCGACGACATCGAGAGCGTGATCAGCAAGCTGCTGGTAGCTGCCGACAATGACGTGGACAGGGCCGAACAGGGCATCGTCTTTATCGATGAGATAGACAAGATCGCCAAGAAGGCAGAGACCAGATCCCGAGATGTGAGCGGAGAGTCCGTACAGCAGGGTATGCTTAAGCTTCTGGAGGGCGCTGAGGTGGAGGTTCCCGTGGGATCCAACTCCAAAAATGCCATGGTCCCGCTGGCTACGGTCAATACGAGAAACATCCTTTTTATCTGCGGCGGTGCCTTTCCGGATCTGGATGAGATCATCCGCAAACGCTTAAGCAAGTCCGCAGGCATCGGCTACGGCGCGATGATAAAGGATTCGGAGAAGGACGTATCGGAGATACTTAAGCAGGTCAAGACAGAGGATCTGCGTGAGTTCGGCATGATCCCCGAGTTCATAGGCCGTCTGCCTATGGTCTTCACACTGTCCGCGCTGGATAAGGATATGCTGGTGAAGATACTTAAGGAACCCAAGAACGCGATACTTAAGCAGTATCAAAAATTGCTTGAGCTCGATGAGGTCAAACTGGATTTCACTGACGACGCACTCGAGGCAATCGCTGAAAAAGCACTCGAACGAGACACCGGAGCCAGGGCACTTCGTTCCATTATAGAAGAATTCATGCTCGACATCATGTATGAGATCCCGAAGGATGACAACATCGGACACGTCACGATAACAGGTGATTACATCAAAGGCACCGGAGGTCCGGTGATCGAACTCAGAGGATAAATCGAGCGGGTCGGATGAGTATAGACTAATAACGGACTTAGCAAAATTTAATAATTTAGACACAATATTTGGATTGCAAACAGGCGCACTTTTCGATACAATGAAAGTGCGCTTGTTTTGTGTAAAGTGCATATAATTTAAGGGACAAAAGTCCCGGAATGGAGGCAAAATGCTATATATCGGTGTCGATCTGGGTACCAGTGCAGTCAAGCTTCTGCTTATGGAGGGGAACGGCGAGATCAAAAAGATCGTAAGTCGCGAATATCCTCTTTCTTTTCCGCATCCCGGCTGGAGTGAGCAGAAACCGGAGGATTGGTTTGCCCAGACCATGGATGGATTGAAGGAATTGCTGGATGGTGCCGATAAGTCTCAGGTGGCAGGCATCAGCTTCGGCGGTCAGATGCATGGACTTGTCATCCTTGACAAGGACGACAACGTGATCCGCCCCGCCATACTTTGGAATGACGGTCGTACCACCGAGGAGACGGACTATTTAAACAATGAGATCGGCAAGGACAAGCTTAGCCAATATACGGCGAACATAGCATTTGCCGGATTTACCGCACCCAAGATCCTGTGGGTCAGGAATAAGGAACCCGAAAATTTCGCAAAGATCGCGAAGATCATGCTTCCCAAGGACTATATCGCATACAAGCTGAGCGGTGTGCATTGCACGGATGTGTCCGATGCTTCGGGTATGCTCCTTCTGGATGTAGAGAACCGCAAGTGGTCTGAGGAAATGCTTAAGATCTGTGATGTTAAGGAAGAGCAGCTGCCTAAGCTGTTCGAATCCTATGAGGCGGTTGGCAATATCCTGCCTGAAATAGCTGCCGAGCTCGGAGTGCCGGAGAATGTCAGGATCGTAGCCGGCGCAGGCGACAATGCCGCTGCTGCTGTCGGAACCGGCACGGTAGGCGACGGAGCCTGCAACATATCACTCGGAACCAGCGGAACCGTGTTCATCTCATCGAGCAAGTTCGGCGTGGATGACAACAATGCGCTGCATTCATTTGATCATGCCGACGGCTCCTTCCATCTGATGGGCTGCATGCTTTCGGCTGCCAGCTGCAATAAGTGGTGGGAAGAGGAGATCATCGGTACCGATGATTTCGTGGCTGAGCAGAAGGCCATCACCGATGACAAGCTTGGCCGCAATCACGTATATTTCCTGCCCTATCTCATGGGCGAGAGATCACCTCACAATGATCCGCTGGCCAGGGGAACCTTCATCGGCATGACCATGGACACCAGCAGGGCCGACATGACTCAGGCAGTTCTCGAAGGCGTTGCTTTTGCGCTTCGTGACAGCCTTGAAGTCGCCAGGAGCTTAGGCATCAACCTTGAGAGATCCAAGATATGCGGCGGCGGTGCCAAGTCTCCCCTGTGGAAAAAGATGATCGCCAATATCTGCAATATCAAGGTGGACGTTATCGAGAGCGAGCAGGGTCCCGGAATGGGCGGAGCAATGCTTGCGGCTGTTGCCTGCGGCGAGTATAAATCGGTTCAGGAGGCTGCCGATTCCATAGTAAAGGTGGTCGATACCGTCGACCCCGATCCTGAGCTGGTTAAGCTCTATGAGGAGAGATATCTGCAGTTCAAGAAGATTTATCCTACCGTGAAGGCCCTGTTTCCGCAGATACAGTAAGAAACGCTGAGAATTGACGTTTTACGGCGATTCGGCAGGATTGAATACCATGTAGTAAAAATTTGCAAATACTGCAATGAAATAAAAGGAGGTTTAATCATGAACAATTTACCCAAAGTGAAGATCGGCATCGTGGGCGTGAGCCGTGACTGCTTCCCCGCAGATCTGACTATCAGAAGAAGAAAGGCATTGGTTGACGCTTATGCTAAGAAGTATGACGCAGCCGATATCTATGAATGTCCCGTGACGATCATCGAGAGCGAGATCGATATGAAGAACGCTCTTAAGGACATCAACGAAAAGGGATGCAATGCCTTGTGCGTATATCTGGGCAACTTTGGTCCCGAGATCTCTGAGACCATGCTTGCACAGCAGTATGATGGTCCTGTGATGTTCTGCGCCGCAGCAGAAGAGGATTATGAATCGGTTACCACGGCAGGTCGTGGCGATGCTTACTGCGGAATGCTGAATGCATCCTATAATCTCGCCCTTCGTAACCTTCGCGCGTACATCCCCGAGTATCCCGTAGGAGATGCTGAGGACTGTGCAGATATGATCCACGACTTCGTGCCGATCGCACGTGCACTTGCAGGCCTTAAGAACCTCAAGATCATATCCTTCGGTCCCAGACCGCTCAACTTCTTTGCATGTAATGCTCCAATCAAGCAGCTTTACAACATCGGCGTTGAGATCGAGGAGAACTCCGAGCTGGATCTGTTCGAAGCATTCAACAAGCATGCCGACGATCCCCGCATTCCTGACGTGGTTAAGGACATGGAGGCAGAGCTTGGCAGCGGCAACAACAAGCCTCAGGTTCTTCCCAAGCTTGCTCAGTATGAGCTGACCTTGCTTGACTGGATCGAGGAGCACAAGGGTTCCAAGGAATACGTTGCCATCGCCGGCAAGTGCTGGCCCGCATTCCAGACTCAGTTTGGCTTCGTTCCCTGCTATGTGAATTCACGTCTTACCGGACGCGGAATCCCCGTATCCTGCGAGGTTGATATCTATGGATGTCTTTCCGAGTATATAGGAACAGCCGTATCGGACGATATCGTTACCCTGCTTGATATCAATAACTCCGTACCGAAGATCATGTACGAGGAGTCGATCAAGGACAAGTTCGATTATACACTTACCGATACGTTCATGGGCTTCCACTGCGGCAATACCTGCTCCAAGAAGCTGGCAAGCTGCTCCATGCAGCATCAGGCGATCATGGCTCGTTCACTGCCCATCGAGGTTACCAACGGAACACTCGAAGGCGACATCGCACCCGGACCGATCACCTTCTATCGTCTGCAGTCGACTGCTGACAACATTCTCCGTGCATACGTTGCTCAGGGCGAGGTTCTTCCGGTTGCTACCAGATCTTTCGGAGGCATCGGTGTATTCGCTATTCCCGAGATGGGACGTTTCTATCGTCATGTACTGATAGAGAAGAACTTCCCTCATCACGGAGCAGTTGCATTCGGACACTACGGAAAGGCACTCTTCGAGGTATTCAAGTATCTTGGAGTTGAGCTTGACGAGATTGGCTACAACCAGCCTGCATCTCTGCCTTATCCGTCAGAGAATCCGTTCGCATAAGACAGGTTTTAGAGAAGGGGTTACATATAGGGGACGGTCCTCCAACGGAGGACCGTCCCTGTTTGTTTACATATCGTTGATATCCAGCAGTATAAGATCGGGGATGGTGTGTGACAGGACAGTCAGACAAAAATAGTTGACCGTATTGCAAAACATACTTGTGAGACATTATACTTTTGATATAAACTTGCATTGAATGTAAATGTGATTGGATACATCGGCAGGAGTGATTACTCCGGGGTACAACATAGATGAAAAAAGGTTCTGCTGTCAGGGATCTTACTGAAGGAAGTCCCGCAAAGCTGATATTGGGTTTCTCCATACCTGTGTTTATGGGCAACCTGTTTCAGCAGTTCTATACCATAGTCGATACGCTGATAGTCGGGCGGGTGCTGGGGGCGGATGCCCTGGCTGCCGTAGGATGTACGGGTTCGGTCAATTTCCTGGTAGTAGGTTTCTGTATTGGGCTGTGTACCGGATTTGCGATCCCGGTTGCACAGAAATTCGGAGCAAAGGACTATCAGGGGATGAGGCGCTGTGTGGCCAACTGTCTGTGGACGGGAATAGTTTTTGCAGCCTTTATCACATTTATCGTCAGCCTTAACACCATGAACATACTCAGGCTGATGAAGACTCCCTCCAATGTTATCGATATGTCATATGAATACATACTCGTGATCTTTCTCGGAATACCTATGACCATGTTGTATAATATCGTTTCCGGGCTGATCAGGGCACTGGGAGATTCCAAAACTCCGCTTTTCTTTCTGATCTTTTCTTCGTTCCTTAACATAGGACTTGACGTATTCTTTATGGTAAGTCTGGGGATGGGAGTTTTCGGCGCGGCACTGGCCACGATACTCAGTCAGGCTGTGGCAGGTATCATATGTCTGTTCTATATGATCGGCAGATTTCCGCTGCTCAGGGTTCAAAAGGGAGAATGGTCGGCTGACCGTCAGATAATCGGTAATCTCTGCAATATGGGAGTACCTATGGGATTACAGTATTCTATTACGGCCATCGGTTCCGTTATACTGCAGTCCTCCGTCAATACCCTGGGCTCGAATGTAGTGGCCGCCAATACGGCAGCAGGCAGGATCAGCATGTTCTTTGCCTGCGGATTCGATTCACTGGGTGCCACCATGACAACCTACGGAGGTCAGAATCTGGGTGCAAAGAAGTTAGACCGTATATCAGAGGGACTCAGGGACTGTCTGATCATAGGCTTTTCCTATGCGATCCTTTCGTTTGGTATACTGTATCTCTGGGGAGGCAGACTGACCGGATTGTTTGTTACAGCTCCTACCCGGGAAATGCTGGAGACATCCAGGATCTTTCTGCTGTATAATTCAGCGGCATATATTCTGCTTGCGATGGTCAATATCTTCCGTTTCCTGATACAGGGACTCGGATTTTCACGGCTTGCCATACTGGCAGGTGTTGCCGAGATGATAGCCCGTACTCTTGCCGGTATGATACTGGTACCCTGGCTCGGTGTCCGGGGAGCGGCTCTGGCCAGTCCTCTGGCATGGGTGTTTGCGGATGCGTTTCTGATACCGGCTTATATACATGTTATGAAGAAACTCAGGAGAATGTTTGAAAGATCGGAGGGGCATTGAATGTCTACATTGTATTTGGATTGCGGAATGGGTGCTGCGGGAGATATGCTGACGGCCGCGCTGTTTGATCTGCTAGATGCAAGAAGTCAACAGATGTTTCTGAAGGAGATCAACGCTTCGGGCGTTGAGGGAGTGACTGTTGAAGCTGAAACGGCAGTTAAGGCCGGTATACAGGGCACTCACATCAGGGTTCTCATTGACGGTGCCGAGGAGATGGAACACGGGCATCATCACCATCATACGTCTCCCCGGAACATAAATGAGATCATCAGATCGACGTCCTTTTCAAATAAGGTCAGGAATGATGCCATAGCCGTATACGGACTGATCGCCGGAGCGGAATCCAGGGTGCATGGCAAAACAGTGGACGAGATACATTTCCATGAGGTCGGAACAAAGGATGCGATAATTGATGTACTCAGTGTCTGCAGACTGATTGAAATGCTCGGCCCCGATGAGATACTTGCATCTCCGGTCTGTACGGGATACGGTGAAGTCAGGTGCGCACACGGGATCATGCCGGTTCCGGCGCCCGCTACGGCTGTTCTCCTGGAGGGTATTCCGATGTATGCCGGCGATATACGCAGTGAATTGTGTACTCCCACAGGGGCGGCACTTCTTAAGTTTTTCGTCAGAGAATTCACCAATATGCCCATGATGAAGATAAGCTGTACAGGATACGGATGCGGCATGAAGGACTTTCCAAGGGCAAACTGTGTAAGAGCTATGATAGGAGAAAGGGTTGATACGGAAAGCCCGGGGCGCGAGAAGGGTATTTCCAGATCCGGAGTGGTCGAGCTGTCAACCAACATTGACGATATGACAGGAGAGGCATTGGGACATGCTGCCGAGATCCTGAGGAAAGCCGGGGCTCTTGAGGTATATATCACTCCGGTATATATGAAAAAGAACCGTCCCGGAAATGTTCTCACGGTGCTTTGCAGGGCGGAGGATGAAGAGGCACTCAGTGCGCTTTTCTTTAAGCATACAACCACCTGGGGGATCAGAAGGCGTAATGTTGAACGCAGATATATGGATACCATGATCGAAAGTGTGGATACGGAATTCGGGTCGGTCCGTTTTAAGGTCGGTACGGGATACGGAGTTACCAAGTCGAAGCCCGAATATGAGGATGTGGCCAGGATAGCCGAATTGAGGAAGATCAGCATTGCAGAGATACTTGGCAGGATTTCTTTTTAATTTAACAGGACTGATACTGACAGCGGTTCTGCTGACCGGTTGCGGAAGTAGTAATTCGGAGCCGACTCATATAGAAGCTGACTGGAGTGCGGAGGGGTTATCCACAGCAGAAGAAGCCGGGGATATGACCGTGATCGACGGTGATGATGAGTCGTCCGCTGAACCGGTGCATAATCCTTCGACTGCACTCAGTGTTCCTACGCAGATAACCAGGATCGGGGACTTTTATTTTATTGTGGACTGCTATAATGATCAGGTGATCTACAGTCCGACTCTGGATGCCCCGCTTAACGAATGGTATGTGATGACAGGGGACATCAATAAAGGGCATACCGTTGCTTCCGACGGAGAGGTTTATCTGACTGACGATACGGAGAGACACAGGATCCTGGCGTTTGTATATGACGGAAACAGATTCGTAAATACCCAGATATTTGAGAATATCGGAAGCAGACCCCATTTTATCGTATATAACGAGGCAGACAAAAGCTTTTATGTATGGAGCTCCATGACCGGACAGATGTATGTGTTCGAACGGGACCCCGGAACATTGGCGGTTCACATCAGCCGCATCATGACTCTGGACGAATTGAACGGTGTATATGTGAGGAGCTTTACGATCGAGGGCAACAGCATATATCTGGTCAGCGGCAATAGTCAGGTGATCGAAGCGGGGCTGACGGATTTCAGGATCAAAAAAAGATTTGCTGTTCCGGACGAGCTTGCCGGGATGATACAGATCATGCCTGTTCCGGGAGGCTATTATATTACCGTTTCTACGGATGTACACGGGAACCAGGATTTTGCGACGATCATCTACACCGAGGAGCTTTCCGACCTGGAAAAGGGAGCTTATACGGATATATATTCTTTTTTTGTCGGAGGAGGTACGCCGTATTATATGGGAAGCATAGACGGCAGATACTATCTGACGGAGCATCGTCTTCCGGGGCATTCCATATGGGCTTTTGACATAGGTGAGGATCATATGCCGGTAAATGTGGAGGCTGTATATTGAGCAGAGACAGGCGCATGGGCGCACTTACGGGAATAGCGATCATCCTTGTTGTTCTCGGGCATCTGGATATGAATGAACTGTCTGTTTTCGGACTGTTTCCTTATTACAGCTTTCATGTACAGATATTCCTGTTCGTATCCGGCTATTTCTATAATGAGGATGATGAGGATAGTATCGGAAGATACTTTCTCAGGAAAGCCCGCAGACTCTTACTGCCATATTATATCTGTAATCTTGCCTACGGGATCCTGTCTACGATCCTGGCTGGGCACGGTTTTACCTATTGCCAACCGATAACCCTTTTTAATTTTATAATAGAACCATGGCTTGGAGGTCATCAGTACGGATTGAATTTTGCGGCATGGTTTGTCCCGGCACTTTTTCTGGTGGAGATGATTAATATCCTGGCCAGAAAGCTGTGGAATTCCATTGCAGGCCTGTTATGTAAACCCGGAGACGCAGAGAATACAGATCTTAAACGTAAAAGGACAACCTTATTGAATGTGCTGGCTTTTTCGGCAGCGCTGATCTGCGGTGTTGTGACAGTGGTTCTGGCACAGACGGGACATGTATGGGGATATTACAAAACTCCCGGGCGGATACTAATCATGCTGCCGATGTATGAATTCGGGATCTTGTACAGAACTGTTCTTGAGAATTATGAGAAGAGGCTTCCGGATGCAGCGGCTCTCCTGGCAGCGGGAGGGATCCAGTTTATTGCATATATCGCTGCGTACGGGAGTTTGAATTACAGCATCGTATGGTGCACTTCCTTTGCGGGTATGCCGATGATTCCTTTTGTGACCGCCATATGCGGTACATGGTTCTGGCTCAGGATCGCCGGCTTGCTAAGCGACAGCAGGATCGGTTCTTTTCTTGATAATACCGGCAGGCACAGCTTCCGTATAATGATGCATCATATAGCGGTGTTTTGGGTGATCAACCTTGTGACTATGCTCATCTGCAACGCGGTGCAGCCTGAGATGGTATTCGACGCAGATGCGTTTAAGACGAATATAAATTATGTGTATCAGGTACGAGGACTGTATGCATGGAGGCTTGTGTATCTTTGTGTTACGTGGGCGTTTTTGACACTCGGGACGGAGTCAAAGTGTCATTCCCGGTGCATGATCAAAGTGTAGTCAGTAGTTCCCGTATCTCGCGGGGTGTAAAGGAATAAGCCGTATTACAGAACTGGCATTTCATCTCTATTGGCTCTGTATCTGACGTAAGCTCCTCAAGCTGTGACCGCCCCAGACTGATCAGAGCCTTTTCGACACGGTTTCTGGAGCAGTTGCATCTGAATGACACGGGACTTCTGCCCGTGATCTCAACATCCACATCATGCAGGATCGTTCTGAGCATTTCCTCGGGATCGATACCGGTATCGAGCAGAGCGGTTACGGAAGTTATATGAGAGAGTGCCTCCTCGAGACGGGATACACATTCGTCCGAAGCGAAGGGCATAAGCTGGATCATGAATCCTCCGGCGACTTTGACCGTGTTGTCCCTGTTCATCAGCACTCCGAGGCCCACTCCCGAAGGTACCTGCTCGGAAACCGCGAAATACTGAGCCAGATCATCACCGATCTCTCCCGAGACCAGTTCGATCCGTGAATTATACGGTTCGGCATTGCCGGTATCTCTGATCACTGTCAGATATCCCGGTCCTACTATACGTCCTACATCAAGCTTGCCCGCGGAACTTGCTGGACATATCGCCTGAGGGTTCCTGGCATAGCCCTTTACATGACCATGGGCATCTGCAGTGACTACGAGTCCTCCGACATCGCCCTCCCCGTCTATCTGGAGTGTGAGAAGACCTTCCGGGGTATCCTCCATCATACTTGCCATCATTGCGGCACCGCTCATCAGACGCCCCAGAGCCGCGGTCACTACAGGGGATGTATTATGGGCTTTGCGTGCTGCTTCAGTCATTTCCGTGGTTTTGACCGCAAAGCATCTCAGTTGTGCGTTGTCAGCTATAGCTCTTACCAATCCGTCCATTTTTAAGCCTTTCTGGTTGTTATTCTGATCCTGCCGGTATTTTCATCCGGTTCTGAGTCCGTATCGGTGTCGCTGTATTCCAGGATCTCAAATCCTGCGTCCAATAAAGCCTCAGTCATTTCCTCCAGGCTGTATCCGCGCTGTACATGAGTTTCCTCGGAACGCGTATACCTGCCGTCTTCATCCAGTATATACAGGGTCAGGTCATATTCGTTGATGTGAGTGTCGGGATTGTAGTAGTTCTCCCAGATGAAGCTACCCGCATCCCTGTTTTCCGCGATGACAGATTCGCCGATAGCGGCGTAGTATCCGACAGTGTGAAAGTCAAAGATAAAGAGCCCGCCGGGCTCCAGATATTCAAATACTCTTTGAAAGCACGAAAGGATATCCTCATTGGCTGTCAGATAATTGATGCTGTCATAAGCACTTATCATACAGTCGAAGGTATAGGGCAGCTCCAACTCACACATGTCCTGATTGATGTAGAGGATATCGTCATCATAGGAAGCGGCGACAGCAAGCATGTCGGGAGAAAGATCAAGACCTGTCATGTTATATCCCCGGTCTCTGAGCAATCTTGTCATAACACCGGTACCGCATCCCAGGTCGAGTATGCTCTGACAGTCCGGGGTATATTTCGAGATCAGTCCGTTTATCCTGTCTGCCCATGTGTCGTATGGTTCATCGGACATAAAAACATCATATATATATGCAAATCTATTATAACTGGTATCACTCATATCGATCAGCCGGTTATTCCGAGCCAGGCACCGAAGCCGAGAGTACAGATCAGTCCGACTATGATCCCGGCAAGTGCAACTCCGCAGATCACCGCTATGATGCTGTCCTTGAATTTCATATCCAGGATCGAAGCAGCCAGAGTACCTGTCCATGCACCCGTGCCCGGAAGAGGGATCCCGACAAAAAGCATGAGCGCCACAAAAAGTCCGCGCCCTGCCTTGGCCTGCAGCTTCTCGCCTCCCTTGTGTCCCTTTTCCAGACAAAACCTGAAAAATCTGCCGATCACCGGTTTATCGGCGCCCCATTCAAGAACCTTTCTGGCAAAGAAAAAGATGATCGGAACGGGGATCATATTTCCAACGGCGATCAGGATATATCCGAGAAGAAGATTAAACTCGGGATTAGCGGCCTTGAAGCCATATGCAAAAGGGATAGCTCCCCTGAGTTCGATAAGAGGTACCATGGAAATAAAAAATACCGTGATATACTGTTGGATCGTAGACATATTATTCCTTCTTTCTTGCTTTGTGATGTGTTTTGACGTTATTTCGTGATATCGGACAGTGCGGAGTACAGTTTTTCCATTTCCTCGGGGGTTCCGACGGTAATCCTGAGATAATTGTCTATCCTGTCCTGTGCAAAATACCTGACAAAGATATTTCGTGCTCTCAGGGCCTCGAATATTTCCTTTGCCGGCAGTCTGTCGTGTGTGACAAAGAGAAAGTTCGCCGCGCTTTCCGGACAACTGAAACCAAAGCTCTTAAGTCTGTCTGCCGCAGCGTTCCTTGTGTTGATGATACGCAGGACCGTTTCACTGAAATATTCCCCGTCTGACAATGAGGCAGCACCTGTTCGCTGAACATCCTGACTCATTGTATATGAGTTGAACGAAAACTTTACATCCTTTAGACAGGAGATCAGCTCAGGCTGTCCGAAAGCCATTCCGATACGCGCCCCCGCCATCGACCGGGATTTGGAAAATGTCTGCACGATAAGCAGGTTATCGTATTTATTTACAAAAGGAAGCATGGAACTTCCGCCGAAATCTATGTATGCCTCGTCCACGATAACCACAGACTCCGGATTAGAGCGGATTATGGTTTCGATGGAGGCTGTATCGAGGGCGATTGAGGTGGGGGCGTTGGGATTCGCAATGACGATGCCGCCGTTTGGGATACAAAAGCGCTCCGGATCGATGCGGAAGTCGTCATTCAGCGGAATGAGACTGTAGGGGATCCGGAAAAGCTCGCACCATACCCTGTAGAAGGAATATGTGATATCCGGGAACAGAACGGGCTTACCGGAATCAAAGAATGTCTGAAATGCCATAGCCAGCACGTCGTCGCTTCCCACACCGACAAAAATCCTGTCCGGATCAACATCATAATAGTCTGCGAGCGCATTCGTCAGCAGACCCGAATCCGGATCCGGGTATTTACGCAGGATCTCATAACCGTCAGCAATATCCCTTAGGGCTTCTGCCACTGCAGGAGCCGGAGGATATGGGTTCTCATTGGTATTCAGTTTGACAACATCGGTGTTTTTGGGCTGCTCTCCCGGTGTATAGGGAGTTACACGCCTGACATTTTCTTTCCAGCTCATTTATCACAGTCTCCTAAGGAAAGACTGATTAAATCAGTCGTTCCCTGATTGTATCTCAACGGGTTCCATGGCCCTGGCGCGATACCCTGCAGCCATTTCGTCCATTCCGAGGGCGTCATAAACCCGGGCAAGTCCATTCAAAGGGACATCGCTTCCTGCGTGTATACTGAGGATCGGAGCGGTTTCGTGTGCAGCGTTATAGTACCAGATCGCCGCATTGTCATAATCCTCTTTGTTCAGATAATAGTGTCCGAGCTCGGTGCATATCTCTGAATTGTTTTCTGTGGCGGCGACCTTGAGACAATAGTCAAACATCCGCAGATAGTCGCCACATATTCTGTAATATCTGGTCAGGAGAGTACATATCTCCAGGATCTCGTCCTGTGTACGTTCCGGATCGTTTGCGGCAGAGACCAGATACGGCGCAAATCGCTCGAGAGAATCCTGGTCTTCACAGAGATAAAGCTCCCTGTCCAGAAACCTCTGCAACCGGGAACTGAGAGATTTTCCGTCTTCGATCATCCTTGCAAATACACCCAGATCCCTGCCTGTATGGAGCGAGGTGGGCCTATGGGTGATCACGATATCGGTATCGATCACCTTCATGTCCAGATCCAGAGTCTCGTGGATCGGATCCATAAACCTGATCGGCCGGATCCTCTTAAATAGCTTTGGACGAAGCTCTTTGTCAAAATTATATACGGTTCCGTTGTCCAGCTGATTGCCGTAATACATCTGCACAACATCCACGGAATCGTCCAGACAGGCCTTGAGAGCCAGGAATCGCTCATAATTCTCGCCCTCCAGGATCTCATCCGCATCGGCGGTATATATATATTCGCAAGACGCAAAGGAAAGCGCGTAGTTACGGGCAGCGGAAAAATCGCCGGTCCATTCGTGATCGTATACGCTGTCGGTATATCTTCCGGCTATTTCCTTTGTATTATCCGTTGAACCGGTGTCTATGATGATCAGTTCATCCCAGATGCCGCGGAGCGAATCCAGGCACCTGGCAAGTATGTCACTTTCGTTCTTGACTATCATGCATACGGAAATCGTGATCATCCCGTCCTCCACTAGAAAAAACTATTAATGCATAACAAACATATAGATTTTACTATATAAAGCAAAATTTGGCTATAGACAGCCGGACGATATTGTGCTATTCTAATCCCACCTGTTGTAAAAAAGAGGTATGTGTGCGGATACATTTGTACTGCATGTCTATTTTTTACGGGAGGTTTTTTTATGTCTAAATTTCTATCGGGAGCAGGAGCCCGTAAGTTTGTTCTTGCTCTTTCGCTGGGCCTAGTGCTCAATGCAACGTTTGTCTATGCTTATCCTTTTGTGGCATATGCGGATTCTACTGATGTGACAACGGAATCGGGAGAGCCCGGCACGGATTCCGGGTATA
The DNA here is from genome assembly GCA_017460885.1 of Lachnospiraceae bacterium. Classification (GTDB taxonomy): domain Bacteria; phylum Bacillota; class Clostridia; order Lachnospirales; family Lachnospiraceae; genus XBB2008. Next base: position 38,866 of record JAFUAB010000002.1, read on the forward strand.
CTGCAACGGAGCCGGGAGAGCCCGGCACGGATTCCGGGGATACGACAACAGAATCGGGAGAACCCGGCTCGGATTCCGGAGATACGACAACGGAGCCGGGAGAGCCCGGCACGGATCCCGGAGATACGACAACGGAACCGGGAGAGCCCGGAGCGGATTCCGGGGATACGACAACGGAGCCGGGAGAGCCCGGTACGGATCCCGGAGATACGACAACGGAGCCGGGAGAGCCCGGTACGGATCCCGGAGATACGACAACGGAGCCGGGAGAACCCGGCACGGATCCCGGGGATACTGCAACGGAACCGGGAGAGCCCGGCACGGATTCCGGGGATACGACAACGGAACCGGGAGAGCCCGGCACGGATTCCGGGTATACTGCAACGGAGCCGGGAGAGCCCGGCACGGATTCCGGGGATACGACAACGGAGCCGGGAGAGCCCGGCACGGATCCCGGGGATACGACAACGGAGCCGGGAGAACCCGGTACGGATTCCGGGGATACGACAACGGAATCGGGAGAACCGACAACCGATCCCGGAGATCCGTCAACAGAACCCGGAGAACCGATACCTGATCCGGAATATGATTCGAAATCCATAACAATCTCACATATACACAGCGGAAACAGTATTGAGGGCGGCGGCTGCTACATCATCGGGGTTCTCCATGTTCATGACGGAGACGGCGAAAACGGCGGCGCATGTTATGAAACTCCGGTTTATCATGTACATGATGGATCCTGTAATGATGAATGTGAGATCACAGTGACGACCCGGACGGCCGGGGCCGGTATAGAACTGTGTCTGAACGCCGATCATTTTGAATTCACCAATATCGGAAAGATCGAGGCTGTGATCCATCATTCATCCTGCGGCCTGGAGGATGAAACAGTAACCTTTAACAGGGTATGCTATAAATGTTATTCCGATGACCATAACCAGCGCACATTTGAGAACTATGTCAGGGAACAGCTGGAGCTGGGGTATACACATGAAACCTGTGTTTGCGGAATGACGGAAGAAACTGTTATCGGATATGAACTGTCCTGTGAAAAGGAAGATGGTCATATTGACAGTTATGAGCTTGGATGCGGACTTGAGGAGCGAGATTATGGTACCGTAATACTTACCAATACCTCATACGGATGGACAGGCGGAGAGGTAATACTGGCAGGGACTGTTGATGATCCGATGAACGTGATCACGGGCGGAGGATACGGAGGACTGACTTACTATAATGAAGCCGGAGAGGAAATAGGATCTGCGGATGAGGGCATCAGCGTCTCGGCCAACGGGATATATTCCGTAAAAATCTCTCTTGATCCCGCAGTATTTGGAACATCTGAGGCTGAGGTGTTCATTGATGTTTCCAATATAGATACCACAGCGCCGCAAATAAGGGGGATCGAATATGATACGTCCGATGTGTGGTCATTGAGCAATGAGATCACGGTTGAGGCTTTGGATATTCAGCCCGACGGGAGCCCGGGATCAGGTCTTGCGGACGAACCGTATTCCTTTGATGGGGGCGTCACCTGGCAGGCTTCAAATACATATACAGTATCCTCATCAGGCACTTACGAAATATGCGTAATGGACGGGTGCGGCAATATCAGCAGACAGCAGATCGAGATTGTAAATGTCGATGATAAAGGTCCGGAGATTACCTGGTGGACATCAAATGACGAATGGTACGAAGAGGATGGCCCGAGGAGTATTACGATCGGTGCGGCCGACGGCGGTATAGGATTGTCGGTCAATGCGTATTCGTATGACGGAGGCGAGACGTGGACGAACAGCAATACGATCACCGTCGATGAACCCGGGGATATCACGGTACTGGTCCGTGACAGTCTCGGCAATATTACGGAAATAGTGATACATAACGAATATACCGAGAAGCCCGAGGATCCCGAGCAGGGAAATGAGACCGGTGAAGGAGGAGAAAGCGGAGGCACGGGAGGAACCTCCGGAGAAGGCGGAGAAAGCGGAGGCACGGGCGGAACCTCCGGAGAAAGCGGAGATAACGGAGGCACGGGCGGAACCTCCGGAGAAAGCGGAGATAACGGAGGAACGGGCGGAATCTCCGGTGGAAGCGGAGAGGCCGGAGGAACACCGGGGGGATCCGGCGATCCGGGAAGCGGAAGCGAAGATCCGGGAAGCGGAACAGACGACCCCGGAAGCGGAAGCGAAGATCCCGGAAGCGGAAGCGAAGATCCCGGAAGCGGAAGCGACGATCCGGGAAGCGGGACGGACGACTCCGGAAGCGGAACAGATGATCCGGGAAGCGTAACAGACGATCCCGGAAGCGGAACAGACGGACCGGGAGAGGGAGAAGACGGGAACCTGCAGGAAGAAACAGGCGATACAGAAGGTACAGACGGCGATACTGCCGGGGATGGAAATAAGACGAAAACCGGTAGAAAGGGAGGATCATCGTCCTCGTCCGGATCGAACGGAGATTCAGGTTCGGGCAGTGATACAGTCAATATAGAAGACAACGGGCAGGGACAGGATAATGCCGGCGGCAATACAGAAAGTACGATAACAGTTACGGAACCGGTGATAGTTCCCGTTACGACGATCACCGAGCCGCGAGGAGATGACAGCCTGATCGTGGCTAAGTTAAATGACGAGGAGATGGCAGATGATCCCGGATCGATCAAAAAGAAAAAAACTAACAGAAAGTCATCCCTTTCCACAGGAAAACAATCCGGGGCTGATGATGAGGACCTGTATGAAAGCGACGGGAGAGAGGGTTCCGGATATGATGAAGATCCGGGAGCATATTATTACCGGTACGGGGATAATGACAGCAGAATCATGAATGAGGTGACTTCGGAGGCACCCACAGTCGAAAGCTATTCTGCGGATATTTCCTCCGTGACTGCTTCCGATCGTGTGGACATGGATTATGCCGCCTCGGATAATAAGCAGATCGCGATATCTGAACAGGAAAATGAGGAAAGTGCAAAGAGCGTTCCCTTTTACAGGACCAAAGCCTTTAAGGTAACCGCGTCGGTCGGCGGAGGGACACTGGGAGCAGCGATCCCGCTGGCTGTTTTTGTGATGATGTATTCGGGAGTCCTGGTATTCAGCTATGACAGCACAAAATACAGATTCATGGGAGTAAAAATGATACACAGGTCGGAGAGAGGCCGTTACATACGATTGAATCCCGAGTTTACCGAAAGGTCATATTCAAGCAAATATAAGCTTGTTTTCGGCGGGATATACACAAGGATGCATAAGGATGAACTGCTGCATATCAATGCCGACAACGACTGGCTGACGGTACCCGTTCAGAAGCGAAGTTATGTTTCACTCAGGCGAAGATGAACAGGATTTAAAGAAGATGAACAGGATTTTAAATTGATTAATTTTTCTTAAAGTATCGGATGGTGCGGTTGAGAAAAGGATAATGCTGTGATAAAATAAATTCCTGAGCAGAAGCCGAATGAACGGCTGACGATAAGTCATACATAACAGGAGGGTTTATCATGACAATATCTGAGTATTTCACGAATATCGTTAATACTGTTTTTGGTACAGGCAAGCAGGTCGGAGACGTAATTTCCGAGAAGACCAGGGAGGCTCGCGATTATGCCAAGGACGCTACCGAGATAGCAGGACTGAAGAAGCAGATCTCATCCAACAAGCGTACGCTCAAGGACAGCTACGCTGCACTCGGAGAGTTTTATTACAGCAAATACAAGGATGATCCCGCTGCCGAGGTTGTAGAGAATATCAAATCAATTGAGAGTCTTGAACAGGCTATCAAGGATCTCGAGGACAAGATCACAGAGATAAAAGATGCCCAGACCGAGCTTAAGGCAGCCAGGGAAGCAGCTAAGGAAGCCGCAAAGCAGGCAGCTGAGGAAGCAAAAGCCGCAACAGACGGCGCTGTTGATGATGAGCTTGCCAAAGTAAAGGAAGCAGCCGGGGAAACCGCAGAGGATATCAAGGATGCGGCAGCTGATGTTAAGGAAGAGATCAAGGATGCGGCAGCCGACGCTAAGGAAGAGATCAAGGATGCGGTATCGGATGCTGCAGATGAGATAGTTAACAAGGACTGATCGATGTTTAAGGAGCTGTAGAGGAATAACATGGTCATTTCACTACAGTTCCTGAACCTTTAGGGAGCCGGTGCGGAGATTCCGCTCCGGCTTCTTGATTGTTTTGAACATATGATAACAGATTTACTTGATTCGTTTGCCTTCGTGGTGTATTATCTTTCGGAGATTTATAGTAAACGAATTAAGTAATTGCACTTTGCCGAGCCATAACTGCCATAAATTCAAGCATTATGGCTCGCCATACGGCAATTACTAAATCCGTTGACTATATATAGTCAAAGACGGCGTGGAGGAATAAGATGAAACAGACCAGAAACGATATAAGAAACGTTGCGATAATCGCCCATGTAGATCACGGCAAGACTACCCTGGTAGATGAACTGCTTAAGCAGAGCGGCGTTTTCAGAGCCAATCAGGAAGTTACCGAGCGTGTTATGGACTCGGGAGACATCGAGCGTGAAAGGGGTATAACGATCCTTTCCAAAAATACGGCTGTGACATATAAGGATACAAAGATCAATATAGTCGACACTCCGGGACATGCCGACTTCGGCGGTGAGGTTGAGCGTGTTCTCAAGATGGTCAACGGTGTTATCCTGGTGGTTGACGCTTTTGAGGGACCGATGCCTCAGACGAAATTCGTTCTTAAAAAGGCTCTTGAGCTTGATCTTTCCGTGATAGTCTGCATCAATAAGATCGACCGGCCGGAGGCAAGACCGGAGGAGGTAGAGGAGGAGGTTCTCGAACTCTTTATGGATCTGGATGCCAATGATAAGCAGCTGGATTCGCCTTTTGTATATGCTTCCGCAAAGAACGGCTCGGCGACCACGAATCTGACTGTCAAAAACAAGGATATGACCCCGCTTTTTGAGACTATTCTTGAGCATATACCTGCTCCCGAGGGTGATCCGGATGCCGGTACGCAGGTTCTGATCAGTACAATAGATTATAACGAATATGTGGGAAGGATCGGAGTAGGAAAGGTCGATAACGGATCGGTCAGGGTGAATCAGGAGGTTGTTATCGTCAATCACCACGATCCCAGCGTCCAGAAGAAGGTAAAGATCAGCAAGCTTTATGAATTTGACGGATTGAGCAAGGTTGAGGTCAGGGAGGCCGGGATAGGCTCCATAGTAGCCATTTCGGGTATCAGTGATATCAGTATAGGAGATACGCTCTGCTCACCCGATAATCCTGTACCGATCCCGTTTCAGAAGATATCCGAGCCCACGATTTCCATGGATTTTATAGTTAACGATTCTCCTCTTGCGGGTCAGGAGGGCAAGTATGTCACATCCAGACATATCAGGGACAGACTTATGAGAGAGCTCAATACAGATGTATCCCTGAGAGTGGAGGAGACCGATACTACCGAGGCATATAAGGTTTCCGGACGCGGCGAGCTTCACCTGTCGGTTCTCATCGAGAATATGCGCAGGGAGGGATATGAATTTGCGGTCAGCAAAGCCGAAGTCATTTATAAAAATGATGAGGACGGCAAGCTCTTAGAGCCCATGGAGGATGTATATGTGGATGTACCCGATGAGTACTCGGGGGTAGTTATAGAAAAACTGAGCATACGTAAGGCCGAACTGAGGGCGATGAACCCGATAGCCGGAGGGTATACCAGGCTTGAATTCAGTATGCCTTCGCGCGGACTTATAGGTTATCGCGGAGATTTCATGACCGATACCAAGGGTAACGGCATAATGAATACGCAGTTCGCGGGGTATGCACCGTTTAAGGGAGAGATATCCTTCCGTAAGCAGGGAAGCCTGATCGCGTTTGAAGCGGGTGAGGCTATCACATACGGTCTGTTCAATGCTCAGGAGAGGGGAACGCTATTCATCGGCCCCGGAGAAAAGGTATATCCGGGGATGGTCGTAGGCCAGTCCGGCAAACCCGAGGATATAGAGGTTAATGTATGCAAGACCAAGCATCTGACCAACACACGAAGCTCAAGCGCCGATGAGGCTCTCAGACTTACCCCCAAGAAGATCATGAGTCTGGAGCAGTGCCTCGACTTTATAGATACTGACGAGCTGCTTGAGGTTACTCCGGAAAATCTGCGTATACGCAAGAAGATACTTGACTCCACATTGCGCAAGCGCGCCTCTTTTGCTAAAAAATAGACCTTATCGCAAAAATATGATATGATTAATTATCTTTGGGTTTATACTCATACAATACAGGTGAGTTATGGATTTCAGCAGCAGAGGAATAGCTAAAAAAAAGCACGAGCTCAAAGCTATAGGTCCTAAGCTATCCAGAAAACTGGGAATTTTTGCGGTTGAGCTGATAATAATGGCCATACTTGCGGTCGCTATATGGGGCGCAAGCGGAGGAATAGGCGTATTTAAGGGTATCATTGCCACGGCACCCGAGATAGGCAATATTGATGTTACCCCTACGGGTTATTCCACTTTCGTATACGATATAGAAGGAAATCAGATAGCAAAACTGGTTTCGACGGATTCAAACCGAATCCCGGTGACCATGGATCAGGTACCTGAGGATCTCGCTCATGCCTTTGTTGCAGTCGAGGATTCCAGATTCTATGAGCACAACGGTATCGATGTCAAGGGTATCATCCGTGCCGGTATCACCGCCGTGGTACACAGAGATTTCTCCCAGGGAGCTTCCACGATCACACAGCAGCTGCTCAAGAACAACGTCTTTACGGATTGGACCAGCGAATCCTCCCTGCTCGATAAATTCAAACGTAAATTTCAGGAACAGTATCTTGCTCTGGAACTTGAAAAGGTCATGAGCAAGGACGATATCCTGATCAACTATATGAACACGATCAATCTCGGACAGAATACTCTGGGTGTGCAGGCTGCTTCGCTCAGATATTTCGGAAAGGATGTCTCGACCCTTACGCTGTCCGAAAGTGCCGTTATCGCCGGCATCACCCAGAATCCCTCCAAATACAACCCCATATCACATCCTGACAAAAACGCCGAAAGACGTGAGAAGGTACTGAGGGATATGAGGGATCAGGGATATATCACCTCGGCCGAATATGATGATGCAATGGCCGATGACGTGTACTCCAGGATCCAACTCATAGATGCCGAGACCACGGATGATACGATCAATTCGTATTTTGTGGATGCTCTTACGGACGACGTTCTGGATGATCTTATTGAAGCCGGATATACCGATACTCAGGCTTATACACTGCTTTACAGCGGCGGCCTCAAGATTTATTCAACCCAGGATCCCGGGATCCAGGGCATATGCGATGAGGTTTTCTCAAACGACGAGAATTTCCCGGCCGATACAAAATGGTATCTGAATTATCAAATGACAGTTCAGCAGGCTAACGGCGATATGTACAACACCAGTACCGAAATGTTCAGATCATATTATCGTCAGACCAATTCATCCTATAATCTGATCTACAGCAGCCAGGAGGATGCCTATGCCGATATCGAGAGCTACAAGGAGGCGATCCTTGAACCCGGCGATGAGGTCTTTGATGAAAAGATATCTCTGACACCCCAGCCTCAGGTATCAATTACAGTAGAGGATCAGACCACCGGTCAGGTGGCGGCAATGGTCGGAGGACGCGGCAGCAAGACGGCCAGCCGTACCCTTAACAGGGCCACCGACACCATGCGTCAGCCCGGATCGACATTTAAGATCGTTTCTACCTACGCTCCTGCCTTTGACAGTGCCGGTCTGACACTTGCATATATACAGAATGACGCTCCGTTCAATTATCAGGGAGGAACACCGGTACGTAACTGGTACGGAGAGACCTACCGCGGTCTGACTTCCCTGAGAGAAGGTATCAGGGAATCCATGAACATAGTGGCGGTCAAGACCCTGACCCAGATCACGCCCCAGCTTGGATTTGATTATCTGCTGAATTTCGGGTTTACGACTCTGGTAGACAGCAGAGAGGTCAATACGTCCGAGGGTGTTAAGATTTATTCGGATATTACCCAGTCTCTGGCACTGGGCGGGATCACGGACGGCGTGACCAATGAGGAACTCAACGCCGCATATGCCACTATTGCCAACGGCGGCCTGTATATCAAACCGAAGCTCTATACCAAGGTCGTAGACCATGACGGTAATGTGGTATTGGATAATTCCGAACTTAACGCTCATCGTGTTATCAAGGAAACCACGGCATACCTGCTGACGGATGCGATGGAGGATGTTGTGACCAGCGGAACAGGAGGATCTGTCAATTTCGGAGGCACGGCCATCGCCGGCAAGACCGGTACGACGTCGGATTACAATGATGTGTGGTTTGCCGGATATACGACATATTATACAGCTACCACATGGGCAGGATTTGATAATAACGTCAAACTCAGATCCACGGATGAGAAGAATCTGGCCAAGAAACTCTGGAGACAGGTAATGTCACGCATACATGAGGATCTCGACGGCACATCATTTGCTGTTCCCAGCGGGATCATCACGGCTACGGTATGCTCACGTTCCGGCAAGCTTCCCATAGCCGGGTTGTGTGACGGAACCGTTCGGACGGAGTATTTTGCCGAAGGAACAGTGCCTACCGATTCGTGTGATGTGCACTATGAGGGTGAGATCTGCGCATATGACAACTGTCCTGCAGCGGAGGGATGTCCGTTTGCATACCACGGCATCGTGGAAAGACTTCCTGCCGAAGATCCTTCACTTCTGTCCGGATCATCAACAACCGTGACCACGGTGGATGAAAACGGTAATGAGGTAAGGGTTACGCAGGGTACACAGACGGTTTGTCAGCATACTCCCGAATTTTTTGCAAATCCCGAAGCAGAGGGTATCATCGGCGCACAGCGTGCCGAGCTTGAACAGAGAAACGCGGCAGCGGCGGCTGCGGCAGCTGCAGCGGCAGCGGCAGCCGGAGAAGCTCCGGCGGCCGAACCCGCTCCCGCTCCTGAGCCCGCCCCCGAGCAGCCGGCCAATCCCGAATGATGGATGATTATTATGTGATACATTCTCCCGGTGAGGGAGAATACATAGACCGTAAATCAAGGTTTATAGGACATGTGATGCCTGTCGGCAGCGAAAGCGAGGCTATCGCCCTGATAGATCAGGTCAGACGCAAGTACTGGGATGCCAGACATAACTGCTATGGTTTTATAGTGGGAGATAACGGAGAGATCGCCAGATTTTCGGATGACGGAGAGCCCGGAGGAACTGCGGGCAGACCGATACTTGATGTGCTTAACGGTTTAAGACTGCGCAATGTTCTGGTGGTAGTGACAAGATATTTCGGTGGCACGCTTCTCGGCACCGGAGGCCTGGTAAGGGCTTATACCCAGGCTACCAGAGAGGCGTTGGACAATGCCAATATCAGACACCTGATAAAGGCCGTGAGGATAAAGATAGTTACAGATTATAATCTTGCCGGCAAGCTTAAGTATTATTTTGAAACAGATCATATCACCTTAGACGATACGATATACACCGATAAGGTTGAGAACCGTATAACTGTTGCGGAAACCGCGGTTTCGGAGGTAATGAACCGTATTACCGAGATAACCGGAGGAAGCGCTGAAGCTTCCGTGATCGAAAACGGGTACTTTGAAGTGCTTGAGTAGCTGCTTCATGAGGGTGACGATATGGATGAAAAAGAAGAACTGGAACTGAATAAAGAGATCAGAGAACTCCTTGAATCCAAACAGTACACCCGTCTGAGACAGAAAGCGGCAGAACTTAACGAAGCCGATATCGCAGCTGTTATGGAGGAACTGGAGGATGCGGAGCAGTTTAAGATGTTCCGTATACTGCCGAAGAGTATGGCTGCAGATGTTTTTGCGCATCTTGAGACAGATACCCAGCAGTATATCATCACATCACTGTCCGAAAGGGATGCGGGTAATATCATCGATAACCTGATGGCCGATGATGCCGCCGATCTGTTGGAGGAGATGCCTGCCAACGTCGTAAAGAAGCTGCTGGCATCGGCCTCACCCGAGACCCGCAGGGATGTAAACCATCTGCTGCAGTATCCCGAGGATTCGGCCGGAAGTATCATGACGGTCGAGTATGTCGACCTCAAGGAGAATCTGACGGTCTCGGAGGCTATCGAACGTATCCGCAAGCTGGGAGTGGATTCGGAGACCATCAATATCTGCTATGTTCTTGACAATAAACGTACGCTGATCGGTACGGTTGCTTTAAGATACCTGCTGTTGTCGGATCCCGATGCCGTCATTTCCGACATAATGCACGAAAATGTCATATCCTTAAACACCCTGATGGATCAGGAGGAGGTTGCCAGACAGTTCCAGAAGTATGACTTCACGGCAATGCCCGTTGTGGACAACGAAAGCCGCCTCGTCGGTATCATCACCGTCGATGATGTAGTCGACATCATGGAAGAAGAGGCTACCGAGGATATGGAGAAGATGGCGGCTATCGTTCCTTCGGATAAGCCGTATATGAGGACCGGGATAATCGAAACCTGGAAAAAGCGTATTCCATGGCTCCTGCTCCTGATGGTATCTGCCACCTTTACCGGCAGTATCATCACCTCGTTTGAGGATGCGCTGAGCGCATGTGTGATACTTACCGCATATATTCCGATGATCATGGATACCGGAGGAAATGCCGGTGGACAGGCTTCGGTCACGATAATCCGCGGACTCAGTCTGAATGAGATAGAATTTGCGGATATCTGGCGATGTATATGGAAGGAGCTCAGGGTTGCTCTGCTGTGCGGTCTTACTCTGGCCGGAGCAAACTTTCTGAAGCTTTTGCTGCTTGATAAGCTGACGGTCACGGTGGCACTGGTCGTATGTCTGACGTTGCTTTGTGCGGTCATTATGGCTAAGCTGGTCGGATGCACGCTGCCTCTGGTTGCCAAAAAGATGGGTTTTGACCCCGCTGTTATGGCTTCACCGTTTATTACTACCATTGTAGATGCTTTATCGCTGCTGGTGTATTTCAGGATAGCAACGATGGTTTTGAAGATATAGGAATCAGGAGGTAATATGGCGGAAGGAATAATAAGGATTTACGGAGGAAGCGGACGAGGCAAATCGCCTGCGGCGCTGGGAAGAGCGGTTCAGACCGCCAGCCGCGGAGGCAGGGTTGTCATCATCCAGTTTTTGAAGGGAAGAGGTTTGTCTGAATCTGAATTTCTACGGAGACTTGAGCCGGATATCAAGGTTTTCAGATTCGAGAAATCCGAGGAGGGATATGATGCTCTCTCTCCCTCGGAAAGGGAAGATGAGATCGCAAATATCCGTAACGGCATGGGTTTTGCCAGAAAGGTGTTAAATACCGGCGAATGTGATATGCTGGTGCTTGACGAGGTTCTCGGGCTGGTGGAAAATAAGATAATCACCAGAGATGAACTTAAAGGTTTGCTCGCTCTTAAGGGCGATGACATCGATGTTATAATGACCGGAAATGTAGTTTCGGATGAGTGGTATGACCTGGCAGATGAGGTTACTACCATCACGACAGAGAAGAAGTGATACACAGGAGGAAGAAAAATGGCTGTATTTAAAGGAGCAGGTGTAGCTATCGTAACACCCTTTCATGAGGACGGAAGTGTTAATTACGAGAAGTTTGCTGAAAGCATCGAGGAACAGATAGCAGGAGGAACCGATGCCATAATCGTATGCGGTACTACCGGCGAGTCGGCGTGCCTGAGCGAAAAAGAACACACTGAGGTTATCCGTTTCTGTATCAAACAGGTAAACAAGCGTATCCCTGTAGTAGCCGGAACCGGATCCAACTGTACCGAGACGGCCATATATCTTTCACAGGAAGCGGAAAAGGACGGTGCCGACGGCATACTTACCGTTTCCCCGTACTATAACAAGGCCACTCAGAACGGACTCTATGCTCATTACAAAAAGATAGCGGAAAGCGTTAAGATTCCGATGATCTTATATAACGTTCCCTCGAGAACCGGCTGCAATATAGCTCCCGAGACCGTTGTAAGACTGTGCAGGGATGTTCCCAATATCGTCGGTGTCAAGGAAGCCAGCGGCAATATCTCTCAGGTTGCCAGGCTGATGAGTCTCGCTGACGGATGTGTGGATCTTTATTCCGGAAATGATGATCAGATCATTCCTCTGATGAGTCTGGGCGGGATCGGGGTTATCTCGGTACTCAGCAATGTTGCACCCCGTCAGACACATGATATCTGCCAGAAGTTCTTTGACGGTGATATTGCAGGTGCCGCAAAGGCTCAGCTTGATGCCATCGAACTGATCGATGCCCTGTTCTGCGAGGTCAATCCGATACCCGTCAAGACTGCGCTCAATCTGATGGGCAAGGAGGCAGGTCCTCTGCGTATGCCACTTTCTCCGATGGAGGATAAGAATAAGGAGAAGTTGGCTGCGGCAATGAAAAACTACGGAATACTGTGATCCGTCAATGAGGTATATGGGAGAAGTATCATGATAAATGTAATAATGCACGGCTGTAACGGCCGTATCGGACAGACCATAACATCTTTACTTGCGGATGATCCGGCAATGAAGATCGCAGCAGGTATAGATAAGATCGACTTTGGAAAGAATGATTATCCTGTATTTGAAAAGATACAGGACTGTGATGTGAAGGCCGATGTCATAATAGATTTTTCGGTTGCCGGTGCAGTGAACGGACTGATAGAGTATGCCAGGGAGCAGCATCTGCCCATTGTTCTGTGTACTACCGGTCTCAGTGAAGAACAGCTTAAGCTGGTTGATGAGGCCGCGCACAGTATTCCGATCCTCAGGTCCGCGAATATGAGTCTCGGAGTAAACCTTCTGCTTAAGCTTGTATCCGAGGCGGCTGCAGCGCTTCAGCCCGCCGGGTTTGATATTGAGATTGTGGAAAAGCATCATAAGCATAAGCTCGATGCCCCCAGCGGTACCGCTCTTGCGCTTGCGGATGCAGCCAATTCCGCGCTTGACGGCGATTATGAGTATGTATTTGACAGGAGCGGACGCAGAATGGAACGCCCCAAAGCGGAGATCGGGATCTCAGCGGTCAGAGGAGGCTCGATCGTCGGAGATCATGATGTGATCTTTGCCGGGACGGATGAGGTTATCACGCTTTCTCATACCGCATATTCAAGAACCGTGTTTGCAAAGGGGGCAATAGAGGCAGCGAGATTTCTGTCCGCCTGCGAACCGGGTATGTACAGCATGAGTGACGTGATAGGATAAGGCATATGGATGATATTGAACTTACTTTTTTGAAGAGCCTGGCCAAACAGTATCCCAATACTGCCGCGGCCTCTACCGAGATCATAAATCTGCAGGCCATTCTGAACCTGCCGAAATCCACAGAGCATTTTTTGACAGATATACACGGAGAATACGAGTCGTTCAATCATGTACTGAAGAACGGCTCCGGTTCCGTGCGCCGCAAGATCGATGAAGAATTCGGGCTTAACCTGTCCGATAAGGATAAGCGGAGTCTGGCGACACTGATTTACTACCCCAGGGAAAAGCTGGACATAGTTCAGGAGACCGAGGAGAACATCGATGACTGGTACCGGATCACCCTGCACAGACTCGTGCAGGTGACGAAGCGGGTGTCTTCCAAATATACGAGATCCAAGGTGCGCAGGGCGCTGCCCGGGGAATTTGCTTATGTGATCGAGGAGCTTATTACCGAAAAGGCCGAGATACAAAACAAGGAGGCCTATTACAACGAGATCATCCACTCCATAATACGGGTAGGTGTGGCACCGGATTTCATTGTCGCACTCTGCAATCTGATCCAGCGCATGGTCATAGACCATCTGCATATAGTCGGAGATATCTTTGACAGGGGTCCCGGACCGGATATCATTATGGATACCCTGATGGCATATCATTCCGTGGATGTTCAATGGGGAAATCACGATATGGTATGGATGGGGGCTGCGGCGGGATGCGATGCCTGCATCGCCAATGTCATCAGATTTTCGGCCAGATACGGTAATCTGAGTCTCCTGGAGGAAAGCTACGGCATCAATCTGATACCGCTGGCTACTTTTGCGATGGCTGTATACGGCAATTCGGATACAGGAGTTTTCAAGGTTAAATATGATGAGAAATACGACAAGAGCAATCTCGAACTGGATGAAAAGATGCATAAGGCGATCTCGATCATTCAATTTAAGCTTGAGGGGGCTCTTATCAAAAAAAATCCCGAGTTTCATATGGATGACAGACTGCTTCTGGACAGGATCGATCATGAAAACGGACGGATAGAGCTGTACGGTAAATGGTATGAGCTGAGGGATAAGTTCCTGCCGACGATAGATCCGGCGGATCCGTATGCGCTCAGTCCCGAGGAAGAGGATGTGGTAAAAAAACTGAGACAAGCCTTTGTCAGATGCGATAAGCTGCAGAAGCATGTGAGATTCCTCTTTTCAAAGGGCAGCCTGTATAAGATCCACAATTCAAATCTGCTCTATCACGGCTGCGTACCGCTTGATGATGAGGGACAGTTCAAAAAGGTTACCCTCAAGGGAAAGGAATACTACGGGAGAGCCCTTTATGACAAGCTGGAATACTATGCCAGAAAGGGATATTATTCGGATGATCCCGATGAGCGTGAATACGGACGCAACATCATGTGGTATATCTGGACAGGCCCCAACTCGCCGGTGTTCGGTAAGGACAAGATGACCACCTTCGAGAGATATTTCATCGAAGATAAGGAGACTCATACCGAAAAAAAGTGCAGCTATTACAGACTTCTGGATGATGATACCGTGGTTGACAGGATCCTCGTGGAATTCGGACTTCAGCCCGGATACGCCAGGATCGTCAACGGTCATGTGCCCGTGGAGGTCAAAAAGGGGGCGAGCCCTATCAGATGCGGAGGCAAGGTTCTGGTAATAGACGGAGGATTCTCAAAAGCATATCAGGCCAAAACCGGTATCGCGGGATATACACTTGTCAGCAACTCTCACGGTATGCGGCTGGTCGCGCATAAGCCGTTTCAGTCTGCGGAGAACGCGGTGACTACCGAAGCGGATATGTTTTCGGATGAGATCACCGTGGAGGTATATCCGATGAGACACAGGGTTGCCGATACGGACATAGGTGCTGATATCAGGGATCAGATCAGTCAGCTCGAGGAACTCCTCAAGGCGTTCCGTGAGGGCCTGATACCCGAGAAGGATTGAAAAATGGAATTCAGACCATGTATAGATATACATGACGGCAAGGTCAAACAGATAGTCGGCGGCGCACTTGATGAGAGCACGGCAGGTGTGACCGAGAATTATGTGTCCGAAAAGGACAGTACATATTATGCGCTTTTATATAAGGAAAAAGGATTAAAGGGCGGCCATGTGATCGTGCTTAACAATCCGTCACAGCCCCTGTATGAAGCATCCGTGGAACAGGCGGTCAGGGCGCTTGGGGCTTATCCCGGTGGTCTCCAGATAGGCGGAGGAGTTAATCCGCAAAATGCGATTAAGTATCTTGACGCAGGGGCCAGCCATGTTATAGTCACTTCGTATGTGTTCAGGGACGGACGCATAGACCGTGAAGCCCTGGATCGTATGGTCAGCACGGTTGGCGCAGACAGACTTGTGCTTGACCTCTCTGTCAGACGCAGAGGTGACAGTTACATTATCGTTACGGACAGATGGCAGAAATACACTGAGGTGGAGCTTAATATCGATACTTTGAACGATCTCTCCGGATCCTGTGATGAGTTTCTGGTACACGGAGTCGATGTTGAGGGCAGATCGAACGGTATCGAGGCAGAACTGGTGGGAATACTCGGCTCCTGGAATAAAAAAACCATTACCTATGCGGGCGGCATACACAGCTATGACGACATATATCTGATCAATGCACTTGGCTCGGGAAGGGTTAATGTGACGGTCGGGTCGTCCCTGGATATATTCGGCGGATCGCTGGACATGGAGCAGGTCATTGAATATTGCTCGCAGACTATCTGACCGGTTCCCGGAAACAGACAGCGGCTGCGTACAGACAATAAAAATCCCATCCGTCAGGATGGGATTTTGGATTGTCATAACTATTAATGGAAAATGGATTAATATTTATAACTTGGTTACGTTTACAGCCTGAGGGCCTTTTTCTCCGTCAACTACCTCGTACTCAACTGCCTGGCCTTCGTCAAGAGACTTGAAGCCCTCCATGTTCAGTCCGGAGTAGTGAACGAATACATCGTTTCCCTGCTCATCAGAGATGAAACCATAACCCTTTTGGTTGTTGAACCACTTAACTGTACCCTTGTTCATCATGTACCTCCAAGTAAAACAAAATGCAACTATGAACGGAAACTCTTTTCACATTCATAAAGTGTAGCTTATCACAGAAATTTTTTAATGTAAAGGGATAGAACGGAAATTTGCATATATAAAATTAGTGTGATAGAATTGTTACGACTTTGTTACGTTGTGACTTTGAAACTGTAATGGAGGCTTTCCTCAGGGAAACGATGATTAAGGCGTTTCCTGCGCCGGGTCTTCGATGCGAAGCATCAATTACCTCATACAGCGGTTTTACGGAAGGATACGACTGTGGCTGAAGAAAAGAAAAAAAACAGGCGTGGATATCACCTGATGCTTTTTACGGACAAAAAGGTCGGCGGTGTTAACCAGTTGGGCATAGGCAGTACCTTTATCAATACGCTCGGTATTTTGATCGTGCTTGTACTGATCACGACCGTAACAGGATGGAAGATCAGCTCGGATACATGCAGAAAACTTGAAACCGAAAAGGAAGAGCTCTCGGCACAGGTCACGGTTCTTGAGGACGAAGTGGCCCGGATCACGGCAAGCAATAACGAGCTTTCAAATAA
Source organism: Lachnospiraceae bacterium (assembly GCA_017460885.1). Taxonomy (GTDB): domain Bacteria; phylum Bacillota; class Clostridia; order Lachnospirales; family Lachnospiraceae; genus XBB2008. The sequence continues at coordinate 55,700 of JAFUAB010000002.1, forward strand.
GGTAACGATCCTGAGCAATACGGTCAATACCAAGGTTGAGGAACAGAACGCCATCCGGGAGGAATCGGACGCCGCGCATTTTCCGGAAGGCTTTCCGTTATCATCATCGGCTTCGATGTCGCCGGATGAAAACGATCCCAATACGGTGATCTTTGTCAGCAACGCCGGCACCAGCGTTATCGCATCCGGAGCCGGACAGGTTACTGAGGTGATCCCCGATCCCGACTACGGATACTGTATCAAGATCGACCATCAGAACGGGTATGTGACAGAGTATTATCTTTCATCCACACCTCTGATCAAAGAGGGCGATGAGGTTTTGCAGGGCGCCATTCTGAGCCTGGTGGAATCCAATAAGTCTAAAATTGCCTATAAGGTATATCTGGACGGAGAACAGATCGATCCTATGGATATTATCAAGATTGACGGTTAGTCATTGATTTTATTTGTGTTTTGAGTTATGATATCAAACGTTGCATCAATAATGTAAGGAGATTCAAATGAAGAAAAAAATACTGCTTGGATTAATGATCGTGACCATGGGCGCTACTCTTATGATGGGGTGCGGAAGCAAGGAAGAAGTTGCGGAGGAACCCGAGGTTACGATAAATGTTGAACCGATACCCGATGAACCTGCTCAGGCACCGGTTGAAGAAGAGGTTGTAGAGGTTGAAGAGGAGGTATCGGATGATCTGCCTGAGGGTTATGTCAGATCCGAACTCACAAACCTTCCAATCCCTGAGGCTATCGCAAATCAGCGACCTATTGCCGCAATGGTCGATAACGAGTCGCTTGCGCTTCCCCACTATGGTATTGCCGAGGCCGATATCGTATATGAGCTGATGAATTCCACGCTTAACGGACGTATAACCAGACTGATGGTTATGGTCAAGGACTGGGGCAACATCGAGCAGCTCGGTTCCATCAGATCCGCGCGTCCCACCAACTTTTTCCTGACAGCTGAGTGGAATGCCTGCCTGGTACATGACGGAGGACCCTACTATATTGACCAGTATGTAGCCAGAGATTACTGCTGTCACTTCTCGGGAGGTTTCTCCAGAGTAAATAACGGCAAGGCTACCGAGTATACCGAGTATGTCATGAAGGGTGACCTGGAGAAGAAATTTGCCGATTCCAATTACTCTACCGAATATGATAAGTACAATCCCGGCACACATTATACATTCGCGCTTCCCAGCAAGCCAAACGTGCTGTCGGAAACATATTCCGGATATACCAAGCCCGCAACATATATTGATTTTCCTTTCCCTCATAACGGAAGCGAGCTTTCCTATAATGCAGAGACCGGTCTGTATGAGTACTCCGAGTACGGTTCAGAGCACAGGGATGCAGAGGACAACGAGATACTTGCGTTTACCAACGTGATCATTCAGAAGTGTACATTTGCACAGCTTGATGAGAACGGATATCTGATCTTCAATATCCTGGCCGAGAATATGCCCGGCTACTATATCACGGGAGGAGAAGCAGTCGATATCACATGGAGTAAGCTGGCTGAGACCGATATAACCCGCTACTATGACGGTACGGGAGAGCAGATCACGCTTAACACAGGTAAGACATATATTGCGATCGTGCCTGATGATACGTGGGATGAACTGGTTGTAAAGTAAGAGATCAAATGAGAGCCCTCGGGGAGCCGGGGGCTTTTGTTGTTTGTTGTATGTCGGAATATATAGAAATACAGGGAATTAAAATTGCATATAAGGTTTCGGGGGCAGAGAGTGATGTGCCCGTGGCCGTGATCCTGCAGGGGTGGGGAACCGATTACAGTCTCTATGATCCCATCGCCGATCTGATAGGTGACAGATACAGGGTCGTACAGTTCGATCTGCCCGGGTTCGGCGCCAGCGGGGAACCGAAGGAGCCGTGGAACGTTGAGAACTATGCGGACTTTTTTGTGGAGTTTCTGCGGGCACTTAAGATAAATGAATGTATGCTGATCGGGCATTCATACGGCGGACGGATCATACTTAAGCTTACCGGAGATCCGAAGTATAGGAACAGGGTAGCTGCGACAGATGCAGGTGATACAGGTGATGGGAGTTTTCAGAAGACTGATGTGAATGATCCGGGAAAGGCTGATCCGGCAGATAGCAGGGATCCCATAACCGTTGACCGGCTGATACTGATAGATGCGGCGGGTATTCTTCCTGTCAGGACAGCGGCGCAGAAGCGCAGACAGCTGTCATATAAGATCCTTAAGAAGGTGTTTGCCAATAAACTGATCTACTGGCTTTTCCCGGAGATAATCGACGACTGGCGCAGCCGTCAGGGTTCCGAGGACTATCGGAGAGCTTCGGATATCATGAAGGGGACGTTGGTGAAGTCGGTTAATGAAGACCTGACGTACTGTCTGTCGAATATTAAGCAGGATACCTTGCTCATATGGGGTGAGAACGATACCGCCACACCTGTGAGAGACGCTCACATCATGGATGAAAAGATCCCGAACAGCGGTCTGGCGGTGATACCGGGAACAGGACATTTCTCGTATGCCGGGAATCCGGAACTGTTCGGGCAGATCGTGAATGCATATTTGAATGATCGATGAATATGCGTTTGATTATTCAGGGAAACGCTGATTAAAGCGTATTTGCATAAAAAGAAGATCAGAGGAACGGTATAAATGATCAGGGTTGTATTGATCAGCATCAGAATAATAATCTCACTTATCCTGGCGGTCATCGCATATCGATATGCACTGTTTTATAACCTGCATATGTTTCAGTTGAACGGCTACAAGAACGGGGAGCATTTTGTATGGATCCGGAAGTTCATCCGCAGACAGTGGGTGCTGATCGCGGGAGTTGTCATAGGCATTGCGACTGTTATCTTTCCCGGAGCGGTAACAGATTGGGTTACGTTGCTGTGGTTTCTGCTCATCATCGCGGTGTATCAGGCGCTGTGCGGTATGTCTCAGAAGAAGCCGCTTGTATATACGGCGCGTGTAAAGAGACTGACAGCAACAGTGATCGTGCTCGATGTGATACTTCTGTGTGCCGGTATACTGGCGTGGGACAAGGCGGAGGGACTTTTTATCGCCGGTGCTGCAGGCAGCAGAGTATTTGCCAGAGTTCTGGGCTTTAAGCTTTTTTACGGCGGATACGGGACGCTGGCGAGACTCGATGGCATATTGATGATAACCGTGGGACTTAAGATCCTGTCATGTATTATAGCCAATATCGTAAATAAGCCGATAGAGAGAGCCGTAAGCGATCATTTTATCAATGATGCAAAAAGGATCCTGCGGGAAGCGAAAGATATGACGATCATCGGCGTGACGGGAAGCTACGGCAAGACAAGCGTCAAGTACTATCTCGGAGAGCTGCTGAGTGCGAAATACAATGTCCTGATCACACCGGAGAGCTACAATACCCCCATGGGAGTGGTAAGGACGCTCAGAGAGAGAATGAAGCCCGGCACGGAGATCTTTGTCTGTGAGATGGGAGCCAGACATGTGGGTGATATTAAGGAGCTCTGTGATCTGGTCCATCCTCATCATGGTATTATCACTTCGATCGGTCCTCAGCATCTGGAGACCTTCTTTAATATGGAAAATATCGTGTCTACCAAGTACGAGCTTGCGGATGCGCTTCCGAAGGATGGAATGCTCTTTTTGAACTGGGATAATGAGTACGTTCGCGGAAACGCCGGCAAATACAGCAATGTGATCGGGTATTCGGGTACCGAACGGGAACAGGTTCATGATCCTGACGCCGCGGATAAACAGCAGGATAACGTGGTTTCATCCGGCATATCTCAGAGTACGGAAGCCCATATGCCCGGAGAAACAAAGACACAGCCCCGGTACTCTGCGCATAATATAATACTTACGCCTCAGGGAACAACGTTCGAAGTGTCGGCGCCGGATGGTGAAAGCGAAACATACACTACATCACTCATCGGTGCACATAATATAGTGAACATCACCGGTGCGATAGCCGTTGCACACTCAATGGGGATAGCCTTAAAGGATCTGAGGATCCCGGTAAGGAGACTCAGAAGCGTGCCTCACAGGCTGGAACTCAAACGGAACAGTAAAATAAACATTATTGATGACGCCTATAATTCCAATCCGGTCGGAAGCAAAGCCGCTCTCGACACGCTGGCCCTCTTTGACGGTATGAAGATCATGATCACTCCCGGTATGGTTGAACTGGGTGACAAGGAGGAGGAATATAACTATGAATTCGGCCGTCATGCCGCTGAAGTATGCGATCATCTGCTGCTCGTAGGACACGGCAGAACGGATGCGATACGCAGGGGTGCAGAGGATTGCATTGACCGGATAAGTCAGATCCGTACCTTTGATCACTTTGAGGATGCTTTCGCCTACGCATCACAGATCCCTTGTGATACGGAGAAGTATATTTTGCTTGAAAACGATCTGCCGGATAATTATTAGGGCTTGCAGTGATAACCAAAAAATGATAAAGTAGTAAAGAAAAAGCATAGTGGCTGTGCGGCGCCGTCAACACCGCACAGCCGTGAAGAGTGCTTTAGGGAGCACTTTCACATGACCGAGGTCACACTACGCTTGTCATCATTATAGTCGATAGGTTCAGTGTTTTCAAGCAATGCAGACCATATCGGTCTTTGGGGATTTCAATTATACTTGTCTCTGTATATGTTTAATTGATCTGTTCCCGCTGTGACGTGCGTATTGTTAAATTGCCTTTTTTATACAGGCAGGATGTGAAGTGTAAACTTTAGCATCCTGCTTTTTTTGTGGCAACAGACGGATTCGATCCCGACGGCAGACAGTCCCGGAATTATTCATTTCAACCCTACGGACTTCTGCCAGTACGGGGTCGTGTTTGTGGTGGTCACGTAATTGTTGTCAGGGATAAGGAACTGTAGCGAAATGATTAAGTAATTCTGCTTCAGTTCCTAAAAGAAAGTACCATGCTGAAAATCGTTGATATACATTGTCATATGATGCCCGGCGTAGACGACGGATCAGCAAATATGGCAATGACCGGCAGGATGCTCCAGACAGCCAGCAATGAGGGTATAGATTCCATCATACTGACTCCACATTATAAGCCGGGACACAGACATGTCACTCCCGGGGAGATAGGGGAATTTGCGGATACCCTGACCCATATTTCCGATCTGCGGGGATGGGATATGCGATTCTATCCCGGAAACGAGATCATGTATCACAATGATTGTGTCGCGAAGGTTGAGTCAGGCAGGATCTGCACCCTGGCAAACACGGATTACGTACTTGTTGAATTTGAGCCATGGAGTGAATTCGACCGTATATACAACGGGCTGCGGGAGTTCATGTATGCGGGTTACAGACCCGTACTTGCTCATATAGAGAGGTATTCCTGCATCATTGATAAGCCTGGGAGGGCAGAGGAAATACACAATATGGGATGTTTTATCCAGGTTAATGCGTCCGCTGTTATGGGAGAGGAGGGGCGCGTCGTCCGGGTATTTACAAACAGGATACTTGGAGAACGCTTTGCGGACTTTGTGGCCACAGACTCGCATTCGGATACAACCCGGGCACCGCACATAAAGAAATGCGCCGATTATGTAGAAAGAAAATATGGCGCAGATTATGCGGCAAGGATATTTGAAGGCAATGCCAGCAAGCTTATCGAAGGAGACGAGATCCGTTGAGCCGGGAATTCATCCGACGCACAGCCCGGGATAAAGGGATTTCTATCAACCATTACATAAGATGAACAGAAGAGACGGAAAAAACGACGTAATAGAAATAGATCTGCTTGAGATCGTTATGCTGCTGTGGCATCATGCGGTTCTGATCATAGGGGTGGGTATGATGTTTGCGATAGCGGCTTATGCGCTGGCTACGTATGTGATCCCGCCGTACTACCAGTCCACGACGAAGATCTACATATTAAACAAGACCGAAACCGCTGCAGTCACATATTCCGACACGCAGCTGGCGACACAGCTGACGAAGGATTACTCCGAACTGATCACCAGCCGGTATGTTATCGAACAGGTGATACAGGAGCATAATCTCGAGGTTGACTATGATGACATGTTGGAGAAGATCAGTGTAAATACCCCTACCGATACCAGAATAGTGGAGATCACGGTGGAGGACAATGATCCTGTTGTGGCCATGAACATATGCAACTCCATCAGGGAGGTGGCCAGTGAACACATTCAGAACGTGATGGACATCGATGCCGTCAATGTTGTGGAGACGGCTAATATGCCGGAGGAAAAAGCCGGTCCCAGCGGGTTTAAGAGCGCACTGATAGCGGGAATGGCAGGCTGTGTGCTTGTGGCAGCAGGAATTTTCATCAGATATATGCTTAATGACTCCATCAGGTCATCCGACGACATAGAACGATATCTGGAGCTCAGTACTCTGGCACTCATTCCTATCGACGAGAGTGAGTTGGAGGAGGAATCAACCAAAAAGAAAAGAAAAAAGAGATCAAGAAATGCAGGAAGTAATACTTAAGACAAAAGGATCGTCCTTCAGGATCAAAGAAGCTTATAAATCACTCAGAACGAACGTGGAATTCTGCGGGGAGGACGTTAAGGTCATAGCAATCACCAGCTGTACTCCGAATGAAGGAAAATCCAGTGTATCCATGGGGCTTGCCCAGGCATTTGCAGAAGCCGGCAAGAAGACTCTTCTGGTGGATGCGGATCTGCGCAAGAGCGTGCTGGTGTCCAGATACAGAACCGGACAGATCAGGTATGGTCTGGTGCATTTTCTGGTTGGGCAGAGAAAGGCAGAGGAGGTGTTCTGCAAGACTGATTTTCCCTCGCTTTTTGTTGTGTTTGCCGGCCCTGTACCACCTAACCCGAGTGAATTGATGGGAGGGAGTAAGTTTACCAGATTCCTGGAGGATGCCAGAAAGATCTTTGACTTCATTATCGTGGATACTCCACCGCTCGGAAGTGTGATCGATGCCGCTGTAATAGCCACGAAATGTGACGGAACGGTGATGGTCATAGAGAATAACGCCGTGAGCTACCGGTTTGCACAGAATGTAAAGGAGCAGCTTGACAGATCGGGCTGTCGGATACTTGGAGCGGTACTCAATAAGGTGGATATGTCGTCCGGAGGTCATTACGGTACCTACGGAAGATATTATGGAAGGTATTATGGCAGATATTACGGCAAATACTACGGTAATTACGGAGAATATGGTAATCTGCCGGACTCCTCTCTGGATAAAAATACGAATTCTGACGTCAAAGATCGAACAGACACCAAAAAGAAGTCCGGGAAAGCCGGAAAAAATGTCAAAGCATCGGCTGCTTCGAATATGAATGATCATCCGGAAGTGGAAATGATCGATCTGAACAAAGATGAATAACAGGAAATGGCCTATAGTTACAATCGGAATCATAAATGTTTTGCTGATCGTATCGGTCGCGGTCGTCAGATTTCTGGGCGATAGTAAGCCTCCGGTCATATCATTCAGCAGCAATGATATTGTTTATGAACGGGATATGGATGAAGGCCTGCTGTATGAAGGGGTCACCGCCATGGATTCCGGCGATGGAGACGTGACGGACAGGATCCTTGTGGAAAAGATCGTCGAGGACAGGGATGGATCCAGAGCGATAGTAACCTATGCCGTCAGCGACAAGTCCGGAAACGTGGCGAAGCAGTCAAGAGTCTTTGCGGCGGATTTCAGTGAGCCGGAATCCGTGACCGTGCCTGAGTCCGTACCCGTACCTGAGGGTGAAAGCGGGGAACTGAACGCTGATTCGGATCCGGGCGAAGTGATGATGGCGGATGAAACCGGAGCGAGTGTATCGGATGACTCCGATCAGGAGGAAGTACCTCAGGATGAAGATCCGGACACAGACGAAAACCCGGCAGGGGATGAAGGGGAAACTGACAATGACGGTACGGAGCAACCGGTCAGTCTGGATGATCTGAGCAGGGACGACCTGAAGCGTCTGAAGGATGAGATCAGGTCCGAAATTCTGGAGGAAACCCGGAGAGCGGCGGAGGCGGAGGCAGCCAGAGCCGCGAATCAGGCGAGAGAGGCCGAAATCGCCGCGGCAGCAGCAGCGGAAGCCGGTGCCAGACCTGCCATAGCACTCAAAAGCAGTTCAATATCAACCACCGTCGGAACCTATCCCGCATGGGTAAATGTCATCGGGACATTAAGCGATGATAAGGATAATTACATGACGCTGTTTCCGACATTGAAATATACCAGATTTGACGTAAATACAAAGGGTACTTATCGCGTTGGGCTGACTGTGACGGATTCGGACGGTAATGTGTCCAATACTGCTTATGTCAATGTGACCGTTAAATGACACATGAACACGGATTCGGGTGACAGTAAAATGAGTACAAGAACCAAGCGATGGCGCGACAGGAGGGCTGACGCCGAAAAGGAAGCGGTACTGAATCCCGCTCGCGCGAAAGCCCGGAAGAGGAAAAAAAGAAAACGTATGCTTTTGATCACTGCGGTCATACTTGCTGTGATCATTTTGGGTGTGGCCGGGGGAGTCGCGGCAGCAGGCATCATAGGACGGCACAACCTCAGTGTGCAGGCGGCAAGCCCCACACCGACGCTGGTCACGGCAGAGACAGCGGAAACCGTGCTGACTGAAGAGGAACAGCTTGAGTGGCAGGAGGGCTGGATCAGATATGCCGGAAGTATTTATGAATATGACAACTCTCTGCTGACATTCCTTTTTATGGGAGTGGACAAAAGGGATGAAACACTGCGGGAGGTCGTGGGAGCGACCAATGGCGGACAGGCGGATGCACTATTCCTGATGGTTATCGATCCGGGAGATAAAAGGGTCCGTGTTATTGCGATCAACCGTAATACGATGGTGCCGATTGAAGTATATGACGAAAACGGATCGTATGTTTCTACCGTTACGGGACAGATCAACACTCAGCATGGGTTTGGGAACGGTTTGGAGCAGAGCTGCGAGTATCAGGTCAGGGCCGTGGACAATCTGATGTATAACATACCGATCCACGGATATGTGGCTGTAAACATGGCCGCGGTCAGGACTATTACGGATGCTGTCGGCGGCGTGGATCTGACAGTGCTGGAGGATGTGACGACCAGCGGAGATCACAAGCTGATCTTCAAACAGGGTGACGAGCTGCATATGGACGGTGAGACCGCATACAGGTACGTGACCGTCAGAGACACCGCGGTAAGAGAGAGCGCAAACGGACGCCTGGAACGTGAGAAGCAATATCTTACGGAGCTTATCGACAGGATCAAGGAACAGACGAGGTCGGACATCACAACTCCGGTGAAGCTGTATAATGCGTTGGCCGAACAGATGGTGACCAACATAACAGCCAGTGAAGTTGCATATCTGGCGGGCATGGCCGGGAATTTCAGGTTTGATTCCGGTGATATATATACCCTGGAGGGAGAGTACGTGGCTGCAGAGGACAATCCGGATTCGGTATTTGATGAGTTCTATCCGGATGAGGACGCCCTGCAGAGGCTTATTATTGAGGTTTTTTATAAGGAAGTGCATCAATAAGGGCATAAGGCATGAACGAAAAACTCTTTTGTATATGCGGTCTGATCATGATCATAGGTGCAGCGATCGTTTTTGGGACGGGATGTTCCGGACGGACCGGCAATGACGATCAGCCTGATTCAATAGGAGAGGAAACACATCAGGAAAAGGAGGCGGACCCCGCGGAAGATATTTCGGAAGCCGAGACAGCCGCTCCTTGGGTAAATCAGTCAGGAACGGCGTCGGAAAGCGCCGAGGATGACCTGATAGACTTTGAAGCCCTTAAGGCAGAGAATCCGGATATATATGCATGGCTCTACATACCGGGTACGGATCTGGATTATCCCATCCTGAGAGCAAGTCAGTCAGATGATCATTATCAGACTCACGGGTCAGACGGTCAGCCTGATGAACATGGGTGCGTATATACTGAAATGTACAACAACATGGATATGAGCGACTTCAATACGATCATCCATGGAGCGGATGACGATGAGTCAGGTCCTTTCTATGATCTGCATATGTATGAGGATCCGGATTATTTCGATGCCCATAGGACCATGTACATTGTGCTTCCGTATACAACCTTAACCTATGAGATCATCGCGGCATATTATGACGAGGGGTCAGACATAATGAGACGTCATGACTATACTACGGTATCCGGATGCAGTAAATGGATAACGGATTATGAAAACCACCGAAGCCTGGGAATGGTCCGAACAGATCCTGTTGTGCCTCTGAATGTTGAGAATTCATTTATCGTGACACTTGACGGACTGAGGGACGAGGACAGTGACCGGCAGTTCGTGGTCATAGCGTCGCTGACAGATTCGGGAAGCGCGCAGCTGACCAGATACCTGTCCGACGAGGATGACGGCTTTTACGAAAGCCTGGATCAGACCGATTGATATCTATGGACGCAAGTCTGTTGATATACCACATCATTGAATCCCGGTGACGCAGAACATAATCTGCTCACCGGGAATGTGGGGAGACGAACCGTCTCAAAAATCTATAGAAAGGAGAGGAAAGAATGATGAAGAAAAAGCTTGTTGCATTGATCGCTGCCGTAAGCGTAATGGCCGGTTCCATGACCGCTCTGGCAGCACCATCATCGACCGCAGCTGACGTAGCTGATACAGCAGTTGTGCCTGTTGCTTCGACCACGATCGGAACATCGGCTATGTCAGGCACAGAGCAGAAGGCTATGGACTATCGTTCGCCGGCTGCAATTCAGGCTGTTGCGCAGTCTTACGGTATGACTTATGAGGAAGTAGCCAACAACGCTGTATCGTCACCTGCAGGCATTCCTGCGGCAGACGTATACGCTGTTTCTCAGGGTGACAAGATCCAGATCAACGGAGTGGCTTCAACCCAGCATGTTTACTTAAGAAAGCTGACTACAAAGACTCCCGGGTACAGCCAGGTCAAGGCTGACATTCCCGAAGGCGCAAAGCTGATCAACGTATTTAATGCCATCCTGCCTGTAAAAGACGGCAACACTGTAACGGTTAATTTCTATCTGCCTAAGATCACGGGCAATGAGAAACTCACCGTACAGCAGTTCTCTGAAGGTAAGTGGGTAACACTGACCATCAAGGAACTCAGGAAGAATCATGTAGTGCTTGATCTGACCAAGTCAGGTCCTGTCAGATTCATCCTTAACTAAGGAACTGCGGCCTTATCTGTTTACACAGAGAGCCGGCAGGTCCTGAGACCTGCTGATCCGGATCAGCATTTCTTGAAGAAATACGCAATCTCTCCCGTTCATATCGAGCGGGAGAGATAATCCAAAACCGGAGACCCGGGATTGTTGCGCACGGCACCTTTCGGGTCATGAAGGGGACATAAGGAACTGATACGGAATAGTTCCCCGGAAGTATGGAATCGGATTTATGTGATCGAACATGGGCATACATGAAATGTGAGTCCGTGTTTGCTCATGTGGATCCGGCTGGCGAAGCTATGCTTTAAGATCTGTGCTATTGGTGGGAAAAACAGGCAATATGTATTTTTTGTACAGATCCTTACTGCGATGGCGACTTTGGGGAAGCACTGTCAAAGAAAGAAGCAGCGGTGAAAATGACATGTGGTATGTGATATGGACTATTACCAGAAATGAGCAGGATGTTCTTGACTGTATAGGAGTGACTTTTAACCCGGATAAGTATCTCAGAGCCTGGATCCCTCAGAAAAAGGTATTCTGGAGAGAGGACGGGGTTAAGTCAGTAAAGCTAAAACCGGCCTTTCCGGGATATGTATTCATAGATACCGCTGATCCGCAATATGTACATGAAAGGCTAAGGGGATACAGCAATTACATATGCGTCCTTAAAAACAGCGAAGGATATGCCCCGGTATCTGAATCCGAACAAAGGATCATCAGTCATTTTACAGGAGAAGACGGAGCGGTAGATATGTCACTGGGCGTGATCATTAACGGTGAACTCAATATTCTGGATGGTCCGCTTAAGGGTATGGAGAACAGGATCGTTAAAATCAACCGGCATCACAGGACTGCTTATGTAAAGTTCGACAGATTGCTGGGAGAGGAAAGAATCCTGACGTTTGGACTTGAGGTGGTTGAAAAAAACTGATGGCACTGAAGATGATCGTATGGACAATGCCATAGCGTTCCTGTTCGAGAAACACAACATTATAGAGCTCAAGAATCCATACGAGAAGTGGTTCTGCTTCAGTTTGGAGTTGGTAAGATCCAGATAGAATGTGATGCGCCCGTCGAGTTCAACGGATTGTGCCTGACAGTCAAGCAGTTTTGGCTTGCCGTGTGCCAGATTGAGGGATTCGAGCCTGATGGTGACCCTTGGGAATGTTGGTGTGTACATAATAGACTCCTTTCAAAACTCAAAGAAAACTGCAGATACGATTATTAAGTAATCGCATATGAATACCATGAGGATAGTATAAAATATCCTTTTGCGATTGTCAAGTAATCGTGGTAGAATATTAAAAGTGAGTTTAGAAGTCAGTTTAGCAGCCAGCCAGGCAGAGAGTTTGGCATTGGCAGGTGTATTTGAAGGAGGCGTTATGGACGGCAAAAAGATCAAAGACGGCATTATCGATTCAGAAGCGCAGTGGGTTTCTGAAGGAATTCCAGAGGAAGAAGTCCTTCCTGACAAAAGGGAGATGACCTTTGCCAGCCGCTTGAAAGAGCTGAGGGAAGGAAAAGGATACCGGCAGGTGGATCTCGCTGAGAGAATCGGCGTGACGAAGAATACGGTTTCTGTCTGGGAAAGGGCAGGGCGAATGCCCGATCTGGATACGCTGGAGCTTTTAGCAAAAGAATTCAATGTGCCGTTCGATTTTCTGGTCGCTGTTGAGGACAGAAAAGAAGGGGAATCTTTGGAAGAAGTCATCGCCGGGATCAGCAATGAGTCTATCAAAATGTCAGCAGCGAGATTTGCCAGGGAGTACAGCATGCTGAGCGACGAGATGCAGAAAGTGGTGGCGGCGACGCTTGCCACGGCATTCAGGCAGGATGAGATGAAAGGAAGGCTCAGGAATAGCTGATATTGAAGTCTATTCTGTTATCCTATCAAAGCATATTGACAAACAGTCAGTGGTCATGTAATATGTTATATATAGCATATTGAAAGGATAGGAATGGAGAAGTTTAGAACCGTATTTTATAGGGATGAAAATGGTGATAAGCCATTGGGGGATTTTATCAGATCACTCAGACCGTCCCTGAAAGCAAAGGTTGTCGGTGATTTACATTTGCTGGAAGAATTCGGCAATTACGCGCGCGAGCCTTTGAGCAAGCCATTAGGAGATGGCATATTTGAACTCCGTACAGAGGAGAGTGGAGATACGGTTCGCATTCTTTACTTCTTTGACGAAGGTCGAATTATCATTTGTACGAATGGATGCGTGAAGAAGCAGAAACCAACACCGAGAAGAGAAATCGACCTCGCAAAGAAGAGACGTGATCAGTATTATGCGAGGAAGGAGCGATAAGATGGCGGAAAAAAGTGATCTGGATATCCTTACAGAGGAATTGATGGAAGAGCCGGAGTTTCGCAAGGAATATGAGAAGATTCAGCCGGAATTGGATATAAAGCGTGCCTTGATGCAGGCCAGGATTCAATCTGGGATGACACAGATGCAGTTGTCAGAGGCATCGGGAATCAGCCAGGCAGATATCAGCAGATTGGAGAACGGGACAAGGAATCCCAGCCTTGGGTTGCTTAAACGTCTTGCAGAGGCAATGAATTCAACCCTTAAGATAGAGTTTATTCCGAAAATGAAGACTGGTATAAATTAAACATTTATTGCTTGAGTTGGCTATCCAAAGGTCATGCGATGATATGGCATTTTGAGGTGAAAAGCGGTTGGTTTGGGTTTGCTACACAAATTGCTACACTCATTGCAAAATAAGGTGTAGAAATGTTTTTCGGTCTTAAGAGGACGCGGCTGAAAGCCTTATTTTAAGCACTTTCCAGCAATCGCCCCTCGACCTTGTACCGAAATTTGACCGCCTCATCTTAAGTACATTAAAAAGGTAATACACATGCAGTGAAAAAAACCGCCTCATCTTAAGACCATAAGAAAGGTATTATACATGCCGCTGAAAAACATACACGCCCCATGCCAATGTAAGGAAAGAGGGTTATTTGAGCAGTTCGCGTACTGCATGTATAACCATATCCCATGAGCTTAATTACATGCGTATTTGAATGTATAACCATATCTGGTTGGATTGATATGATACGCCGAGACCGCTATTTTACTGGGTTTTTGATTTCAGGGTGGTGGAAAGACCGAGAGATATGGTTATACATGCAATAAGTATTTGAAGGTATAACCCGCTTTCCTGAGCTTAAGAGGATACGCTGGTGAGACGCGACTGAAAGTATCACCATTTCTTCTTGGATTGATGGGATACGGCAGTTAGAACACAGACGAACACGGGTGAAGTTAAGACCGAGAGAAATGGTTATACATGTAATAAGGTTCTCCCCACATTGAAGCTTGGGAAGGGCTGAAAGTTCTGAAAGGGCTGGGGAGTGTGTGAGACTGAAGCCAGATTAGCCCCTGAACTGCCACAAATATACATTTTGTAGTCCGGTGCTCAGTGTGAGAGAAAAATCCTGAAATGACAAAGGGTATAAGGCTGGTGAGTGAGGGCTGGAGATCAGCGAACCGTTAATCGGGCTTATGTGCCTCGCTGCGCTCCCGGTCAAGGCACTCGACTCACACAGGCACTACGCGAAGTGCAAAACTTGAAACTGGCAACAACTGTAAATTCAGTAGGAAATAGATCAAAAACGCAAGAAACCGCAGAAATGAGGACAGAAATGGCAAATCGAACAAATGTTCCCGGGGGGGGGTACTCCTTGAAGACATAAATAAAACAAGCTCTAATGGAGAGTCAGGGCGTGGGAGACGAAAGCTTCCCACGGTAATAATTCTTACGCTCGCCGCACTGGTATTACTTGGAGCAGGCTATCTTCTCTTCAACCATGGTGGGAACGAGATAAGCACCACGTTTGGTAACGTGCGAGGAGAATTGATCGGTTCTGAGTATGAAAGTCCTTCCGAGCCGCTGGTACCACGAGAAGAGATCAACATCCGTCCGGCTGTAACGAACACAGGGGATGTAAGCATCTACAGTTTCATCACTGTCACTGTTCCATATAGCACAGTCGATGGGGAGATTGTTGAATGGTATGATCAAGCCCCCTCCACTGCTTGGACGATGATAGAGCGACAGGTTGATGAGGCTACAGTTACTTACGTTTATGCCTATGAATCCGAGTGGGACAGTTTGGTGGTACTGGAGAGTGGGCAAAGTAGCGAACCTCTCTTCGATGATGACCACAAGCTGACGGTAGGAGCGATAGGGCTGTTAGAAGAGTCCGATCGTACAGACAGTAGCAGGGCTAAAGTAAGGGTTGATTACCACGTCTGCCAGAGCAGGATGATGGATGGGCTTTCCGATTCTGAAGTGTTTGAGGCGATTCTGGAGGAAGAGCGATGAGAGAGAAGCTTTTCCCCGGAATGAGGATGGTAGTTGATAAGATGAACGATCCACAGCCCTTGGCTCAGGGGAGTCAGGGATCATTTGAAGGATATGATGGCGTGGGAGACTTGCTCATCAGTTGGGATAACGGTTCGCAGCTGAAGCTCATTCCATCAGTTGATCGTTACCACGTAATCAGCTCTGATGAAGAGATAAACACATCCCTCGCTCACCTGAGAGAAGAGCAGGAGAAGATTGACAGGGATGAAAGCTTCACATGTCCACGGTGTGGGAAGAAGAGTAGCTTCAGAACCAGAGCATTAAGCCGCATTGCAGACATCTCAGTTTGTGAGGGGTGTGGGACGATGGAAGCGATAATCCAAGCCCAGCAGAACGGTATAAGAATCAACATTCAGGGGGCTGATGCCGACACAGCCAGAGACTTCAAAAGGATAGGATTGAGGGAGTGGAAGATAGTAAGAGAGTGGCAAGGACTTGAGGATATAGATTGAGATTTCCACAAAGAAGTATTAGGGCATAAAAATCTTTGAGGATAGTGCCATCCTCAAAAGGTAGCAAAATAAACACAGATTAAAATTTTTTCTTGAAACGGATAATAAGATATATACCGATAGCACTTGTAGTGGTTGGGATCTTATTCCTCACCACTCAGAACATAAATGATAACGCCAGATTGAGCGAAGGGCTGAGAGCGGTGCTTGTGAAGGTTTACGAACGCCTCGGAATTGATAGCAACGGAGCGTGGTGGAACGATAAGCTGGCTGTGAGGCGATTGGGTCATATACTTGAATACGGAGTGCTTGGGATTGCGAGTGGGATAGCAATGCTTGACTCGCACAGGAGTGGAAGCGGATTGTTAAAGGCTATAGGGCTGTGCATGATAATCAGTGTCTTAGACCAGACCGTTAAGATCTTCGTACCTGTGCGACACTTTGATGTTGTAGATATCGGTTTTGATATGGCTGGGGCGGTGATTGGTATCGGACTTGTGACCGCTGTAGGAATGATGATGATGAAGAGGAGCTGAAAGGCTCTTTTTTAATTGCAATAAAATGATTAACCCGACAAAAGGGTATTTTTCTTGAAATCGCCTTTCAAGAATCCAGTATTTATGCGGGTTTGCTGACTGACATTCCAATAAAAAGGGGCTTTTGTCGTCCTAATCATAAAATGGATGTTCTTGTCTCTCACAGCCCCCTAATACCACCTTTGGCGGCATATTTTGTCCACATAAGAATGTAGGTCGATTTTGATTATTGAATAATAGAAGAGTGAAAAATAGCCTCGGCGATCAATCGTCAAGGCTTTTTTAGATTGAAGTTTGATGATAGGATCAATTAGAAATGTTCACCTCGCGTCTGGGAGGAAGTTGCCTGGACACCGAATGAGTAACCGATATCTCCGTTTCTTTTACGGAATGTTTTAACATATACGGGAAGGTCTACAAAACTTCCAATATCGTGATAGTCCTTGGGAGCGTATTCATCGACATAGAATCTGTGGCCATCATTATCTTGAATCGTATATGTGACTATCTCAGTCTGGGTGTTATCTCTGGTTGAAATTGTACGGCGCGTCCGTTCTATTACGAAACCGAAGATAAAAAGGCCGGACAAATGCTGATTGTCATAGTCATCCTGAGTAGTTGGTGCTTCAACACCATATGCGAGAAAGCCGTCTCGCACCTCTTGATTGTGATGTGAATTTTTCCTTGGCATGGGTAACCTCCTTTTGTGGTTGAATATGCCTACAATATGGAAACCTGATTTATTTAGTCATCACGCGGTGACGGTGACGCTTAAGGAAGCGTCCTTTGATTCTGGATGCAGTTTTTGGTATTCCTCGCGGTATTTCCGCTGATGAGTGATAAAGTCCTGGAGAGTGGTGAAAAACTTTCTCCCAAGACCGTTGATGCTGGCAAGGTTGCAAGACAAATATGAGGTGATTACATCGCCCGTGGTATTCAGGTCATGTTCTTGAAGGATTTTGATATAGCGTTTGAAGTCTCCATTGAGTTCTGGAAGGGCTTCAACTGGAATATCGAGGACGGTAGCATCCTTGACCATGGAATACTTTTCATATGAGAATTCCTGACCGGTCAGCATCATGTAGTACATGGCAATTGCCAGTTTGCGGGCGACGGCATGGGTTGCTTTCTTCCATTTGCCGCCACTTTGGACATACATATAACCCCATCTTCCGAAAGCCTCTGAATGGCCGCGCATGATTTTATCGGCACTGTTTACGAGGATATTGTGAAGAGGGCGACAACCGCCTCGTTTTTTGACACTTGTCACATGACCGGCACTGACCTTAAGGCTTGGATCAAGTCCACAATAGGCACTAAGGGCTTTGCCGTTTGGAAAACGGCGAGGAGTTGAAACATATGCAAGCCAAGTGAAACATGTTATCTCGCCAACGCCAGGAGTTGTCAGTAGGATGCGCACCATTTCTGAACCCGGAAGGGTGCCGTCCTTGGTTTCCCATTCAATGGAGCCGACTTTAGCCCTGATGCGGTCAAGGTACTCGGCAGCATAATTTGTGAATATGTCGTATTGCTCATATTCGCGCCGGATGACTTGTTTCACATCGGCTGGTAGACCTTTTGGACAGACACCCTCATGCTTGGATGGATGATCAGAAGCCAGATCTTCGATCAGGGCACGAGTTTCCTGGTTTTTGACTACGCTACCCTTTGAGGCAGAGGTAATACCGAAGCGCACGATCATGTTATTTATCCTATTGGAGCACCGCGTGGCAAGCTTGACGAAATGCTCTCGTTCTGAAATAAGGACGCGCAATTCTTGAACTGGAGTTGGAACTATATATGATTCAGGCCAAATATTTGATAAGTCATGAAAAGAGAGGCGCTCCGCATCGAGCACATCAGTCTTACGCTTGGTTGCCCCGGCTATTGTCGGGTTGATTACAGAAGGGTTGCCTTCCCATGCGAGAAGTATGGGCATATGGTATGTTGCTGTTGCCTCAATAACATAATGGAGAGGCTTCGAGGTGTCTGGCACTGGGTCGGAATATTTTTTGATTACATTGATGACCCATTCCCTGGCAGAGACAAGCGAAGACCATTCGGTGTCAAATTCCTTGATGTATTTGAACACCTTATTATTGCGCCTGACATGAACGCAGATGACGATAAAACGGGAATGACAGTCGATACCGACACCATAGGACTTAAGTTTTTGAACCTCGACACCATCGTCAATGATTTGGACCTCAGTTTCATTTCTTGCGAGGATAGAGGTATTGAGTAGATTTGGTGATTGATGTTTTGACATAACAAATAATCCTGGACATATATGAAGTCCAGACCTCCTTTCTGGAAGTGCAAGTTGTAAACGGTAGTAAACGAAACTGATCATGAGTGCTGTGGCACGATTGCAACGACATAATGTCAGCGTCTTAGCACGATGCTTCAATTGAAGCGGTATCGAGTAGACGAAACTCATCTAGGAGTTCGCAGACTTCATGACAAAAATTCGCTAATACCGCAGGCCCAGGCTGTGAGAGAGCGTTCACTCTTACGAGGACGCTAACGAAAACCGCGGGGCTCGAAACATCCGACAAAGGAGACTCATTATTGTGACATCGTAGCTGACAATAAAACACATTAGCATGATTCTGGTTGTACACCGAAATAATACTTAGGAGCTCATTCCTTGTCGAATAGGGCACATTATAGACAGAATATATCTGTCTGTCAAGCGAAAAAATGTGGGAAATATGTAAATTTTCAGACAACTTACATATGATTCGATAGGGAAGGAAGAGTGGAAAATGCCTGAAAACACAGGGGATAACGGAAAGAAATCGAAGGAGTCCATTGATCCGGTCTTGCAGCGGATTTCTGATCTTTTGAAGGCACAGGGGAAGCAGGAAAAAGAACTAATCCAATATATTGGACTTGGAAGAGGGACTTTTACGGCATGGCGTTATAGGGGAGTTAAGACCTACACGCAGCATATTGATGAGATAGCTGAATTTCTGGATGTCTCTCCGAATTACCTTATCAGAGGCGAAGACGGAGAAATAGGGGTCGAAACATTATCAGAGGCAGAAATATGGCTGATAAAGACCTATAGGGCGGCAGATGATGTGGGAAAGAGCCATTTACGACAGACTGCCAAGTATATTGAAATGGCGACTGACGAAAACTGACGAAAAACCTACATTCTTAGATGAGGCAGAGAACTGTAGTGCTGAGACTTGAATATAGATGGGCATCAGAGGATGACATGGTGTAATGGCAAAGAGGACAATTTAGAGGAACTGAGGATTGAGCGATAGGAGAGATGAAAAAATGAATTCAGCGACGGCGGAGGCAATTGATGGTGTTTCGCATAATAGGGCATTAGCACTAAAGCATGACATGAAACCTATACAGCGGGTGGAGAGAAAGTACAGTAATATTCAGTTTGATTCCATGGGTAGAGTCATCCGTGCTTATGAAGGCATGGATATGAAAGCAGTGTATGCAGCAAAGCCTATAGCCTACAAGATTGTGAAACGGCTCTTTGATATTATCGCTTCTGCTTTAGGTCTCATTATTCTGTCTCCTTTGTTCCTTGTTATGGCTATAGCAATAAAAATGGAAGATGGTGGTCCGGTGATATTCTCTGGGCAGCGATGGGGTAAAGATTTTAAGTACTTCCCGATGCATAAGTTCAGATCGATGTGCGTGGATGCAGAAAGTCGCACTGCTGAGGTGGTCGGTGAGGATGATAAAAATGGTATGGCCTTTAAGGTTAAGGATGATCCAAGAATCACGAAGGTCGGAAAGTTTATGAGGAAAACTACGATAGATGAATTACCGCAACTTTGGAACGTGCTGAAAGGGGAGATGAGTTTGGTAGGTCCCAGACCGATACAGACAACGAAGGAAGATGGTGATCCTTATGACTTCCAAAGATGGTGCGTGAAGCCGGGGCTTACTTGTTTCTGGCAGGTTGACGGTAGGGCTGAAGTTCCGTGGGATGAATGGGTGGAGATGGATTTAAAGTATATAAATGAGATGAGTGTAGGAACTGATTTGAAATTGCTGTGGGCTACGGTACTGGCTGTTCTCGGGAAGCATGGGGCGGTGTGATGAAAACAATATTGCATATAACCGAATGTTTGGGAAGTGGAGTTCTTAATTATGTTAAGAATATTACCACTTGGCAAGTTAAAGACTATAAAGTTGTGGTAGCATATTCCACGCGTCCAGAGACTCCCGAAAATTTCAAAAATCAGTTTGATAAACGAGTACAGTTTATAAAGGTTAATGGCTTTACAAGAGAGATAGAACCAAAAAATGACTTGAAAGCATTCATACATATTAAGAAAATTGTTAAGAAGCTTAATCCAGATTTGATACATCTGCATTCCACAAAGGCCGGAATATTAGGAAGATGGGCTATTAATTGCGATAAGTATAAGGTTTTTTATTCACCACATGCTTATAGTTTTTTGATGCAAGATGTGAGTATTAGGAAAAGAAATCTATACAAGTTGATAGAGAGGTTATCTAATAGGAAGAATTGCTTAACAATTGCGGATATAGACGGAGAGTTAGAAGCAAGCAAGCAGGTTACAAAGAATGCGATATGCATCCCTAATGGTATAAATCCAGATGAAATGGATGAAATAATAGAACAAGCAAAGCCATTAGTAGAGAAATTTGATAAAACTACAGTTTGTCTGTCAGGGAAAATCGTCCCGCAAAAAAACCCAAAACTTTTTAATGAAATAGCAGAAGCCCTTCCGGAATATAATTTTCTTTGGATTGGAGCTGGACCTTTAGAACATGAGCTTAAAAGTCCTAATATTACGATAACCGGATGGGTTAGAAGACCTGAAGCAGTTGCAAAAATTATGAGTTCTGATATATTCTTATTCACTTCTTTATGGGAATCCCTCTCTATAGCACTTATGGAAGTAATGTATTTGGCAAAGCCGTGCGTAGTCAGTAAATGTGATGGCAATAAGGATGTGATTAAAACAAGGGTGAATGGATATCTATGTGTTAAAAAGGAAGAATATGTTGAAGCCATAAGGAACATTATTAATGATAAGGATCTATTGCAAAAACTAGGACAGAATGCAAAGTCAGATATTATAGCTAAATACAATGTAAAACTTATCGAAAGGGAGTATCGAAATCTCTTTCATGAATTCGGAATTGAGTGAATTCTGTAAGGATAAAAAATTGTGAGATTCATAGAATAAAAGGTGCAGGCAATATAGTTGCATAGATAACATGAGCATAAAATCAAAAATCAAAAATGATTTGTATCAAATCAATTACATAATCCCTTTTACGCTTAAGTATCTTCAAAACGGCAAAGTAAATTATGTTAAAAAAGCATTACCGTATTTTATGAAGCTTAGAGTTGTAAAAGGAACCGGTAATCGGGATTTATCCAAAGATATTATAAAACTTATGCAGGAGATAAGAATGAATCCAGTTAAGGGTTCTAGTTTCTTCTATACATTAGATGAATATAAGACAGTTGCTGCAAAGGGTTCATTTATTGGGAATTGCGCAATTGATTTTGATATGATAATAAACCATGCTTTTATTGATTATGCGGAAAAGGCAATTGCTGTTGGTGGAATTTATGGTGAAAGGGCAAAAAATACGATATATGGATTGCAAGTATTAATTGACCGTTCAATTATAGCAATAGAGAATTCGACTCAGAGTTTAGACAAAGAAAGACTTATTTGGGAATTTAAGAGAATATTGAATAATCCTGCTATCCATTTTCATGAGGCTCTTCAGCGGGTTTTGTTCTTTAATCAGTATCTTTGGCAAACACGGCATAGATTAAATGGTCTTGGTCTGCTGGATAGGGTGCTTGATAAAACATATCATCATGATATAAGGGAGGGAATTATTACAAAAGAAGATGCATATGAAATGATAATAGATTTCCTGAAATGTCTATGTGAATGGTATGAGTTTAAGAGTTCATCGCTTATGGGGGATATTGGACAAATAATCATTCTTGGTGGATTGGAATCAAAAGACAAATATTTTTGTAACGATTTAACATATTTATTTCTGAAGGCTCAAGCAGAGTTGAAAAGACCGGATCCGAAGACGCTACTCAGAGTTAGCAGCCAGATGCCAAGGGATTTGTTAAAGGCGGCAGTTGCGGCATTGATGTCAAGTACAGGAAGCCCACTTTTATCAAATGATGATGTGATTATTCCCGTACTATCTAAAGGTATTTTCCTAAAAAGTGATGTATATAATTATGGAGTTTCTGCATGTTGGGAGCCATTTATTCCGGGAAAATGCCTAGATCAGAATAATGTACTCAAGTTTGATTTTTTTGAAGTTCTCGAGAAAGTCTTATCACAGAATGAATTAAGTGAGGTTAGTGAATATGATGAATTAATAAATCTGTATGATAAGCAGCTTAAGGACAGTTGGGAGGATGCGTTAGATTCCTTAAACGAGCAAAAATGGTCGGTAGATCCTTTTTTTTCTATATTGACGGAGGGATGCACAGAGTCCGGGAAAGATATTTCTGAGGGTGGAGCCAAGTATAATAATTATGGTGTTACTACTGTCGGCATAGCTAGTACTGTAGATTCGCTATTAAATATAAAGAAATATGTGTTTGAGGATAAAGAATATAAATTAAATGAAATTAATGGTTTTCGCCTTAAAAATTATAATACTAACAAGAAACTATTACAAAGACTGAAGACTTCAAAATGTTTTGCACATGACAGCAATTCAAGTATTGAATTAACCAATCATATCATAATTAAATCCAATGAAGTTGTGGACAAGCATATTAATAGTTTGGGTGGAATGGTGAAATATGGACTAAGTTCTCCTGATTATGTGAGAAATGGAAAGAAAACGGGTGCTGACTTTGCTGGGAGATTGTCTGGTCAACCATATGAAACACATATATCAGCATATGATGTGTCATACACGGAATTGGTTAGTTTTGCAGGAAATATCCAATATGATTCGCCGTGCGTGAATGGAAATGTAATTGATCTGATTGTACCTCCTAGTTTTATTCTCACTAATAAAGAAAAATTCATAGAGTTTATAAGGAGTTCAATAAAGCTAGGATTTTATCAAATGCAAATGAATGTTTTAGATAGCAAAACATTGAAAGAGGCCAAAATGCATCCTGAAAGGTATAAGGGGCTAATTGTCAGGGTTTGGGGATTTAGTGCTTATTTTGTAGAACTTCCAGAAGATTATCAGGATCAGATAATTAAACGTGCAGAGAAAATCTATGAGTGATTTATTGTGGTGATGATGAACGAAAAAAAGGGATTAGACTTAACTGAAATACAAGATGCACTGTATGAAATCTTGTGTGCATTTGCTGATTTTTGCGAAGATAATGGATTAAGATATTATCTTACAGGGGGAACGCTACTTGGAGCCATAAGACACAAGGGTTTTATACCGTGGGATGATGATATTGATGTTAATATGCCTCGACCTGATTATGATAAACTATGTGAAATAGCTGATGGTTACATAGGTAAATATATGTTGGGGATAGACAAAAGACTGTATCTTAATTACGTAAGACTATCAGATTCGAATATATTTATACATATGAAATATGAAGGCTTTTTTTTTGAAAAAAGAAAGGATCTTGTAACTAATTTATATATTGATATTTGTCCTCTTGATGGATTACCGGAAAAAAAGAGTCTCTTTAGATTAGAGTGTACTCTGATGTCCCTCTTAATGGGAATGCAGGGGGTGTTATATCATGGTTTTGTAGGTAAAACGTTAGTTAAGAAAATGGCAAGGGTGCCACTATATCCATTAGCAAAAGTATTCGGAAAAGACAGATTGAGCAAGTGGTCAGATTTACTTGCTCGTCACATTGATTTTTCTAGTGCTAAACATATTGGGGCAATTTTAACATTTAATAGATTTAAAGATTATTTACCAAAGAATGAGTATCTTGAACAAGTAAAAGTTGATTTTAGAGACAGAAAGTTTTTTACGACAGCAATGTATAAGGAACATTTAAGACTTTTGTACGGTGATGATTATATGAAATTACCTCCTGAGAATCAAAGAACTGGTATGCATACATTTAATGCCTGGAAAGAGGACATAAGAAGTTGAATGTAGCAGTAATATTTGCAGGTGGAACAGGCAGGAGGATGAAGACGAGCGAGAAGCCCAAGCAGTTCTTGCTTGTGCATGGGAAACCTATCATCGTGCATACTGTTGAAATATTTGAGACACATCCCGACATCGACGGCATTGTGATAGCTTGTCTTGAGGAGTATATAGGGCATATGAATGACCTGGTCTATCGATACAGATTGGACAAGGTCAAAGCCATAGTTCCCGGAGGACGGACAGGCCAGCTTTCAATATACAATGGAGTGAAGAAGGCCGCAGAGCTTTATGAGGACGAAGCCACTGTGGCTCTTATTCATGATGGGGTCAGGCCATTCATCGATCATGACCTTATCAGCCGTAATATAGAATGCGTAAAGAAGAACGGGTCATGCATCACCTGCGCGCCGGCAAGTGAGACTTTCGTCATATTAAATGAGGATGCTGAAGTCGACCATATTATGAACAGAAATCTCTCGCAATCAGCCAAGGCTCCGCAGAGTTTCTATTTGCATGATATCCTGAAGAAGGAAGAACAGGCGCTTAAGGATGGATATGATGACATGATTGATTCTGTGACCCTTATGTGCCATTATGGGCTAAAACCAGCAATAACTGAGTGCGGCTCAGACAATATAAAAATCACAACACCGAATGATTTCTATATATTTAGGGCGCTTTATGATGCCAGAGAGAATTCACAGCTGGACTGACAGAGCATGGCGGGAGTCACTGAGCACGACCGTAAACACAGAGCACGAAAGGATGTTAAGGAACAAAACAAGTTATGAGTGATATTTTTAAGCAGGATATCGAAACGGTTGTAAACGCTGATTTCATACCTTGGGAGAAACTGAATAATAAGATTATATTTATTACAGGAGCCACAGGGCTGATAGGTTATACGCTTGTAAATTCGCTCGTAAAAGCCAACATAGAGAAGGACTTAAACATTAACCTTATTCTGCTGGTGAGGGATCGTAAAAAAGCAGAGAATCGGTTTGAAAATGTCATTGACATGGATGGCAGACATATTGTGTTCATAGAGAATAGTGTTGAAGGATTAGTTCCCAGGAAATTGGACAGCCATCAGATCGATTTCATTATCCACGGTGCATCAAACACAAGTAGCAAAGGATTCGTGACGAATCCAGTAGAAACAATTGACACTGCCCTGATCGGTACAAGGAATGTGCTTGAGATTGCAAAGGAACATAAAGTGGATGGATTTATATACCTGTCATCCATGGAAGTTTATGGTTACCCTGAGAAGGGGCATAAGGTGACGGAGGATGAAATTGGAGATCTTACACCACTTGATGTCAGAAATAGTTATCCGATCAGCAAGGTTATGTGTGAATCGATGTGCGTGGCTTTTGCAAAGGAGTATGGTGTTTCAACGAAAATAATACGTCTGACACAGACATTTGGGCCGGGAGTGAACTATACCGATAACAGAATCTTTGCATACTTCCTGCGCTGCATGAATGAGAGGAAGGATATTGTTTTAAAGACCAAAGGAGAAACGGAAAGAAGCTATCTCTATACCACGGATGCAGTTACAGCTATATTGACTGTCCTGTTAAAAGGAGTATCGGGGGCAGCGTACAATGCTGCAAATGAAGCTACTTATTGCTCAATAAAGCAGATGGCTGAGGAAGTTGCAAAAGATGCAGGAGTGAAAGTGGTTTATGATATACAGGATGAAAAGAGCAACGGATTTCCACAAACGTTATTTATGGATTTGGATACAAGTCTGCTCCAGAACTTAGGATGGAGAGCGTATGGGGGGGTATTGGAGTGATGTTTAAGAGGATGCTAATATATTTCTATGTTTTGAAGGGAAAACAGGAATGAAAAAAGTGTTGATCGATGGGCGAAATTTTGACCGTAATTTTTCTGGTGGAGCGAGATATGCAAGAGAGATTGTGGTGGGATTAGATTCTATAATTAAATCTGAAGAGTATTACTTGATAGTTGACAAGGATTTAATTGGACACTGGAATTTGAATTTGAGGAACATCTCAATGATGGAATATTCCAGTAAAAATGGAATAAATAGATATATTGAATTATTTAAGCTGTGTAGGCGTGATTATTTATATATCAATTTGTTAAATGGTATGGCGGTAGGAAAGAATAATTCAATCGTTACATGGCATGATTTATTTCCATTCTATGGTGTAATGGGATTAAATAAGTATAATACTTTTAAATTGAAATTTAAAACATATGAAGCTATATTGTTATCAAAATCACTGGTTACTGTTTCTGAATATAGTAAAAGTACAATGATTGACAAATTACATGTTAATGAGAAAAAAATCACAGTAATTCCTAATAGCTGGCAACATATTATAAGTATCATCCCTGATGAAAAAATAATAGATGAGTATAAACTAAGAGATAGAGAATATTATTTCTTCCTAGGGCGTCTTGTAAGAAACAAGAATATAGACTGGATTTTTAGGATTGCTGACAGTAATCGCACAGCATTGTTTGTGATAGCAGGAGCGTTGCGAAAAACAGAGAAGTTTTCATTCTATAGTGGAAAAAATAATAATATTATATATACAGGCTTCATTACGGATGAGCAAATGGCGGCACTATATATGCACTGCAAAGCCTTTCTCTTTCCTTCGTTGATGGAAGGCTTCGGAATCCCTCCGATGGAAGCCCTATATTACGGAGCGCCAATTATCATTTCAAATACATCGTCTTTGCCGGAGGTGTATGAAGATGCAGCGCATTACATTGACCCGTACAAATATGACTATGATTTGGATGAGATATTGAAGGAACCTGTGGCAGATCCGCAGAAGATCCTTGACAAATACAGTTGGGAGAAATCTGCAAGACAGTGGTACGAACTGATAGAGAGTTTTAGATAATGGCTTATAATAATGAAAAAGTCCATATAAGAATGGCATTTATCTTGTTGCACTACATGAACGAAGCATTGACTTCAAGGGCAGTTGAGTCGATTCTTGAGTTAAAAGGCGTGGACGATTGCAGAATAGTGGTTGTTGACAATGCAAGTTCAAATGGCAGTGGAGAGAAGTTAAGGAATAAATATGAATCCGAAATAATCCATGTGATAATATGCAATGAGAATGGCGGTTTCTCGAAAGGGAATAATGTCGGATATAGATACGTAAAGGATAATTATGATTCGGAATTTATAGTGGCCGCTAATAACGATGTGTTGTTTCCGAATGCTGGATTCATCGAAGAAATAAGCAATCTGTACAAACGATCGCCGTTCAATGTGGGGGGGTGGATGTGTATGTGCCTGACAGGTATCTGCATCAGAACCCTATCCAACATTCAGTATCGTTCCTCAGCATAAACGAAATGAGTGCAAGAAAGGAGAAATATCAAAGAACTGTCGAGAAGTTGGAGAAGAACTTCTCTTTTTTTGCGCTCAAAGGTTACTTGAAAGAAAAATATCGAAATAAAGTAACGGGCATTTTGCTGAGGCTGAAACGAACCATAACATCATTGATACCGCTCAGGGATCATGCTGTCGGTTATACAGGAAGGAATATGACGCCGGATGGTGGGTGCTGGTCTGAATGTAGTGACGAATGCATTCTTTTTGGCGCGTGTCTTATTTTTGACAAGGACTTCATAACGGATAACGACGTCCTGTTCGAGCCGCATACTTTTATGTATGAGGAAGAGTTTTTCTTGAAGCTGCGATGCACCTTAAATAACTATCGTATGGCGTATTATCCAGATGTCCAAGTCTGGCATACGCAGGAAGGCAGCGCAGATTTCGGTCAGCAATCCTTCAGCGAATATAGGAAATGCCGAGCCGGTAAATACTTGCAGAGGATAAAGGCAGTGGACACTTATATTGATTATTTGAGATCGCTTGGTTATTAGCTGAGTGGCCAATGCTTCAACCGGCATGTAAGCTGCCGACATATATGCATATGCGTTAATACTGTTTATACTGTAAATACAGTTTATACCATTCAAACTGTTAAATCAGCTAACACAGAGGTAAAACACCTGGAGATCCATTGACTTGTGAGATGCCCGTTTTGTAGGGAGGGTATCTCTGATGGAAAATCGGGAAAAACAGAGGTGTTCTGTATGTTTTATCATCTTAAATTACAACGAAATAGAGCTTACAAAAAAATGTGTGAAATCAATATTTAAGCTTGAGAATGCCGCTGTCAACAAGTCGGATGCACCACAGGCTGATGAACCATACGTTATCATCCTGGATAATGCATCTCCGAACGGATGCGGGGAGCAATTATTTAAGGAGTATGAAAGTAATAACAGAGTAAAGGTAATACTGAATAAAGAAAATTCCGGCTTCGCTGCCGGGAATAACATTGCATTCAGTTATGCAAAGGAAAATATAGATGCTGATTTCATTATAGCGGTCAATTCGGACGTGTTATTTATTCAGCACGGCTTTGTCAGGAAATTATTTGATTTATATGAGGAATACCCCTTTCACGTAGCGGGTCCGGATATTTTGATTCCAGACAGATGCTTTCACCAGAATCCCCGCATGACAGTAGATGGATATCCATCTGTAGAACAGGTTTACACGATGAAGAGGGAATGGGAGGCAAGCGCAAAGCATCTTCATGACCGGGATATGTTTGCTTTCAAGAAATATGTGAGGGAACGATATCGCTTCACATGGTGGATGCGGGCGTTATTTAGAATAAAGAGAACGCTGGAACAAACGGTGAGTTCCGTGCATCATAAAAGCAAGGGCCCCATAAAGCTCGGAGCATCCTCTGACAGCTTCCACTCTACAGCATCATCACCAATAGAGAATGAAAATGTACAGCTCTTAGATACGGTTGATATCAATAAGCTTGGACTGTACAAAAAACAGCTCAAGAACGTGTGTTTGCAAGGGCCCTGTATTATCTTCGATAGGCGTTATATTGCAGAGAGAGATGTGCTTTTCAATCCTCTGACATTCATGTATTTTGAGGAGCAGATTCTTTGTCTGGACTGTTATCTTAACAATTGGAAAACGATATATTTTCCGCAACTGAAAGTCGTGCATCTTGATAGCGGATCGACATATAATGGACGGATGGGTTTTGAGGAATTCTGCCAGAAGAAGGAACAGAGCTATAGGCGTGGAATCGAAGGTACAGATGTGTACTTGGAATACTTGGGCAGGCATCTATTATCTGATGAATAGCATTTATGAACCTAAGTCAGTATTGTTGAGCTGCCAATTTACCTATATAACTACAATTGTATTCTTTATGAAATGTCGTAGAGATATTGGCACATAAATATAATGTTTTTTGGTGTCATCTTAGGAAAAATATTAGGAGGATAATTGGAAAGGAAATATAAAATATCTATCAATATACCAATCTTTATGATTTCTATGCTCATACTTCTCGTTATTTTCTGCAAGTATAATATCGAATCACGTATGGGCTATATAATTTTCCCGGTTGAATTTATATTTGCATTTGTACTGTATTCCAGACAAACTGAGGATGGAAGACTGAATGGTGTATCTGTTAGAAGAGTGATATACGTATATTTTTTCTTTATGATATACAGAATATTTGTATCTGCGCTTATAACAGGGAGTCTTTACGATGGAACCAAAAAGATATTGTATTATGAGGTAGGCGTTCTGTTTCTTCTATATTTTGCAGTTTGCCTTACAAATGCAGAAGATATAATAATTACTCTTCGGAATATAGGAATTGTAAATGCGGTCCTCGGAGTTTATGAGACAATTACCCGTTCTAGTATTTTTATGAGATTTATTGATGTTGAGAACCGAATACAATTTTCTAATTTATTAGGAACAGAAAATAACAGGGCAAGGACAATTTTTTTCCATCCAATTATTTGTGCAGTGTTTTGTACTTATATTTGGTGTATACTTTTGTACTATCCAATGAAGGGTAAATGGATAAATACGATATCTCAGATTGCTCTGATAATATGCCTTATGGGGACGAAGTCCCGAAGTTCCTGGATTTCTTTTGCTATTGTAAATGTTATTTACCTCGTACAAAGGCTATCAAAAAAGAAAGGCACTATTGAAATTGGTAATATATTCTATGGATTAGTTTTTGCAATTTTTATGATTGTTATATTTATTATCCAAAGAGACTATATATTGAGTGCGGGTAGAGTGTTATTAAATCGTTGGATGCTTGTATTAGATGCTGATGATGCGGGGAATTATAATAGAATAACAATGATAAGAAATGGGCTACAGGATTTCGCCGGATGGGGTGTATTAAGCAAGATTTTCGGCAAGGGATATTTGTATGCGTATAATTTGCTTCAAAGACACTCAATACGAGGATGGACAACAGCGGTTGATAATTCATATCTTACCGCACTATTGGATTATGGTATCGGCGGATTGTTGTTTCTTTTCTATTTTATATACATTTCTATTAAGAGCATACACAGTCGCAGTAGGCTGCATAAGATGTGTGGGTTAAGTATTTTGAGCCTTTTTATTTCGGGTTTTTTTTATGAAATGTTTTCATGGTTTACACCAAATTTTCTGTTGGCGCTTTCCTTTTGTCTAATCTCTGTACATTTCGAAGAGAATGATTCTTTTGATTGCAATACAGAAGTAAATGGCACAATAATGACAGATATAATGTGAATTCAAACACGAATAAAGTCAGTATAAAACCTCAGAGAAAAAGATAAAATGTATGCGAAGTAAATTAAGAAAGGGCATTGCTCAGGTTCTTTTAGCTAATGCTATAAATCTAATTATTTCTGTCTTTAACGGCTTTATAATTCCAAAATTTCTATCCATTCCAACATATGCAAATTACAAAACATTTCTACTCTATACAAGCTATGTTGGTATTTTACATTTTGGGTTTATTGACGGAGTATACATTCGATATGGGGGAAAGAACCTAGAAGAATTGTCAAGAAAAGAATTATCCTCTATTCAGAAGACACTTTTTGTATTTCAGTTCCTGATAACCGCAATAGGGGTTATCGTATCCCCCTTCATTCATGATATATATCTATTCATCGCCGTTCTATGCGTAATGCCAACTAATCTGCAAATGTTTTTTCGTATCTTGTTTCAAGCGACTGGGGAGTTTAAGCAATATAGGAGGATATTGAATGCACAATCTATAACCGTTTTCGTTTTCAATATACTTCTTATTTTGGCTTTGCGAAACGATGATGCCAGAGTCTATGCTATTGGCTACTTTGTTATTAGCGTCATTGTATGGTTGCTCTTTGCTTATGATATCCGAGACTTGTTTGTAAAAACCACGATAAAGCTGGTAGATATTGTTAGAATGCTTAAAGAATATATTGGTCTTGGCATGATCATTATGTTTGGGAACTTTATGTCCATATGGATTACAAGTATAGACAGATGGTTCGTGAAATTCCGATGTTCTGAGAATGAGTTTGCATATTATTCTTTTGCCGTATCTATGTTGAAGCTGGTAAATGCCGTGTTTGGAGCGTTTTCCGTTACGCTTTACAATTATTTTTGTGAGCATCATAATAATAAGCAGGTAAAGGATATAAGGAAGAAAATAATCATTATCGGTGCGATTATCGTTTCCTGTTCATTTCCATTAAGGCTTGTGGTAGATGTTTTTCTTACCAAATATATCCCATCGGAGACAGTGATGATGTATCTGATCTTGTCCCAGCTTTTTGTGGTCATTATTAATTCGATTTATATGAATCTATATAAAGCCTTAAATCTGCAGAAAAGGTATTTGAGGATTATGATAGAGACATCTATTATAGCTGTGGTGGCGAACTTTATTTTCGGATGGATATTTGATTTTTCAATGGTTTCGTTTTCATATGCCACTTTCTTGACTATGTTTATCTGGTTGTGCAGATGTCAGATTGATTTGAGGGAGTATAGGCTGGAAACGAGAGAATGGATATATGTCATTTTGACAGTTTGTATTTTTTTCATTTCATGCAGGTTTACATCTATCATCGGCTTTATTAGCTATTTGGCACTTGTTTTCCTTGTGGCACTGGTAATGTTTAAGGATGATATGATGTCTTTGCTTCATATGAGTATCTCATTAGTAAGAAGAGGAAAGCATTAGTGATAATTATAGTGGGCGTAGGTCTTTTTGGATCAGTTTGAGCAAGGGAATTAACTGATAATTGGTATAAGGTTCTTATTCTTGGATGTTATAAGGTTTATGACATGGATAAAGTGATTGAAGAAGCACAAGATATATGTTGTAAGATACCATTTTCATCGGAATCTTGATAAGTTATGGGAAATGATAGTGTTTTAATCACCAAAATCCAGCGTTTCTCTCTTCATGATGGTTCAGGGATCCGTACAACTGCATTCTTAAAAGGCTGTCCATTACGTTGTCCTTGGTGTTGCAATCCTGAGAATCTAACACTTTCACCAGAACCTTATGTTAAGGACGGCATCGAAGGTATATACGGTGAAAAACTTACACCTGACGAACTGTTAACTGAGCTTCTGAAAGATAAGCCTTTCTATGGCGGCGATATAACTGAAGCAAAGGACTATTCTATAACATCTGCATCTGAGATAGATCGTCTTCCCGGAGGAGTCACTTTCTCAGGCGGTGAAGCACTATTGCAAATGCAGAATCTCGTTCCAGTCTGTGAGAGACTGAAAGAGGAGGGGGTTCACATAGCATTAGAGACGAGCCTGTTCTCTTCTCCTGAGTCTATAGCTTTAGCTGTTGAATTTATCGACTTCTTCTATATTGATGTAAAGATAATGGACGAACACCGTTGCAGGGATATACTTAATGGCAATATAAATGTCTATAATGATAACTTGTCCACAGTATTTAATTCTGGTAAACCTGTGATTCTTCGAGTTCCAGTGATTGGTGGCTTTACTGATGATGTGGAGAACAGAAAAGCAGTAGCAGAGCTGATAAAGAGCTTAAAAGATCGATCTAATAATGTCTTGAAAATTGAACTGCTTAAGGAACACAATTTGGGACTTTCCAAATACGAGAGCTTAAGAGCTGCTGGAAGTGATATAGCTTTGCCAGAGTATAAAGGCATGAGCGATGAGTTTATGGAGGCATATAAGGCTGAGGTTAAAGCGGTTACAGATTTGCCGGTTGAGGTGATGAAGATCTGAATGAGCATGACCTCCATCCTTACAAATCTCTTCTGGGCAATCTTTAGCGCTGTTTGTGGTGTCATTCTTGCCAAGATTCTGGAAAGATGGGAGCGTAAACGCCGCTACATTGTCTATTGGGTAAAGGTTTATGAAATTCCACCACAAAGCGGTTCGGAAGATTCCAGTGCTAGATCAGAGCCGAAGAAGAGAATCAGAATTATCTTCCACAATCTATGCGAAACAAAACTGACAGAAGATGACATATCCCAAACTAATCCGATTACTATAGAGATTAAGGGAGACAGAAACGATATAACTGGGGCTAATGAAGCTCCTATCAGGGCAGAAAACGTCGCTGCCATTGCGTTCAAGTTCAACACCGAAATGAAATCAGGAGAGAAGAACCCCAATGGTTTCAAGTTGGAACCAGTAGATGCCGGACTCCGGCTTGATTTCCAATACTGGCTAAAGAATGAAGTAGTAGTTTTTCATGTTGATAGGCCTGCAACCGTTAAAATCACTGGAACACTGATTGAAGGCGCTATCATTTCTAATAAAGACTTAGAAGCCATGTACCGCAGGAAGTATATCACATTGAGAAACGCTATCAGTATCATTACCATCATTTTAATGATGTTTATTGCTTTAATGGGGCAGAACATGGCGCAAAGCGGCCGTGAGATGAATGTGTTGATTTCTGTGATTGCAGCTACTTTACCGGGAATCATCGTTCTTGGCGTATGGCTGAATATATACTATAAAGCATTGATTAAATTTGTGAAGTGATAATCATATGAGTTTTATTCTGACTATGTACTATGAGGCAGATCAAAGTTGATAAGATTCTTAGAACTAATTGCAGCTCTTCTTGGGCTTGTACCAAATATAAAGGCAAATGTTGAGATAGCAGAGGATCTGAAAGTTAAACCGAAAAAGCTTAAACGAATAATAGTCTTTGTTATCCTTATTTTTCTTGCTATTTTAATTTCATGCACAATATTTCACAACATAGATAATTCAGTTGTAAATGGTAAGATTTACAGCTCCCATGATTGGCGAAAGATGAAATCGCAAGCTGATAATGTGGCATTAGGAACGAGGCATTATGTCAATATTGGGAAAAATGACGAAGCAATTTATTGTCTTGATATTAAAAACAACGGACAGATTTCGCTAAAAGTAGGATGTAACACAGAAAATAGGGATGCATTCGAGGATAAACATCTGTATGAAGATGGATGGCGAGTTTTACTTCTTGACGCAAAGCAGGAAATAATAGCGGATTTATACATTTCCGACGATGTTCCGATTCCAACAGGGGTATTGAGCATTGATGCCGGGAATTATTACATTCTTTTTCAGCTGATTGATGAAAGCGTAAGATACGATGACACAATTTGGTTTGAGGTGAAGTATTCGAAGAGTAGTTAAATAATTTTTAGGAAGATGAGAAATGGTGTCACCCAGTAATTAATATGCGAAAAATCAGAGCGGATGTCGCCCTACTATAAATCTGTGGAAATGCCGATAATAGCTGAGAGCAGCGGAAAGTACCTGAAAACGGCAATTTGGCAGTTTGGCAGTTTCAAAAAATGTTTGACATCTCCGACATAATCCTATATAATCAATCTTATGAAGTTGACCTATGACCCATTGTGGGATACGTTAAAAGAAAAGCGGCTGAAGAAGACAGACTTATGTGAAAGAGCCGGGCTATCGAGAAGCACCCTGGCCAAGATGGGCAAGGAAGAGTACGTGGCTCTCGAAGTAGTTGAACGAATCTGTAATGGCCTTTCCTGCCAGGTTCAGGATGTGATAGGGGTGAAAGCCGACTCGTGACCCATAACCTTGTAAGGATCAAAAATAGAATGTAAAGGAACTAAAAAGCCCCTGAGAAGGAAGCAGGATCGAAGGAGCACAGGAACCAAATAGTGAAAGTTATAATGCATGAAAAGCTTAAAAATATCCAAGAAGGAAGCGGAGAAGGTCACGCATGATATTAACAATGTGTGGCACGCCAGGTATGAGAATGTGGAGATCGGTTATATCTATACCCACACTCATAAAGCAAATAGTCCGTCATATAAGTATGTTTTCAAGAACTACGGGTTTGACAACTATGAATTCATAGGGAAATACCCGACTGCTGATAGGAGTAGGAGGTGACGAAATGAAAATGACGGTTGATATGATAGATATGAGAGAGAAGTTGGCTTCATTGCCTTACAGTTATGATGATTTCGTCAGATTCACAATGGAGTGCATTGAGCAGGAGGACGGAGTTAAAGAGGTTATAGATAATCAATTTCGGATAAAACCGGATTCGGATACGAATGACATCACTAAGGTAGTGGTCGAATTCCTTGGTTTGGGTGAACCGCTCGAAATCGTTGACGATGATGAGATTGACGACGAAGAAGAAATGCTTGTCGGGGCTTCATCAAGGAGTTTTGCGAGAGCGGCGTATTAATATTTTCCAAGCACATCAACCCTTTGCCACTGCGGCTCTGTACGAGGGCAAATCAGGTGATGGATCATATAATTGGTGATTAAGGGCGTAAGTTCGGTCGATGCATAGTTCAAAGCCATGCTCGGTGGCGAAGCTATATCTGTGTTCAGCTTTAAATAAGTCTTTAACCAGATAGAGCAAAAAATGTAAATAAGTCATTAAAAAAGTAAATAAGTCTTTAACTGGAAATATAATCTCCACCATAATCCCCACCATAATCCCCACCATAATCCCCACCAAGGGATTTTGAATTTTTGAACTTTGGAAGAGTAGGAAGTAGTGAGTGAGATTTTTTAAGAACCTATTTAAATTTGAACACAAAATCAGCAAAGTTCACAGCAGCACACAGAAAAAATGAAGTCGGATTTTTCTGTGGAAAACATTATCGTATTGATTGTAACGGGTACTGATAAAGCCAAAGATTTCTGTGAGAGTCCATAATGTATTGATTGTAACGGGTGCTGAAATTCTTGTCACACACACGGGAATTGAAGGGAGGGCAGAGACGTAAAAGATTGTAAAGCATTGTAAAGCTTTGTAAAGCATTGTAAAGCATTGTAAAGCATTGAAGGGAGCAGAGATGTAAGGGAGTGCGGAAGGAAGTATAAATGTCAAGAAAGAAGAAGCCGGAACTGAATCAAAGTGTTATAACCGAGGAGTTGCTGGATAAGGTGGCGGCGTTTTACTCATCATCCTCATCTCTGTCATCCCTGTCAGCCTTGTCATCTCTGTCAGCCTTGTCATCCCCTGATGGAGATGAGCGAGGAAAGTCCGAGGTTCCTGTGAGAGACGAGCGGGGCAAGGATGTCGAGCGGGGCAAGGATGTCGAGCGGGGCAAGGACGGTAAGGAAAACAAGGATGTTAAGGGGAGCAAGGACGTCAAGGAGAGTAAGAACTGTGCATCCCTGCGAGAGGTTGCGAAACACTTCAATGTCTCGATTCTGAAGGCGAAGAAGCTCCTCATTACAGCAGGTGTGTATCCCATGACGGATCAGATCGACCTTATCCAAAGCTTGAAAAGCGATGGATTAACTGAGAAGCAGATCGCTGACAGGTTAGGCGTGTCGGTCGCTGCCGTCAATGCTTCTCTGCCTTATGAGAAAGTGGTTTATAAGCTCACCATCCCACATCCCCTGCCTAATCCTTATACCACATCGAATGGTCAGAGCGGAGCAGGTGGAGCAGGTGTAGCAGGTGGCGCAGGTGGAGCAGGTGAGGTCGTGTCTGCCCGAACTGTTGAAGCGGATAGGGTGGATCTTCATCGGAGGCGGTGGAGGGCTGTGTCCGTTCTTAAAAACACGATTGAAGCCGGTAAGGTTGGAACGGGTGGAGCGAGAGGTACTGCTGTTGATGGGGTTTCATGGCGTGAGGCTTTATGGAAGGCGATAGAACTGTTTCAGGGCTTTGAATTCGTGACGGTTGGAAGGGGGAAGAACAGGACTGGGGCGACGGCTTTTAAGTATGAGCTGAAAAGGAGTTCCCGGACAGGGATGGAGACGTCTGAACTGATCATAAGTACGAGAGCAGCCGGAAAAACAGTGACGCGGAGCTCGGTTGAGCTGGCTTTAAGTCGTTACCTGGCTGTTCAGGATGAGTGTGGGTATGTACGCGGTCCGAAAGCTGCGGGAGAAGTGTTTGGAGCGTCGTATCTGTATGGGATTTTTCTGGCGTGGGGAGTGATAAAAAGTGCTCCATCCGTTTCTGAGTGAACGGTGTGGACATCTGAGAAGTGGTGACGGCATTCCTTCCAAAGCGTTATCAAGCCTTGTAAGCAGGTGGTCAGACTCTCACAGGGGTGGATGTAACAGACAAAAGCTGATGAAGTTTGGATGGTTGAGGGGCTTAAAGCCCTTGTCTCCCACAGGAAAGGAATGCTGTCAAGCGTGATTAAGGATCATGAACAAGGCAGATGCGGGACAGATAACCCTCTATAATCCTGCGCAGGGCAGACTCGATATCCGGTTTCCCGTCATTTAAGCACCACTCGAATACGCATCCCTTTACGATGGTGCAGATGTCCATGCAGACCGTGTGGAGCGTGCGGAGGTCTGCGCCCTGGATGATAATTCCGGCTTCCAGCGCATCCATCATTTCTTTTTCACTTCTTGCCATGACGGTCCCCGGGGCGAATGCCCCATCCACTTCTCCCATATAAGCAGAAAGGGACTGGTTTCCCGTGGAATAGAAGCTCTTCATGAAATCCAGTCCCAGATCCATGTACCTGTGGATCAGGTGCATGTAAAGCTCCGTAATCCTGCCTGCAATATCGGTCAGCGGCGTTTCAAGATCAAGCTCAAACGATGTTTCCCGGAGAAAGTGCATGAGCAGGTCATCCTTATCCCGAAAATAATGGTAGAAAGTCCCTATGGACAGGTCAGCGTTCGTGCAGACATTTCTGACGGTGACTGCATCAGCCCCGGATTTCTTGATTATCTTGATTGTTGCCTCTATGATCTTATCCCGGCTGTTGTTTTCGTCACCCTTGGCCGGGCGTCCGCTTCTTTTTGGCATACCGTTATCAATCCTTCCTGCTTGTGGTGTTTGTGCTCATACCGTTCCTGTTGCCCAAGTACTGCCTATGCGCTGAGAAAGAGAGTGTAATCGCATCGTGACTTTTTTTAGAACGGGTTTTATTTATCTGTTGACATTATAGAACGTGTTTGATATACTGTCAAACGAAATATATAGAACAAGTTCTATTAAAAGATGAATGGAGCGAATGGAGCGAATGGAGCTTGTGAAACGTGTGGGAAGGGAGGCAGAGGCAATGGAAGCAATGAAAATAACGTACTGGTCTGATTATGCGTGCCCATACTGCTATATCGGGGAGGCAAGGCTGAAAAAGGCTATCAGCCAGATTCAGCAGATGCCCGAGTACAGCGGCATGGATGTGGAGATTGAGATGAAAGCGTTCCAACTGGATCCGACAGCGGGCGATCATGCGGCGGGAGACACGCAGACGAGGTTTGCACATAAGTACGGCATATCCATGGAAGAGGCAGGGGAGACGATTGAACATATCTCCGCTATGGGGAGAGAGGAAGGGCTGGATTTTAAATATGCGACAACTCTCTTTACCAACACGATGGATGCGCATAGGCTGACTAAGCTGGCACAGAGCAAGAATGATCCAGCTCTTTCCGAGAAGCTGGAAGAGGCACTTTACAAAGCCTATTTCACCGACAATAAGGAACTTGCCGACAAGGGGCTGCTTCAGGATATTGGTGAGAAGTGCGGGCTTGACGCCGGAGAAGTGAAGGCTGTCCTTGATTCCGATAAGTACAGGAATGAAGTGCTTCTGGACGAGCGGGAAGCGGCAAGATATGGCATTCATGCGGTACCTTTCTTTGTTATCGGTCAGAACGGCATCTCTGGCGCGCAGAGCGTGGATGGAATGAAAGCGGCGATCATGAAGACACTGGACGAGACGGCAGGGAAAACGGTCAGTCAGGGCATGGCCTGTGGTCCTGAAGGCTGCCGCATAAGGTGAAGCCATGGTAGCTGAGGTTGCGGTAAAGGGATATTTCGAGGAGAACTGCTTTTTCTATATTGACGATAAGACACAGCATGGATTCCTGATCGATCCCGGAGCGGAGGCGGACAGGCTTCTTTCCATCATCCAAGGGAGAGGCTGGATGATTGAGAAGATCCTGCTGACGCATGGGCATTTTGATCACATGGGCGCGGTGGATGGGGTAACAGCGGCTCTTGGCATTCCTGTCCTTGCCCACAGGCGCTCCGATGAATACCTGCTTGATGCGAGGAAAAACCTGTCAGCGCTTTGCGGACCAGCGATAATTGTGGAGGGTGTCCAGTATATGGATGACGGGGATGAGATATGTCTGGAAGCAGATCCTGAGTTTCGGCTTAAAGTGATATATGTCCCCGGCCATACAACGGATTCCGTGATGTTTTATTCCAAGGCGGATGGCGTGGCGTTTGTCGGCGATACGATCTTCAGAGGAAGCATCGGGAATTACCAGTATCCGGGCGGGAATAAGAAAGACCTGCAGGAGAGTATTATTAAGCGGATATTCACGCTTCCGGATGATACAGTGCTGTGTTCCGGGCATTCAGGACAGACATCGGTAGGCGAGGAGAGGAGAAGATATAGGTATTAAGAAAGGACCTGGCAGTGGCGATGAGCTGCTTCCGGGTCTTTTTTGCCTTTCCGGCGCTTCCCCGGCTCCGCTCCCGGTGAACAGGCCGTCATCTGTGGATTTTTCGCCGGTGACGGTCTTTTTTTGTGCCATTTGGTTAGCAAAGGCTAACGAAACTTCTTGTACTTATCCACCAGAAATCCGGTCGCAGCCGAGCCACATCTTTGTGCAGTTTATGCCGCAGAATTACAACATTTCCGCTTGCTAAAACCCTTGAAAAGAGTGATATATGTGTATGCCGAAAGGCAGAAAACCACAGCGATAAGCACAGGAGGAGCGGAAGATGAGCAGAGACCACAGGCATTGGAGCAATGAGGACTTAAGAAGCTGGATGATAAGCACTGACTTCCCGGATTATGAAGACTGCGGGCACTTCAGCACCATGATCTACAACGGAGCTTTCACCACACTGACCTTCATCAAGAAGAAGGAAGGCACGCCGGGAACCGAAGAGGACAGACCTTCCTACGCGGTGGTTTCAAGCATCAGGAAGCACTTCATGGACAGGCTTTCCGGTAACTACTTCGCGCACGAGGCACAGATGGTCAAGACCCTCACGAAAGAGGAAGGAAACCTGCTCTGGAAGGCAATCAAGAGCACCGAGTGGACGAGCAAGAACCACACCTACTGCTACGATTTAGGGAGGGCATTGGATCGCTTGCCGAGCAACAGCACCTTGAAGAACAAGTTCGTAGGGGCTTAAAAAGCCCTCACAAGCCCTCAGAGGGGAAGCAGGAAGCATGACTGTGAGAGACAAAAGGAACTTTAAATTATGAAGAAGATATTTGACAGAAAAATTGCATCTGAAAGGATCAGGATTGGGATAGGAGATGATGATGCGCACACGGTGGCAGAAAAAACAGGGATTAGTGAAGCTGAGGTCAAGCGGATATTAAATGGCACGGATGAGATGGCTTATTCAGAGCCCCTGATAGCCATTGCCAGAACTTATGGTGTCTCGATGGACTGGATTCTGGGGCTGACAGATGAGATGAGACGATAGATTTTGCCAATTCTGTTCCCGAAGAAGTGTGGAAAGCTGTCAGGGGGTTGCGGTAATCTTTCCACCCTTATATTCATACACAGTCTTTGTGAGCGTTCCTTCATGATTTAACATATTCCTTGCCTGCTCCACACTCAGGCCATTAGTGAGGAGAATTAGCCTGTCATTTAGAGCGATGATCAGATATCCGTCACCCAGATATTCCACAGCCTCTTTAAGAACGCCTCCATCCAGCAATCCGGAAGAGGCATAAACATCCGCTGTCAGGAACACGCCATCTGATGTGACTACGGAGCCGGTGGTGGGATTTAAAATGGGAGTGTTTGCCTTGGCTAAAGGGAGCAGATCGTCAACGGTACAATTTAAAACTGCAAGCGAGTCTGCTGTGATAGGAGATATGACACATCCATTGACGAGTTCGAAGATGCCGGAGGCGAATAGTTCTCCGGAGAGTTCGGTAAGGGTGGTGGCTGATTCGTTTTCTGAGGAGTGGGTATCCGCTACCTTTCCTTCTACAGAATTTATCGCATCTTCCACAGAGTTCACCGCATCCGCAGAGTTCGCAGAGTCTTTCACGTCCTCCGCAGTGCAGTCCGCGTCCTCCTCAGAGCAGCCATCTGGAGGATTTGTGGGAGACAAGTCCTTCTCCACCCTTCCTTTGCCGATAAGCATATAAAACGTGATCGCCATATCAAAAAAGGGGATTGACGGCAGATCCGTATCTCCCGGACTCAAGCGGTAACAGATGAGATTTTTGAAATCATCTAAGGTGTAAGGGGAGGTCACATTTTTCTCCTTGCATCTCTGCATCTCACATAGCGGCACAGTCTAAAGTCGGTAGCATTTCTGTGTGTATCAAAACATATCAGTGCCGGCATCGACAGTTTTCACTCGCTCAGTATATCATCCATCTCTTCAAGCTCCTGATCGGTCATGGCGGTGATATCTGATCTGCTCATACCGTGTGGGAGATGAGCGAGGTAGTATTCACGGAGCGACTTGATATGCTCGGCGTAGGTGAGTTCGTTCCCGTCCTCGTCCACATCGCTTATGATGGCGATCCTGCCTTCGGTCTTACAGAAGGGGCAGGCATCTGGAGCGGACTCTGCATCAAAAGACCTCTCACATTTCAAGCACTGATAGTACATGGGTATCTCCTTATTTCTTTGCTGCCGTCTTGCTTTTTGCAGCGGATATTTCCTTCCCGCAGTAGTAGCAGTAAATCTTATCACAACCCTTCCGGCTGGTTCTGAACGATTCCCCGCAGGATTTGCATTCGAATAATTCAGCGTCCGCGCTCATTTCCCAAGGATTCTCGCCCTCGTCGTCAGTGTCATCCTCGGCTTCTTCATCCACAAGTTCTACTCCATCAGATTCCGGCCACCAGCCATCGTCATCATAGTCTTCATCTTCATCGTCATCCCATTCATCCTCGTACTCGTCCTCATCATCCCAGCTGTGGGATTTCTTGCGTTCAAAATCAAATTTCCCGCGCTCGTCGTCATATGGGCTGAATCCGGTACCTTGTACTCCGCAGTATGGGCAGTAGGTATAGGTCTCAATCCCCATAGCTCCCATGAAGGTGCCTTCCTCTCTGGTGAAGTTGTCGCTGTAGCACTCAATCTTAAGCCTGCGCTCACACTTGTGACAAGAGGAGAGGTGTACTGACGGGTTCTCCTTGCTGACAATGTATTCTTCTGAGTTATCTGATTTTTTGCTCATTCCTGTTTACCTCATTCCTCATTAAAATCTTCA
This sequence comes from Lachnospiraceae bacterium, assembly GCA_017460885.1. Lineage (GTDB taxonomy): Bacteria > Bacillota > Clostridia > Lachnospirales > Lachnospiraceae > XBB2008. The sequence continues at coordinate 98,853 of JAFUAB010000002.1, forward strand.
ATCCCATAATTAATGGCGTCCGATGATGTGGATGTCTCAAAATCTGCATCGGACAGATCCGAGAGGGCGTGTTTCAGTTCAGTTATCGCATTCCTGATATAACGGTTTGCCTTCTCATTTTTGCCGTTTGCGGCAATATTCTCAAGCAGATCGGCATCGAATTCCAATTCGCCGATGATGCTGGTCAGTTCGTCATACTTCATCTGTGTAAATCCTCTATCAGTTCTTTTGCGATTTTATACGCTTCATCAAGCTTATCGGCAAGCTTCACCACACGCTGATGCAGGTCATCAAGGCCGGTGAACGTAAACGCCTGTCCCATGCCAAATTCCGGCCATTCCTCATAAAACTCATAAGCGGGTTGGAAGCGGGAGCGAAGCTCTCGTAGCGTTTTCTGCTGTCTTCGCTTGCCACCATCAATAAGTCCCACATAGTCGTGGATATACAGGCTACCGGGAACATTGGTATGCCAGCCGTCTATAAGGTCTATATATCCCCAGCCGATTGCAGGACGCTCATAGCGAACGGAGAAGCCCTGACGGTCATAAAAAGTGATACCCAAGGCTTTAAGGTAATCGGCGTAGGATTTAAGGATCTCGGATTCTCTTTTCATTTCCTTGGATGCCCCTTCCCAAACAGGATCCATTCGGCAGAGAAGCCGTAGAGAGCCTGCATCTTCATGGCCACAGGTTGTGAGATTTCCTGGTCGCCTCTTTCCAACATTCCCAGATACTGTGCGCTGATGCCGAGCTTTTCTGCCATATCTTTCTGTTTTAATCCCAGTTCATCCCTCGCCTGACGTAGTCTGCTTTTCTCACCCTTCGGGGCGATTCCGTACATCAGCCATCTGGCATCGATTCCGTATAAATCACGCATCTTCACGGCAATGGGCTCTGATATGGGCTGCCGTTCCGTTTCGATCAGGCTGAGATAAGCAGGACTCAGTTCCAGGGCTTTTGCCAGATCCTTCTGACTGATGCCGATTCTTTTTCGTGCTTCTTTGAGCCTTGCTCCGCCACCGTACTTTGAAATCATAACACCTCCAGTGCTGATTTACGCATTCTGTTTCCCCGTGACCTTTTCTATGTACTTCCTGGCCACTTCATCGGCGGTTCCATGGATCATCTCCATCATCTGGTAGTTGAATTTCAGGTAGGTCAGTTCCTTTGGATCGGTGTCAAGCAGCTTGGCGGCATCTTCCTCTGGCATTTTCAGCTTCTCAGACAGCAGAAGTATATGCTTGTACCTCTGGTGGTCGAGGCTGTGTTCCGTGACCGAGTTATAAAACTCTTCTTCTTCATCGGATACGTGCCTGACATCCATCATTTTCTCGCCAATGTCGAGGATCTCCGTGGCCTTTTCCCGCAGGATCTCGTCATCACTTTCGAGGATCGTATTTATCAGATCCGATGTGTCCGGTTTCAGATCATCAATCATCTGGGCAAGCTCGTCCATGTTATTCAGAATATCTATAGCATTCATTTCATTCTCCTTTGTTGCGGTTGCCTGAAATATCTTACCGTATTCACGCCTTTTCCGCTACCATTTCTGTCAAGGCGGCACTGATTATATCCTCAGCCTTGATCTCCGGGTTGATCCAATCGGCTATCGCCTCCTCTGGCATGACCACAGGCATCCTGTCGTGGATCTTTTTGAGTTCCTCGCTAGGCTCTCTGGTCAGGACAGTGAACACAGGATAGGTAAGGCCTCGGTATTCCTGTAGCTGATAGAGCCCTGCAAGATAGGTGATGGTGCTGTTTCTGGGCTGGATTGCATACTTATCGCCCGTTTTCGTCTTTCCATCCGGGCGTTTGAAATGCTCCCACTCAAAATAGTAAGACGCAGGGATAATGCAGCGGCGTGTGAGCCAGGAATCCTTAAAAGAGCTTTTATCCTTCGCCGTCTCAACTCTTGCATTCACGACCGGGCGATCTAGCCCTTTCACATCGAATCCCCAGACCATCGGGAATACGGTCTGCTTCTTGTTCTGGCTGGTGGCGATCACCGGCACCATGTCCGTTGGGAATATCTCGCCCTCCGTCTTGAGGGGCTTCCCGAGGGTGATGACCATCTTCTTTCCGAGTACGCTGTTTCTAGCTTCATCCACATAGGGCTTAAGCTCCGGCGACATTTCTATGTAATATCTGCAGCACATCTTATATTCCTCATTCTGGCGATCCTACGGCACATCATCAAACATCTCGAACACAGGACTCTCAACCGAGAGCAGGTCAGCCATATCGATCAGTTCCTCATTGATCCTGATCGTGTGCGTAAGAACAGCGTCCACGCTCCACACCTGTCCGCTCAGTTTCCTTATCTTCCCCAGTTCCTCACAGTCTTGCCCGCCGTCCACGCCCTCAAAATACTTCACGGTCGCCATGACCTGGTTCTTCCGGGCTTCTTTCCCGTTCCGTGTCAACCTTGCGAGAATTCCCAGCCTCCGATCCAGTTCCTCCTTCTCAAACTCGCCAAGATCCGGCTTGCACACGAACAGCTCCTCCTGCGCTTCGATAGCCTCGTCAAAGCCCTTCAGCGCGTCGAACGGGGCGTAGATCTTAGCCCATCGGCTTGCGGGCATCGGCGGGTGCTTGATCCTGAAGCTGTCCCAGCCATAATGCCGAGGCATTCCCTTCTCGTACACGCTCTTGTATTTAAATCCGGATGGCATCACCATTTCCGCTCCTTCCCCTCGTCAGAGCAGTGGGAGAGGAATGGTGATTTTCAGGCTTTGTGACCGCCTATCTGCATGTTCCTTTCCATCTGCGTCGCTCCTTCGAGCAGGTTCTTTCCCTTGAAAATTGAATTAGCGCCGTATCTGCGCCTCAGTTCAATAATCGCCGACTGCAAATGCCGCTCCTTTTCCAGCGCGTCATAGTCGATGAAGAGGCTCATCTGGTACGAGCCCATGTCCTCATGCACGCCTTCCGCACAGACTCCGAGCCTGCGGTATAAGAGCCGATGGTCGGTCTTTCTGTCGAACGAATCCAGTATCAGTGGAGCAACGGTTGACTCGCTGTTCGTGTCCATCGGCATCCTGACAGTCCCGTTATTGTGCCTTGGATGGAGCCGTCCATAAAAGTCCACAGAAACGGGCCCGTCATAATTCGGAAGTTCCTCCAGAGACTTGTAATCGTAGCTCACCCACCATGTGAACTTGGGGGAGGTGAGGTTCTTTGCGAACATGTCCCCGCACAGGGAATCTATCATTTCCGATAATACGTTCCTCGCCTCTGCGTATTTGTACGGCCTCGGAAGCACCTGGCCGTTTGACAGGCTGTGTGAGTCCGAGTGGTAGTTCTTGATGTCCTCCATCGTCACCGGATCCTGTCCCCAGACATGGGACAGCATGATCTCCCCGTCTATTCCGAAAGTCCTATAGAACCATTCCTCGTCCCATTGGGAACGTTCGGCGGCCTCGCCCAAAGTCCGTATGTTTGCCCTTTCCATCCTCCTCGCCTTTCCGGGACCGATCATCCAGAAATCGGTGAGAGGGCGGTGGTCCCACAGCCTGTAGCAGTACGATTCTTCGTCCAGTTCCGCGATACGGACTCCGTCGGAATCGGGCTGTGCTTTCTTTGCCACTATGTCCATCGCCACCTTCGCAAGGTAGATGTTCGTGCCTATGCCCACGGTGGCTGTGATTCCTGTGGTCTTCAGGACGTCCCGAATTATGGTCATCGCCATCAGATGTGACGGGGACACGCCCTGTTTCAGGGCTTCCGCCTCGTAATGGCCAAGGTAAGGCGTGGCATCGATAAATGATTCATCAATGCTGTACACATGGACCTCCTCCGGGGCTGCGTATTTCAGGATGATAGAGTAAATCTGCGCCGAAACCTGCTCATACAGCGCCATTCTCGGGACTGCGGTTATGTATGAGACCTTAGGATGGCGCTTTTCGTAGTCGGCTATGGCTCTTTTTGCTTCAAATAATCTCGGCCTTCCGGGCACGCCGATGGCTTTCAGGCTTGGGCTCACGGCCAGGCAGATCGTCTGGTCGGAGCGGGAGTCGTCCGCAACTAATAGGTTGGTGGTCAGCGGGTCGAGTCCCCTTGCCACGCATTCCACGGAGGCATAGAATGACTTCATGTCGATAGCGATATATGATCTTGAGTCCATTGTCCGTCTCCCTCAAATGCTGTCTGCCCGATCCTCGATTCTCCCGAGGAACCTGCTGTTTACCTGGAAAGGCAGGTCAACGTCCCTCATCTGGGACAACTTAAGGGCGAGCATGTTCACGTTCACATCGAGCGCGCTTGCCGCCTGAACTATGTCGTATCCCCCGCGCAGGTAATCCATCATCTCATTCGTGTCAATCAGAAGGTTGGCCGCGAACAGGTTGGCCTCGTATTCCGTCCTGTCCTTTATATCGAACAGCTCCATCTCCGCGATCCTCTTGAACCTCCCGTCATTACCCCTCTTCAGCCTTTCGGGCTGGAGGATGATGTGCCCAAGCTCGTGCGCGCAGGTCATCCGCTGCATCTGGCGGGAGAGGTGTTCGTTGATAAAGATGAAGTAATTGTTCAGGATGTTCGTGCAGTATCCCTTCTGCCGCTTCAGTTCCAGGAACTTGACGGCATAGCCCCTGAGATGCGCTATCTGGAACGGATCCCGGGTGCCGTATTCGATGATCAGGTTCGCCGGCTCGAGGACAAGCCTGTCATTCATTGGCGTCCTCCCCGTCATCCTTAAGGTAGCGCTTGTTTATGTACTTGCGGTTGTTCTTCTTGGCCTCCCAGTACGCCTCCTGCATGGACTGCATGATTGCGTCCATGTCCTCCTCGTCCATTTCTCCTCCTGCCCACATGGCCGCGATGTCGTTCACCATGTCCATTGCCTGCTTCGCGCCGCGTCCGCCATACTGCTCGCTCGCGCGGAGGACGAATGCGGCGTTCTCGTCCAAAAGAACGTCCTCGCTTATGCCCAGGGCCGCGGCGAGGCGCGCGTAGGTTTCGCGGTGGCGCGGGAGCCGCCCTCCTGTTTCATAGTTCTGGACCGTCCGCAGCGTGACGCCCGATGCCTCCGCAAGCTCCCTCTGGGATATCCCTTTTGCCGTCCTGGCGTTCTTGATCTTTTCGCTGAATTCCATGTGATTCCTTCCTTTCTGAATCAGTTTCATAAATTGTGCAAGTTTCGTATTGACATAGCAAAGAGCGATTGTTATAATCAATTTCGCAACATACGCAACTGATAAACGAATGATAACAGCAAAAAGTGGGATTGTCAATATTTTTTTGAGAAGATACGAAACACAGTTGATTCAGATCTGCGCTTGGGCAGAGGAGGAGTATTTTCACATTAAGAGAAAGAGATTATGAAGGGTTTTTCGAGTGAAATTACAGTCAGGACAATTAAGTAGACCGAGTAGACCAAAATAACCAAAAGAACTATTGACAAAACAATAGAATGATAATAGAATGGATGAAGGAAAGGAGGAATGACAATATGGCCACACCGGAAGTTAAGGATTTTTCAAATGACTATGGGGACATAAAGATCATACAGGTAAACAGCATCTGGGATATCCGGGAAGCCAAGGGGAATCTGGAAGAGCTGGAACAGGAAGCAGAGGAGGCGGCGATGGACATGGATGAAGCCATGAAGCCCATTGCCGAGACTCTGAAGAAGGCGGCAGAAGCCCAGCAGGCTCAAATAGACGGATACAAAGGGTATCTGAACGCATTTTCATCTAAATACTTGTCACGCAACATCGAACACCTGATAAAGCTTGCCAAGCTGAACATGTATGATTTGGACAATGCGGCTGGCGTCAGCAGGGGATACATTGCAAAAGGAGCGGGGGAGGACTCGAAGAAAAGGCTTTCAATAGACGTTGTATGGAAGATAGCAAGGGCATTCAATGTCAACATAGACGACCTTGTGAATGCGGACCTGTCCGAGCCCACGGGGCAGCTTAAGGAGATGCTGGATTTTGTCGAGGGGCTGAAAGCATCCATCGACAGGCATGAGTCCCATTGGGAGATATACGAACAGGAGACGGACGAGACGGGATACCTGCTTTTCCACAAGGACAAGGATGGTGAGATCATATATATCAATGATAGCTACCGGGATGCAAAATTATCGCCGGTGAAGGATATTTATTACGCCGATATCCATGGGATGAGGATGCTCATTGTCAAGCTGGCAGATGAAACCTATGGCGGATATGAATACGATCTCTATGGTTATGATTTAGAAGCGGAATATAACATAAACTACAGCAAAGATGATGCGCTCGCACACATATGCGGCAGCGCGCTTGATTTTTCGGGGCAGCTTGGGGCAAGGCTTGAGAAGCTATACAATGCTGCGTCAGCCCATGAGCGGGACTTTGTGATAACGGAAAAGGCCAGGGGCTTTATGGACAGGGTGCTGGGGAAAACTGAGCCACAGCAATCAGATGATGAAGGACTGCCGTTCATATGATATGGGTCTATGGAACAGATTCTATGACAGTATATTTGGCAAAACATTTGGAGGAACACCATGAAGAAGGATATAAGTGGAAAGGGTGACCGCAGGCTCAAGACCAGGCGCAACGAAGCCACATATGGATACTATGGAACCATCGGTCAGAAGCCGGTGGCGCATATAAGAACAAATGGCAAGGAGGACATTCTGACGGCGGAAGAGTTCATTGAGGACCTTTACGGGAAGAAAGTAAAGGAGATAGTTTTCGAGTAGAAGAGGGGGTACAGCCTCCGGGCAGGAGGCGTATGTCCGCGCGTGTCTAGGGGATCACCACTGTTCCTTAATCGGATCATGTAGGTTGTCAGCCGTCGCGGGCCAGTTCAATAGGCTACGAGCTTAGCCGACGAGAAGGCAACGCCTCCGAAGCCTGAGCCCGGGTTCGTGGACATCCCGGAGGGAGTGGACGAGGAGCTCCCGTTCAATTGAACGGACTGTATGGAAATCCGGGCGGGCGGTCACAAGCCCGCTCGGAGTTTGAAAGGAGGTGGATCCCATGCAGGCGAGGGATTATCAGATAAAGGCGCGCGATGCGATCCACGATGAATGGGCGCAGGGGCGCACAAGGACAATGATGGTGCTCCCGACAGGGTGTGGGAAGACCATAGTGGCAGCAGGCATAACGAAGGATCAGGTAGATGCGGGAGAGAGGGTACTGTTCGTGGCCCACAGAGGGGAGCTCCTGACGCAGGCGATGGACAAGATAAAGTCCGTATCGGGCATAGACTGCGCGCTGGAAAAGGCTGAGAACACGAGCGTGGGGAGCCTGTTTCCCGTCACAGTAGGATCGATACAGACACTCTGCTGGACAAGCAGGCTTGAAAGGTTCGAGCCGGATCACTTCGGCACAATCATCGTGGATGAGGCGCACCACGTGATGAGCGACAGCTACCAGGTGATGCTGGATTATTTCGGAGGGGCGAAAGTCCTGGGAATGACAGCCACGGCCGACAGGGCGGACAAAAAAAGCCTGTCTGAATTCTTCGATTCCTGCGCCTTTGAGTACTCCATGCGGAAGGCCATAACCGATGGCTACCTGGTGCCCATCAAGGCGCAGATGATACCGCTGGAGCTCGACCTTACAAAGGTGAAGATGAGCCAGGGGGATTATTCCCTGGGGGACACGGCCCATGCGCTGGAGCCGTACTTGGAACAGATCGCGGAGCAGATGACAAAATACTGTATGGACCGCAAGACCGTGGTGTTCCTGCCTCTTGTAAAGATATCGCAGGAGTTCACGGCGATACTTAACCGCTGCGGCTTCAATGCCATCGAGGTCAACGGGAACAGCCCTGACAGGGAGCAGATCCTGGCAGATTTCGATGCCGGGTATTACAACGTCTTATGCAACTCCATGCTGTTGACGGAGTCATCGCTACGTGAGTTTGCCAATATCAAGCCGGTCAATTTCTGGTTCAAATATCCAGTCCATGTCCTGGATGGAAGCGGGGAGCTGGAGAAAATGGGAGCGGAAGGCTCTCAGAAGGGAAATCTGTCGAAGAGCAGCAAGAGAGTTTCCCCGGAGGAGCGCATGGAGTCAATTTACAAAGCATTTGAGGCCTGCTCCCTTAATGAACCGGTCACAGTAAAGGATATGGCCAAATATCTGGATGTATCAGAACGCACAATAAGGACCAGAGTAGGGGAGATGGAGAATGAGTTTTATATAAAATCCGGGTTTGTATTCGAGGTAAAGAATAAGGAAAAAGGGGATTAATCCTATTTCCCAAATCTGAAAGAAAATTACAGAGAAAAAGGCAGACAACCCTAAATTCCCCTTTTGGAGGGGAAAGGCACTGAAATAGGATGACTTGCCTTTTTCCTCCTCAAAGCAGAAAAAGGCTTTATATATAGCTAACGCTTCCGTTCCGGGAGTTCCGAGTGTGGGAAGGGCTAAAAGCCTGCCCTTCCCCACAACGAAACTGGAACCCCGGGCTGGAAGCGCATGTAGGGATTTTTCAAGAATTCACCAGTATTCTGAGAACAAGCACGAGATGGAGTTTTTTATGAAGTGGAGGGGGATTATATGGGGTTTTTCGTGATGAGGAAGATTTTATGGAGTTTTTTATGAATCATACGAAAGGGGGATTACATGGAGTTTTTCATGAAGATGAATCCGCCGACTGCCACGGCGCAGGAGCGGAAGATAAAGATAATCAACGGACGCCCGGTATTCTTTGACACGCAAAAGGTCAGGGAAGCCCGGGCGATTTTAATGAACCACCTGTCGATGCACAAGCCGCGTAGGCCATTGGAGGGACCGATAGGCGGAATTAATAAAGCCGCGCCGGATGGAGATATGGCATGCGCGCCTGCCGATGCACAAAGGGAGCGTGCAGGGCGGCGCGCGACCGGTGATCATCGTGAGCAATGACGCCTGCAACGAGGCATCGGGAATCGTGACGGTGATCCCGCTCACGAGCCAGATGAAGCGGCTGAACCTGCCGACACACATACTGATACATCTTGGGGACGGTGATTCCGTCGCCTTGGCGGAGCAGGTCATGACGATAGACCAGAGGCTATTGGATCACAGGATGGGAAGGTGCGACAGGGAAACGGAGATCGAGGATGCGATGAAGGTGCAGCTGGGATTGCGGGGAGGAGAAGGATGAAGAACATATCAATCAACGTAGGCTTCGGCTTTGTGGAGGCGCTTTCCGTTGCGTTTATCGTACTGAAGCTCTGCGGAATCATCACCTGGCCATGGTTCTGGGTACTGTCCCCGATATGGCTGCAGCTGATCCTCGGTGTGATCGGTCTCATCGCATTCGTGATCGCGGTCTCCAGAATTTATGAGGATTTTTGAGCAGACAACTATACGAGGGAGGTGGGCATTATGCAGAAGACAATATTAGTCAGGGGACCGTTGAGCGACAAGTTCAATAAGGGATCGATTGCCGACCGAGTGAACGAGGTATTGAAGGAGAACCAGGGATGGCGATTGGAGAACGCAGTGCCTGTTGCGGCGAATAATGTGGACAGCACGCTGCTCCTGGTGCTTGCGGAACAGAAAAGGCTATGATGGTCATTCTTTAGGGGCGTACTTCTCCAGGACTGACTCGAGGTTCTTGAAGTCGCAGCATCGTGAACGCAGGAAAGAATTAGCTTTCTTGCCGGTGATAAGACGATAGAGCTTGTTGGCTTTCCTGACAATGGCGTCCTGATTCTGGTGGCAGAAGGTGAGTTGGTTTCTGGCGAGGATCTTGTACTGGATCATCGCCTGTGAATCCCCCTTGTGGGGGTTTACATCGAGGAGCCTGATCACATCATCTCGAACAGGAATCATATCATTGAAGTTAAGGACTCCGATGAGCTTCCCTTTCGGGGAATAAACCTTGGAGAAGTCCACAGCATTGTTCATGGTATTGTGCTTTTCTTTTGGGGAGCTTAATGGGACGCAGTACTGCTTGTCGCCACAGATGACGATGACACCGATGAAGGGGCGGATGTCCTTTCCGCTTTGCGGGGAAACTGAAAATACATGATTGTGTTTCTTCCCCCGACGTCGTTCCTCGGCAATGGAGAGGTTTCGGACATACTTCATGTCTATCGTATATAAGGCGAGACGCTTCTGTTCCATGGTTTTACTCCTAAAAAATGGGCTGTGCCGAAACACAGCCCGTTATCATTTCCACTTTGACAGCGATTGCCACCCGGTAGGACCCACCGCTCTTATGATTGCCACTTCGATTCGTGAACGAACCCAGTAGGCCCCACTGCTCTTATCATTGTCACTTCGGTTTCACAGAAACCCAGTAGACCCCACTGCTGATAACAGTATAAGGGATAGGCGGGGGGAAATCAAGAGTCTGTGGGAAATTTCATAAGATTTTAACAGGCTATTTTTCAGGTTATTACAGGACATTTTAACAGGCTATGTCAGGAAAGCGGAGGTGCCAGTCATGCCAAGGAAAGCAAGGAAGCCCTGCGGGTATCCCGGATGCCCGGAGCTTATCGAGATTGGGCAGAAGTACTGCCCGGTACATAGAGAAAAGTGCGGTGAGGACAGACCAGGCGCGGCACAGCGGGGATACGATGGCAAGTGGCGGAAGTTTAGGGCGTGGTACATCAAGACCCACCAGCCCTGCTTCTGTACGGAGTGTCTGAAGGAAGGACAGTACGTGATGGCGACCGATCTGGATCACATTAAAACTGTTCGGGATCACCCGGAGCTTCGGTTCGATCCTGACAACATCAATCCGCTCTGCCACCGTCACCATTCGGAGAAGACGCAGAGGGAGGACAGGAACCCGGAGTACCGTTACTGAGGAGGGCGTGTTTGATTTCCGCCTATTCCCTCGGGGGATAGGAAAAAATCAAACGAGCGGCTGCCGGAGCCATGCGCGTATATACGACAAACCCAGCAACCACGGGGGCCCGGGCTCTGTTTATAACGCCCGAAAGCCCGGAGACCGGCGCCCAGGCAGACGCGCAACTTTCGGTTTTCAAACGGGGGATTGACGGTCGAATTTAGGGACATACTGGTATGCCGAAAAAGCCTGCATTTCATTGTAGGCTTTTTTTCTTTTCAGGAGAGGCCCACGTGGGGCTTCCGTTTGAAAAAAGGCGATTTTTTTCAAAAATAATCAAACGAATTCAAACGGACAGCCCCAAGGGAGAGCGAGGTGAGAACTGGTGATGAACGCATGGCAGAAGCAGAGGATAAGGGAGATGCGTCTGCGCGGGGATGGATACAAGAAAATCGGTGATGCGATAGGAGCCACGACTGATGCCGTGAAGGGCTACTGCCAAAGGCACGGTATGGCTGGCTTCGGATGGGCGTCAAAGATAGATGTGAATATCGAAAAGCAGCAGGTGAGATGTAAATGCTGCGGCAGGATAGTCAGGATGAATGAGATGGGCAGGAAGAGGATGTTCTGCTCCGATGCCTGCAAGCACAGGTATTACAGGAGAGAGGGGGATAAAGACTGATGGCAAAGGACGGATCGCACCGCGGCGGCGCAAGGCCGGGAGCGGGCAGGAAAAAGAAGCCTCTGGCGGAGAAGCTGGCAGAGGGCAAGAGCACAAAGGTGATGATGGCTCCCGCCGAGCTTGAGATGGTGGATATGCCGGAGATCAGCGAGTTCATGACGGACATGCAGAGGGACGGCTCAACGCTCCATGCCAGAGATGTGTATATGGTAAATAGCGAGATGACCCTCGGCAGCCTTTTTGACGGCTCCGGGGGTTTTCCTTTGAGCGGGATGCTGGCAGGCATAGAGCCGGTCTGGTCATCGGAGATCGAGCCGTATCCCATCAGGGTAACTACAAAACGGCTGCCGCAGGTGAAGCACTATGGGGATGTGTCCGTGCTCAATGGCGCGGATCTCCCTCCCGTGGACATCATCACCTTTGGAAGCCCATGCCAGGATCTGAGCATCGCCGGGAAAAGAGCAGGGATACATGATGGCGCAAGGTCAAACCTGTTCTTCGAGGCGGTAAGGATCATAAAGGAAATGAGGGAGGCAACAGATGGAAAATATCCAAGATACGCAGTCTGGGAAAACGTGCCGGGAGCTCTCAGCTCAAACAACGGGGATGACTTCAGGTGTGTCCTCGAAGAGCTATGCCACGGTGAAGTTCGGCTCATACCTCGTGCAGACGAGGGCGGCGCGCAACACGGCCTACACCCTCGAATGCCCGCTGGATAACGTAAATGACACTGAAATCTACATCTACAGCGCATCCCAGCTCTCCGACGTGGGCGACCTGTCAGGCCTTAAGGTCGGCTATGCGGAGTTCTCCTACGCCACGAGGCTGCGCTCGTTAAAGCTCGGCGACCCAGGACGCTATTACACGAACGGGAACCTGAAGGAGCTGCACCTTGGAAACAACACCCTCCTGCAGACGATCGATATCAGGAACTGCGCGGGTCTTGGGACGGGAGACCAGAAAACGGTGGACTTATCGGGATGCGTGAACATCGAGAACGTCTACTTCGACGGCACGGCCATCGCGGGGCTTACGCTCCCGAACGGCGGTGCGATAAAGGTCCTGCACCTGCCGGGGACGATAACGGCGCTCGTTGTCCTCAACCAGGGCCAGATCACGGACTTCACCTGCCCGGATGTGACGAATGTCACAACGCTGCGGCTGGAGAACGTGTCGGATGCCATCGACAGCCTGGGGATCCTTAATTCCATCCCGGCAAGCTCCCGCGTGAGGCTCATAGGCTTCACATGGGAGGCAGAGCTGGCATCGGAGATCAGCGGCATGCTTGACGTCCTCGACACGATGAGGGGGCTCGACCAGAACGGCAGCAACGTGGCAGCCGCGCAGGTATATGGCACGATCCATGTGCCGACCGTCACTGGGAGCGTCGTGGCATCGGCAAACAGGAGGTACCCGGACATCACGATAGACTATGACCACATCACTGCGGTCATCTACTACTACAGCGATGACGGGCTGTCCTTCCTCGGGTCGGAGACGATAACGGACGGTGCGAACGCACAGATGTCCCTGACGCATGAGAAGGCATCCACCTCGGAATACACCTATTCCTTTGCGGGGTGGGCGGCAAGCCCGAATGCGGAGACTGCTGACCCGGACATATTGGTCAACGTGAGGGCGGACAGGAACGTGTACGAGGTCTATGCGGCAACGCCGAGGACATACACAGTGCGCTTCTGGAACGGATCAACGCTCCTAAAGACCTACACCAACGTGCCTTACGGTTCCTCCGTCACCTACGACGTGGCAGCCGAGGGGACGCCGGTCTGGACAGGCGCGGGATCGTCAGCAGACTACCTGTTCACGGGATTCTCGCCAGATGGGAGCAACGTCACGGGAGTCACGGACTGCTATGCGCAGTTCGAGTACGTGGCACAGCAGTACAAGGCATTCCTCGAGGGAACCCTGGCGCAGTACACCGACAGGACGGGTCTTGCGACGATAGCGGAGAACGCATTCCTGAACCTGGCTGCCCTCGCAGACGTGAGCTTCCCGTCCCTTACGGCGGTTCCCGTGGGAGGGTTCCAGTACTGCCAGGCATTGGAGAGCGTGAGCCTGCCGGAGGTAACGAGCGTGGGCAACTACGGATTCTTCCAGTGCAGCGCATTGAAGTCCCTCGACCTGCCGAAGGCCACGCTTCTCGGTGCGACAAGCACGCTCGGGTACTGCACGGCTCTCACGACTGCTCTGTTCCCGAACCTCGTGGGGACGTCCTCGAACGGATCTCTTTCCACGGGCATTTTTGCCGGGGACACGGCGATAGCAACGCTGGACATCGGAAAGGTCAAGAGCCTGGGCTCGAACGACTTCACGGCGCTCCGTGGGCTCACCACGCTCATCATAAGGAACGAGGATGCGGTGATAACCACAAGCGGATCCAGCTCACTGTTCTATTCATCGGGCCCGATATCGAGGAGCAACGGCCACATCATCGTGCCGGATGACCTCGTGGAGGCCTACCAGACGACGGGCAAGTGGGCGAACTACTCCGCCTGCATCGAGCCCATAAGCGACTACCCGGAGTATGAGATAGCGGCAGGATAAAAGGAGAATTCATCCCCTGTACAGCGTGGACGGATGCGGTTTGATGGCCGCGTCGTGGACGGCTGTGCAGGGGGCATAGGAGGTATGAAATGGCTGACACGAAACTGACATACAGCGACGCCGTGATCATGAAGGCATTGCTCTCGAAGGACTTCTCCCTCATCGGAGGGGCTTTCGAGGACAGCGCTCTTACGGCGATAAAGAAGTGCGCATTCCAGGGGGCGGGGGCGACGCTGGCAAAGATCGTCCTCCCATCGATAACGGCGATACCGTCAGGGGCGCTCCGTGACTGCACGGGGCTCACGACTCTTGATATCACATGGGGCGAGATCCTGACGATGGGCAGCGACGCCTTAAGGGGCGCAAGGCTCCCGGACAGTGCGCTTACGCTCTCAAAGCTCACGTCCATCGGGGACGGGGCGTTTGCGGGCTGCACGGCGCTGAAGAGCTTCTCGGCTCCCGTACTGAGCTCATCCGGCGGCACAGACGCTGCATATGGCACGGCACAGCAGGGGGTATTCAGGGACTGCACGGGGCTTACGAGCGTGAGCCTTCCGGCCATCAGGACGACGTCGCAGTACTTTTTCCGGGGATGCACGGCACTTGCGGACGTGACCTTAACAGGACTCACCCAGATCGGGGGATTCACCTTCTACAACTGCACAGGACTCACGAAGCTGAAGTTCCCTGCGGCGGTTACGAACGTGAGCGGCAACGTGTTCAACGGATGCACGAGCCTGACCGCGGTCATCTTCCCGAACATCACGTCGGTGCCCACGGCGACCACGGCATCCTTCACGGGAAGCCCGATCTTAAGCGGCTCCTGCTATGTGTACGTGCCTGAGTCCCTGCTTTCCAGCGTGAAGGCGGCGAGCAACTGGTCAGCGGTGGCGGATATGATAAGGGCATGTGAGGATTACCCGGAGATATGCGGCTGAGAATCAAACGGGCTGTGAGGCAAGGAAGATCCCATTCACAGCCCTTTAGTATTATTATTCGATGTTTAATGTGTCACGGTGGCTTCCTGTCCTTGAAAGGATCAGGGTGAGTTCTTTTTCATTGGCCTTGTAAATGAGGACCCAGTCGCCTTCGATGTGGCATTCACGGAAACCGGCCCAGTTATGATGGAGAGGGTGGTCCCTGTATTTTTTATCGAGGGGTTTCTGCTGTTGCAGCGTGGTGATGACGGGCTTCAGCAGACTGACGTCCTTGCCCTGTTTTACGAGCCTCTTGTAGTCTCTTTTGAACTGGGTGGTCTGGATGATGTCAAGCATTGGCAAGCTCCTCCGCCGCGATCTCCGCATCGTTTTCCGCAAAGAGCTCATCGACTGAACTGTAGCGTTTTGCCAGGATGCGGCCTGCCTCTATGTCGAGGGTCTCACGCATGGCCTCGAGGGTCTCCCGGCTGTAGTTCTCCATTCTCAGGTCGAAGGGGATGCCACCTACATTGAGGGATTTCTCAAAGAAGACCTTGACCGCTTCCGTGAGGGTCATGCCGAGCCCGGCATAGAGCAGTTCCAGGGAGGCTTTTTTGTCTTCCTCTATCCTCATGCTGAAGTTGGCCGTTTTTATGGGCTTTGATTGGGTTGGTGTGTTTGCCATTTGGGTCACCGTCCTTTCAAATAGTCTGTGCCGTAATTATAACGCTCGTGTCTGACTTTTGCAATACGGCGTTTGATAAATGCCTGCATTTTAACAATTTAATAACAATGGTGTTGAGGCATCACTCCCACGCGGGGCGGTGCCTTTTTTATGCCCATCTGGGGGCGGGGAGGATAGAGATGGAGAATACAGTAAAGTGCGAACTTATTCATGATAACTTTCAGAACATCGCAGGATACAACGTGCCGAGGGCGCAGCTTGTGATAGCCGACATCCCGTACAACCTCGGGGACAGGTTTTATGCTTCCCGAAGGGACTGGTATGTGGACGGCGACAACAGGAACGGGGAGGATGCCAAGAAGGCGCACAAGGCGGCATTCCATACGGACTACAGCTTCAACCTTGCGGAGTTCCTGCATTATGCGTCCCGGATGCTTAAGAAGGAGCCGGGGAAAGGGGAGAAGGACGCTCCATGCCTCATCGTGTTCTACGCATTCGAGCAGATGCTTGACCTGATGATGCTGGCTGAGAAGGAGGGGTTCAGGCACCACATCAGCCTGACCTTTACGAAGAACTTCTCCCCGCAGGTCCTTAAAAGCAACATGCGGATCGTGGGGGCAACGGAATATGCCCTTGTGCTGTACAAGGACAAGCTGCCGAAGTTCAGGAATCTTGGGGAGGATGGCAAGAAGCACATGGTGTTCGACTGGTTCGAGTACAGACGCGATGGGAAGGAAATCCCGAAGATCCATCCTACTCAGAAGCCCGTGAATCTGCTGATGAAGCTGATAAGCATCTTCACGGATCCGGGCGATGTGGTCATAGACCCCTGCGCAGGATCAGGCTCCACGCTACGCGCCGCGAGGGAGCTGGGACGGAATTCCTATGGCTTTGAGAGCAATGCGGAGTTCTATAACAGGGCGGTGGGACAGATGCTTGCGTCATAAACTGCACAGATCATGGGGCGGTATTCTCCTACATCTTTGTGCAGCATTTGCCTCACATATTTGCAGATATGAGTTGCTATCCTGTGCCGTAACGGTAATATGTCCATACCGAAAGGAAAGCACAGCCAAAGGAGGGCAGAGGCATGAGGTACATCGACAGGACAGGATGCAAAAGCATGAGCGACAGGGGAGAGGACAGGGAGATCCAGAGACTCGGGAAGCTCACACGGACGGCCACGAAGATAGCGGAGCAGAACCGCCTCGGAGTCCTCAAGAACGGCAGAGGCTACTACCTGGTGATCAGGGAATGCGGACTCGGGGCCTACAGGGACATGCTGAAGGACCTCGGAGAGGTTGACGAATACCTCAAGCACCTCGATGACCACGAGGACGCAAGGCTGTAAAGGAGGATGGAGACCATGACAAGGCAGAAGAAGGAACTGATCAGAAAGATTAAAGAGAATGAAAACTTCATCGCAGCGGATGAGGCACTCGGCTGCGGCTTTGCTCCCGCGGGCTTTTACGAGCCGCTGGAGAGGGAAGCGTGGGGACTGAGGGACGAGCTTGCCCGGCTCAGCGGATACAGGGATGCGATGGAGATGATGTATGACACGAGGGGATATGCAGCAGACCCGGAGATCCCGTTTTTATGAGAGGAGGTTACTATGGGCATAGTAACTATGGACAAGGTAAACTATGGATATGTCAGCGAAAGGCTAAGGCAAAGAGCTCCTGTATCTTAGGAGGGAGCTTGAAGCCTTAAGGCAGGAGCGCTGAATTGTACACAAATAAGGGGCTTAACGGTTCCTTATCCTTGTGTACATTATGAGCCGACAATTTGCAGATATAAGTTGCTATGGCCTCCGATAGTACGGTAATGTACACACTACCAAAAGACAAGCACAACCGAAGGAGGGCAGAGACCATGACGAGATTTGAAAAAGACCTGCAGACAGCAAAAACAGACATCGATGAACTGGACTTCATCTTAAGAGACCGCAAGGCAGAGCTTGACAGGCTTTGGGAGAAGGGAAAGGCAGAGAAGAACGGTTTCCGCCAGACCTGCATCGCACAGGAATACACAAGACTGAAAGCGCAGTACGATGAGCTTTCCGAGTACATTTGAGGGAGGACCAGAGATGAAGCAGATGAAGAACCTGACCTACAGGAACCTGATGAGCGTGATCCACAAGATCGAGGCGAAGGGATACACCTTCGAGGAAGCGGAGCCGATGGCGAGGAGGATATTTGAGGACTTCAAGGCACAGCCGCTGGGCTTGAGCATAGAGAGCCGGATCGGGATGATCCTGAGCAAAGCGGAATGGGAAGCGCAGATGGAAAATGTAGTTGACTGGGTCAAATGACCCAATCCTCAACATTTAGCCTTTCGACTCGGTTAAACTCCCGTGTATTGTGAGTAACCAGCGTAAAATTCCGGGAACGAGCATGGGCGGCAATAAGCATATCATTTCCACCAATTATGATCCCGGCGGTTTTTAGCTTTTGCCTTATATCCCCATACTCAAAGGCTGCGTCTGAATCGAAAGGCAAAATTGCAATGTTTGAGAGAAACATCAGCAGAGCCATCCTGTTCTTTTCAGGCTTAGAGCTTCTATATACGCCAAATTCAAGCTCTGCCATTGTTATAGATGAGATGCAGATTTCAGACGGATCATGCTGCAGAAGCCTTTCCAATACGCAAGCGGGTTCTCTGTTTTTGGCGTAAGCTATGGTGCAGGTATCCAACATATAGCGGATCATATGACAACCTCACGTTCTTCCAGAGGAAGCTGTCCTATCTCTTCAGATAAAAAATCATCCGTAAAGAGATCAAGGCTTGTGAGAAGACTCTGCCAGCGATCTTCTTTTGGAAACAGCATAACTACATTGCCAATGCGGTTAACAAATACCTCTTCGTTGTCAAACCGGCAGGTTTTTGGAAGACGTACCGCTTGACTGCCGCCATTTGAGAATACTTTTGCTACATCCATGATAATTACCTCCTTTTAATATAAGTATAGACTAAAGTATATACTTCTGTCAAGAGGGTGATTATCTGTGTGATCTACACCAGATAAGGGGCATGACAGCCTCTTATTTTTGTGTACTTTATGGCAGTAAATATCGCAGAATCCGCTTGCTATCGTGTGCCGTAACGGTAATATGTCCATAACAAAAGACAAGCACAGCCCGCGGGGCAAGGAGGATAAAGCGATGACGAGCAGATTTCAGCAGGAACTTTCAGGAAGCCTTGGAGAGTATTGGAAGGCCGCAGCCGAGAAGGAGATCGAGAAGATGAGCCAGAGGGCGCTGGACGGCGAGATCTTCTTCGGAGCGGACGGGGTTTGCAGATGGAAGAGCAACAACAGGATCCTCCCCACGGAATGCCGCCAGAAGCTCGCCTACACGCCTTACAGAGACCTTTTCAACGAGGAAGCCTGCAGGGCAGCGGAGGAGAAGGAAACAGCGGAGGCACTTGAAGCCTACCGCAGGAGCCGCCGGGAGACAACCCTCGAGGAGAGGATGGAGATGCAGGCAGCCTTCGGAAAGGGTTATGGCTACGAGAAAAAAGGCACAGGCGGGGCAGACGGCTCCCATCAATGAGGCAAAGGCTCTGGCGGAGGCGCTTAGTCCGCAGGGAACGAGCGCGGACAAGCCCGCAGTAGAGGCAGAGCAGCCCACAGTGGAGAGAGTGGAACAGCCCACAGTGGATACGGAGCAGCCCACGGCAGAGGCGTCAGAGGCACCGACGGAGACAGCGACGAAGGCTGAGGCGGAAACAGCGGCGAAGGCCAGTCTGCGATATGCTCGGATGGGACAGCTTTGACGAGAAGCGGTTCGAGGAAGAGGGAATGGACCTTAAAATAGAGGGCGAGAAACTGAGTATGATGACAGTATAGGAACATTTCCCGGATGTGCGGAGTGGAGTGATTTCGGCTCCAAGGTGAGCGATAAGGACGGATGAAATGAATAACGCAAATGAGTGGCGGCTATGGGTCTTAAAAGGATCTGTGGCCGCCGCTTTTTTGCGTTTAAAGAGGAATTTTGGACTCGGGGCTATAGTTCCCAGTATTTGAGCCGATAATAGATATGTATGATTATGCAAATCAGCCCTGTGTCGCGTTATGGAGAGTGGATTCGTGGAAACGGGCGGATAAGGCTCTTCATATCGCGACTGTGGGGCTTGTTTTCGTTGAGAAATGAGCACTTTTTTGGTAAAATTATAAGCGTTATTTCCTTATGGAATGGCGAAGGAGGAAGGAATCAGATTGATAACGGTAAATATCAGATACACAGGAACTAATGGATCGGCGCGTGCATTTGCGGATGAGATGATATCATCCGGCACAGCGGACGCAATCCGGGCAGAGGATGGGAACATCAGATATGAGTACTATGCATCGTTCGATGACCCTGAAACCGTGCTGCTCATAGATTCGTGGAGAGATCAGGAAGCCATCGACATCCACCACAAGACTCCGATGATGGAGAAGATAGCCGTGTTGCGGGAGAAGTACGATCTCCATATGACCGTGGAGCGGTATCAGT
This sequence comes from Lachnospiraceae bacterium, assembly GCA_017460885.1. Classification (GTDB taxonomy): domain Bacteria; phylum Bacillota; class Clostridia; order Lachnospirales; family Lachnospiraceae; genus XBB2008. Next base: position 118,925 of record JAFUAB010000002.1, read on the forward strand.
CAATGGCAGATAACGTAGAAGATGAGAAGTTTATCAGGAAGTGATGGGCAGTGAAAGTCGTAGAATACGATAAAAAGTACAGACAGGACTTCATAGATTTCAATTCATCGTGGATAATTGAAAACTTCGGACATCTGGAGCCGGAGGATTTTGAGACGTTTGAAAAGATCGAGGATGAACTGGATGAAGGTGCCATGATTTATTTCGCTGTGGACGATGGGGGAACGGCTCTTGCTACCTGCATGGCAAAGCCCATGGACGGAGACACATGGGAAATATGCAAACTGGGGTCAAACAAGAATGTGCCACATAAAGGGGCGGGAAGCGCGGTTTTTGAATCCGCCATGAAATGGGCAGAGGATCATGGGGCGGGTAGGCTGTTTATCATTTCAAACAGCACGCTGAGCCCCGCACTCCATATTTACGGAAAGTATGGCTTCAAGGAAATAAAACTGGATGACTATGAGTACGAACGCGGGGACATAGCATTTGAGAAGGTATTGAAATAAACAGATAGGAGAAGTTTGGCAATGGACTATGAGATCATCCAGATAAATCGGAACAGTTGGAGAATTGAGGATCACGGGGTACGGTTCTTCCTGCTGACAGGAGCAGAAAAAGCCCTGCTTATAGATTCCGGCATGCAGGTTCATAATGCGAAGGATATAGCCGCTACCCTTACATCCCTGCCGATAGAGCTTTTGAACACTCATGCAGACATGGACCACATCGGAAGCAACGAGCAGTTTGAGGCATTCTATATGCATCCGGCAGAGGAAGAGAATTACAGGAGGTATGGCAAGGGCGGCAGACTGATGCCAATTCAAGACGGAGATGAGCTGGATCTGGGCGGCAGGAAACTCCGGATCATCCATCTTCCCGGCCATACGGCGGGGAGCGTTGCAGTCCTTGACATTGACGCCAGAGTTCTTATAAGTGGGGATCCCGTGCAGGAGCATGGAAGGATATTCATGTTCGGATCCCACAGAAACATGGATGACTACATTGAAAGCCTTGGAAGGCTGAGTGCGATGGCATCTGATTTTGATGAACTGTGGCCGTCTCATGCCGATATCCCCATCAAGCCTGACATCATAGGAAGGCTTCTTGATGGGGCAAAGAGGGTGGCAGAAGGCGGGATGACCGGAACGCCGGAGGAGTTCCACGGACAGAGGATTGTTGCATATGATCTAGGATTCGCGGTTCTGCTCTGTGACGAGTGAGGAGAATATAATGTTCAGACAAATGAGGCGGTTCAAGCAGCAGATCAGTGATGAGGAATGCATCAGGATACTTAAGGAACAGCCGAGGGGCGTACTTTCAGTTATCGGAGATAATGGGTATCCTTATGGAATTCCTCTTGATCATTGGTATTCGGAAAGCGACAACAGGCTGTATTTTCACTGTGCAAAAGAGGGGCATAAACTTGATGCCATTAAGGCGTGCGACAAGGTAAGTTACTGTGTATATGATGAGGGCTACCGCAGGGAAGGCGAGTGGGCTCTGAATATCAACAGCGTTGTTATATTCGGCAGGATGCATGTCGTAGAGGACGAAGGCAGGAAGCGCATCATATGCGAAAACTTATGCAGAAAATTCACAGATGATGAAGCCTTCCTTGAAAGGGAAATGAAAAACGCATTCCCGCGAGTGTGCTGTTTGGAAATAGAAATAGAGCATATGACCGGAAAACTTGTAAACGAATCATAAAAAGGAGGGAAACACTTATGCAAAGAGTAGCGGATTTCTTAAAAAAAGCGGAGACTTATTACCTGGCGACAGTCGAGGGAGACCAGCCGAGGGTCAGGCCTTTCGGGACAGCCCACATCTTTGAGGGCAAGCTGTACATTCAGACGGGCAAGGTGAAGGATGTGTCGAAGCAGATCCACGCCAATCCGAAGGTTGAGGTTTGTGCATTTAAGGACGGCAAATGGCTCCGCGTGGCGGGAGAGCTTGTCGAGGATGATCGTGTTGAAGCCCGCCAGTCGATGCTTGACGCATATCCCTCGCTGCAATCCATGTATAAGGCTGATGACGGCAACACCGAGGTGTTCTATTTCAAGGATGCCACGGCGACATTCAGCTCCTTTACGGATGCGCCGGAGGTTGTGAAGTTTTAAAGTGTCTTTGATGGTGAGGGCAGATAAATGATACAGCCGATAATGAAGGATGTCCTTTTCCTGGGCCAGAAATCAGAGGACGCCACAGAGTTTGATAAGCATATAATCACAGACCTGCGTGACACCCTGGCTGCCCATCGGGAACACTGCGTGGGAATGGCGGCAAACATGATCGGACAGAAAAAGCGGATCATTATCGTTTCGCTCGGTTTGATAGATATGGTGATGGTAAATCCTGTGATCATCCAGAAATCGCAGCCGTATGAGACTGAGGAAGGCTGCCTCTCTTTGCAGGGCATGAGGAAGACGACCCGCTTCCGTAAGATCAGTGTCAGATATAAGGATGAGTCATTCCAGGAGCATACGCAGAAATACGAAGGGCAGATTGCGCAGATCATCCAGCACGAGTGTGACCACTTGGAGGGTATTATCATATGACGGATAACCGGCGTGAGTGGTCGAGGGCGAGAGATGAGCTTGTGGCGGCAATCAGGCAGCTTGGGTTTCCGGAGGAACTTGGGGCGCAGATTGCAAAGCAGCTTGGAAGCCCGAAGGCAATGAGCAGGATGATGGGGTATCTTCATAATGTAAAACCGAGGAGCGCAGAATTGATCGTTGATGAGATGCTTGCGATCTGCAGCGAAATCGAGGCGTGGAAGGAAAAGAAGGCAAGCGAGGAGGCAAACGCCAGATATAACGAAATGCTCTATCATGGGCTTGAAGATTGGGCTGGTGACGTATAAACATGACACGCAAAGAAACACTCTATGATAAAGACATCAGGGAGCCGCTGTTTTCTTTCCTGGAGGAGACATTCGGCAAGGTCAGGATACTCGAAGAGAAGAGGACGGGAAGCGCGAGAGCGGATGTGGTGATGATCACGCCGAAACTGCTGTACGGCATAGAGATAAAAAGTGATGCGGATACATATACCCGCCTGGAAAAGCAGGTGAAGAACTATGACTGGTATTATGACAGGAACATAGCTGTTGTTGGCACGTCTCATGCAGCCCACATCAAAGAGCATGTGCCCGATCATTGGGGGATAATCACTGTGGAGTCGGACGAGAACGGGGATGTGGATTTCTACATCTTTCGTGACGCATCCCCGAATCCGAAAGTCAAAGACAAGAGGAAGATCACGATCCTGTGGAGGACGGAGCTAAATCGCTTGCTTGAGAGGAACAGTCTCCCATGATATAAACAGAAGAGCAAGCTCTTTGTGCAGGAAAAACTGTTAGAAAAAGTGCCCGCGGATGTGTTGTGGCTGCAGGCCTATGATGAGCTTTTCGAGAGGGATTACAACACGATAGGGCAGGAGATAGAGGATTTCCGGAAGAGCAAAGGAAGGTAATATTGTCAGGCTGATTGGAAGGAATCCGGAGGAGATATAGGTGGGCAGATTAAAAGAACTTCGAAAATATGTGGATAATGAGCTGAATCAGATCGGGGATGCCGACAAACGCAACAGTGCTATAGTACATCTGTATGGCGTGTCCCTTGCCGCTACAATGATTGCCAAGAAGAGGGGGCTTGATCCGGAGATTGTGTCAATGGCTGCAATGCTCCATGACCTTCACGCATATAAGAGCGGATCTTATGATGACCATGCCCACAAGGGCGCAGATCTGGCAAGGGATATACTTGGAAAATTGAACCTGACGGATGAGGCAGAGACGGAGACAATCTGCTCCGCCATATATCATCACGATGACAAGCTGACAGTGGACAGCCCTATGGATGAGGTGTTGAAGGATGCTGATGTTGTTCACCACTGCATGAACGACCTATCAAAGCCAATCAAAGAGAAGGAGCAGGCTCGGTATGATAAGCTATGTGCCGAGTTTGGGATGTGAGATAGGGAGCTTCATAACGGTAGACCTGAGAATTCGTATGGAAGGCTGCCCAGGGAAAGTCGGGACTTATGATTATCTGGATGAGCTTAGACATAGAATATAACAAGGCTGTGCGGAGAATGAAGTAAAGCCCTGTGTCGCGACAAAACCTCTCTCTGCGTGGAATTGTCGGCATTCCTCTCTTCATAACGCGACTGTGGCCATCGATGGTTTAAGGGATGGGGCAAGAGTGGTCTTGAAGCAATCCGCACATTCTGGCAACGATGGTTTTATGGCAATCCTGAAAGGTTTCAGAGCAATCCGCGTCAGGAGGCAAGAAGAGTTTTAAGGCAGTCCCCACAGCAGGACAATGGTAGTTTTAAGGCAATCGGTAGCATGGATAAGAAGAGTTTTAAGGCAATCCATACATTAAGGCAAGAGCGGTTTTAAGGCGATCCATTGTGGCTTCAGAGCAATCCGCGCCGTAGGATATCGATGGTTTTAGGGCAATCTGCATTATAGGGTAACGATGGTCTTAGAGCAATCCATACCGTAAGGAAATGATGGTTTTGAAGCAATCCGTCAGAGGGCAACAGAAGTATCAGAGCAGTCCGAGGTGGTCTGAGGGCAATCATAAATGTAGTTTCAAGGCAATCAGCATGGAGGACGAGGGTGGTTTTAAAGCTATCCACACCATAGGGTAAAAACGGTTTCAAGGCAGTCAGAACAATTGAAAAACGGGCGTTTTTATGGTGGGATAGACTATAAGCAAAGGGTTATATATCACGAGATAGGAGGTGGAGAATTATGGCAACGTCATCTATCTTTGAAAGTGTAAAAATAAAGGGCGAGGACAAGGCGGCTGCCTTCATGGACGCATATGAGTCGTCTCTTGAAGATGCCCGGAAGAATCCAAGAAAAAGCGAGAAACTGATTATCAGTGATCCTGAAACGCTCAAAAAAGTTATGAAGAAGTGGCGGAAGTATCATGTCGGATAAGCAGTTTCCGGTTGCACATATTCTGGACTTGATTGATAGCAGCGGAGAAGATGAGGTGAGAGATCGTCTTTCCGTTTTTTCATGCCCACTTAATCCTGAAGTTGACGTAAGGGTAAAAAGGGTTTACGGACTATCCTCTTCTTCATTGAAAAACAGCCGTTTTTATGGTATGATGACGATGGTGCAGAGGATGATTTTTTGGAGGATTTCGGATGGCGGCGAAGGATATAGCCGAGAAGGATCTTGAAGCAATAAATGATGTTTTTGCAGATATAGTGAATAACCTGTTGTTTGATGGCATAGAGTGTGTCAAAGAGGATGAGCTGGAACAGGGAAGGGAAAGGTCGTCATATCTGTCTGAGCCGAAGGAGATAAGGGATCAGGAGCGCGACTTGTCCAAATACTGGAAACAGAATGAAATCCGCATCGCATATGTCGGCTTTGAAAACGAGACCGAGCCGGAGGACGATATGCCATTCCGTAATATCGGATATGACGGCGCGGCATACAGGGATCAGATTTCGTATGAGACCGATGAAAATGGGAAGAGACGTAAAGTCATCGAAAGATACCCGGTAGTGACGCTTGTCCTATATATGGGGTATAAGAAACGATGGGATAAAGCAAAGACCATCTATGAGGTTCTGGGGGATAAGCTGGATGAGAAGTTAAAGCCTTTTGTCCACGATTATCCGATAAACCTGTTTGAGATAGCGTATTTAACGGACAAGCAGGTGGAGAAATTTAAGAGTGATTTCAGGATTGTGGCAGATTATCTCGTCCAGATGAGGAAGGATAACAGTTACACTCCACCATCGTGGCAGATTAAGCATGTGCGTGAGGTATTGAGCTTAATGGCGGCATTGACCAGGGATACCAGATTCAGGGATGTGGCCATTGAGATGAAGAAAGGAGATGAGCCCAAGAATATGTGTGAAGTATTGGATAGGGTTGAGAACAAGGGAGTTACAAAAGGGAAGAAGGATACGGCTGATCTGATGGCCTTTCTTGTACAGAACGGTAGGGCAGATGATGTCGTAAAAGCATCGAACGATGAGAGCTTTTTAGATAAGCTCCTTGCAGATTTCAAGGGTGGTCTTCTGAAGGCTCATTGATGTGAAAATACGCAAAGCAGATTAACCAAAAGCCTCCGATCCCTTTATTAGAAGAAGGGACACCGGGGGCTTTTGTCATACCTCACAAACTTTCCGTGGCCTTTGAAAAATGCCTTGCTATGTAGCGGACTCTCTGATAAAGTCAGTGGCTAAACAAAGACCACGCAGCGAAAGGAGAGCGGTATGGATGGGTTCAACAGAGGCAGAGGCTGTAAAGCTCTTTGCTAACACATATCTCGCCCTTCGGGTGGCGTATTTCAACGAGCTTGATACCTACGCAGAGTCCAAAGGGCTTAATACTGTTGATATCATAAACGGGATAAGCCTTGATCCACGAATCGGTGATGGCTATAACGCACCATCCTGCGGCTTTGGAGGTTACTGCTTGCCGAAAGACTCCAAGCAGCTGGCGGCTAATTTTATGGATGTGCCGGAGAAGCTCATCAGTGACGTTGTGGAAAGCAATAGGACTCGTAAGGACTTCATCGCAGAGCAGGTGTTAAAGTTTGCCGGATTTTATGAACCGGTCGCATCCGGCGGTTATAACCGTGGCGATCTTTCAGCAGCGGACTGGAAACCGCTGATCATTGGCGTGTACCGCCTTACCATGAAAAGCGGATCCGATAACTTCCGGAACAGCTCCATACAGGGCATCATGAAGCGCATAAAGGCAAAAGGCGTGGAAGTGATAGTTTATGAGCCGGGGCTGGAAGATGGGAGCAGATTCTTCGGTTCAGAGGTTGTGAATGATCTGGAGAAGTTCAAGAGTCGTTCGAAGGTCATAGTGGCGAATCGTTATGATGAGGAGCTAGATGATTGTAGAAGTAAGGTGTATACGAGGGATTTGTTTGGACGGGATTGACGGCGTTTTAGAGCAGGTGATGACCATTCTGAGCAGTTTTTGAGCTGATTTCAAGCCGTTTTCAGTAAAAATCCCGATTTGACAAAGCCCTTGGCAGATGATAAGATAAGAGCAAATAAAAAGGATGCCACCGACGAAACGGTCAGGCAACCTTAGATATAACTATAACGAGTATAGCCGCTCAAAAGTCTGCCAGGACCGGGGCGGCTATTCTCGTGTGTTTTTACTATTGCGTCCGATGGCGTATCCGAGACCGAACGCAGTCAGCACAAGGCTGGTTACAGCGATAAATCCTTCAATCGTCAACATCGGCAAGACCTCCTTTCTGGTGAGACTAGGCAGAGCATAAGCTAAACCCGTACTACAGTTCCAGTCGGAGGCACTATAGCTTTTCACTTTAAGAATACAGAACCTCCGACAAGTCGGAAGCCTGACCGTCCACCGTCACGCAAATGCGCCAAAGGGTGACATCCTTAGAGCGAAGTATAACACAGCGCGTGGTGCAGTGTAAAGAAGATATAGAAGATTTTGATGATAAAGACCTTAAAAACCCGCATTCGTATAATCCTAACCAAGCTCCTCGGTAAAGACTTTTCAAATCCTTCACTCACTCGTCTTGTGAGAGATAGTCAGGTCATAAGCTTCGATGTTTTTGATACCCTTATTATCCGTTCGGGGCTTAAAACTCCTTCTGATCTCTTCGATCTTATCCATCCAGATGATTCCACTTTCAAATCCCGCCGTATCGAAGCGGAGAGGAAAGCACGAGAGCAGTTATCCTTAGAGGATATCAAGCTTGAGGAGATTTATAAGGAGCTTTATGAAGACCTGCGTGAGAGACAAGAAGTACAAGAGGCGATGGCTTTGGAGATATCCACAGAGTTGAGCGTATGCAGGGCGAACCCCGAAGCACTGGAATTCTTTAATACCGTAAGGAAGGTTGGCAAGCGCGTGGTCATCACAAGCGATATGTACTTAAACCGTCCCACCATAGAAAATATCCTCACTAACTGTGGTTATGACCTAACTGGTGTGAATGTGTATGTATCCTCTGAATATGGAAAAACGAAGAGAACGTCTAACTTGTTCAGGGAGGTGCTGCGGGAAGAAGGTATGGAAGGTCGGGAAGGAGAAGTTCTGCACATCGGTGACAACTTAATCGCTGATTATATCAGCCCTCGAAAGATTGGTATGAAGAGCTTCCTGTATAATCGTTAAGCGGTTCAAACGGTTCTCGAAGTTCGAAGTTCGTAGCTCGGAGCGGAGGATATTCATGACCGCTGTGGAAATCCACAACAACAACAATTCCAAACCTGATGAACTGAATGAATTTGAGAAGTTGAGAGGTTGAGAGCAGTGAAACGATCAAACCCGGCATAAAGAGCGTGTGAATCGTGCCGGGTTATTCTTGTCATTTTCTTTCTCGCAGTTGGACAATCAAGCAAATAAGAGGTCTTTAGAGAGAAGAGATTTATTGTATGACTACAAACATGACTACATAATATGGAACGTCATATTACATGATAGCGATACCACCCGAAAATCATCATGAATCTTTGACGATCTCAATGCTATAAACTTCTTGCGGTTTCCTGCCGATAAATATAAGATAAGGGTGAATAGATTTGAATAGTTTTATCAGCAGCAGAAAACGAGATGTGGAGGTGATTCGATATGATTACCTATAAGGATAAGAATTTCAACTCATGGAAAGATGTTGTGAATCAGTATCCGGCGATGTGGGTCGTATTTGATAAGGTGGACTTTGATGGTGCCCGGGTCAAGGCCGGGAATATTTGGGTGATTTTGCCGGATGAGGAGATAATCACCTTTGAGAATAAGAATTTTGGAAAGTATGCACTTTCCTTAAGGACAACGGATACAGTAGGCGCAGGGGGTTATATTCATGGCGAACTTGTTGACGCTTAAGGTTTTAGAGGGATATGATCGTCCTGTATTCTCATTGCCTGTTACTTTGCGTACAGCCATAGAAGAGGATGGAAATGCTGATCGCATTGATGCCATCAGCTGCCTGGTTGATACGGGAGCAAATATTCCGGTGTGGACAAGAGGAGCAGATATGCTTCTCAGATATTTTCAGACGGCACCAATCAAGGACAAGCAATTCATCCTGTCCGGGTTTGGAAAAGTGGCTGAAAAAGTGGCGGCATACCGGATCACTGATTTTTCTATGGAAGGTGAAGATGGCGATAGGATCGTATTTAAGAGTCTAACTATAGCCTGCACGGAAAGACCTGCGATGGTGGCTAATCTTATCCTTCCCGCCACGGCGTTCAATCACATGAATTACACGGTGCGCAATGTAGGAGTTGAGAATCCTGTTGTGGAGATTGAGCATGACAGGGAAGAGTATGCTATAAGCCCGGTTTACAGCAATTTGAATGCGGAGATTATCGAGAGGGTGTATTCGTTCAGCAATGAGTAAGATACTGCCCACTATTGATGAACTGAAGGAATCGGGTGCCATCTTCTATGACTTCGATGGCGTTATGACTGACAACAGAGTGCTTGTAAGCGACACAGGATCCGAAAGTGTATTCTGTAACAGGTCTGATGGTTTGGCGATCAGCGAATTTCGCAGGCTCGGCATCCATCAAGCCATAATCAGTACTGAGACGAATCCTGTTGTAGCCAGGCGCGCTGAAAAGCTGCATATTCCTGTAGTGCATAAGCTTGACAGCATAGGGACTGACAAGGGTCAGGTGCTTGAGAGGTATTGCGCTGAGAACGGCGTTGATTTGAAAAGCAGCATCTTTATCGGCAACGACATAAATGACCTGCCAGCTCTTAAACTTGTCGGGTATCCATGCTGTCCGGCGGATGCTTATCAGCCTGTCAAGGACATAGCTGTGTGGATATCCACAAAGAATGGCGGGTATGGAGTCATAAGAGAATTGATGGATGTGTTGATACCGTAGCCATCGTTCTCACTCGAGAGCAGTTCGTGACAGTGGTGCCTGCCCCGTTAAGGAGTCTCTTCAAAACCGTAATGCAGGAAGAGGGTATGGAAGGTCGGGTGGCCACCCAATTCCAACTTGATAGTATCGTTCGGCAAATCTGTGCAGATTGTTTAAATTCTCATAAATTCGCATTGTTATATCCTAATATATTTGGATAGTTTTACCAGAGTCTTTTCAGAGTCTTTTCAGAGCTTCTAAAAATCTCCCACAAAGATATGCTATGTTCGGTATTTGTTCTTGGCCACCTGCTCTCAATTTGATAATATCGTCCGTTAAAATTGTGCAAGATCACCTGCTTGAATCACTTGCTTGAATCACTTGAATCACTTAAATCACTTGAATCATTGTAAATGAAAAAACGAATTAAACAATTGCGCACTTATTTTGCGCTCTCTCAGGAGCAGTTTGCAAAGAAGATTGGTAGGACAAAAGGATACATTTCAAACATTGAGAATGGGCATGCCGGAATGTCGTCATCAACAATATCCTCCATCTGCTCTGCCTTCGCAGTGCGGGAAGAATGGCTGCGAGACGGTATCGGAGAGATGTTCCTCCCTGAACGGGAAGCACATGAGGTAAGCAGGGAAGAAATAGGACGCCGTATACGAGAAGTCAGGAAAAAGGAAGGTCTAACTCAGTCAGAATTTGCTGATTGGATTGCATGTCATAAGAATCAGGTGTCGAATGTTGAAAGAGGGAAGTACATTCCATCTGATCGATTTCTGGGAGTGGTTGCCCGGGAGTTTAAGGTGAGTGTGGATTGGTTAAGGACAGGAGAAGCGGACGAGAGGGATCCGGTTGATGACAGCCTGATCGAATGGTTGAGGAAGAATCCGGAAATTGCGAGAGAACTGAGGGTTAAGGCGGGGTTAGTTTGATGAGTGGCTGTTTTCCAACGGCAATCTATCCGACAAAGAGGAATTAACAGAGGATTGAGGTGTAATTATTGACGGGCGTTATTTTCAAGTTGAATGAGGGAAGCTAACAATCCCCATGACACGCCTTGAAAATTGAAAAAACTGGATAATGTGGAAAGTATATAACCCGGCGTGGGGAGCATATGTTGTTCCTCGTGCCGGGTTTTTTGTTTTTTAAACCGTCTGTGCTACTTGCGTTGTCTGCGCTGTCTGTTCCTGTGAACTATGCGTCCTGTTGTATTCCTCCATCTGCTGGCGGAACTGATCTGTGGTCATGCCGGACTTCTGCGCGGCACGGTCAATCGTTAAATCCCCATCCTGCACCAAACTGAAGTAAATCGTGCGTGTGGTGTTGGCACGCTCGTCAGCCCTTGCACTGGAAACAGCCGCATCTACTTCTGCATCCACCCCAAATATATCTCTCCATGTCCTTGCCATGTCTGGATTCCTCCTTTTCATTTCTTCAACAGTTTCGCTATCAAGCCTTGAGAACAAATCCAGGAAATCCCTGAACCATCCGATGAGATCTGAGTCCTTTGCTTCGGACACCTCCAAGAGCAACTGCTCAATGTCCTCAATCCTCGGATTCTTCGATATAGCTCGGAATCCGGCATTATCTTTTCCTTTCAGACTGGATGTTACCACGATCTGGATTGGGAAGTCGACCTTCCAGCCCTTGATGTAGTATATCCCATTTTCGTCATCCGCATCTTCCGCTTCCACGAAATCTTCCAGCTCCTTCAAAAGTTTCACGGGCTTTGTATCACGGAGCAGGGTTATCGTGATATCTCTGTCATCCGCACCGTATTTTGCGATGTAAAGACCGGCGTATCCGACCACTTTCCACAGAACCTGCTCTGAAAGCTCGTCATCGGGACTCTTGAATTCGATGATGTTCGTCTTGCGGAATATCTTGAATACCGCTGAGTCCAAATCGATGGTCTCGTTGTCATCGACCACAATGAAATCCGCTCGGGGCGGCTGGGCTCCCAAAGGAAACTCATGCTTTATATTCACCAGCTTGAAGCGGTAGAGGATGATGTGGAACATGGCATATGCCATCGAGTGCCAGTCGTTCGGCGGCGGATTATCCAACTCATCTATTTCAGCGCGCTGTGATTCCACGATGCTTATCAGCTCTTCCTTCGTTAGGGCCTTAAGGTCTGTGGGGCTTGTATTCTCAGCCGTATTCTCCGTGTTCTTCGTTTCTTCCAAAATAAATCCCTTATTTAGCGCAGTCTGCACTATTTCTGTCCGTTGCATAGAGCTAAATCTTATAATAACTCTACTATAGAATACCACTAAAACGGCGGTTTGACAAGGAGAAATTTGATCTTGCGTGAGTCAATCAAAGCGCTCGTAAAGGGCTTGGATGGCGTGAGAGTCCGTAGAACAGTACCACATCAATCGCCCTTGTAAGTCCGGGTTTTGACTCTCACAATGGTGCTCATCTCTGACAACGATGATGCGTGTGGTTGATTGACTGGATGGTGAAGTTATGATCTTCTTGTCTCCCACAGTGATGGAAGGGCTGTGCTGAGATGGGCTGAGATGTGATGCGCTGTGGATCCTGATAAAATATTGAAATTGCTTGATTTTTCGGTCGATATCAGCTTTCTCTTATGGTAAAATGCAAGCTATGGAGACAGAAGTATTTACCATCCTGACAGTCCTTTGGTTCGGAGCTATGTGCATTTTTACCTTCCAGCTGGGGGAGCAGACGGTAAGAGTTTCAGGCAGCCTGACAAGGATCGTGGAGAGCGTGATCGGCATAGCTTTTTATACCGATGCGGAGTTGCTGGAGAAGAGACTCCGCTTCCTGGCGCATCCGGTGGAGTTTGCAGTTCTGACCATTCTCTGCCTGCTCACATTTTCCAATTTTAAGACTGGAACAAGAGGGGCAATCATTACTGTGGGAGTCCTGATAGTTTGGAGCGTAGTTTCTGAGGTGCTGAAGAGGAACATTCCGGGCAGGCACTGTAACGGGATTGATATGGTTGGAAACATGATCGGTGTGGGGATTGGAGTCCTTATATCGGTCCTTGCCGCGATGATCTGAAGGAGATTGTATGAAGAAAGGCAAATACAGAGAAGCATATGAAGAGATCTATAATAATTTGAAACTTGAGCTTGTGAATGCGGATCAGATGTATAAGGATCCGGAGGCAAGAAGGGAGTTTTCGGAGTTTGACCTGCGGCGCTTGTATGGAAGCCTTGAAAACGTCGTGGAGGTTTATGGCGAAGTGCTGGGATACATAACCTATGAGGATTGAGAACATGGACTACAGATATGAACAGGCGCTTGAAGACGCGCGATTTTTTGAGAAGAATATAAACCTCTGTACAGAATTCGAGGATGCCTATCTCGATGAGCCGCTGAAGGATGTGCTTAGACGGTGGAAGAAGTTTATTTCAAGAGATTGATAAATCGGCATTTGTAGGGGGAGTAGTGATGTGGTTTTGGTTAGCACTCGGTTCAGCAGTCTTTGCCGCGCTGACATCAATACTGGCAAAAGTCGGAATTGAAGGAGTCGGATCCAATCTTGCTACGGCTATCCGCACGATGGTCGTTGTTATAATGGCATGGGGAATGGTTTTTATTACGCATCAGCAGGGCGGTATCAGATCAATCAGTCAGAAGAGCTGGATTTTCCTGATCTTGTCCGGTCTGGCTACGGGTGCCACATGGCTGTGCTATTACAAGGCCTTGCAGATGGGAGATGCTTCTAAGGTCGTGCCGATTGATAAACTTTCCGTTGTCATCACGCTTATGCTTGCATTTGTTTTTCTACATGAAGAGTTCACGACAAAGTCGATAATTGGCTGTATCTTAATCGGAGCAGGAACATTGCTGATGGTTTTGTGAGACGTATTACTGTGATAGCGGGAAGAACTTTGAAAAATGTAAGAGCGGCGAGAGGGGTTGAGAGGTTGAGAGCAGTGAAACGATTAAACCCGGCGTGGGGAGCATATGTTGTTCCTCGAGCCGGGTTATTCTTTTGACTTCAATATAACTAAAAAGTGATACCATCGCAACTGTTCAACGGAAACAGTCTTCACAGGATGGCCAAGATGACCAGAATGACCAGGATGAGCAGAGTGCGGATAAGGCTCAGTTCCTGGCCATCATGAGCGATCTATACGATAAGTATTTTAAGTTGCCCAAGCCTTCCAAGCCTTCCACGCTTTCCAAGCTTACCACGCCTTCCGCGCTTGCCACCGCTGACACTGAGACGAGAGATGCTGATGATAGTGTGGGCAAGGACAGCAAGGACAGCAAGGACAGAGAAGAAGCCCTAAGTTCCTTGAAAAGTACCATAGAGAATGGTGGTGGTGGTGGGGAATGGAAAGAACAGCTCTGGACCTGTGTGAGACTGTGGCAAGGTGAAGAATTCAGGACTGCTGGGCGTGGAAAGATGCATAGCGGTTCCACGGCTTTCACATACAGCCTTAAGAAATCGTCGAGGAATGGATTAGAAACTGGGGAGCTTATCATTTCCACACGAAAACAAGCTAAGACCGTGACGAGGAGCTCTGTTGAGCTGGCGATGGAAAATGCTCTGGAGGTTATGAATGAGTGTGGATATGTGAAAGGTCCTAAGAAGCTCGGTGGGTTTGGAAGTTCTTATCTGTATGCGATGTTTTTAGAGTGGGGAGTGATATCTGCTTCTGATGAATCTGAGGAATCTGAGGATTGAAGAATGATGGGGAGTGTGGATAGCCCACTGAAATGCTTCTGGAACGGCCATAGAAGCGTTTTAGATGCTGTGGTCGATAAAGTTGTGTGTAGTTGTGTGTCTGGAGAAAAAGGTCTCTTAAAACGGACGAGAGGGGGGCGTTCCACAGCAAATCATTTTTGTAAGTCCTGGAATTGACTCTCACAGGGGTGCTCATCTCTGACAGCGTTGATGAGTGTGGGAGACCGTCTGATTTGGGAAGGCTGGAACTGCTTGACTCTCACAGTAGCAGGTCTTTCCTTGACATTACCGTCTTTACCGTATATACTCAAATCATCGGGAGGTATTCAATATGGCGACAAAAGTAATGAATTTCAAAATGGAAGAAACTGACATTTTAGATATGAAGCAGGTGGCAGCTGTGTTCAACATGACTGTGACGGATATTCTAAAGAAGGGTGCAAAAGAGTATGTGGAAAAACTGAAGAGAGATCCGTTTTACAGGCTGACAGTTAATGTTCAGGAGGCTTCTGCCGAAGAATCTGAGGAAATACTGTCTGAGATAGATAATCTTTCTGATGATGATCTAACCATTGCATCTACGAAGCGATTTACAGTGTAAGGGCTGATCGGAGGTGGCGTGGTGAAGTCAGGAACAGGCAATTCGGACTTTTCATATGATATCCGATATACAAAAGTGGCTGAGAAGTTTTTTAAGGCACATGAGGATGTGAGAGATCAATATGAGGCGGCGATAAGGGAACTTCTGATTGGAGACCATCCTGAGAAGGTCGATATAAAGAAGATCAAGGGCAAGAGAAATGACTACTACCGTATAAGGCTTGGAGATTACCGGGTTGTTTATGCACTTATAAATGGGACGATAGTGGTGGTTAATACAATCCTTGCAGGAGCACGCGGTGATGTGTATAAGAAGATGGGTGGAATGAAGTAGAGAATCGAGGAGTACAAACGGATTGGGAACCGTCATGACGTAAGCAGAGAGTAAAGCGAGAGGTTATCTGGAAAAGCTGGTGGTTCTGGATGTGTCGAATGTGGCGATGGCAGGGTAGCTTAAGACGCTAAGAGTTGAGATTGAGAGGGCGTGGAAGGAAAGATGATGGCCACAACAAAGTAAAGCATAGGAAAGCAGCGATATTATGGAAAAAGACAGATTAGGAGCATTCATAGATGCAGTCATGGCGATAATCATGACAATTCTTGTATTAGAACTGCCAAGACCGGCAACATACGACATCTCAGGATTGTGGGCATTAAGGACTAATTTTCTTGCATATGCGATATCGTTTTTCTGGCTGGGGGCTATGTGGGTCAACATCCACAAATCCTATCATTTGGTAGATAAGATCACGCAAAAGACCGTGTGGAAATCTATCATAATGCTGTTTTTCTCGTCATTCTTCCCTTATGTTACCAAGCTGATAGCTGATGAGTTTTGGAATAAAACAATGCAGGGATTTTATGGCATCATCGTGCTTCTGATTACGGTCTCCGTGATGGGGTATTACGGTGAACTTGGTATAGGGATCGGCAGAGAGACTCCTGAAGCGGAGAAGAAGGCTAAGGCTTTGGAGCTCTATAAATAGAAATGGATATGGTTTGATATAGGTCTTAAAGTAATAGGGCTTATTTTATCAATCACAGTATTCCCACCGGCGATGAGCTGCGCAGTGATTGTCACGCTTTTGTTCTTGGTGATACCAAAGCAACTGAAGGAGGATTAAAGATCATGGCTGCAGTTATGGACGGAGACATAGGCAATAAAACGGCGTGAATTTCAGATATAACGGATGCCATATTAGGACTCGCGTGGTAAGATTGAATGGCAAATACAGGCGTGCCGTGATGTTTTTCGGCATACAGCGCATGTATAATAAGGAGGGACTATTTTGAGCAAGCCGTATGTGGTAAGTTCTCATGATATACATAAAGACTCTGAATATGCGGGATGGATAGTCGAGCTTAAGGAGAGGTTCCGCAGAACGCAGGCCAAGGCGGCCGTCAAGGTAAACTCTGAGCAGCTTCTTTTCAACTGGCAGCTTGGAGCGGATCTTGTAATCAGAAAGGCAGAAGAGAAGTGGGGAAGCGGCATCGTAGAGCAGGTCAGCCTTGACCTTAAAGAGGCGTTTCCAAAGGCTAAGGGCTTTAGCACCACAAATCTGTGGTACATGAAGAAGTGGTACTTATTCTATGAAAGCAAGGCTGAAAAACTCCAACAGCTTGCTGGAGAATTGGAGAGTGGCTTTGATGGGAAGGATGCAGCCTTGATGCAAATAGCGGATGCCCCAAAAATCCAGCAGCCTGTTGGAGAATTTCCCTTTCCATCGGTCTTTGCCTATGTCCCTTGGGGACACCATATAGCAATAATCACGAAATGCAAGTCTGTCGAGGAGGCGATGTACTACATAGGCCGCACGATAGAAGAGGCGTGGAGCAGGAGCGCGTTGGAAAATGCCATAGGGGCAGATTTTTTTCATGTTTCCGGGAGAGCGGTGTCTAACTTTAAGGATGTTCTTCCGGCAGTACAAAGCCAGTTGGCGCAGGAGATCACGAAGGGAACGTATGACCTCGGCTTTATAGAATTGCCGCCAAAGTACGATGAAAAGGCTCTTGAAAGCGCATTGGAGAGAAATATCACACGGTTTCTGCTGGAATTAGGCACCGGGTTCGCTTTCGTAGGCAGGCAGAAAGAAATTGTCGTATCCGGAAAGACACGGAAGATTGACATGCTGTTTTACCACATCAGGCTGAAATGCTATGTTGTGGTGGAACTGAAGGTAAAGCCTTTTGAGCCTGAATTTGCAGGAAAGCTGAATTACTATGTGAACGCCGTGGATGAGCTTTTGAAAACGGAATATGAGAATCCGACGATTGGCTTGCTGATATGCAAATCGAAGAATGACACGGATGTCCAATGGGCGTTCAAGGGAATAGAAACACCTATGGGAGTGGCGACATATGGCAATATAAAGATTGAAGATGTCAAGGCACAGCTTCCGACAGATGAGCAGATACAGGAACAGATAAGGATGGCAGAGGAAGAGTTCAGGCTGGAAATGTCACAGGCAGACGGAAAGAATGCGGGGGATGGAAATGTATCCGAGCCCACATAAAGTTCCTAAGAAGGATGCGGGGATTGTGAGCAGCGGCATCCATAAAGTATATCTCAACGAGCCTTGTCCTTTCGGATCCGAGAAGAAGTACAGGAAGGGAGAGTACGAAAGCATAGGAGAGTAGCAACATTATGGAAAAAGACAGATTAGGAGCATTCATAGATGCGGTCATGGCAATAATCATGACGATTCTTGTATTGGAACTGCCGAGGCCGGCAACATACGATGTCTCAGGATTGTGGGCATTAAGGACTAATTTTCTTGCGTATGCGATATCGTTTTTCTGGCTTGGAGCCATGTGGGTCAATATCCACAAATCCTATCATTTGGTAGATAAGATCACGCAAAAGACCGTGTGGAAATCTATCATAATGCTGTTTTTCTCGTCATTCTTCCCTTATGTTACCAAGCTGATAGCTGATGAGTTTTGGAATAAAACAATGCAGGAATTTTATGGCATCATCGTGCTTCTGATTACGGTCTCCGTGATGGGGTATTACGGTGAACTTGGTATAGGGATCGGCAGAGAGACTCCTGAAGCGGAGAAGAAGGCTAAGGCTTTGGAGCTCTATAAACAGAAATGGATATGGATTGATATAGGTCTTAAAGTAATAGGGCTTATTTTATCAATCACAGTATTCCCACCGGCGATGAGCTGCGCAGTGATTGTCACGCTTTTGTTCTTGGTGATACCAAAGCAACTGAAGGAGGATTAAGGACTATGGCTGCAGTTATGGATAAGGATCTGATAACCCGCGAGGAAGCGGACAATATAACAGCGATAGAACTTCAAAAACAGCTCTACGAGCATATCAAGCTGCTGATGGAGAAGCTGAAGATATCGGAAGCTGAGGCTGGAAAGCTGCTGGATGTGTCCGAAGAAGAACTGCTCCCTTTGCGCTTCAACGCCTATATGGTGGATGCCATTGAAAAGAGTGCTAAGGAGGTCGTGGAGAAGTACACGCAGGAGCATGGGCTGAAGAAGCCAGAATAGGCACAGGTGTGAGAGTATGAAAAAGAAGTATATCGCTTATGGCTTGATTCTGATCGAATTGATCATTCAGGTCATAGGATTTATTGACTACGATGGGGCTCCGGCTTTTCTGTGGACACTAGCCGATGCGATTGTGTTTCTGGTTCCGCTGCTGTTTGGAACCAGGCTGGGATTGATATGTCTCCTGCCTGTCGCCGTATCGGAGATAGTATGGTTTTTATCGTATCACTCAGTGGGGGCACTTTTGCACCTGTTATCCTTTGCCATTGCAGTCATTATCCTGGGGGCGGTCAACAAAAGGCTCAGTCAGGAGGCTGGATTCCGTAGGGTAATATTCAGCATCATCCTGTTTATTGCATTTTGGGTTGGGGAAGAAATTTTGTACCGTGCGTTTGTCGCGCTGTTTCTGCAAATCCCTTTTGCCTGGGCAGATGTGTTCAAATCAATCCTTTCACCTGTCACAATTATTGTCGTGATGGTACAGAAGCTTTCTGCTTCGGTTTCTTAACTCCTGCCGGCATGATAGCAGTCATGTAATGAGAGCCGCAGGCGGCGTAGTCATCCGTAAGAATGATCTCGCCCTCCTTAGGATGCGGAGCGTTGCTCCTTTAGTCATTCTAACGAAGGATCAGAAAAACGAAATGACTACTTTCATTATGCGCTGAACAGCGGCCAACATGAGCCGAACAGCGGATTGGTAAAAATGGGCTAAAGTGCGGTCAGGGTGCGCTCAAC
>JAFUAB010000018.1 GCA_017460885.1 Lachnospiraceae bacterium
AACTTGAACAGTTGGCAAAGGATAAATGTTCATATGCAATGAAGAAAACGTAGGCGTAGTGGGCTACGCCGAGGCTTTCTGAAGAAGCATATGGACATTTAGCCGAGACAAATGATCAAGTTATTTTGCAACAGTTCCTTAGACTGGCAAAAAAAGGAAAGAAATGGGTATGAAAAGAAATTTTAAAAGAGCGCTGAGCCTTATGCTGGCTGCCACGATGACGTTAACGTCAGTTGACCTGACGGCTTTTGCGGCATCGGCTGACGAAAGTCTCGCAGGAGACGTCCGGGTTATTGACGTGCAGGCGGATGCCGCCGCGGAGCAGGAGCTTAAGGACAAGCTGGAGTCTTCCGCAGATCCGGAGGAGCATCCCGGAGGCGTATTTGGCTTCTATGAGACCTTGCTGAATGCCACGGAGGGTGATGAACTGACCATCAGCGTCGTCCGCCAGGGTAGCACTGAGAAGGAGACCTCGGTAGTTTTTAAGGCCGTAGACGTTTCCACGGTGTATAAGAAGGACTATGTCCTCAGCGTGGAGGGCGGTCTTTTGGGTGAAAAAGAGCTGCCGGCCGCAGAGGGCGTAAGGCCTCTTTTGGAGGAATACGGAGAGGCAGCCACAGCCGAGGATCAGGCCGCCTTTATGAACACAGAGGCAGCCACAGCCGAGGATCAGGCCGCCTTTATGAACACAGAGGCAGCCACAGCCGGGAACCCAACTGCGAAAGCTTCGAACAGTGAAACCATCACCGAGGACCCAACTGCGGAAGCTTCGAACAGTGAAACCATCACCGAGGATCCGACTGCGGTAGCTTCAAACATGGAAACCATCACCGAGGATCCTACTGACGACGCTTCGAACACGGAAGTCGCCACCGACACCGTTGCACCAGACAAGGCGAACGAGAAATCCGCTGATTCCAACGAGACCGGCAGGGAAGACAGGACAGAAAACGACCTGTCATACTTAAGCAGCGGAAGCTCGCTGGCCAACATGTATGCATTCCAGACCGGCGGTGAGGCTCCCGAATATGACTGGACCGAGTATGCCGAGAATGAGGCACCCGAGGAGACCATAGAGGCCATGAAGTCAGGCTGGGATGAGACCAGGGAGAACCTGCAGTCGCTTCCCGGCGTTACGGTGCGCCTTGATTTTGCTCCCGGAGAGTATAAAAAGGACATAAAGGTTAGGGTTAAGGATGATGATAAGTCCGAGTCCGATGAGGTGATTCTTTTTGTACTTCAGGAAGCGGAGGGAGCCGAGATCGGCGACAGCTATAATGGTTATCTGAACATATCCGACAATGATTCACACGAGGAGATCACGTATTCCGTAAAAGAGAAAACACTTACGGTGACGCCTGATCAGGATACGGCCACTGTTACCGTAGTCAGGAACAGCGGCATCGATCAGATGGATTTCGTTACCGTAGGTACGCAGGCCGACGATGCCGTCGCTGATGAGGATTACGTCAGGACGTATAAGCAGCTGTTCTTTGCTGCAGGAATCACGGAGGTAACCGTGGACGTGCCCATCATGGGTCTCAGGGAGAATGAGACTCACTTCTGGGTCGGCATACGCAGCACTAACGGCACGGTACTCGAGGACAATGCCTGCTACGTGACGATCGCAGCGGATACGGACAGACCTGCGGAGTATGTGAGAACCGTGGCATCGGCAGATGATGTCATGTCAGACTACGCATCATCTGATGCGATCACGGAGGACCACACATCATCCGGCGATGTCCCTGATCCCAATACCTCGATCGCTGTCGGAACACTTTCGACTGTCTCCGATTCTGTAGAGGCGGTATACGATGAGTCTGAAGAATCTGCTTCATCATCCATCATCCCTGATAACGTCATATGGGAAACATACGCAATAGGGCCCCCTGCAGATCCGGAAAATCCCGGAGACGTTGATGCTGGTGACATAGATAATCTCAGAGACATCGATGCGGATAACACAGGAAAAACCGGAGACGTCGATGCTGATGAGATAGATAACCTCGGAGCCATAGACCCATATGAAAAACAGGTTTACATGTATGGCAATGACCCTGCCAATACAGGATATATGGACGGAAACGCAGGCTGGAAAAAGGTTCTGGGATCGATCGATTTAAGAACTGTGGACTATGTCAAGGTTAATTATGAAATTAGCGGATTCGAAAGGAACTACTTTTTGGGGATGCAGATCGGAACGGATCGGAAAAAGTCATCAACCATTGAACTGTGGGATCCCCGCACGAGAAAGGCCATCAAGCCGGACATTAACCATACCCATGAAGCCTCGAGCGATCACCCCAACGAGACAGCATACTATGTTGATGCCTGGAAACGTGATGCCTCGGAGACCTGGAACTATGATAGTGCGGAGGTCTGGGCCAAGGTAAAGGGCGAGGACATATCTGATGGAAATGCACATCTCACCGTAAAAGAGATCAGGCTGGGCTACAACGTATACAATTTCGTCATACGCGACACCTACAACAACATGAACGAATACGTGGAGAAAAAGATCAGCGGCATCCAAAACGGCAAGCCGATATATGCAACCGGGAACATAGTCAGGTATCCGGAGGTATATTTTCTCAACGGGATTGGCGATCATGTCAGCAGTAAGCAGGTAATGTCAGGGGATGACGTTGTTTCCTACAGAGCTACCGAAGGACAGACCGCCAACACACAGGGAGTTTATGCTACGGATGACACCGTTGATTTCAAGGGCTTTAAGCTGGTCAAACCCGGTGAAAGGGGAGTGCTCAGCGATATTGTCCCTGCTTCTTTTAAGGTAGACAATGCGTTTAAGGTCAAATACAAGGATTACATATATCCTGATGGCACGATAGAGCTTGTGCCGATCTATGAGCCTAAGACTCTGAGCGTCTCCTTTAACAACGATTACGCGAAGGTTGACGGCAAGGCTGACGTGCGAGGCGTGTATGCCGGGTTTGCGACCGACAGCTCCATATCCTGTACGACACTTGATACGCTGGACGTGACGGTCAAGGCAAACGCGGGAAATGCGGCAACGTATATGGCACTGCAGAGACCCATATCCTTCAAAAATAGTAGTGACATAAGATGGAATGGCTGGCGTGAGGTGGCAAATAACCGCGGACAGGCCAAGTCATATGAACTGATCAGCAGACTGGATTATTCACCCGGCTGGAAATGGAATGACGATTACACGAAATCATATTATACCCGGGAAATGCGCGTGGTGACCTATTATGATGATGCTTCGATCACCGTTGCCCCCAATCCCCAGTCGACCAACGGTGCAGTGCACGGAAGCATAATGTACGTGGACGGCGTGATCAAAGGAGATGATCCGGACCTGGGCGAAGTGAAAAAGGGCGGTGAAACACTCAAGCTTGATAAGACGAGCATAAACAGAGTCTACACTTTCGGAAGCATACCCGAAACAGACTATCACACCTATTGGAAGGACGGAACGCTGGACATCGGTAATGACGGTCAGTCAGAGGGATCGATCCCGGGATACAGCTCCTTTTTGCCTTCATTCGGTGAAGCCCTGCGCTACGTAACCGTGCTTCCGGTCAGCAGGATATATTATAACTTCGTAAAGGACGTAACGACTAAAGAGGTAGATCCCCAGCCCCTGCGCGGATATCTGCAGATAAGGGATAAGCTGCTGGTATCGGGCGACGTGACGGATCCGGTCGGCTTAAACGGCATAACCGTATACAGCGATCAGGAGGATACGATTACCGGAAAGGGTTCCTACGCAGGAAAGAAATATGATGGTTATTATGAGCTTAAAGACGGCAATTATTATGACATCTACACCTATGCGGTGACGTTTAGCGGACCCTCCGTTGCAGGAACTATTGCTGCGATGATCACTCAGAATCCCAGTCGGCGTGAGACAACCTGCATAGATACATGGAATGACGTAAACATATCGGACGTAAAGCTTTTCATTGAGCAGGACAAAAAGGACAAGAGCGGCAAGGAGTACGTCGTGATCGACACCTCGGGTGTTAAGAAGGGGTATTATACCGGCCTTACCGACGGAGATTACAATTACCGCATACAGATGAAGGCGAGCAGGGCAGGAGTTAATCTGTCAAAGGCAGTCATGACCTTTTATTATCCCGGCGGCAGCGGCATTGAGGTAATTGGAAGTGAGGATGGTAACCACTCGGGCATTTTCACTTTTGACTTTAATCCCAACAAGCTTCAGATCAAGGCCGGAGCCACTGCCAGGGTAGCTTTTTCGACTGATGATACAACCTTCCTTTCCAGGGACGTCGGCATCAAGATCAGGGCTTCCCTCGGTGCGCTTAATGTCACGAATTTCCTTTTCGGAGGAAACGGTGATGCACGCGTTGACATTATAGGAGCCGTAAATACGGCCATGGATATGGGCTGGAAGGGCAACTTCGATCTGGCTGACGTATCCTCCGACGTATATCAGGATGACGAAGGAAACCAGGTCATCAAGGTCGGCATCAGCAAGAAGTTTTCGAAGGCCAGCAAGGATGAGATGCTGAAGGCTGCCGAAGAAGCGGCCGATCAGGCCAAGAAAGCGGGCAAGGCCAATTCCGCGGTAGCCAAGCTGGAGAATAAGCTTTCAAATGCGAGCGAGGCTGAAAAGAAGGAACTGGAAAAGCAGCTGAGCGAGGCAAAGGATGAGCTTGCCGTTGAAAGGGGCCTTGCAAAACGTAAGCAGAACGAGTTTAACGACAAGCTTGAGGATGCCAAAAAACCGCAGAAAAACAAGCCGAAATTCGGCAACAGCTTTTCGATGGACTTAGGCTTCAGCTTCCTGATGACCTTCGGATATGACGAGGACGTGAATTCATGGTATTTCAAGAACATGATGCTGACCGCGTCTCTGGGAGCATCCTATACTGTGACCATGAATTACGCCACTCCAATCGGCGTTACCATAGGCATAGGCCTGACGCTTAAGGTGGATGGCAGCGCTACCTTTGTGGTGGAAGAGCGCAGCGGATTTGAAAATGATAAGAATTATCGATATTACGTAAATGAGAGCAATAAGAATGATTTTAACATACTGGATTCGGACGGCGACGATCCGAACAGAAAGCTGGATAACGAAGGACTGTTCAGCGTCAATCCCTCGATCGAGCTTAGTCTTTCCGCAGGCGTGGCCGGAGATCTGATCAAGGTAACGGTATCCGGTAATGCTACGTTTAACATGGTCTTCGGAACCAAATCGGACAGTGCCGGATCCTGCAACCTAAGTGCATCCATATCGATCCATGCCATTGTGTTTACGTTTTCCAAGGAGCTTGCCAACAAGACCTTCCCTCTGTGGGGAGATCAGGACGTCATCAAGACGGGAGACGTTGGGGCCTTATATTCGAACACGGTAATGCATGCCCTTGGCGAAGGCGTCGACAGCTATCTTTTTGACAGCATAGATGAGTTTGAACCCGAGAACGTCAGCTACATGAGCGAAGGTACCGTGTGGTACGGCGGACAGGGAATGTTTGACAAGAATGCGTCAGAACCCGCAGTAGAGTCTGACGGACAGCCCGTGGAGCAGCTTGGAGCAATAGATGAGGGCGGAGAGAATGCGTACAGGGAGAGCCCTTTGGCCAGCAGGATCTCTTCGGATGCCGATTTCAACATGGTTTCGCTGGGAGACGGCAGGTTTGCGGCCGTATTCCTTAACGTGCCGGCTGACAGGGCGTCCGACGGACTTAATTCAAGGGCGGCATATTATACATATTATGACGGAAACAGCTGGACTCTGCCGGAGCTGCTGGAGGATGACGGAACTCTTGATTTCTATCCGCACATTTATTCGCTGGGAGATAAGGGAGCCTTCATCGTATGGTCCAGCGTAAATGAGAAATATAAGGATTCCGAAGATAAGCTGAACAGACAGAATGCACTTGACCTTCATGGCAGGTTTGTAGCTTCCGACGGTTCGCTTTCAGCCGGCATGGAAGAGATAACACGGACGACAGAGGATGCCGCAGGCGCCGCACTCGGACTTGATTTCAGTGATTTCGCAGCCGACAGGGCGTTTGGAGTATTTACGGACGGTAATAAGATGATCGTGGGATATGAGAAGAGGCAGTACGGCAGAAGCAGCAGTAATCCTGCCGATGAGGCAGACGGTGCGGATGCCACGGTAGGTGACATGATATATCCGGTCAGCTCACTGATCGCAGCCAGATCCTATGACTTTACGGAAGGTAAGTGGGCAGAGGGTAAGGAAACTCTGACATCCATGCCCGGCCTGGCCGCACTCGGAGCGATCGCAGAGGAGAGACTCGAGGCTTACAACGAAAGTGTTTACGGTCAGAAATTCAGCAATTATCTGCCGGGAGTAATGCTTCATGAGGACATTGAGGAGCCCGGAGGTTATTACCGTGAGGGCGGCTCGAGAACAACCGCGGTCAAACTTGCCAATGCCAATAACGGCATGCTGCTTGAGACGGATGCGGCTGAATTTGTGCGTGACGGAAAGACTTATGGCATTTTCGCTTATACAGTGGATGCCGATGGAAACCTGCATAGCCTGGAGGATCAGCAGCTTTACCTGGTTACCTATGACGTGGCTGAGGATAAATTCTCCGATCCGATAATACTTACCGGACAGGAGATCAACTCAGATACCAATTATTCATATACTCCCGTTAATTCAAATCCGAGATTCATCAATACGGATGGCGGTCTTTACCTGACCTGGCTTAGGGGTGCGGACATTGTAGCGTGTGACATATCTTCTCTGATGCATAATGAGTCTGAACTGGTTCTGGAAGGAGAACTTGACGGCATCAGCTACAGATACGTTGACAAGAGCGATACGACAGAAGATACGGCACCGAGCTATATTCCACCGAAACAGCTTGTGACAGGCAGGATCGGTGAAGAGGTCGAAGGTGCAGATGACGGGCTTACCGGTGACATACACTCGTTTGACGTAAGCTCCGACGGCAGATACATATACATCATCTGGCCGGAATGCATGGAGCATGATGAGGCGGATCCGGTTGACTTCGACAGCCTCAGTGACACACAGATGTGGTGCGTGAGAACGGAGGTATCAGGTGAGGATGGGCATTATAAGCTGTTAAATCCTACCAAACCCGTGCAGATCACGAGTCATCCCGGCAATCATTATGATGACGTAGCCTTCGGCGTTACTGACGGTAAGCTGATAGGTCTGGCCAGAAAGGTTCCATCCAGGCTCATTACCTCTGATGAGGCACGAAAGATACATCCCGAAACCTATGATGAGGCGTCGTTTGTTCCTTATGCCGTAAGGGACGATGAGGAAGCGTATCCGGTATCCTTCTGGGTCGATCCTGCCAGCGTGGCCAGGATCAAAAACGTGGGATTCCTGGAACTAAATGCCGGAGAGGATGCCGCATTCTCATTTGAAGTCTTAAATGACGGCTTTGATACCATGACAGGTGCGACCGTGACAGCCAGGGATGCCGACGGAAACATCCTTCTATATGAATATGTGACGGACGAGGATGAGGAAGGCAGCATTGAAAAGCAGTCCGAGATAAAGATAGATAACCTGATCGGAGGAGACAGAGCGTCCTACAACGGGCTCCTTCCCCTGGATGAAAATGCCGGGGAAGCAACGGTATTCATAACCGTGACCACGGCAGACCACACGTCGGTCAGCACTACGATACATGCTGACTTAAGTCCGGACGTGGAGATATATGATCTTGAAGTTGAACCTACCGGAACAAGAAACCGATATCACGTAACGGGCACGGTTGAAAACGTCGGAACCGCAAAGTCCGATGCCGGAAGCATTACCCTCGTATCAAGGAAGGATGATAAGGACAGGAGACTGGAACGGGTTCAGTATCCCGAACTTAAGCCCGGAGAAAAGGCTGACATCGGAGCAACGATCACGGTTACGGATGAGGATTTCATCGTAAGCATGACGGACGTGTGTCTGTCGACAGGAGAGATCATCCCTGACGACGGAGACTCTTCGATAAGCGCTGATGACACAGGCACGATGATAACGGAAGAACTGCAGCTGTATGCTAAGTATTCGAGGGGCACTGACACCGTATCGGTACCGGTATATGATATCCTGTACAGCGCTGATGACGATCCCGAATATGAGTTTATCAGTCGTGTGGCATATCCCGAAGAAACGAAACAGATGGAATATGTGACCGGAGTGAGTGTCGGAGCCATCAGAGCAGTGACGGACGATAAGGGTGCCGTCACCGGAGGAGAGGTCGTAAGCAGCGGCACCGGACTCATTACTCTTGAAGCCGGCGAGCGTGTGGAGATAAGGGCCGATATCCTGAACAATTCACCTCGTAAGGGCGGACAGATCGCGGTAGATGGTGATGACAATATCGTAGATACCAACACAGGCAGCGAAGGCCTGACATACAGATATGAGTTCATCGGAGACTCTGCAGAGTTTGATGAAAGCGGAATGCTGAATGCACTTACGCCCGGCACGGGCAGGCTCAGGGTATATGTATATCCGGCTGACAGGATGTATTCAGCGGCAAACGGCAATCTGCCGGAAAACACCGGAGAGGGTGACGGCATAAGCGTATTGTCGATGTCCGACGGTGAATATGAGGATACGTTTTATGATTATCCCGCAGGCGTGATCAAAACCTACCTGCTGGATGTAGAGATCGTTGGAGCAGGAGAGAGGCCGGATGCAGGAAATGCGACATTTACGGATGCAAACGGCATCATCTACCGGATTTCCGGTAAATCGGAAGCGGCTGTATGCGGACTTGACTCCGATAAGAAGATAACTAAGATCACGATCCCGGCAACGGTTAAGAATGACGGACAGACATATACCGTAACCGGTATAGATGCAGGCGCATTCAGGGGAAACAATACCCTGCAGACCGTCACTGTCGGAAAGAATGTCACGACGATAAGAAGCGAAGCTTTTGCAGACTGTACCGCGCTGACCAAGGTTACGTTCGGTGCTTCGGTTACGACCATCGGCGAACGCGCCTTTGCGGGTTGTATTGCACTTAAGGGCATAACTCTTCCGTCCAAACTCGTAACCCTTGAAAAAGAAGCATTTGCCGGATGCGAAAGCATTACCTCCGTGACGCTGCCCGCAACACTCGAAGCACTTGGAGAAAAGGCATTCTGCGGCTGCGGCAGCTTAAAGAGTATCAACGTTAAATCCGAGAAGCTGGAGACTGCGGCAACAGGTCGTGATGCTTTTGAAGGCATATCTGAGAATGCAGAGTTTAAATTGTCGATGAAGGATGCCGCGATCAAGGATGCGTTCAGCCGGACGCTGACGGAAGAGACCGAAACCTTCTCGGATAAAAAGGGAATCATATACAGTGTTGAGTCGGTGGCAGACAGGAAACTGACGGTCATCGGACTGACAGAGGCAGCCCGCCTTAAGCTTAAGAGCGTATCCATACCAGCCACGGTGAATTACAAGGGATATAAATACAGCGTGACCGGAATCGCCGACGGAGCATTTGAGGGTAATGAGCGCCTGACTAAGGTTACATTGCCAAAGACCGTTACGAGGATCGGAAGCCGTGCCTTTGCGGATATGTCCGCGCTTAAGAGCGCTGTTATCCCTGCATCGGTTACGACCATCGGATCAGAGGCATTTGAGGGCTGTACGAAGCTTGTCAAGGTAACGATATCCTCTGATAAGCTTTCGATCGGGACCGATGCTTTCGCGGGAGTACCCGATACGGCGAAGTTTAAGATCACTTCCAAGTCCGGACGGGAAGGCATTATAACTCAGATCATCGGAGACACTGATCACTTCCTCGATAAGAAGGGACTTAAGTATGAGATATTCAGCCTTGAGAATGAAGAGGTGACCCTCACCGGAACAGATAATAAGGGAATAACCTCACTCAGTGTACCGGCTGCCGTCGAGTTCAGATCCGTGAAATTCAGTGTGACCGGCATAGGCGAAGAGGCATTTAAGGGTAATATATACCTTAAGAGCGTGACTCTCGGCAAGAACACGGGAGGCATCGGTGAAGAGGCCTTCAGGGGATGCACATCCCTCACAAAGGTGACAATGAAGAATGTGGTGAATATTGATGCAAAGGCGTTTATGGGATGTACATCTCTTAAGAGCCTGACCCTATCAAAAACACTTTCGCGGATCGGCCTTGGAGCCTTCGACGGATGTACCGCATTGAAGGCAGTGAAGCTCCCGGTCGAGCTGGGTGATATTGAAGCCGACGCGTTTGACGGATGTCTGAATCTGGCTGCCGTTACGGTTCAGTCGGGTGATCTCATGCATGTCGATGCCGGTGCCTTTGAGGGCATAAGCAGCAGTGCGGTCTTTAAGATAACCGTTAAGGCTGCAAAGGAAAGAATAACCAAACTGCTGACGGAAGCCGGAGTGGATCCGTCAAGTATCAAATGATCATCAGGGGAATGCCGGATCAGGCATTTCACGCACGGCGCAGAAGTGGGTCACGGGATGGTTCTATTGATTCAAAATGTGTCGACAGAACCGTTCCGTTGACACAAAAGGAGGATACAAAATGACAAACAGAGAACAACAGATAAAAAAGGAAGCCGTGTCCATTTTCGGTCGCAAGCCCGGAATGGGGGACGCGGAGCAGTGGCAGGACATTATCGGGGAGCTTAAGTCACTGGATCCAAAGGAGGTGTCAGATGATCTCAGATTCATTTATGATGCCCTGGATCAGGTGGATGAAAGCATAGAAGAGGAGAAGAAGAGTTACGGTCTCTATGATGTGGACAGGGAGAAAATGGAGAGTCTCTACGGGATCAAAATGGATATCCTCTATAATCTGTCTTTTGTTTTTCATCCCTTTACTTCCTACGGAAGGAATTGTGTCGAAAAGGCCGTTAATACCCGCAAGGATTATGAGAAGCTGGGGGAATGCCTCACCACCAGGATCGATGCGGACAATATCAACGTATTCATGCCGGTTCTGCCGGACGATATTGTCGAAGAGATCGTGACGGGACGGAGACAGGCACTGGGCGCCATTCGCAGCATCAAACAGGTTGCGTATGCCGCCGGAGCGATAGTCTACTGGCTGGATACGGAGACTCAGGAGGATTCCCCGATACTTCGTATCGAATGGCTGTATGTTCATCCGGATTTCAGAGGGCGCAGAATAGCCGACAGCCTGATCGGAGAGCTGGTATATCAGATGCATAAGAATGACATCGAGGTTATGACGGCTTCCTTTGCGGTAGGCTCGACCTGGGAGCCGTTGATGGGCAGTATTTTTTCCCACTGGAGATTCGGCTTCGGCGGTCAGATGGCTCCCGATACCGTGATACTCCCGGGAGATGTCACGGAGCTCGATGAACTTAAGAAAAAATCCGATTCGGTAAACCCCCTTTCCGGGATGGATGAGCATGAGAGAATGCAGTTTATCAGAAGGTCGCTTACGAACGGAAAGTATACAGGTTACTTATGGGATGTGCTTGAGAATAAGGATTATTTTGATCCGGAGATAAGCTGTTATACCGGCGATCGGAGTTCCCCTTCGGGGGTAATGCTGATGCATAGGACACCTTCGGATGACTATCGGGTGGAATACGTCAGTGCGGATGACGAGGCGGCCGAAGAGATCATAAGCATGTGCGCCTTTGTGATATCTCAATCCGTGGCAAGAGGTCACAGCGAATCGCTTATCGATTTTTCGATCCGGATGGATGAATTATGGGAGTACCTGGATCTGGTGATCCCCAAACAGAAGAGTGCACTTCTCGTTACAGGCGTTCTGACCGGGGTATCGGATGAAACAGACATAAATGAAACTATGATAGACAGGCTGCTGTCAGCAACCGATTCGGATCTGCAGACAGCATCGAAGGAACTGGCGACTGCACTGGGGGAGGTACGTTATGGACTTTAAGAAAAAAGAAAAAGAAGAGCTGAGAAAACTGATCAACGCTCCTGAAGAAGAAATACAGGAAAAAACGCAGTTCAAGATCAGGATTACAGGCGAAGATGATGACTCTGAGGGCGGAGAAGAGCTGATCAAAAACAGGCAGCAGATAAAGCTTGAGAATTCGCTGAAGGAGGACGTAAAGAAGATCAACGTCAAAAAGGAGAATATCCAGGCCCCGAAACAGACAGGCGCGAAGATCAATGTCGATGTGGAAAGCGTAGCCGCCAGGGGAACCTATCTGACGTGGGAGGGCTCATACAAGGAGAGAAAAGACGAAGACAGCCGGAAAATGAGGGATGTCAAGGATGCTCTGAGTTTCTATCAGAAGGTAAAAGGCACATCTTCGGAAGGAGAGGCTCTGAGAGGTCTCATTGCCGCCTGCAATACGTATTGCTGGATGAAGATCCCCCTCTTTAAATTCGGAAAGGCCAAGGTTCGTCTGAATGAGGTTAAGCAGATCAGGGAGAGAGCGAGACTCGAGCTTGAAAGATCTCCCTACAAGGATGTGAACCTGTATCATAAGGGGACAAAGAAAGACGAGATAATACCGAAAAAAATCGAGAATGACGATACGATTCAGGAAGAGGATGAAGAAAGGAAGCTTCGTGCCAAGGAACCGAATCTCCTGCAGGATGACGGAGAAAGAGTTGAGTACGGAGACATATTGCGGGAAAAAGCCACCGTTTTCCGAAATGTGGTGGCTACGGGGGGAGCCTTGCTGGCAGCGCCGTTTATCGGATTGCTTCATTCGGTAACACTGCCCTTCAGATTATTGGGAAAGGGAATAAATAAACTGTTTCGTTTTGTAGAAAAGAAGAGCAACGGAGAGCCCTCAACCAAAGAGTTTGATGATGTCCTTGGCAGAGTTACGCTCGGTAATGTCAAGAATCACATTTTAATGGCCTTCAACGGCCATCCGATCCTGTCCAAATCCGTCAAAAAGAAGGAAGAGTTATTAAGAAAAGCCGGTGAGACGGACGCGGGAATGTATGAAGAGCTTGACGAGGAAGAGCAGAAGAAAATGGATCTGGAAGAGGATGTCAGCTTTGCTATGGAGAAATACCCCGAGGCGAAGAAGAAGCTCGATGCGCTCAGAAAAAAGGATACGGGCAAAATGACCCCTGAGCAGAAAGCCGAGCATGAGAAAGAGCTCCTCCGCAGTGCTTCGGTCGTAACGGCATACCAGAAAAACGTTACGGATTATCTGGATTATGCGAAGCAAAACGGGATCGAGCTCGACCTGTCCAGATATAAGGATATCCTTGAACTTGATAAGGAGAAAGAATATCAAACGAAGCTTGAAGGCCTAAAGCTCAGGAAAAAAATAACGGCCGACGAACTTGAGAGGGAGACAGAGGCCGCCAAACAACGGATGGAATCCATAAATAATCTCTTCAAGAGCAGTAACGACCTGATCGACAAGGAAATGAAGCTTAGTGAGCATTCGAAGAACCGTCGGCTCAAAGCATACGCAGCTCCTATGAAATACCTGAAGATGGATAGCGAGGAGGAGACCAGGGAGAGGATCAGTGCCGTAAGTATAGATATGCAGACTGCTACAGCTGAGGAAAAGACCGAAATGGCCAGGGAACTGGAAAGCACATTTGATATGATAAAGGAGTTCGATCTGAAGAAGCTTAATATCAAAAACTATGAAGATATTCTGGAGGATGGATACTTTGATAATCTTGTTATGATCAAATTATGCTTTGAGTTCGCTGCCAGAGGAGGCCTGATGAAGGACTATAAAGAGCTCATGAAGGATGAAGGTGTCGATACCCGTTATTCGGAGGATGAATACGCTGAGGTAAGGGCAAAGGCTTTATTCCTGATGGATCTCATGCAGTGCACAAATTCCCTGATAACCGAAATGTCAAAGCCGGAGCATAAGAAATATGACTCATTTAAGCTCCTGTCATGGTCGGAAAAAAAGACGGAGAAGGAAATAGAGACGCTCGGAACGAAAGGTATGGCCGCTCAGCCCTATATCTTCACTCTTACCGGCAGTGCAAAAAACCACATCGTTATGACCGGATTTATGCCCGGAGCAGACATGGAGGAGGAATATAAGGGTTACAGGAACAGGCTGAAATACGGTCCCAATGCGTGACAGGAATATACAACCACGGTAACACGCTACCGATTTTCTAAATCAGATAACTCATCCTCTTGATCCGTAGCACGAAACCGCAAACGCGCTACGCTTGAACGGTGCGGTTTCGTAGCACGTATCTGCGACGATTCGTTTCTGATTTAACGAAAATCGAGCTGATCGTTACCGTGTTTATATATTCGTTCTGCATCTAAGCCATGTGTAAAACTTCGACAATAAAATGACACTTGGGGACGGAGTCACAGTGTCACAAAATGTATCACCGTGACGGTTCTGCCGACACATTTTGGGGACCATAAAGAATAACAACCATAATAAACATGCATGATAGCTTAAATCGCAAAATAACATATTTACGTATCTCCATCACCGATCTCTGCAACCTCCGCTGCATCTACTGTATGCCAAAGAATGGTGTTAAATTGCTACGTCATGAAGATATCCTGACATTTGAAGAGATCGAGAGACTTGTCAGTATCCTGGCGGCAGCAGGCATCCGTAAGGTGCGTCTGACCGGTGGAGAACCCCTTGTCAGGAGAGGAGTGACCGGGCTTGTTGGGAAGCTAAGCGCAGTATCCGGTATCGAAGGGCTTCACATGACGACCAACGGTATCCTGCTGAAAGGTATGGCTGATGAGCTTAAAAAAGCCGGACTTCAAAGCGTGAATATCAGCCTTGACACACTCAATAAAGAACAGTTTAAAAGGCTCTCCGGAGGCGGTAATCTGGCAGATGTCATAGAGGGGATTGACGCTGCAAAGGCTGCCGGACTGAAAGTCAGGCTAAACTGTGTCCCTGTTATTGGGTATAATGAAAGAGATATTGTTTCCCTGTGTGAGTTCGCTGCCGAAAAGGGTACGGATCTCAGATTTATAGAGCTTATGCCTATTGGAGAAGCCGTAGCCTACCGTGGTATTGATACAGCAAGGATCATGGAGATACTGTCGGAACATTTTGGAGAGGGGGAGATGCTCAGAAACGATGGCGGCCCCGCAGTGTATTACAGATTTCCGGGTATGAATCCGGGATGGAATGGATCCCAGGGTATGGATCCGGGACGGTCTGGACTCCCGGGTATGGATCCGGAATGGAATGAATCCCCGGGTATGGACCCGGGACGGAATGAATCTCCCGGTATGGATCAGCGGCGGAATGAATCTCCAAAATTGAAGATGTCCAATGATTGCGAAGATGGAACAATTGTCAGGATAGGCTTCATCAGCCCGCTTTCCGAATCCTTTTGTGACAGATGCAACCGCATCAGACTGACTGCCGACGGGTATCTCAAACTCTGTCTGCACCATTCGATCGGAGTGGATGTCAGGACGGCACTCAGGGACGGATCCGACGACGAGTGTATCAGGGAACTTATAACAAATGCGCTTAACAACAAGCCGTCATCGCATGATTTTACAGCCGGAGTTTCAGATCCGGAGAACCGAAGGATGGTTCAGATCGGTGGTTAAGATACAAAATACCTTTTGAACCTGACATCATAAAATGACAATTACAGGAGAATATTAATGGGACAGATCAAAGCGGTATGCATTTCCGAAAAAAAAGGAACTGTAAAAAAGGACATCGGAGAGTGCCGGATCATCGAGGATTTCGGTCTGGAGAATGATGCGCATGCCGGCAGCGGCAGACAGGTGAGCCTGCTATCGGCGGAAAGTGTGGAGGCATTCCGTCAAAAGACCGGTGGCAGGGTGGATCTTCCGCCCGGAGTGTTCGGAGAAAACCTGCTCGTGAGCGGGATACGTTTCACGGAGCTTCCGCTTGGAACCCGGTTTGAATGCGGTGATGTTATCCTGGAGCTTATGCAGATCGGAAAGATCTGTCACAGCGGCTGCGAGATCTCAAAGATAGCGGGAGAATGCATCATGCCTCGTGAAGGCGTATTTGCGAAAGTCATTCACGGCGGCATTGTAAAAACAGGCGACGAGATCACTGTAGTTCACCAACCCGGTGATGCATCCACAGGATCAGACGGTAATCATCATTCCGGCGGAAAGTCGGAAACAGCTGCGAGCTATCACGTCCCCCAAAACACATCGCACAGATTCACTGCCGCAGTGATCACAGTCAGTGACCGCTCGTTTCGCGGAGAGCGCGAGGACAAAAGCGGCCCCGTTCTATGCGGGGAACTGGTCGGTGCAGGATATGAGATATGTGAAGCCTTACTTTTGCCCGATGAAGAAAAGCAGCTTGCCGACGAGTTGATCAGAATATCCGATACGATCGCTCCCGATGTGATCTTTACCACAGGCGGTACCGGTTTTGCCATGAGGGACAGGACACCCGAGGCAACATTAAGCGTGGCGGACAGAAATGTACCGGGCATAGCTGAAGCCATCCGTGCGGAGAGTATGAAGATAACTCCGAGAGCCATGCTGAGCCGCGCAGCAAGTGTGATCCGCGGACAGACACTGATCATCAACCTGCCCGGTTCACCCAAAGCTGTGCGCGAAACCCTTGGTTTTGTGCTTCCGGCTCTTGAACACGGCATTTTGATCCTGCGCGGGGAGGCCGACGGCTGATCCGTCTGCGGCGGATGCAGCATGGACTTCGAGCATCCCAAAGATACCGCCCTGGAGGGCAACAATGCGTTCGCGGCGTTCCTTAAGTCGCTCGGCATGCCGTCGAACTTTGACGAACCGGGGGCTAATATGTCAAGATTTCTTGATGCAGCAGATGGGCATTTAGACAAGTCAGATGTATAGGTTATTTACGCACAGTTCCTAAGGAGGAAGACATACCTACGCCGGTTGAGAATCTGTGCTGCGTCTGCCTTTTGCTCCTGACAGCATTGATTAGGAGAGGTTAGAATATGGACATCCACCACAGAATAGTACATAAAAGGATCCGTTTTACGGATAAGAACGATCAGCCGCTGGCAAATCGTCAGATAGGCATTCATCAGAAAGATCATGAATTCCTGTTCGGCTGCGGAGGCTTTGATTTCATTCCCTTTGTCTCGGAGGGCGGTGAAGCGTGGCAGCAGATCACCGACAGCTGGCTGGAGATATTCAACTTTGCCACACTGCCTTTTTACTGGGGAGGCTATGAGCCGGTGGAAGGCAGGCCGAACAGGGACGTGCTCATGAAGACCGCACAGTATCTTGCCGGCAAGGGAGTTAGGGTAAAGGGACACCCGCTCTGCTGGCATACCGTATGTGCCGACTGGCTTTTGAAGTATGATAATGCCACGATCCTTAAAAAGCAGCTCGAGAGGATCGACCGGGAGGTTACCGGATTCAAGGGCGTTGTCGATATGTGGGACGTGATCAACGAGGTCGTCATCATGCCGATCTTCGATAAGTATGACAACGCGATCACGAGAATATGCAAAGAGACGGGCCGTGTCGGACTGATACGGGAAGTATTTGAAAGGGCACACGAGAGTAACCCCGACGCGGTTTTGCTCCTTAATGATTTCAATACCTCCATCGATTACGAAATCCTGATCGACGGTTGTTTGAATGCGGGAATACCCATCAGTGCGATAGGCATCCAGTCGCATCAGCATCAGGGATACTGGGGCAAGGAGAAGCTGCTGGAGGTCCTTGAGAGGTTTTCGCATTTCGGACTGCCTATTCACTTCACCGAGAACACTTTGATCTCCGGGGAGATCATGCCTCCTCACATCGAGGATCTGAACGACTGGCAGGTGGAAGAGTGGCCTACGACTCTCGAGGGAGAGGAACGTCAGGCAAGGGAGATCGAGGAGATGTACAGGATCCTTTTTGCACATCCGCTTGTACAGGCGATCACCACCTGGGATTTCAAGGATGGTGCGTGGCTGAAGGCGCCGAGCGGATTCCTCAGGCTTGATAATTCACGCAAGCCCTCATTCGACATGCTCAAAAGGCTGGTTAAGCAGGAGTGGTGGACGGATGTTTCCGTACAAACCGATGAAAACGGCTGGGCGCAGATAGATGCTTTCAAGGGGAAATATCGCATAACGGCAGATGATATTGCCGCTGAGGCTTCTTTGACGGATGACAGTGAAGAAGTGATCGTGATAGGATAACGGTATGAGTATCAATATCAATAATAATGCGTCTCAGATCCCGACACTTACCGAAGCGGCAGGCGGGGTCGTTACTCCGGACGGCCGCATCAGCGCATCAAAGGAAACCGTAATAACGGAGCATACGATTGAGATATCCGTTAACGGCATTTCTGTTGCAAGGCTTAACTGTACGCCCGCAGACCTTACGGAGCTTGTGTTGGGGCGGCTGTATACCGAGCGTATAATAGACAGCTCCGATGACGTTAAGAGGCTTTTTATCTGCGGACAGGGAGATATTGCGGAGGTGGAGCTTGAGTCCGGGATCGAGCTTGAGGAGAGCGTGGTCACCGAGCCCACCTGCTGTACAGCCAACAGACAGCTCCTTGTCAAAAAGAACGGACGGAGGCTGAGTCAATTGAACGCCGGAGTTACCGGTGTAGCCATCACGTCAGACTTTTGCATAGGTAACCGGGCCACACCTTCGGACGGGGATGATCCGGCGAAAGCTTCCACGATAGGATCGAACGAATTCAATTTCGCAGTCTTCTCCATGACCGAGTATTTCAGAAATGATTCGAGACTTCATAAGTCTACGGGCGGTACTCACAGCTGTTATCTGAGAAGTCCTGAGGGTGAGATACGGGGGTTCGAAGATGTCAGCCGGCATAATGCCCTGGACAAGGCGGTGGGGTATATGCTTCTGCAGAAGCTTGACCCTTACAGATGTATGCTTTTTACTTCGGGACGGATAGCCTCGGATATGGCACAAAAGGCGATCGCTTCAGGCATTCCGGTGCTTATCAGCAAGGCTGTTCCCACGGACGAGGCATTGAGACTGGCCCGCGAATACGGATTGACGCTGATCGCAAAGGCCTGGCCGGATTCGTATACTCTTTTTAACTGATATAGTAAACGACAAAAGTATTTATACTTTTCGTCGTTTACTGCGCCGGATTTGCTATGCGAAGCATTGATTTCCCCTGCAAATCCGTGCGCATCCTGCCGGAGGCTTTATAGTGAACGTCAAAGTATTTTTGACGTTCACTATAATTCAGACCGGATCCATATGCTCTGCCCGACAGTTTTTGGCCCGATTCTTATTGTACATCCTGCATTAATTTTGATATATTTAAGTAATGAAACCAAAGATCAGCTATCAAAGATCCAGGATAGACAAACAGATACTTGGGAAGCTTCTTCCGGACTATGTGAACGTTCAGCTGGCGGACAACAGATCCTATGTATATACCGCGATCGACAGCGTGTCCGGAAATGTGGTGGGGGTGGCTGTATTTACCATGCCGGAGACACTGCATACGGCTGCTCAGCTTCTGTATGTCATTGTCGATTCGGAGCACCGAAACTTGGGTGTTGCCGGGAATCTGATCGACTACGGATGTGACGAGATCAAAAGTGCCGGTGCCGGGTATGTGTTTTACAGACAGATCTCGGAGAATGCCGAGGATCTGATAACACCCTTTGAGTTTGCCGTAAATATAGACTTCCATGCCGTATCTGTAGGAACCGGATTGCTGGTATATTCTGCTGACACTGTTGTACGCAATCCGGTGATCAAAAAAGTGATCTCCGAGCATAAAAAATACATAAGTATCTGTACTATCAATAATTTTTCGGATCCGCTGATCCTTAAGTATAATCAGAAGGTCAAAAACGTG
Organism: Lachnospiraceae bacterium; assembly: GCA_017460885.1. GTDB lineage: Bacteria > Bacillota > Clostridia > Lachnospirales > Lachnospiraceae > XBB2008. The sequence goes on from JAFUAB010000018.1 coordinate 19,702, forward strand.
TTTGAGATAATTTCCGAGAGTACTGTGAATCTGGAATTATCGCGATTCGTTGTAAGGGATGATGCTATTCTTGCCGGCGTGTTGGTGGCACCGGTAAATGCCGGAGTTTTGATGATCCACGGCCATTTTCCCAATGTGTCTGAATCGGAAAAACAGGAGGGGATGAAGATCCTGATCGCGAAAGTGATCGCTGAGGGTATACTTAACGAAGAGATCCGGACCGTGTGCATCAGGGAATCCTATGAGTGGAGCAGCCGGGCTATGACGGAAATCCTCGGTATTCCGGAAATGCATTATCGTGAGATAAATCTTGTACGTACCCTTTGATGCCGTATACTACTGCATCGAGGCTTTCGGATACGTGCTATCGTTTGGAATCGTTATATTACTACGGCGAGGCTTTCTGATTCAGATATCGGGAAAGCATGCAAGTGAAATGACCAGGTTAATTCGCTACGGTTCCTTACTATGTCAAGATTTCTTGATGCAGCAGATGGGCATTTAGACAAGTCAGATGTATAGGTTATTTACGCACAGTTCCTTAGCCCCGACAAAATGCTGACAGACCATAAGAGGTAGTAATATGGATATTGAAAAGCTTGTTGAACAGGACATAAACAAACATCTGAATAAACCGCTGAACGAACCCGTAAGTAAAAGTGAGGAGATTCAGAAAGAATATCTTATAAAGTCTTCCGAGCTGAAAAAAACAGAGTCAGACGTATCTGTGAATAAATCCGGCGGTTCGGAAGGTAATCTTAATGACAGTCTCATTGAATCGGGCAATAAGATCAGGAGTAATCTGGATATCATCGAAGAAAAGGAAGAAAATGAGGAGAGTTTCAGCATCTATGATTCCGGGAGGAATCTGCTTGAGGATATAGAATATGACGAAAACGAAATAAACATCATTCCCAAAACAACCCACAAAAAGACCGATAAACGGATACGGAAGAGTGTATATGCCGGTCCCGTGCCGGTAGGTGTGGTAAGGGACGGATCGGTATATAACAGGGTTAAGGCATCCAGGGATGAGGCCGTGCTGCTGACTAAGGATGTATTGTGTGAAAAGCTTAAGGGCTTTGATCTGGTATGGTCACAGGTTCGGGACGTGGAAGAGTCTCTCCGCGGCACGGGCTCGTACAGCTTCAGAGAACTCAAAAGAGCCGTCAGGGAGGTTCAAAAGGTTCTGGATCTGAAGAGTAAAGCCCGGCTGAATGATGAAGAAGTGATGGAGGCTGTGGCTGCCATACAGAGACTTTCACAGGCCGCCTCCAACTACTTTTATATGCATCGGGGACATATTGTTCACGAGGATGGTAAGCTGCGTAAAAGGCTTGCAGAATCCCTGCGCGATGCAACAGAAGTCTTTTTCAGGCAGTTTGGCGGCAATAAACTGATGAAGCAGGCACTTAAGCCCACTTTTCTTCAACCGGGAGATCATGATCCCGCATTGAAGTCCGAAGCCGAATCGGGTATGAAGGAGCTCTCAGGTGTCTATAAGAAGTGGATGAAGCATATCGCCCAGAATTCCTGTGTTGCGTCTCCTAAGGAGCTGCTGCGTCAGAAGCTGGATGTGTTTGCGGCTTATGAGAAAAACCTGCGAATCTATATCAATACGCATGACATCAGGACGATCGATCGCGAATACAGGCTGATCATTGAAGATTATAAGAGAAGCCTGATAGAGATGGCTGCCGTGGAAAAGGCCGACAGCACTTTTTCCGACCGGGAGAAAAAGAAGACCCTCGGAGACCTTATTGATGACCATGTTTATACCGAGGGTGAAGTCAGCGTCAAGAAGCATCTTGAGTTTAATGAAGACGATGAGGGGCTTAATCCTGAACAGCTAAAAGGAATAGAGGCGATCGACCGCTGGCTCATCCGCAATTTCAACAACGGCGGAGCCATGCGCATGTTTTCGCATCTGCGTAACCGTAACGGTGAGTTTGTGAGTCAGATACTGGCACGCTCTAAGAGGGAGCGTCTGCATATGTATTATCTTGTAGAGAAGAACGCGCGTAAAAATGCCTCTCTGCTCGATGCGGTCGTTTCTCAGAGCGGGGATTACATTCCCAATCTGTCAGCTTTTAAAAACCGGATGCTTGCGACCAAATGGAAGTTCATTTCACACATTACCGGTAAATATGTATATATGAATAAACTGGCGGACGCATTTGCCATCACGGAGAATGAACGGATGCTGTCGGCTGTCAGTGATGCTGCGATGATCACATCTCCCCAAACCGGTATGGGTCCGGTCGAAAAACGCAGGAATACGCTGCTTCGTTTCTATATAGAGCTTGAAGACTATAAGACACTTCTGGAAAAATACCGGTCCGGTTCCGATGGGGAAATGAAAAATATGGACAGCCGGATCCGCGGTAAAGCTCAGGAAGCCCAGAAGGTATTGGCCGAGCTGGCAGCAGCGGATGATGACGTCATGGAGATGACCAAAGAAGGCGATCTCAGAAAGGGTGATGTAAAGGATCAGTCCGGTGTCAGTCCCAAAGCTTACAGTGCGTACAGTGATGTCACGACACAGATCACTTCGGATACGGGCTATGTGACGAATTTCAGCAGGGTTGTTCCAAAGGCTATGACAACCACGTTTAAGGAATATGGCATTGGCTGGGGTTTAAGTGCGGCAGGCTGGAAGGATCTGCTGTTTTGGGGAGGAAATGTAAATACCGCATTGTCGTCGATCAGTGGATTGCTGTCGACCGTTTCGGGTATATACAGCCTGGCAGTGGGACACCAGGATATGAGTGCGGGAGATATCACGGAAAGGATATTCGGTCTGATAAATTCCGTCGCAGGTACGGTAACGGGAACATGGTCAGCCGTTGAAACCGGTCTCAATGTTACGGGAACGGTGGAAAAGGCACTGCAGGCCGGGGAATCCGCGAAGGAGATCATTGCCAAGACCACCGCAGCATCATCTGCCCTGCAGTATGCCTTTATCGGAACCACGCTTGCTTCCGGAGCGACCAGCATCGTCAAATGGGCATCGCTGGCAAGTCAGGCCCGGAATGCTTACAAAGCCAATCAATATTTCGAACGCAAATATCGCAATGATGATCTGATAAAAAATGATGATGAGGAAGAGATCGTTAAGTCAAAGGAAGAGCTTGAGAAGGATCGCCTTAAGGAACTTGCGAGAAGGCGTGAGAAGAAATATGATCTGAACATGAGCAAGCTATCCGATCATTTACGCGAGAAGAGCCGGAACTCTGCGATCTACAGCACCATCAGTACGGGACTTGGAATAGCGGGACTTATACTTCCGGGTATAGGACCCGTTGTAACGTCTGCGATCGGTGCCGTTTTTTCCATCACCACAACGGTTCTCGATGCGGTCAAAAAGGGTCAGGTTCAGAAGGCGACCTTTGACCGGTTCTTTGATATGGACAATATCACGGAGCAGGTCTATAACTTCAAACATAAGAACGACAAACCGCGAGATCCTGCCGATATACAGAAGCAGGATAAGGAATTTCTCAAGGAAAGGCTGCGCAGGCGTGTGGCCGCCGCGGCAGGTTTCCCCAATATGGCGGTTGCTCACAGCTATGTGACAGGCAAATACGCGGAATTCGTTTTCAATAAAATATATGATAAATCGCTGCCCGAAGCAGACAGGGAAGGATATGTTCAGTTTGTGAAATCCCTGCGGCTTCCGGTCGATCTTAAAAAGGGTATTCCTTCGGTGGCCTCCATCAAGGGAAAGATGATGATGTGAAAATATTTGGGAGGAGTAAAATGGATCTTAATTCATTGAATAAAACAAGACATGATCTGTTGGCGGAAATAGAAAATGAGCTTCAGGAGAATCTGATAGCCGCCAGACTTCTAGAACCCGGGCAGGAGGGGGATCCGGATATCCTCACCGTTATCTTTGATGAACTGGGCTCGGGAGAGGAAGAGGCATTCGGAGAGTTCTGTTTCCTGCCGACTGTATCGGAAGAGGCTGATATTCAGTATTTTTCGTCGATCATAACGCTGTCTGATGATGTCTCTCCCGAGTATCTTACTGTTTTGTACGAGGCAATGTCGTATATCAACTTCAAGCTTCCCTGCGGCAGCTTCCAGATAGACGATTCCCATACATTCCTGACCTATAAACTGACTGCTCCGCTTCCCATAGAGCTATCCGGCGAAGCCCTCAAGGTACAGGTCGACATGCTGATGGGCAACACTGTCGCTGTTACCAGCGGTTACTTTGATCTGATCCTCTCGCTCTCCCGCGGAGAGGCCTCCATCGACAATGTCCTTGAAATCCTCGGTGTAGAGCCCTGATGTGTCACCGGATGACGCTCGGGGACGGAGTCACAGTGTCAAAAAAATGTGTCGGCAGAACCGTCCCGTTGACACATAGGGTTAATCGATTTGCTTTTTTTATAATATGGCGTATAATAGACGATTGAGGGACTTGATGCGGTTTACATAACGCGATACGGAGAATTGATTAACCATGGAAGAAGAGAAAAAACCGGCATCCGGCAACGGCTTTATGCTGAAGATCTGCGGATTTATAGTAGATAAACGCAACCTTTTTTTCTTAATATATATTATTCTGGCCGTTTTCTCGGCAGTATCCCGCAACTGGGTTCATGTAGAAAATGAAATATCCAAATATCTGCCGGCGGATTCCGAGACCAGACAGGGGCTGGATCTGATGGAAGAGGAATTCGTGACCTACGGATCAGTGAGTGTTATGGTTGCGAATGTCTCATATGAACAGGGAGAGACGATCCGTGACGGTCTGGAAGAGATAGAGGGTGTTTTTTCGGTTGATTACGATGATACGACCGCACACTATACATACGGCTCCGCACTTTATAATGTGACCTTCGATTATGATCAGAATGACGACCGGTGTCTGGACTCACTGGATCTTGTAGAGCAGTATGTGGAGAAGTACGATTCATATATCAAGACGGATCTCGGCGATACACAGTCCGAACTGATCAACGAGGAAATGCAGACCATCTCCGTAATAGTGGTCATCGTAGTCGTGACGGTTCTACTACTGACATCACAGGCCTACGCAGAGGTTCCGGTTTTGCTGATCACCTTCGGCTCCGCGGCGCTTGTGCAGATGGGAACCAACTTCCTGCTCGGAACGATTTCCTTTGTATCCGATTCGGTGACCATTGTGCTGCAGCTGGCGCTGTCGGTGGACTATGCGGTCATACTTCTGAACCGCTATAAGGAGGAGCATCAGACACTTGCCCCCAGAGAAGCCACCATCGTCGCACTTTCCAAGGCGATCCCCGAGATCTCGGGCAGCTCCCTGACAACCATGGGCGGACTCATAGCCATGATGTTCATGCAGTTCAAAATGGGTGCCGACATGGGTATTGTCCTGATCAAGGCCATAGTCTTAAGCCTTATTTCCGTCTTTCTGCTGATGCCCGGCATCATCATGCTCTTCTCGGGACTGATGGACAAAACTAAGCATAAAAATTTCATTCCCGATATCCCTTTTGTGGGCAAATTCGCATATATGAGCCGGTATATCATTGCTCCGGCCTTTCTCGTGATCATCTGCTTCGCGTATGTGATCTCAGGCAAATGCCCTTATGTGTACGGCTACAGCAAGATCACACCGCCGATCATCAACAGCGTTCAGGTTGCGGACAACATGCAGAAGGAATATTTCGATACCAAAAACATGTGTGCCGTCTGCGTTCCTGCGGGTGACTATTCGGCAGAGGCACAGCTTCTTAAGGAACTTGAAAGCTTTGAGGAGGTTGATTCAACCGTTGGCCTTGCAAACACCGAGGCGATAGGAGGATATAATCTGACGGACAGGCTGACGCCCAGACAGTTTTCGGAGCTTCTGGACATAGACTATGAGATCGCGGAGCTGGTGTATGCGGCGTATGCGGTGGATGATGCCAATTACGGCAAGGTCATCAACGGGCTTTCCGGTTACGGAGTGCCGCTCATCGATATGTTCATGTTTATCTATAAGGAAGTCGATGAGGGTTATGTGACTCTGGATGCCGATCTGATGGAGACTCTCGAGAATGCGAACCGTATGATGAATTTCGCCAAAAACCAGCTTCAGGGCGAGAACTATTCGCGTATGCTGGTCTACCTTAATCTCCCCGAGGAATCGGATGAGACCTTTGAATTTATCGACAGGATACACGAGATCGCGGCTAAGTATTACGGAGATGCCAGGGTTTACGTGGTAGGTCAGTCGGTCAGCGATTATGATCTGCAGAAATGCTTCGACAGGGATAACAGGGTGGTTAACATCGTATCGATTCTGGCGGTGCTCGCGGTGCTCCTTTTTACCTTCAAATCCGCGGGAATGCCGGTGCTGCTGATCATAGTCATACAGGGAAGCATCTGGATCAACTTCTCGGTGCCTTCGATACAGAATGATTATCTTTTCTTCCTGGGATATCTGATCGTCAGCTCCATACAGATGGGTGCCAATATCGACTACGCGATCGTTATAGCCTCCAGATATACCGAGCTCAGGGGCAGCATGCTCCGCAAGGAAGCGATCATCAATACCATGAACCTGTCCTTCCCGACGATCATCACCTCCGGCACTATGCTGGCTGTGGCCGGTACATTGATCGGCAGGATGACCTCGGACTGTGCGATCTACGGTATAGGAAAATGTCTGGGGCGCGGAACCATCATATCCATTTTCATCACAATGTTTGTATTGCCCCAGATCCTGCTGGTTGGCGATAAGATCATTGAAAAGACCGCTTTTGTAATGAATATGCCAGTCAGAACGAGAACGGCGGTCGGTACCATGCGCATCGACGGTCTGGTCAGAGGCCATATCGACGGTACCGTCAACGGAACCATGCATGCCGTTGTCAAAGGAAATGTCAGCGCTTACATCGACTCTGAGGCTATCACCGAGCTGCCGGATGAGGAAACCGATCCTTCGTTCGATTCTGCCGAGGGTGCCGAAACCGGGGCAGCGCTTTCGCAGTCAGCGAACGATCCCGGAGAAGGCTCCCCGGATGCGAATGCTCTTCCACAATAAAAGGGAAGTTACGGATATCCTGATGAGTTCTTTTGGAGTAGTTAGAATGTACAACAGAGTATCATCCAATATGATAAAAATATTATCGCTGTTTTGCGCCGGGCTGATCGCAGCCGGATCCGCAGCCGCACCCGTCGCAGAGGTCTTTGCGGCAGCCACTGAGGAGGTTCCGCCACCGGTCAAGGAGGTCATCCCGGAGTCGGAGTCCGAAAAGGACGAAAAACAGGAACAGGAAGATGGCACTGCTTCGTTTATGACAGGCTCCCAGCTTTCCTATAAGGAAAACGAGGTCGATGTGGACGCGGATATCAGATCCGAGGTCCAGTCTGATATTGAAGCCGAATGGGTGGATATCCACGTATCCTCTCCGGAGGATATTGTCGGGCTTGCGGACAAGTGCCGTCTGGACACCTGGTCGGTCAACAAGCGCGTGATACTGGAAAATGATATCTCCATGGCGGGAGTCGATTTTAAAGGAATTCCTTCCTTCGGCGGGGTGTTTGACGGCAGGGGACATACCGTTTCGGAGCTGAACATCGACGAGGACAGATCCTATACGGGATTTTTTGTTTATCTGCAGGAGACTGCGATCGTCCGAAATCTGAACGTCAGGGGTGTAGTTTCGACCGATGGCGGCAGATACGGGGCAGGCGGCATAGCCGGCGACAATTACGGACAGATCGTCAGCTGCAGCTTTGACGGTAAGGTATCCGGCGGAAGCTATATTGGAGGCATAGCGGGCTTTAACGAGCTGAGCGGCAGCATAACCGATACGGTGAGCCGGGGCGAGATAGGCGGCAGTCATTTTACGGGTGGAATAGCAGGTGAGAACATCGGTAATATCAGCAGATGTCTTAATTTCGCCGATGTGAATACCATTTATAAAGAGCAGACTTTTTCGGTCCAGGACATAAATCTTGAGACATATGTCACATCGATTTTCGGAGACGACAGCAACGAAAAGAGGGAGAGCGCGGCCACTGTTGGCAGTGTTTACGATACGGGCGGGATAGCCGGCGTTTCCATAGGTGTCATCATGCACTGTGTCAACGACGGCGCTATCGGTTACGATCAGGTGGGTTACAACTGCGGAGGTATTGCCGGCAGGCAGTCGGGGTACATTTTTGACTGCACCAATAACGGCACCGTGCTCGGACGCAAGGATGTAGGCGGGATAGTCGGTCAGGCCGAGCCCTACGTTACCATCGACCTTTCTCATGACATCGCAGCCCAGCTTAACGACAATATCCAGATCCTTCACGATCTGATCGGAAATACGCTTGAGGACGCGGGGGAAGGATCCGATGTGATCACAGACCGTCTTTCGGTGATACAGAAGTTCACGGGTCAGGCTCTTGGTGATACGAGATATCTTGCGGGCGATACCGTAGGCTTTGTCAACGGAGTTACAGGCTCCGTGAGCGAGGCCTTTTCCAGGATAGATTACATACTTGACGAGGCGTCGAAAAAGGACGGTGCCATGGATCAGACAGTGTCGGCGGCTGAAAATGTGCTTGCGTCGGGAAGGATGATCTCCGAGTCGGTAAAGGATCTGAGCGTCTATGATTATCTCAATCCCGATGAAAAGAAGGAGTATGACGAAAACAAAAGCAGGCTTGAGGAAGCCAACAATGAGTTCGACAGGTACAAAGATGAGGCCAAAAAGGCCTTTCGGAATTATTATATGTGGGTGACTGCCAAGGATTCCGGCAAAGAATCCGATCTTGTATTTGTGCGAAATGACACCGGCGATTATACCTTTAACATAAGTACTGTCAATGATCCGGCAGAAAGATCCGTGCCGGTTTTTTACTGGGACAGCAGCAGATATCCCGCAGATCTTGACGGAGATATCGCGGAATTTATCAATACCTTCGGAACAGACGGGGTATGGTGCCACCATATCGAGCCCGGCGACGGTACCTGGACCGATGCTCAGTTTCCGGCGGAGGATACCGAGGCGGATCATGAAAAGCATGTGGATGATACAGAGGTGAAGACCTCGGCCGAAGTACTTTCAAAGGAGGCCGTTCAGCAGTATGCCAATAACCGTTACGCTGAAGCACACGGCACCCTGTATGCAGCGGATGTAGCCGGATATGCCGCCGGTATGACCGAGCTTCTGATGAAGCATGTGGACGAGATGAGCTCCGAGGTCAGATCCGATGTGCAAAAGGCGGTGAGCTACATGAACAGCTCGGTCACGAATATCAGGGAAGCCGGCTCCGAGACCAAAAGGATCACCTCCACGGTCGGCGATATGGATACCATTACCCTGCCCCAGCTCAGCAACGAGTATCGGGCTCATACGTCCTCACTGGCAGACAATCTCCAGGGTATGAATGACAACTTCGGAGTGCTAAACACCGAGATAAACAGCTCCACCGGTGCTCTGGTGGGCGACCTCTCCGATGTTAATGACCAGTTCAACAAGATAATGATGCTGTATTCAGATGCGATAGACGGAGTGCTTGACAGGGATTATTCGAATGTGTTCGAGGATGAATCCCTTGGCATTGCCGAGACCTGCACCGATGCCACGATCGATTCCTGCGTGAACAAAGGGTATGTTTACGGGGATATCGATACGGCCGGTATAGCCGGAACCATGGCGATCGAATATGATTTCGATCCCGAGAGCGACATGACCGGCATCAGTGATGCAGAGCTTAACACGACCTTTATAACCAAATGTGTGCTGAGGGCAGACAAAAATCTGGCCGACCTGAAGGGCAAAAAGAATTACGTGGCGGGCATATGCGGGCTCCAGGAGATGGGTACCGTAACCGGCTGTGAAAACTACGCGGATATTACTTCGGACTCGGGTCAGTATGCCGGAGGGATAGCGGGGCAGTCACTTTCGTATATCCTTAAGAGCGCCGCCAAGGGTGAGATAACGGCATCCTCCTATGCCGGAGGGATAGCAGGGGACGGAACCCATATTTATGACAGCCTCGCGGCGATCTCCGTTGACGGCTCCGATGAGTGGTACGGCGCCATAGCCGGACATGTGACGGATGAGGGTAAGGTGAGAAACAATTATTTCATCGGAGATGAGCTGGCAGGCATAGACCGTGTGAGCTATTCGCACAAAGCTGAACCTGTTTCGTTCAGGCAGCTTGACAGTCTCGAGGAAGAGGGAATGACTGTTCCGGAGGACTTTAAGAGGATGCGTGTTGCCTTTATCGTAAAAGACGGGGATGACCTTGAGATCATAGACAGAAGAAGCGTGGAATATGGCGATTCCGTAAGCTACGATTCGTATCCCGAGGCTGCTCCGAAACAGGGTTATTATGTGCAGTGGGAGGTACAGGGAGTCGGCTCTGTGACGAAGGATACCAAGATCGAAGGTGAGTATATCAAGAACCTGACCACGCTGGCCGGCAGTGAGATCAGAGAGAACGGCCAGTCGGAGATACTTGTGGACGGTATGTTCAGAAATGATGACGAGATAGTGGTTGAAAGCTTCCTTTCGGAGATCAATGAGGTTTATGACAAGAGTCTTGTGGTCAACAGCTTCAGCATCCTTATTCCCGATGACGGAAGTGAGGTTCATACTGTCAGATATGCTTTGGATGAGGAATCCGTCAAGCTTTTTGAAAAGGATGCATTGCAGGTGCTCAGCAACGAGAACGGCAGCTGGGTTCCCGTGGGTGATCCGCGCCTGATGGGCAGATATATGCTTTTTGAGGTAAAGGGCAACTACCCCAAGCTTCAGATCCGTCTGGAGTCCTACAAAAGGAGAATAATACGAGTGATCGTTTTGGCGGCAATAGGTTTCATAGCCGCGATCGTGATCGCCGTGCTGATCATCAGGACCATAATCAAACGCCGCGCCAAGATCAGAAAGGCGGCCCATATTATCGCAGACAAGACCCGTGAAGTTACCCAGAACATGGGCTCACAGGAGCTTTTCTACCATGCGGAGGAGGACCGTTTCGGCAACGAAGTCGTCCCCGAAGAACCCGAGGAAGAGTCGGCACATTTGGATCAAGGGGACGGTTCCGCTGATCCGAATCCCGATCAGAGCGACGGCTCTGCTGATCCGAATCCCGATCAGAACGATAGTTCTGCTGATCCGCTTTCTGAGTGATCAGATACATACCGAATATATAAAACCGGTAACACGCTACCGATTTTCTAAATCATACAACTCATCTTCTTGATCCATGGCACGAACCCGCAAACGCGCTTCGCTTGAACGGTGCGGTTTCGTTGCATGTATCTGCGACGATTCGTTGTTGATTTAACGAAAATCGAGCTGATCGTTACCGGATTTATATATTCGGTATGTATCCGGCCCGGGCACAAAGCGGATCAGCAGAGCCTTTCCTGTGACCCAAATGGCTCAAAAGAACCGTCCCTGTGACCCAAATGGCTCAAAAGAACCGTCCCGCTGATACACTGTCGGCACATTCATAAAAAATCTGTTTTATATCCAAATATTGTGGTAAAATCGTATATTGATATGCTTTAATTATATGATATAAGGGTCAGAAGGCGCAAAATCCGAATCAAACTTGTTTGGATGAGGATTTTTGACCATGGGATTCGTGTATCAAGTCAGGGGCAAATATCTTTTGATCCTGACACCATTGAATATTTCAGTAACAGAAACAGGTACACCATAAGATGGACGATAGTATCAGGGACTCAATGAATATAGAAGAAGCACGCATGTATCTCGGCCTGGCCGGTGATATGCAGCTGCGGTATGAATCCGATACCGACAGGTTTACGCTTTTCAGGTTTGATCCGGAGGAGATCGTATTTGACGGTACTCTGACGGATTGGATCGCTGCCACGCGGGACAATGTGATCCCGGAATCAGAGCAGGAATTCCGTAAGTTCTGTGCCGAACTGGAAATGGGCATGGGAGCGGGAATGATCAATCAGAGGATCGAGACTCATGACTCCATATTGAAGATCAAATGCAGCTCCGTTCAGGATGAAAAGCTGGGACGGATGGTCTACGGCGTAGTCAAAACCGATATCAGGCGTGCTTTCGGTGATATCAAATACAACCGCGCGAGCGACAAGGATCCCATGCTTGATATGCTCAACAAGGCGGCCATCACGGAGTTTGCGCAGAGAGTCATTGCGCAGGAGAACTGTCCTACTACATACATAATCATTTTCGATCTGGATCACTTCAAGATGGTCAACGATACTTACGGCCATATGTTCGGAGACGAGGTGCTTATCACGGTCACCGGCATAATCAATAAGGCGGTCGGCAATAAAGGCGTGGTCGGCAGACTCGGCGGCGATGAGATCATGATCGTTACCAAGGATATTTCGGATAAGGCTGAGCTTCGTCCGATCATGCGTGAGATACGTATGACAATTGAAGAGGAATACGCCGGCAAGCTCGATAACATATCCCTGACATGTTCAATGGGAGCCGCAGCATTCCCCGATCACGGAGACAGCTACAAGAGTGTGATGCAGCTTGCGGACAAGATGCTCTATCTGGCTAAGGAAAAGGGCAGGAACCGCTACGTGATCTACACGCCCGAAATGCACGGCGAGCTGGTTCAGCAGCACAATGATCCCGGCAGTTCGTGGAGCTTTTCACTCGGCTTCGACAAGATCGGGATCATCCAGTATATGCTTGAAAACTACCTGACCGGCGGCGTCAGCAGTATGGAAGCGACGTTCGGCAATGTCGGCCAGAATTTCGGGCTCAGTGAGATCCTGATCATATATGAGGGCGGCAAGGTCGGATTCGGCTGGACTCCCGAGGGAGCCATCCATAACAAAAAGGATCTGAGGTGGCTGCACATGGACGAGGAGTTCATGTCCGGCTTTGACGAAAACAATCTCTTCGTCGTGGATTGGCTGAACAATCTCAAAGATAAGTATCCCAGGCTTCAAAAGAAGCTTGCGGAACGGGATGTGCAGTCCGCACTTTTTTACCGGCTGCGTTACCGGGGCGTGGATAAAGGTTTTATAATGTTCGCCCGGCTGGAGCAGCGGCAGAAGTGGTCTGAATACGAGTTGCTGGCGCTGTCTACGATCGCTAAAATATTTGAACTGTCTATCTACAAATAAAACTGGTTATGTAAACCAACATTTAAAAAAGGAGAATGATCATGAAAGCTTTACTGATTGGCGGAACCGGCCAGATAAGCATGGCCATAACCAAAAAACTTGTGACTGACGGCTGGGATGTATATCTCTTAAACCGCGGAAACCGTACTCTGGAGCTGCCCTGGGGGGTACATTCCATTGTGGCCGATATCAATGACGAAAAGACCGTGCTCGAGAAGATCGGCGACACATATTTTGACTGTGTCTGCGAATTCATCGGCTTTACCGTGGATCAGGTTGAGCGCGATCACAGGCTCTTTAAAGGACGCACGGGACAGTATATCTATATCAGCTCCGCTTCGGCATATCATAAGCCGGTATCGGATTACCGCATCACCGAGGGCACGACGCTGTCAAACCCTTATTGGGAGTATTCCCGCAACAAGATCGCCTGCGAAGAATTCCTTATGAAAAAATACAGGGACGAGGGTTTCCCGGTGACGATCGTGCGCCCTTCGCATACCTACGACGAACGGAATATTCCTCTCGGAGTACACGGTTCCAAGGGCTTCTGGCAGGTCATTAAGAGAATGCGGGAAGGGAAGCCTGTCATCATACAGGGCGACGGTACAAGTCTGTGGACCGTGACCTTCAATACCGATTTTGCGATCGGTTATACCGGTCTGATGGGCAACCGTCATGCGATCGGTGAAGCATTCCAGATCACCTCGGATGAGAGTCTGACCTGGAATCAGATCTATCAGACCATAGCCGATGCGCTGGGCGTTGAGCTCAAGGCTGTACACATATCGTCCGAGTTCCTCGCTGCGGTCGGGCCGGAATATGATTTCACGGGATCGCTGATCGGAGATAAATCCAATACCGTAGTGTTTGACAATTCCAAGCTCAAGGCTATCGTGCCTCAGATGACGACGACGGTTCCTTTCCAAAAGGGTGTGAGGATCTCGTTGGAGAATATACTTAAGCATCCCGAGCTTCAGGTTGAGGATCCGGAGTTTGATGCATGGTGTGACCGTGTGATCGATGCTGTGGAAAATCTCAAAGCCACTCTTAAATGAGTGCAGATATCCCCGATCTGCTTAAGGATCTGCTTTAGATGATTTTAGGGAAACATTGAATTACTCAGTATTTACTTAGGGAAGTTATCGTTTCCTCAAACGCCCGCTTCCATAGTTCCAGCTTATTTTGTGTATCATACAGCTCTGCGATCCCTGTCGTGATGATCCGGATATCCTCCTCAAGCTGGTTCCTGCGGGATGTTTCGTCCGCACTGACAAGTCCCATTACCGATCTGTAATCGGGGGCTTTGCATGTTTCCATATAGCACAGAGCCGTGTTTTTGTATTCCAGGAACAGGGCTCTTTTTTGTGTTTCGGTGCCGGACACTGCCATGTCGCAGCGAAGGATCTGCGTGGCAGCGGTGAAGCGCTTCTTAGTAGAACGGGAGATGGAGAGTCTGTCATTATACAGAGCCGTAAATTCCAGACATACCCCGAGGAATCTGTCAGTAAAATGCTCCCGATCGCCGGTCATTTTTCCCTCGGCGTCTCGTTCTCTGCGGCCTATATGGAATATGCCCTTCTTTATATCCCTGTCTATGGCATATCTTGCCTCATGCGCCCGGACCATGGAACTGATGAATTCCCTGTCCGACTCATGAGCCATGCCCGTGGAACCTGTGATTTCCTCATCCGTGTCGTTAGTCCCAACCTTCTCGGTGATGCTTTCGTCTGTTTCCCCCTCATCAGCTCCGTTAACAATGCTTTTCAGTATCGACGTCCTCTTTAAAGGATCTGTTTCCATGTAATATTCATTGTATCCGGTCACGTTGATAATTCTCCGATTAGTGTTTGATTTCCTATTATTTCCTTCGATAACTATTGTAATAGATTTTAGAATAATGTAAAATACTTTTTGTTCGTATTGTTTAACTACAAGGAGGAATGAACATGAAAAAGAAACTACTTGCTGTAATGCTTACAGCTGCCATGGCTGTAACAACACTCGCTGGCTGCGGCTCGGGAGCTGCTTCCGACAGCGCTTCCACAGACGCAGGTTCCACAGAGGCTGCTGCAGATGCAGGATCTTCCGATGCTGCTGCTTCAACAGATACTTCAGGCTCAGGTAAGAGAGTAGCGGTTGCTATGCCTACCCAGTCTTCCGAGCGTTGGATCAACGATGGTGCCAACATGAAGACCCAGCTTGAAGCAAAGGGCTACACCGTAGACCTTCAGTATGCAGAGGATGATGTACAGGCTCAGGTTTCCCAGATCGAGAACATGATCGCTGCAGGAGCTGACTGCCTTGTTATCGCTGCCATCGACTCAGGCGCACTTGTTAACGTTGAGGAGCAGGCTAAGAACGCAGGCATCCCGATCATCGCTTATGACCGTCTTCTTATGGACACAGATGCAGTTTCCTACTATGCAACCTTTGATAACAAGGGTGTAGGTACCGCCATCGGTAAGTACATCGTTGAGAACGCTACCAAGAACGGCAACAAGGGTCTTGAGGCTGTTTCCGGTGCCGGCGACAAGATGAACATCGAGCTTCTGATGGGTTCACCCGATGACAACAACGCTCTGATGCTTTACAACGGTCTTATGGAAGAGCTTCAGCCTTACTTCGACAACGGTACTCTTGTTTGCAAGAGCGGACGTACTTCCTTTGATGATACCTGTATCCTCAGATGGTCTCAGGAGACTGCTCAGCAGAACATGGAAAACTATCTGACAGGTTTCTATTCGGATGAAGACATCGACATCGTTGCAAGCGCATTCGACGGATTCGCTTACGGTGCAAAGGCTGCCCTTGAGGGAGCAGGCTACACAGCTGATAACTGGCCGCTGATCACAGGTCAGGATGCTGAGCTCATGGCTGTTAAGAACATCATCGGCGGTTCTCAGACAATGTCCATCTACAAGGATACAAGACTTCTTGCAGAGAAGTGCGTAACCATGGTAGAGGCAGTTGTTAACGGAGCACAGCCTGAGATTAACGATACCGAGCAGTACAACAACGGTAAGATCGTTGTTCCTTCATACCTGTGCACACCCGTTGCAGTTGATGTTGACAACTACAAGTCCATCATCGTAGACGGCGGTTACTACACAGAGGATCAGTTAGCTAACTAATCCGTAGCTGAATTTGATCTATGCGGGCGGCTATCCACGCCGCCCGTTTTTTAAAACTATATGGAAGGGAGCTTTCAAATGGCGGATTATATCTTGGAAATGAACCACATCGTGAAGGAATTCTCCGGTGTAAAAGCGCTTGATGATGTCAATCTCAAGGTTAAATCCGGGGAGATTCACGGATTATGCGGTGAAAACGGAGCCGGTAAGTCCACTCTGATGAACATCCTTTCGGGTGTTTACGGATACGGTACTTATACCGGTGATGTTGTTTATAAGGGCGAGATCTGCAAATTCGGAAATATCAAGGACAGTGAAGCCAAAGGCATAGTTATCATTCATCAGGAGCTGGCGCTGAGCCCTTTGCTGTCTGTGGCTGAAAATGTATTTTTGGGGAATGAACAGACCAATGTAAAAGGCGTTATAGACTGGACCAGAACCAGAAGCCGCGCTGCGGAAATGCTGGCAAAGGTCGGACTTGAAAACGAGGACGTCAATGTCCCCGTAGGTTCTCTCGGCGTAGGCAAGCAGCAGCTGATCGAGATCGCAAAGGCAATGGCCAAGAAGGTCGATCTGCTGATCCTGGACGAGCCCACTGCCGCACTTAATGACGAAGAAAGTCAGAAGCTTCTTGACATCATGCTTGAACTCAAAAAGCAGGGTGTCACAAGCATCATTATCTCTCATAAATTGAACGAATTGGAATATGTCTGTGATGCACTTACGATCATCAGAGACGGACATACGATCGAAACACTGACCAAGGGCGTCGATGATTTCAGCGAGGAGCGTGTCATCAAGGGAATGGTAGGACGCGAGCTGACCAACCGTTATCCGGCGCGGGAGGGCGTTGAGATCGGCGACGTGATCTTTGAGGTGGACAACTGGAATGTCTATCATCCGGATGACGAGAAGCGTCAGATGATAAAGGATGTCAACATCAAGGTCCGCGCAGGCGAGGTTGTAGGACTTGCGGGACTGATGGGAGCGGGCCGTACCGAGTTCGCGATGAGCGTCTTCGGCAAGAGCTACGGACAGAAGATCACCGGTACGGTAAAGATCAACGGTAAGGAAGTACAGCTGAATTCGGTCAAGGATGCTATCGACAATAAACTTGCATATGTGTCCGAAGACAGAAAGACGTACGGTCTGGTGCTCATAGACAGCATCAAACGCAATATGACGATGGCTGCCCTCAAGAATTTCTTTTCCAAAAAGGGAGTTGTCAACGAAAATGATGAGATCGTTTCGGCCGAGGAATACAAGAAGCGCATCAATGTAAAGTCCAACTCGATAGAGCAGGCGGTCGGATCTCTGTCCGGTGGTAACCAGCAGAAGGTCGTGCTTGCCAAATGGATGCTCACTCAGCCTGACGTACTTATCCTCGACGAACCCACCCGTGGTATCGACGTAGGAGCCAAATATGAAATATACTGTGTTATCAACGATCTGGCCAAGGCAGGCAAGGCAGTGATAGTCATCTCGTCGGAAATGCAGGAGATCATAGGTACCTGCGACAGGGTCTATGTCATCAACGAAGGCGAGATAGCAGGAGAACTGGACAAGGGCGAGGTATCGCAGGAAAAGATCATGCAGTGCATCATGGCACACAACAGGAAAGGTGAGTGATAAATATGGACAACAAAAAAACAGTCAATATGGATATGAAACAGTACGGCATGTTCCTGGTTCTGATCGCGGTTTATCTGATCTTTGCGGTCATGACCGGCGGAAAGAACATGTCCTACGCAAATATTAACAACCTGATCATGCAGAATGGATACGTTGTTATCCTTGCGGTAGGTATGCTGCTCTGCGTACTGACAGGTAACGTCGACCTGGGTGTAGGCTCCGTCGTTGCTCTTACCGGTGCCGCAGCAGGTATCATCATGGTCGACCTGAAGGGAAATATGTGGGTCGCAATCATCGTTGCACTGGCAATCGGTGTTCTCTGCGGTATGTTCGCAGGCTTCTTCATCGCAGTGATGCATGTACCTCCATTCATCGTAACCCTTGCCACGATGCTTATGGGACGCGGTGCCACATATACGATGCTTAAGGCACAGACCAAGGGACCACTTCCCACCAACTACAACTTCATCGGCGCAGGCTTTCTGCCCACCATCAAGATCCCTTTCGGTGATGGTACTCTGGATCTTCTGAGTATAATCGTTGCCATCATCTTCTCTGTTGTGATCATATTCAACGAGATCAAGGGCATCAACACCAAGAAAAAATACGGCTTCGCACTTAATCCCGCATGGCAGACGATCATTAAGGATGCGATCCTCATCTTCATCATCTGGTTCGTATTCTACAGGATCGGCCGTTACAATGGTATTCCTTTTGTACTCGTGATCATGGGTGCCATAGTCGGAATCTACTACTTCATCACAAGCAAGACCGTCGCAGGACGTCAGATATATGCGCTGGGCGGCAACAGAAAGGCCGCACAGCTCTCCGGTATCAACACCGATAAGGTTTTCTTCTGGGTTTACACCAACATGGGTATGCTCGCAGGTGTAGCCGGAGTCGTACTTGCAGCCCGTAACGGATCCGCAACACCCAAGGCCGGCGACCAGTTCGAGATGGATGCCATCGCATCCTGCTACCTGGGCGGCGCAGCCGTTGCCGGTGGTGCCGGAACCATCATGGGTGCCGTGGTCGGAGCCTTCATCATGGGTATCCTGAACAACGGTATGTCACTGTTCGGATGGTCGACGGATATCCAGAAGATCGTAAAGGGCGCCGTTCTGCTAGGAGCCGTTACCGTTGACCTGATGTCCAAGAGAAAGAAATCATGAGTGAAAAAGGCGGAGGCATATCGCCATCTGCCATGTGTCTGCTCAGGATCCTGATAGGCGCGTATGTGATATATGCGGATTATTCCGCGATAGATGACGTAGCCGCGATGTCCGGACCAAAGCAGATCGGACTGGCAGCTTTGATGACAGTGCTTTTCATCGGAGCGGTCGCCCTGATCATCTACTCGCTGCGACAGCTAATCGCCGGCAGGAGAGATGATCGCGACAAATAATGATCCAATACCGGGGACAGTCTTCGCAGAAGACTGTCCCCCGATACTTCTTAAAACTCACAATAGCCAACCAATCCCACATATGATAAAATAAATAATGGTACTTTGGCGATACTATGCCCTTTGCGGGCATCGGTCTGTATCCCGACCAGGAGGTATTACCGTATGGCTTCCTTTGCCGAACTCTTAAAAACACTCAGAACCGAGAGAAACCTTTCGCAGCGTGAGCTGGCCGACCAGCTGTTTGTGGACAGGACCACCATAGCGCACTGGGAAAGCGGACGACGTATCCCGGATACGGAGCTTACGCTCCGGCTTGCGGATTTTCTCAACGTGGACGTATCGCTTCTCCTGGGAGCCGAGCACGAGAAGACCGCTCCCAACGTCATCCTGGTCGATGATGAGCATATCCAGGTTAAAGGAACGATCCCGATACTTGAGGAAGCTCTCCCGGGAGCTGAGATAACAGGATTTACGAAAGTGTCCGAAGCCGTGGCCTTTGCTAAGGAAAGCCGTATAGCTTTGGCCTTTCTGGATATAGAGATCGGTAAGAACAACGGTATATCATTGTGCGATACCCTGCTGGAGATCAACCCTCTTACCAACGTCATATTTCTGACCAGCTACTCCAACTACGCTCTGAATGCGTGGGAGACTCCGGCCAGTGGCTTTTTGCTTAAGCCCATCCGTGCAGAGCAGGTCAGAAAACAGATCATGCACTTAAGACACCCTGTGGCGGGTCTTCTCTGACGTAAAACCGGTCCGATCCTCATCCGACGTAAAAACCGGTCCGGCCTGTTCGCACTGTGTGCGCAAAAAAACACTAGAACCGAGGCATTAAATGAACAATGTGACAGATGTCATAAACTTTGCCATAGCTGTTTCATCGCTGACCATAGCGATCATCGGACTGGCAATGACCTTTTACCTCCATGTTGAGGCTAAGCTTAAGTCAATCTATCTGATCTTTTTCGGATTGCTGGTAATGTATGCCCTTTCGGATCTGATAGCAAACATTTCACTCGTGATGCTGGGACCCGGGTATGCCGCGCTGTCCAGATACGCGATCTTTGCAGAGTCTTTTTTTTCGTCTCTGCTCATGCCCGTACTGACATATCTGATACTGTATTTCAGCGGTGATCTCGGACAGCGGCATCTGCTGCCTGTGATCGTGTGGGTCCTGTGGGCGGGATATGCCGGATTGCTTATCTATACCCAGTTTACCGACAGCATATATTTTGTTACTGATGACAATGTATATTATCGAGGGGATGATTACCGGCTTCTGCTCATTCCGGTAATACTTCTCGCCATAGCCAATCTGATCGGATTGTTCAACCGCCGCAGAAGACTGGAGGCATCACAGCTGATCTCGATACTAGTGTATCTGATGGTTCCTTTTATATCGATCGTGATACAGGCCTTTTTCTACGGGATACTGTCGATCGTTCTCGGCACGTTCCTTGCTACGCTCTTTATGATCGTCTTCATAATCAGCCGGGAGAACAACAAGATGATCCGCCTTTCCGAGGAAAATGCTCATCAGCAGGCTGCGATCACAGTGCTCAAGATGCGACCCCATTTTGTGTTCAATACACTGTCCAGCATCTACTACCTGTGTGACAGCGATCCCAAGAAGGCACAGCAGGTCATCGGGGATTTCACGAGTTACCTGAGGTACAATTTCAACGCTTTGGCCCAGAACGATCTGATCCCCTTCAGCGAAGAACTTGCCCATACAAGGGCTTATCTTTCGGTGGAATCTGCGCGGTTTGAGAACCTGCTCTTTGTGGAATATCACACGATGCATACCAATTTTCGTCTGCCGCCTCTGACAATGCAGCCCATTGTGGAGAATGCTGTCAAGCATGGAGTGGATCCGGATTCGAAGCCTCTGACGATACGTATCAATACGAGACTCGGCAACAACTCCAGCTTTGTGACCATCGAGGATGACGGTCCGGGATTCTCTGCTCCGAATCCTTCGGATGAGCAGGGACTTCATATAGGACTGAACAATGTCCGTGACAGGCTTCAGCTCATGTGCCGTGGTTCCATTGATATCTCACCCCGCAGAGGCGGGGGAACCATTGTGACCATAGAGGTGCCGTGCAGGATTGATACGTAAAGCGCTTTTGATGCGCAGAAATTCGCAGCGGAATGGCACTTCGTGCCTGGCATTTCATACAGGATAAAATAATGCTAAACGAGATAACGATCGACAATATTGAAAGCTGCATAGATTATCTGGATCCGGATATTTCCGAGAATCTGGGAAGGGAATATTTCCACGGGTTTTATTCCACAGGCCCGGACGGAAGCTGCAACGGAGTTCTGGTCTGGGAGCTAAAGAATGTCGATGCTTCATCGGGACACCGCGGAATGATCATGTTCTACCGCGCCGATGACACAGAGATCGGCAAAGATCTGATCGACGGATACAGCTTTCAGTGCAGAAGCCTCGGAGTTGCCGACAGCAGCTTTGAGCTGGGAGGGCTTAAGCCTGACGAACTGGAAATGTTTCGATCCGCGGGCTTTCAGATCCTGGAACGGGAGAGCATCGATCTTAAGCTTACCATCAGGGATCTGAAGGGACTGAAATTCCTCAAAAACAAGATCCCTCCATACATTATTACTCTGAGTGAGCTTTCCACCCTTGAATACAAAAAAAGGAATAGCCAATTACGTTTTCAGCGGCAACAGGAAGCTTCTTGAGGACATAACCATGCTTCCGCCCCAGTGGTTTGAAGGGATCATGTCAAGTGCCATACGCAATGATTCCAGAGTAAACGGATTGTTTTTGATCCATAATTCACCCTCGGGCGTGCTCATGCCCCAGGTCTTCTTTGCATCCGGTGTAAATTCCAAAACCGACCTGCTGGATATGGTCAACAACACGGTACGAATGGCAATGATCGATTATCCGCCCGACACCCCGGTTCTGATCAGAAGACATGATAAGTCGGTAGCCGGCCTGGTGTCATATCTTTTCCCGGGGTTCAAAGGGGATACGATATTTGCGGGGATAAGGCAGGAAGGAGGCGACAAATGAGAGATACTATTGCAATCGTCTCAGAGATCATAGCGTTTGTGCTCATGGCGGTGATCTTTTTTTCAGATCGTAATGTGAGAAGATCCGGATCAAAGGTTTACAGGGCATTAAGATGGATGATGATAATCGAGATCCTGCTGCTCGTGTTGGGAGTGTTCAGATTCCGGATAAATGACTGGGATGTGAACTCAGACGTGATGCCCACTCTTGATCTTCTGTTGAAGCTTATCCTTTCGGGGATTCCTCCTATTTTCGCGATGGGGATGATATACCAGGTAGTGAAGAGGCTCCATTCCGGTTTCCTGGGGGATTATGGCTCCGACAAGGGACAGTACAGAGGAGAAAGGATATGTCTGGTAATAGAGATACTGCTTACGGTAGGTCTGTATATACCATTCAGTATTATTTCGGAGTCAGCAGAATGGGGTGTAAAACATGCGCTTGCAGCCTTGGGATTGCTGTTCATAAGATGGTTGAATGAACTGATCTACGGGATCATATGCATTGTTCATGCAAAAAAGGTCGCAAAATATATAAAGGAAGAACAGGGGAGAGCCTATTTCCTGAATCCTGTACTTTTGATCCTGCCGGTAATGGTGGGATATCTTGTGTATGTGCTTTGGAGTTTTGACATATTATCATTAGGAATTGCGTTATCGCTGCTTTTTGCGGATATATCAATGAGAGCACGGAATGAGCTGGTGGACAGTGAAACCGGATTTTACAGGGTGAATAAGCTTGATAAATTTGAGAAATATTATAATCTCAGTCATCACAGACATGGCTGTGCACTGGTCATAAAGACCGATTCCGGAATCGAAGAGGTCGCCGGGATAATAATGGAATTTCAGCCCGAAAAGAGTATAGTGCTTGAATCCGGAACCGGAAGCTATATTATGCTGCTCAACGTGGCGGACAAAAACGGTATGGATTTTATGGCCGGCATGATCAGGGATACCGCAGCCGAAATGGTTCCGGAAGCACATGTGGATGTAAATGCATACTATCTTGACCAACAGGAAAGTGACAGTACATTTTTCGACAGGATACGAAGTGAGATAAATGGCAGATAAAAGCAAATACAGGCCTGCAGACAGCGCAATGCCGGACGGCTGTAAAAAGACATCAGGCCCGGTACAAACATTAGTGAGGTAGAAAGATGGATCCGATAAATAATCAAAACGAGGAACTTCAGAAACAGCTGCTCGAACAGAACAAACAGCTCCAGACCACCTCTCAGCAGACGGAGGAGAGACTGACACAGGCTACGGACGTTCAGGCCTTCGAGGAACTGTCCCGAACCGAGGAAGAGCAGAGGAAGTCGGCGTATGAAGCCAAGGAGGCCGAACGCTGGGCTATGGTCAATGCCTTTCGCAAAAAGTCAGGCGAGGCAACCATCACAAACAGCAATTACAAGAATGAATACGGTTCGATGGATATCTTTGAACTCCGGGATGCTCTTTTGAACGATTCCAAATCCAAGTCCAAGCTGTTTGACGCGATGGTGATCGATCTGGATACATTCCTTAAGCTGTCCGAGACCTCAGGCAAGACAGAGTTCGATACCGCCATAATCACGTCGGACTATGGCGACTCATTGATTGCTGCCAGAAAGTCCGTACATAATTATCTGTCGATCCGCAGCGGACAGATACACATCTTTGACAACGGCAAGCGCAGACTCGATATTGCCGAGAGGATAGAGCGACTTCTTGATGACATGTCGTTGGAGATCAACAAGAAGGTGGGGGGACTTCCCGAGAAAGAAAAGCGCATGGCAATGTACAGGCGCGATAAACTGACTGATGATGAGATAAAAGAGCGTGAGAACCAGTATGAACTGAACGAAAAAGCACTGGATGCGCGTCACGTCATCGAGACCGGCGAATTCGGTCCCAAGATGGATGAAAAAACCAAAGCGAAGCTACAGGAAAACTGGCTCGCCGGTAATTTCACCGAAAAGCTGCTGAAACTCCTGGACAATCCCACGGCTCTGCGCACCAAGGATGAGAAGAACGATTTTCTGGCCGCAATCATGGATAAGAACAACCTGCTGCTGGCCAATAAGATGACGGTGATCCTTACAGTGGAGGCCAACAAAAAGGCTTCGATGGGACTGCCCTGGATCACTGCCGATATGCGCAGATATGTGGGCGATCACCTGACCGATGAGGAGGCGCTGACCCTGCAGCCCGAACAGATCGCAGCCCGAACAAAGGAACTGATGGCGGAATACGAGGATCATTATGCCAACGAGCTTGGGCAGATGCAGGAGCGCGTAAACAAGCTGAAGACCCTGATACCCGTTCATGAGAATGAAAAGGACTCCGAGAGGATAATAGAGGATATATGCGCTTTCCCGGAGATGGAAAGCCTGTTGTACTTTGAAGACCGCGAACAGTTTAACGACCGCTTTAAAAAGCTCAGGGAAAAGGTTGAAGCCGATGATGCCGAGATCGACGCCCAGCTGGCGAAATATTATTCCAAGGCTACCAGGGAATCCATAAAGTTAAGGATGAACTCCCATATGGCCGGACTCAGGCTTTTCGGCTCCA
The DNA here is from genome assembly GCA_017460885.1 of Lachnospiraceae bacterium. Taxonomy (GTDB): domain Bacteria; phylum Bacillota; class Clostridia; order Lachnospirales; family Lachnospiraceae; genus XBB2008. The sequence continues at coordinate 44,555 of JAFUAB010000018.1, forward strand.
CTGATGCCGTACTTGAGCAGACCGGTCTGTTCAGAAGCCGTCTGCAATATCTCGCTCCCGTGGAATTCAGGACAGAGCGCATGCTTGACCGCCTCATGAAAAAGAACAGTATTCCTTCCATGCTCAGGGATTCTTTCCTTGAGATGCTCACGATAGGGATGCATGAAGAGCTTTGCAACCATGAATACTCCTTCTGGGAGAAAAACGCCAAGGAAATCGCCAAGACATACAAGAGTAATGCCTCGTATTTTTCGTACAAGGTGTCGGGGGATTCCTTCAAAAGCAAGATAATGAGCTTCTTCGGCAAGGAGGATCTAAACGTTCCCCAGAAGACCTGGGACGAGCTCGAAGCCCTGAAGCTTAAGTCTCTGGAATTTACTCCTGCTGAGTTTAAGGAGGAAGTAAAGAGGATCATACAGGAGGGCAAGCAGAGCTCCGAGACCAAGCTGATCCGCGAGGAGTACCTGACCAAACGCAAGTTTATAGACGAGGACACCAAAAAGGTACGCATACAGCATGCGGAAAAGGAACAGAAAAAGATCGATGACATCGGAGATTCCTTTGACACCAAATTCCTGCTCGCCATAGAGAATAAAGGGCTGACCGGACTTGAGCACTACAAAAAAACCGACAGGATATTCCGCGGGACCGACGCATTCTACAGGGCTCAGGATGCCTACAGGCAATCCGTTCAGAAGGATCTGATCACGGCCCGTACGAACACTCTTAAGCAGCTGTTCAGGAATTCCAATGTGCCCGAGGACCGAATCGAGGAATTCACTGAGAGGTTTTCGTGGATGATAAACGGGCTTGCTGCCAACGGCACAGAACTGTTTAACGATGACCGTCTGGAGTGTGAAAGGATCAATCTGGAGAACTACGGAGTACGCAGCTGGGATGATGCCATCGCAAAGCTGCCCGCGTACATACCGTCTCTGATTAACGGAGAGACGCATCAGGATATAGAGGATGCCAAAACAAAACTTTCCGAAGGTACAGCCAGGATAGCGGAGTTTGAGAACGGCAGGTTCAAGGGGATCGCGGACATCCTTATGGACATTCCGGATGTATACCGTACGGTAATGAGCGGCGATACGAAAGCTCTTGATAAGCTGATGAAGGAGAAGATAGCTCCGGGATTCGGTCCCGCCTGTGATGCACAGTCTGATTTTGTCAAGAACGAATTCCATGGTGAACCCCTGTTCAAGCAGTATATCTACTCCAACCTGATCGGAATCTATGCGGGCAATGTAAAGGGCGATGCAGCCTACCACAACACCCGTATGAAGGATTATTCCCGCAGGATCTATTCCGCACGCTTAAATGACAACCTGCGCAAGGTAGAGCAGGCCCTGAATGACAAATATGCCAAGACTGACAGACATAAGAACGATGACGCCAAGAAACCGTTCAAGCCTACGGGAGACGAGATCGTACTGACAGGTGAGATCAAGTTTACCCTGATGATGATAGCCGATAATACCGAGAGATTTGAGGAATTCCTGGATGCCGAAAAGACGGTTCAGAGCGCACTTGAACTGTATGAGGCTCGCAAGGTCAGCCTGAATCAGAGCATCACCTACAGCGAGGAGATCAAGGCACACGCTCAGGAAGTCACCGAGGCGACATATGTAGCTGATCCCCTGGAGGCTAAGCGCAGGGAATACGCCGAACGCAAGAACGAAGGCAGACGTATGCGTACACGTGTGCTCGGCCTCGATCTGAAGGATCTCAATGAAGTCAGACAGAGCAAGAGCCTCGTGAGGAACGGCCTGGACGGGAAGACGACCGTATCCCTTGACAAGGCCGATACCGAGCTTGTCCGCGGTGAGCTCCTTAAGCAGGTCGATTTTCAGCTTCCGCCCGTACTTCGCGATGCCATCATAGAGGAAGGCGCGCGCAGGGGTATCAGGGCGACAAAGAATTTTGTCAAGTTTGATCCCGACGACCCCATGAATGGTGAACTGTATCGTCACGCCCAGAGGATGAGCCAGCTCTATGAGAATCTGCGCCGTGATACAGAGGATGATCCCGCCATGTCCGAGGAAGAGGCTCAGATGTTCGCTGTCAGGCTCTATGCCAACAGGACCAAGGATTCGATCTTTGAGAATAAGAGTCTCTCCGCAAAGGGCGTTGATGTAGCGGCAGTGCGCAAAACGCAGGATTATAAGGTATTCAGGGAGAATTACCGCAAGCTCAAGGCATTTGAGGCGGAGGAAGTCACCGATCCTTCCCTTCAGCGGGAGCATGAGGATATGTCCAGGAATCTCCGTATCGCGCTGATAACGGGCGGCGGAGTGATCGTGAAGGACAAGAAAAAGACGGTCAGATACAGCGAACTCAAGACCGATGAGGAACGCTCGCTCTACGGAGAGGCAGTAGGCCTGGCCATAGACAAACAGCTTGAATATCTGAAGTATTCCCGTGATCTCGAACGTGTTATCCGCAAGCAGGTTGAGGACTTCTATTCGGATCCCAAAAAGAAGATCTCTGTTTTTCATGAGGATGCACTGGTACAGGCTCTGCGGGAGCACTTCCTGTCGGATATGCTCACCGACATGGAAAACGGTGTGATATTCAGAGAGGAAGACTGGGTAGACGATATCAAAGAGCTTGTTGAAAACAGCAAGGAACGCGACGCTGTCATGAACGAGAAGAATTCCGTCACGGAGCGGGATCTCGTTGAAGAAGAGCAGAGACGTGTAGAAACCGGGATCGGTGAAGAGACCATCTCATCCATAATCAAAAACTCCGCGATCATCTTCCACGGCCGGGAAAACATGTATGAGAAGCTGGACCTGGATCAGAAGAAATTCTTCGCCATAGCCCTGATGCTTATGGACAAGGGCGCCGTAGGCTACGGCAGCAGCGGTACCGGGGCACTGCTCGTTGACAATGACAAAAAGAAAGCCCTCGGAGAGCAGATCGGACTGGAGCTGCAGAAATATATCAGGGGCGAGGAATACCACATCAACGTGGATTACCGCGAAGCTGCCTATAAGCTCATTGAATACCAGAATGTCAGCGACTTAAGCCTGAAGACCCGCTACGACCTCTCTGCGGAGGCTTACGAAAAGGCTCTTGTATTCGCCAGGAACATATACTCCAAGAAACAGTCCTACAATAAGGGCGAGCTGGATATGGACCGCATCAAGGACGGATATGCTTCCATCGAGGCGGCGTTCCTGGAGTCAGGCAAACAGCAGAAAAATGAAATAGACAGGCTGCAGGTCGAACCTCTTACCAAGGAGGATGTGATCTCCAAGCTGATCAAATATGCCGAGAACGAAAAACTCACCGCCAAGGATTACGCCATGGGTGCTCTCGGAGCAGGTATGATGCTTGTTGGAGGAGCTGCCATTCTGGGTTCTAACGTAACACAGAGCCAGCAGATGAAGGAACATAAGAAGGAAGCCGAAAAGAATGGCAAGGATAAGAATAAGGCCGAGCTCAACGTTAAAGAGTACGGTATCGACAATGCGGTATCGACAGCCGGGCTGGCAACCGCGGGAGAAGGTCTGGTACTGGTTGACGGCAAGGCGACCAAGCTGTACGACTTCTCCAAATTGATGAACAGGCTTAAGAGCCTTGAACAGGACGAAGAGCAGCTCAAGCTTTTCCTGAGGATAATGCAGGATCGTACCGTGCTGGATAAGAGTACCGCCGATCCCTCGAGATGTGTGGATCAGGAAAAGAGGGATATACTGTTTAACGCCCTGACCGGCGACAATAAGGTCCTTAACGATACGATGAAGGGCTTTGACGATGATGAATCCTGCCATCAGGCCTACATAAATGCCATGAGCTTCCAGCTGAGGGATGATGCGTATTTTATGGGCAAGATGATCGGCAAGGAGCATTTCGCTAACAATGCGTTAAACAGAGGTTCGGTTGTGGACTGGGAGCTGATAATCAGAGCCTTTGACTTCATGGATGAGATCAGGGAGCGCAGGGCTGAGGTATATGCTACAAGCCACGCCACCGATTATATCCGTCAGACCGGCAATACCGAGGCTATAGCCGAACTGGATAAGCTCGAGAAGGAATACAGTGATAAGAAGGAAAGCTTTGACTTAAATGCCATCGAAGACAGGCTTAAGGAGCTTAAGAAGACCTCCAGGGGATATCTGTCCGGAGGACAGGAGGAGATAGAGAGAGCCTGGTCAGGCTATATGGCTCTTTCGGATCAGGACAAGAATCTCTTCTATAAGGTTCTGCAGAGGAGAGATCTTCTGGATATCTCCAAGAAGAATTACGTTCAGAACTTCTTCGGTATATCCGACAGAAATTTCTTAAATGCCACCGGACGAAACGAACTGCTCAACGAATATATACAGGCTTCCCTGTACGACGGCGTGGGAGTGACACTTGATAAGGACGCATACTACAAGGCCATGCAGTCGCTGCTGTCTACCCAGGTAAGCGACATCGTATCGTTTAAGGATAAGACGGATATTTCGGGCAAGGTTACCGGTATCTTCTCCTATGAGAGGTTAGGTTTCTTCGGCAGAGGCTGTGCCATAGACTGGAAGCTGTTCAAGAGGGCGCTCAGCTTCGTCAACCGCGCCAGGAACGAACTCAAGACCCAGGAGGGCAATGCGCTGCTGTATCAGGGAGCCGGAGATATCGAGGCTCAGGGTCACATCGATATGGATTACAGCTTCCTGCGCAGGAATATCCATAAGACCGGCAACCAGTGGTCAAGGCTTATCGGCAAGATCGCGGTAAGACGTGCCAAGCAGGAGCTTGGACTGGACGGTATACTGGATCAGGTAGCTTCTCTGGCGGGAACCGTCAATGATGTCGCCAAACTGTTGGGTGCATCCGAGGACGGACTGCTCAGAAAGGGCGCGAAATTCGTAAACGAAAAGGGAAAGCAGCTCCAGACCTATTCCAAGAGCCTTGGCAATTCGCAGTTTACGGCCATAAATGTCCAGAGTGAGAATGAGTACAAACAGGAACTAAAGGATTCCAAAAAGACCAAGGAGGAGCTGGAAGCCGAGAAGAAGGCCGCGGAGAAGGCTGCGGAAGAGGCAGAGAAGAAGCGTCGTGAGGAACTCATGTTCATCGACCGCATCAAAGAGGGCTTCGATAATATCGTCAAAGAAAAAACCAGCATTGAGAATGCCGTATCCTCAATGGAGACCTATCTGAATCAGGAGCTTAAGATCTATACGGGCAAGCAGCTGCAGAGTAAGAGCGCCGAGGCAGACAAGAATAACCTTGTGGAAAAGACCGTAGGCAACGGCAAGATCAAGGAAAAGGGCGATATCAGTGACAAATATACCGAAATCAAGGGTAAGGTGGACGATGTTAAGGAGTACTGGAATATCGCTGGTCAGGTACCTTTTCTCCAGAATCTCCGGGAACTGATGGTCTATGGTATCGAAAAGGCAGTCTACGGCTCCCTGATCAACGGTGTGATCATCAAAAACGACGTAACCCACGATGCGAACGGCAATGCGCTTGACATGACACGCAAGGATGAGATAAATGCTCTCAAGCTTAACGCCATGCAGTTCGTTAAGGAAAATGTGAATAAGATGACCGAAAGCATCTTCGGCAAGGAAGCCGTGGACAAGTTAAAGACTGCCGAGGAATTTGTTTATCAGGGTGCGGATTTTATCAATGTCGGTATGACATATTTTACCAAGGGCTTCGATTATGCCAAGAAGTGTACGGCGTTCGTCAAGAACATAAGCCAGAGTGCGGAAAACATCAAAAGCATAAATAAAGGGGCTCAGGACTCAAAGGAGCACCGCGAAGAGGATAAGAAGAAGCTAAAAAAGGCCGGGGAGAAGCGACTGAATGAAAGACAGCTCGAGAAGGCCAAGGGAGCTCACGAGATGCACCAGGCATACGGAGGCATGTCCGAGACGATTACCACAGCCATACAGGGATTCAATATCGCATCGGATGTGATCAACTTCACTATCGATTCCATCAATACCTGGGGAGGCAAACTCAGCTATCCCGCTTCCCTTCTTTCCAAAGCCATACAGGACGGTCTGGAGATAGCGATGTTTGCGATGCGCGTATGCACCGACAGAAAAGCACTTCAGGACTATTTCTTTACTACCGACGACGGATTAAAGAGTGTGCATGAGATACGTGAGGGCTGCAGGAAGGCGGATACCGAATCGGCACGCCAGAACGGCAAAAAGATAGACAATATGCTCCTGGATTACGGTCTCAGTACACAGATCAGCAATGTGAACATGATCGATATCATCGCCGATTCCAAGGGCTATGAGCACACCAGCGAGCTGGTGGAGGACGTGGGCATGAACATGGCTCAGTCACTGGTATTCTGTGCCAGCAAATTCAATCCGATGATGGAGACCAAGATCATGGCTATGACGGTTATGTCGGTCATGGGACTGTCTCCCGCTGAGATAGGACAGACATCTCCGGAGATAACCCGTAAGCTCTTTGAGAGCTTCAAGATGTCGAGATAGGATATATGAGTAAAAGCGTTTTCACAAGGATCATTGCATCCATAATAATGCTATGCCTGCTGGCCGGATGTGTATCCTGCTCATCGGACACCCAAATGACCGGAGACGGAACGACGGAGGAGGCCGGCGGAACCTCAGAGGATTCCTCCGAAGCAGTGGCTCCGGGGCTGCTTCGCGTGGGCTGGAACAGGGATACGATCATGACGGATGTTCACCGTGTTAAAGGCAGTTATCTGTTCCTGCTTAATCTATACGATACGCTTTTTGTGACTCGGAGGGATGATAACGGTGATACATATCTTGAACCCCGTCTTGCTACGGACTACACCGTATCAGGGGACGGGCTTACCTATTCCTTCACTCTGCGTGACGATGTTAAATTCTGTGACGGTACTCCCATGACAGCGGAGGATGTGGAATATACCTTTACAAGGATGCTTACACTGCCGGATTCGGTACAGACGGACTTTGGCGAGAGTATCCTCGGGGCAGCCGATTGTATGGCGCATAAGACCGATAAACTCGAGGGTATCCGGGTGATCGACGATACACATATAGATATCACCTTAAGCCGGCCGGTCGCGGGATATGTCCAGATGCTTGCCGCTCCGTCCTGTGCTGTTATGTCCAAGGCGTTTACCAAAGCAGCGGGAAACAGGTACGGTACCAGTCCGGAACAGACCTGCGGTACGGGAGCCTATATGCTCACTGAGATAAGTGATTCACGATATGTCCTGGAATTAAATCCTTATTACTGGGGAGATATACCTTCCGCCGAAAGGATCGAGATATACAGACTTGAACCCGTCAGAATGGCTGACGGACTTCTGGAGAACAGGTTTGATATCATCAACAGCACTGATATCAGCGATGAGATCATAAATACCATTTCCGATGCGGAGGAGTGGAGCGGACATACTGTTTCCATTATACCGATGGGGCTGAATATGCTTTTTATGAATATGGCTGATAACCGGCTTAAGGATGTCAGGATCCGTCGCGCGATCCAACTGGGAATCGACAGGGATGCGATCATCAGAGAGGCATATGGCAACAAGGCTGTTACGATTGACGGGCTGTTTCCCAGGGGACTGTACGGTTATTCTGAATCAAACGAGGGATGGCTTAAGTATGATCCGGAGGAGGCTGTCAGGCTTCTGACGGAAGCCGGAGCGTACGGAAAGCTGGAATTGCAGATCGCTGCCGAGGCCGAAAAGGGCTCCCAGTATTATAAGATCCTTACCATGATCCGCGATAATCTTACGGATATCGGGATAAATGCAAAACTGGTCAACTATGATTCCAAAAGCTTTACGTATCTGCGCAGGCAGGGGCGGTTAGAGGCCTATCTGACTTCCTGGGAAGCGGATTATAATGACCCGGATAGTTTTATCTATACCTTTTTCGGAAGTGTCGAAAACACAGTATCAAGATCCTTAAACTACTCCGATCTGACAGTGATCGGCCGTGTCGGAGCCGCCAAGGCTATCATGGACGAGCCGAAGAGACTTGCCGAATATGCTGATCTTGAAAAGAAGATAGTGCGGGAGGACGCTGCTCTCGTGCCGCTGGTGCAGGCAGAGGTGAGATACTTCTGCGGTGACCGCATATCCGGATTCACGCCGTACTGGGCGGGATGGGGCTCGTTATATTTCAAAGACGTGGAACTCAAATGACTGCAAAAAAGAAAAAGAAAAAAAGAAGTCTGCGGACACGTATATTTCTGTTGATCTTAGGCATTGTTGCTTTCACCATAGTGCTTTACAGCGGACTCAGTTATCTGAGATACATATCGGTAGTAGCGGTAAACATCGGGATGAACGAGCAGCAAAATGAGGTTATCACGGAGACTCTGACTGCCCAGATGAACGACAGTACGATAGATACGTTTAAGACTACGATAGAGTTGGCGGCGCAGATATCCGATGACGGCTTTAAGGATGTCTCGCACGATCTGACTTTACTGTCGGAACAGGTTCGTCAGATCATAACTGATCCGGAACGGTATGATGAAATTCCGATCCTTCGTCCGAATGCCGCTAATTCCGGAAAAATGGTGCCGCAGCTCATGTTCAGCGAGGGTATTGATGAAGAAACGGCGGATCCGGACAAGCTGTCACTTGTTTATAAGATAGGCAATCTGAGCGGTATGCTTGAGAAAATAGCCGTCAGCAATCCCTCCGTTCATGATATGGTCATAGCGCTTCCGGAGGGGATTTCCGTCTGTCTGGATAATTATTCGGATCTTAAGATAGACGGAGACGGTAATTACTTACCCTATAATGTGACTCACAGGCCATGGTATGTGGGTGCGGAAATGGCCGGAGGGATCTACTATTCGCCGGTTAATGTGGATTCCTATGATTCCTCCAGACAGATAGCCATCAGTGTTCCTGTATATGTATACGGCAAACTGTCCGCCATCGTAGCGGCATCTGTGGATATGGCCAGAGTGGAGCAGATCATTGCCAGATCCGGGCTTGGAAACCATACCAAAGCCTGCCTCGTCAGCAATTACGGAACCCTCTTTTATTCGGGCTTTACGGAGGGGGAACTTGGCAGCAGCAACGGAGAGTTCTATAATCTCAGGGAAAGCTCCAACAGCGATCTGGTGGAAGTTGTCAATGATGTATTGAATGGGGGCAGCGGATGCGTGCTGATGGAGATAGATTCCGAACCATACTATGTGGGTTATGCCCCGCTAAAGACCATAGGCTTCGGGCAGTTGTTGATCGAGTCCAGAGATGATCTGATGGCCGGTACGAACAATCTGCTGGAAGAGACCAACGCTGTGTACGAGGAGTCGCAGGAGAGGATGAATGACATGGTGGGGATAGCCAATGTGTTTATGCTGATCTTTGCTACGCTGATCTTTTTTCTGTCGATCGTCTTTACACATATACTGGCCAACAGACTGTCCAGTCCCATCACTGAATTAAACGCTGCGGGATTAAAGTTTATCGGACGCAAAGATACGGATCTGACGGAGGATAAGTCATATTTTTCGGATCTGCATATCAATACCGGGGATGAGATCGAGGAACTGGGCAGTACGCTCAGAAAAATGGAGATCAATATCGCAGATTCCATGGACAGGATCAGGCAGATGTCCTCTGCCCGTCAGCGTATTGATGCCGAGCTTTCGCTGGCGGCTGAGCTGCAGGCCAATATGCTGTCTAAGGATTTTGAATTGCCCAGCGAGCGGATCAGGCTTTTCGCTTCCATGGATCCGGCCAACGAAGTTGGCGGCGATTTCTATGATTTCTTCATGATAGATGACGATCATCTGATGCTGGTGATAGCCGATGTGTCCGGCAAGGGTGTCCCCGGCGCGATGTTCATGACGCTGTCGATGATCTATATCAAGAGCTATGGCACCATGGATATCAATCCGGCATCGATACTGGAGAAGGTAAACAATGCCGTATTGGAGCGTAACGAGGACGGAATGTTCGTTACAGCCTGGATCGGAGTGCTTGAGTTATCCACGGGACATCTGATCGCCGCGAACGCGGGGCATGAGTATCCCGCCATCCGCAGGGCGGGCGGCAGCTTTGAACTGTTCAAGGATACTCACGGACTGGTCCTCGGAGCGATGGAGGATATGAAGTACGAGGATTATGAACTGGATCTGAACTCCGGAGATATATTGTTTGTCTACACGGACGGTATAGTGGAGGCTACGGATTCCGATGGCTCACTTTGGGGAGAGAAACGTATGATAGACTCCCTGAACGAAACATCCGAAGATGATCCTCCGGAGGAGATCCTGGCGCATGTGACCGCTTCCGTGGCGGAATTTGTCGGTGAAGCGCCGCAGTTTGACGATATGACCATGCTTGCCATACATTATATCTGAGAGTTGCAGAAACGGGTAAGGCACTGTACAGTGCCTGATCACGGAACACCGCTTCATTAATACTCAGCCAACCCTATCATCGTAAACTCTGTCGGTATGGAATCCATTTCCTGTCGCATTGCCTCTCCGTCACGCCTCTGTTCTTCGAGTACACCGGTCATATATTCCGGTGTATCTATAGACGCTTCATAGTACGTGGAGCCGATCCGGTTGCCTTTCATAAAGAACTCTTTTATCACGTCGAGCGGTTCCCCCGGTGCGCAGCGCAGATACAAAACCGCGTCGAAAATTTTTTCTGATCCGGCCGCATTGACAAGGGCGGCGGCGATGGATTTCCTGAGAGCTTCCGGCTCTGGGATTCCAAAGATCATCGGAACATAGACCCCCGGACATACTTCCTTAAGCTCGAAACCGGCCTTATGAGCACCCGTTGCATATTTGGCCAGCGCGTCCGTACTGATCAGATCGGCAAGGCGGAATACAGTATCGGTTATCTCCAATGTCATCGGAGTAAAGCCCAGATCATAGAGAAAGTTGACCGTGTCAGGGTATACCTTACCCCAAAGCTTGGCCATAACATGGTATCTGCCGTCTGCTGCGGCGATCTGCCTGGCGGCCTCGAAGAACGCCGAACTGTATTCATGTCCGCGGTATTCCTCATCGATAAACAGCCATTCCATCATCACCGTATCGGGAATATAGTAGGACAGAACGCATACGCCGGCGGCAAGTGCCTTATCCTCACTGTTGTCGATAAGTCCCAGTACCTGATAACCGTCCATGTACAGCAGAAAAGCGAGCTCCGGAGGGACAAATTCCTCGTAAAATTTTAAGTTTTCTTTCGAAACGATTTTCAAATCCATGATAAAATAATATAATATAACCAGCTGTTTTTCAAGACGCAAAGGAGAATTATTATGAGTCAGGATAATGAACAACTGAAGTTAAACAAACAGGCGCCGCAGTTTATCGATACGCTTAGGCTCACGAAGAACGAGTCGTACAAGCTGTCTTACAGTGCGCCGGCATCCATGTTTGAAATGAAGGATACCCGCTCATCCAAACAGGTCGATACCGCCATCACTGCCTCCGATAAGAAGATGGCCGCGATATTAAAGAACGATTCCAAATACAGCTATAATCAAAAAAGATCGGCTCAGGTGAATCGCTTCCGTAACGTCAGTCTCGGACTCTTTAAGGATAAAAAATGGTACAGCGGTACTGATTCTCCGGAGATGGACAGGGTCAAGAAGACCGTGGCGTATCTGAACAATCTTCTTGACAAAGGCATCTACGATTACGTCAGCGAGGAAGGAACAAAGGGCGTTAATCTGGATGCAAAGGCACTGAAGGAGGCGGTTCATAAAGCCTTTGAGGAGGCTATCAGCGCCTGCGAGAACTATCTGGAAAAGAAGAAAGAAAAGAGGGAGGGACGCTGGAGCACAGGTGTCCGCCGCAGGGAACGGGTAAACCGCATCCTTCAGATGTGCAAGGAGGAGAGAAGCAGATACGAGCTGACGGTAGACGCACTTCAGGATAAGTCGATCGAAGGATTTGACATTGAGGAGCTGCGGCAGCAAAAGGAAAGCGGGGCAGAGGCTCAGGATGATCAGATCGATCAGGAGGAGCAGCTCGAACAGAAGGATCAGCAGAAGATCGGGGAGGAGCAGGAAGAGCAGAAGGAGAAGAAGACAAAGAGAGTATATAATATGCATACTCTTTCTACCATGCTCAAGCACTCCGTAGCGCTTCAGACCACCTGGCAGAATCAGGGTAATTCCACGGATGTATACAGGATCGTGGTGAAGGAAAACGGCAAAGACGTTGTTTATTACATCAAGGAAAATCTGCCTCTGATAAGCGCGGATCTCGATGGATTCCTGACACGTCGTCTGAATGAACTGGCCAGCAGTAAGCAGGCTCATATCGATAAGAATGAAGGTATGGAGGAACTGCGTATGAGGGAGGCCAAAATGAATGAGGCCGATTATGATGCCTGCACCCGGTTCCTTACAGCCATTCAGAATAAGATCAAAAACGCATCCGACGCGGATCGAATGAGCGTCCGGAAGCGTATGATCGGTCTGTTCGAACATGATTTTGATAAGATATTCAAGAGCCTGAATGTCCACAATCAGGCTGCCAGGATACTGGATCAGGAAGGCGGAGCCGCCGGATTTGACCTCGCCAAATGGACAGACATAGCTAAGAAAAAGGATGATCCGCAGTATGAGATCGCAGTGATACTGCTGGATTATATGGGCTATGATCTAAACGGAAAGAAGATAGAAGAAGAGAAAAAAGACGGTAAAAAGAAAGATGCCGGGGCTCAGGGGCAGGAAGCAAAACAGGCTAAGGAACAACTGAAGGAGATCAGCGAGAAGGACTGGATCATCAAAGAACTCGGACTGGACAAGGGTGATGACAAGGATCTGGGCAAGCTTATATCAGAACTGTACGGTAAGAATAAAAAGGGTAAGATGATCGAGGATATGTTCAGGATATCCCTTGGCAAAGAGGTTGAACTCTTCGGTCAGATGCGTGACCGTACAGCCGGAGATGCTGAGGAGATCGCAGCCACCAACAATACCGCTACCTCGCGTCTGGCCACCCGCCATGGCTTCACGGATGTTGTGACCGTTTCCGACAGCAGGATCGTCAAATTTACAGACAGGAACGGCAAGTCAGTTGAGAGATTCTGTACCGTTATGAGGGAGGCAGAGGGTGATGAATTCCTGGACATCCTCAAGAATGCAAACGATAAGGGAATGAAGATCGAGTACACGCCCGAGGCCATAAGACAGCTGATGCGTCTTAACGCCTTCGATATGATCTGTCTGCAGGTAGACCGGCACGGACGTAACTTCAAGTGCAAGTCCGAAGAGAAGAACGGCAAGATAGTGATCTCCAAGATCATGAGCTATGATCATGATATGTCATTCGGTGAGGAGTCGATCAGGGATACCTTTAAGGACGGTCAGGACAAGGGCTTCCTTAAGAATCCCACCCAGGTCATCAAAAAGAACTCTCCCATGTATCGTTATGTGATGAAGAATTATTTTCACCTCGGCGGAGATAATTCATTCCTTAATGATGTCAAAGAGCCCGATTGGGAGGCTCTCATGGATGAATGCAAAAAAAATTCACGTTTCCATTCAGCACTCGAAAAAACCGTCGGTGATCTGAACACCTTTATCGCCAAGCCCTTTATTCATGAAAAATTTCTTGGTATGCGATTTAATCTCTATGGACAGAGGCTGGGAGACCAGGAAGCGCTGTATAAAGGCTATATCACCACAGCAGACGGTCAGAAGCTGGACGAGGATGAGAGTGAAAAGGTTCAGGAACGTCTGGCCGGCGTGTATGACGATCTGTCTAAGTTCCTTATAACGAGGGAGGGTAAGAAAAGGGTACTCAAGAGTAAATTCACAAAAGAGGAAAAAGGGATCCTGACCGGTGCCATGAGGGAATTGTACGATCTGAATAAGAACTATGACTTCTCTCATATCCAGCATACACAGTTCGCAGTGGCCGGTCTCGTGGATCTGTGGATCAAAAAGACCCTGTATACCTATACCCAGGTGCTTAAGACCGATCAGGAGCCTGAAGATATGGAAACGCTGCTTGCCGCCGAGAAGATCAGTGAAAAAAAGAAAGCCGAGAAGAAAGAAGCACTTAAGGCCATCACCGATCCCAAGACCGGCGACATCGTGATCCCTGCCATGCTGCATTTTGACCTGGATGCATGGAACAGCATCCTGGACATGAAAAATTCTCTGGAAAACAATGACGGACTGATCACGGGAGACCTCAAGGGTCTCGGATTCCGCGACGCCAAGATAGAGAAGCTGAAGCAGAGATGCGACGATATGATCAAGATGGTCACGGAGGCCGAGAAGAAGGCCAGGGCGTTTTATACTCTCGCCGGCTGGAAAGAGAACACGGCTCAGACCACATTCTTCCTTAAGAAGGATGATTACGCCCAAATAAGCAACCTGTCCGAGCTGTCGGTGGATCCCGGACAGACTTACCTCTCCATCGATAACGAGAACTTCCTGTTGGGCGTGAAGGAATATCAGAATGAGACAAGCGAGGCGATAAAGAAGAGAGCGCTCGAATCCGAGAAGAAAAAGCAGACCGACTCCAAGCGGGGCAAGAATCCCGATTATCTGAAAGGCCTTGACGAACGGCAGGCCATGGAGAAATTCCTGCAGAATCCCCTGAGCGGGACGATACATAAATAAAGATGTGGCATTTCCGCACCCCTGTTCTATTGAGAACGGGGGTGTTTTTGTGTTAAACTAACCAATGGAATAATATGTGCTACGATCCCGTCATGGGGATGCGATAGCTAAGGATCCATTTCTTATAGGAGAGGACGTTGATATGAACAACACGCAGCTTTATCCATTTGAACGCAATCGGTATTATCCGAAGAAGCGTATGTCCAGCGGGGATTTTCTCGCGGAGCAGGCTTACCACAACAATAAGCGCAGATTTTTGAACGGACTGATGTACGGTTCAGGCGTAGTCTGCGGATTGTCGGTTTTCAGCCTGGATGATCTGTCGATCCTGATCGAGAGCGGTGTGGCAATTGACGGTATGGGACGCGAAATAGTCGTAGACTCATCTGATGTCAAGAAGCTTTCCGCAGTTGAGGGATTCGACGCACTTAAGACCAATCTTGTGAGCCTTTGCCTCCGATACAAGGAGGAGGATGTACATAAGGTTTACGCCATCGATCAGTCCGATCCTAATGCGGAATTCCAGTACAACCGCATACGCGAGGGTCATGAGTTCTTCCTGTTAGACAGGGATGATGTGCCCGAGATTTTTGAGATGGAATCGGAGTTTCTCACCAGAGGTACATTGCTGGCCGACGAACACTATCTGGTAGAGCTTGTGATGCCCGCCATAGTCAGCCGCGGACGTGCGGTCAAGGCACAGCTTGTCATCACCAAGCAGTCTGATGAGGATGTCAGGCTTACATATCACGGAGTACTCCAGATACCTGCATTTACCGCCTCGGACGGCAGAAATGAGATCCCGATAGATATAGATAATCTGTCACTTGCTGCTAACGAGAGCATTTCCTATGATTATTGGATGACCGTACAGAAGACACCTGTCAGCGAGACCAACCTGATCCTCAAGACAGGATCCGCTTCCGCATACGAGAATGAAAGAGCCGTAGCATCACCGGGCAACTTTACCGTCAAGATCCTCCTTTCCGACACCAAGCCCAGAGAACTGGTCACTCGTGAGATCGGCAAGATGAATCTTGAGATGAAGAATATAGGAGCCCAGGGTGATTTCATCCGTCTGGCAGACCTGCGTCTGGTCCGTACAGACAGTGCGTATATTATAGAAGAGATCATCGAGAGTAATGTCAAGCATTATCTTGCCGCTCCGGCACAGGAAATGGAGAGGGAAGACTACCTCGAATATTTCATACGTGAGGGAGAGGGTTATTCGCCTGCGATCACTTCCTCAAGATCCTATGAACCGGTTGAGGATCATTCGGACGGACGTATGCAGGGCCCTGAGGTCGCCACGGGTATACTTGAGATACCGCTCGGCGAGAATGCCCGCAAGGGCGACACCTTCTACTCGGGCGAGATCATGCACGGTCTCGGCAAGGGTAATGTCTATGTTGAGATCGGATATGAGTTTATCAAGGATGACGAGCAGATAGCCGCCAGTGCCAAGAGCACGATCTACGGTAATCCGGATATATTCGCAAATGAACAGCGTACGGTGGTGGATGCGGATACCGCAGTCCGCGTGCTCAATGACAAGGGCAGCTTCATAGCCGGCGCCAGACTGCGCAAGAACGTGGATTATCTGGTACTGACCTACCGCTGGGTAGCCATCAGATTCCCGGCCGGCAATGACCTAGGACTCCGCGACGACTATACCGGCAAATCCATTTCTCCCGAGACTCCCACGATCAAGATGGGTACCAAGGAGAACCATTACTTCGGAGTCAGATTCAACCATATGGATCCTGTCAGCATAACCTACGAGCTGACCGAGTCCGGCAGCGGCGAGATCACTTCGGACGGTATCTATACGGCACCGGCCAAGCCGGGTGTTTACGAGATCCGCATCTATTGTACGGATATGCCTGTGGTATGTACATATGCATATGCGATCGTGGAGAAGAAGGGTCTCGAAGAGATCGAAGAGCAGGGTGATGTCAAGGTTGATATGAGGAATCCGCTGTCAGGTTTCGTCAGATAAGGAGCTGCCGTGATCTATCAGTCACAGTACATGAGTTTAAAACCGATCCGCCTGATAGCGCGGAACGATGTAAATGAGATACTTGTCTGCGAAAATATCGCAGATTCTTCCAGGGAACTGTACACGGTCATTCAGGTCACGGATCATGAGACAGTCAAGAAGTTCCTTGAATTAAACGAGCATGCGGAGGATGTCCAGGATAATGTCCTGATCGACTGCTTTGCCAGCGAGGGCAAGTATCTGATCGTTTATCCATACAAAAAGGAACGGCCTTTGGATCTTTTTTATGTCGGATCCACGATGTCGGTCGCTCAATGCGAGGAAACGGGTATCAATCTGATCATAGCCTGTATGACATCCAATCTGCCATGGCCATTATTGTATCTGGCACTTATGCAGGGACAGATCAATATATCCCGCGACAATTCCGTTTACTTAAGCTACGCACTTGACCTTACGGATCTTGATCCGGACATAGGCGAGAAGGATTGCGTGGTAGAGTGTGCCAAGATCCTGATCCGTCTGCTGGAGCCTGCGGTCAATCAATACAGACGCCGTGCCAACAGCTACATTCTTTTACAGAAAAAGGCCGATAAGAGAGCGTATGACAGGTTCCGCGATCTCTATAAGGATCTGAAGCTTGCGTCTGTACGGGTCAAAAAACGCAATATTTTTACCCGCATACGTATCTGGTTTGAGAGGAACCGTGACACTTTCTTCAGGATCATTCTGGTGATCAGTATCGCACTTGCGGTATTTGTGATCCTGACTTTCCTGACTAATCTTATTTTTGGAGATGTGCCGTGGCTGCGATTATTTATCCGAAGCTTCGATAAGATCGGATTGGAGTCGCTGCTGCAATAGGTAATAGATGATGAATAAACGCAATAAATTTTTTTCAAAACTGAAATCCAGGATAGGAGTTGCGTTCATAGCTCCCGTGATCTGGTTGCTGATCGTGATCGTGTGGTTTACGGTCTCCATGCTCAGAACGAAATACGACAGGGAGCTGACGAGCTTCAATGACGTTTCATCGAGTGAGATAGCATGGTATATCACGGACAATACCGCCAGAGGAGGTCTTATATACAAGCTGGATCAGCATGGTGATGTTGACGGTATGTTCCACACTGTATCCCATCCGCTGTTCACCGGATGGGAGGCGGATCAGGTATGCTATCAGAATCGTGCCGTTTACGCCGTACTCGGACGTGTGCGTGAGGAAAACAGACAGAAGATTCAGGAATTCGAGATCGTCGGATTTAACGAGGAGCTTGGAGCAACCCACAGGACGCCTCCGATAAAAGTGAACAATTCGCTTGTGCTTACAGGCTTCTATGCCGATGATACCAATTTCTATCTGACACTGCTTACATTTAACGGAAAGCAGGCAGCGGTATATATGATACCAAAGTCGGAACTTGTCGAGATCACGACCAAGAATCCGAGCTACAAGGACGAAAAGGAGTTCGAGGAAAAAGCGGTATCCATCTCGGAGCTTCAGATGGTCAGCAGCGAAAACGGCAGATTTTTCTCACGTGCCGAGTATGTGGACGGAGCCCTTTACACACGTCTTGACAATGAAGAGCCATTGGGTGTGTTTGCTCACGACGAATTTGTTAAGAAGCTCTATGCTGATCGCAAGATGTCATTTACGCAAAGGCTTGCCGCTTCGGGGGTCAGCTTCAGTATCTATATAGTATTTGCGATCGTAGGTTTTCTGGTGCTTTTCGGCCTGTCGCTCCTTCTGTGGATGAGGAGAAGAGTTGCTTATGCGATCCTTACCTATGAGGTTGTGTTCGCCGTTCTCATCGTCGTGATCTTTGCATTTATGGTTGCCCGGACGAGAACCAATACCACAGAGAATTTTGAACGCTTTGAGCGTTACTTCATGGGCACGATGTTTGAGGGACTGTCGGAGGATGTTAATCTGAATCTTGCGTCAGAAGCCTTTTATGATACCGACGCCTACGTTATTCTTCAGCGTCGTATAGCGTCCCAGATAGCAGGCTCCGAGGGAGCGATCAGACTCAGGGATATCCTTGTTGTTGATGTCGAGACCGGACGTATCGCCCTTTCGGGAAGCGGATATAACAAGCAGAGTATCGTTGATCTGTATGGGACCGAGGCGATGGATGTCATTTCCAAGGTGGGCGGACAGAACGATACCGAGACCTTGCGAACCACACTTCAGGGAGTCGATACCTCGATGGTCGCTCAGTCTCTTGAAGATATGGATCTGTTTAATTATGCGGTCATAGGCATTGCAGAGTACGACAGAGTGAGCGAAGGCTTTTTTGACAACTACGGATCCGTGCTCAGATATGCGATCCTGGTATATGTGATCGCAAGTATAGGAGGTCTCATATACTTCATACTGGAGGCCATGGATATCAGATTTCTGGCATCTGCTCTCCAGAAGACCGCCAACGGCCAGGAGAATATTGAGAAGCCTGTGGTAGTCGGTACGGATATGAACTATATGTGGAACAGCCTCTTTGAGATCCAGAAGAAGATCAAGATGACCAACCATATCAAGTTCCTGACCTACGAAGCCTACTATCGCTTCGCACCCAAGAGCATCGAGCGTATCCTCAAGAAGGATTCGATCACGGAGGTTCAGGGAGGCGACGCGATCCGGCTGTCGGGTACCATGGCACTCATGTCTACAGCCGGACAGCACACAGACAACTCTGTTGAACTGGATCGTATGAACCATTTCATGGAGATCATAGAGCAGTATCAGAGTCAGGAGGACGGCATCTTCATCAGCGCGGGAAGTGACCTTTCGGCTATCAAGCTTCTCTTCCTTGATGAGACGCGTACCGCTGCGAGATTCGGTATCGATCTGCTGGAGGAACTGAGGGAATGGCAGCGTCAGGAGACTCCCGGTACAAGTATATTGATGCATTACGCACCCTACGTATACGGTATCGCGGGCACCAGAGCCCAGGCTGCGGCTTTCCTTTTCTCGCCCGAGACAGAGGTTCTTGAGAAATATATGAAATGGTTCCGCAAGATGCGTCTGGGACTGCTGATAACAAGAGAAGTGATCGAGCACGAGAATGCGAATTTCGACCTGAGATATATCGGATTCGTTACTCCAGATCCTGAGGTTCCGGATAACCGCGTGGATCTTTATGAGGTGCTTGACGCCTGCAGTGTCAGGATCCGCCGCGTGAGACTTCAGGTCAAGGATAAATTTGCCGAAGCGCTGGATCTTTTCTATAAACAGGATTTCTACTTCGCACGTAACAGTTTCACGGAGATACTCCGTGAGATGCCGGATGACGAGATCACCAAATGGTATCTGTTCGAGTGCGAACGTTATCTTAATGAAGCTGACGGTAGTAATTTCATCGGTGCATTGCACATGGATTAGGAACTGTTCATAAATAACTTGAACAGTTGGCGAAGGATAAATGTTCATATGCGATGAAGAAAACGTAGGCGTAGCGGGCTACGCCGAGGCTTTCTGAAGAAGCAGATGAATATTTAGCCAAGGCAAATGATCAAGTTATTTTGCAACAGTTCCTTAGGGAGCATAAAAATTGAATCTGTTTCAAATTCTGATCCAAACCTTTAAAGCCAAGCTCACCCCCCTGGTGACTCGGTTCAGATATTATATCAACCCCGCGTACTGGCTGACGCTGGGCATCAGCTCCATCAGGAATTTCTTCTCGAGGATGCTGAATGTCCGTCCCCGCGACAAGGATGATTATTATCCTATCGGGCGATGGCTTGTCAGCAAGAAGCTGTGTTTCGCGATCGTCATCATTATCGGTGTGCTGTCGTTTATGTACATTTATTCCGTGAGGAATACCCTGTTTCCGCAGAGAACTGACGGTGATATCAAGACCTATTCCTATAATTCCGTCCTTCTCAAATTTGCCAAGGGCAAGGTCAGGATCAAGGGAAAGTCGGGATATCTGGCCTATGAAGGAGATGTACAGGACGGTTCCTGCAACGGCAACGGTACGCTTATGAATCCCCAGGGAGTGGTAGTATTTCAGGGCAACTTTACCAAGAATATGTATGAAGGTGCCGGAACCCAGTACTATCAGGACGGAATGCTCTGGTATACCGGAAGCTTCCACGAGAACCTCCACAGCGGAGAGGGCAGGCTGTACCGCCCCAACGGCACCCTGGAATATAACGGGCAGTTCTCCATGGATATGAAGGAGGGCGAGGGCATACTCTATGATATGAGCAATAACCCCGTATACTCCGGCAGATTCTCACATGATGAGATACTGTATTCCAACCTTATCGGCAAGACCAACGAGGAGGTTGCCGCTGCCTATACAGGAGAGCGCAGGATGTATGTGGAGGACGTGGAGCGCGTTCGATTCCTTTCCGATATAGACGCGATGACGGTGGAGATAGTGGACAGTGATTCCATCGATACCAACGCCAAGGTTGATTCGGTATATGTCCTCAAACAGGATTTTCGTTACGGCAATAATACCTGTACGATGATCAGCACACTGGACGATGTTCTGGGAGCACCGGTCTATGTCGGCACCTCCTACGTGACACTTCCCGAGGCACTGGCCATCAATTACCTGTACGACAGGAGAAGCCTCACGCTTGACGGCCGTGTGGACATGACAGAGAACAGGATGTTTACGGAGTATACCGAGATAGAAGACTATAACGATGAGTATGAGGTTTATCTGCATACTTATCATAAGGACGGACTGAATTACACCTTTGTATCCAACAGGGGTTCGGATATGTTTGATTTCTACTATATCCATACCGAGAGCCTGTCGGATGTGACCAACTGAGTGATGAGATGACAATATGAGAAAGACAGATAATTCTCACAACCGCATATTTACACGCCTTGTGGCAATGCTCATGGCATTGATCATCAGCCTGCCTGCTTCATTGGCATCCTGTCCGATCACCGCGCAGGCCGCAGGCGGAGTTATCAAGCTCTCCGCAGCCAAGTCGGTCTCCGTTGCCCGCAGCTCCAGGATCGAAGCTATCGAGCTTCAGATATCCAGCAAGCGTGCCGCCAGGGATTCTGCCGTCAGATCACTCAGGGAGAAGGAACATAACATGTCCACCTTCCGCTGGTCGCCGCTGTTAAACTTCAAGTTTCCTACCAAGCCCAGCGAGGCGGAGTCCTTTGAATTCCAATACAAGCCCACACAGCTTGAGTACCAGATCAAGGATCTGCAGCACAAGATAACGGATGAGAAGCTGAGTGAATATGAAAAGGTTTCCAACATCTACATCCAGATAATACAGGCACAGCAGGAGCTTGATTTTATCAACAGGCGTATCGATACGGTTACCACGGCTTATCAGAAGGCCATAGCCAGGAACCAGATCGGAGAGGTTTCCGACGAGGTGGTTCAGAAGCTGGCGGATCGCAAGAAGTCCCTGGAGAGCAACAAGACCACCCAGGAGAGCAAATTCCAGCGCAGCAAGGAGAAGCTGGGCAAGGAAATGGGCGGTCTGGATCTGACCACGGGTTATAAATTCGAAAACGCCTTTGCCACGGCCAACATGAGCCGTTCCAATATAGAATTCCTGCAGGAATATGCTCTGGAACGTGATCATACGGTATATGAAGCGCAGCAGAACGCGGATCTGGCGCTCCTGTCACTGCAGACCAACTACAGTCTGTACAGGGGACATTACGGAAGATTCATCGGCACCATAGATACCTATATACAGCAGGCTATCGACGGATCCGATGTTAACCAGAAGGCCTTTACCAAGGATTATGACAAATTCCTGGAACAGATCGATTCTCCCTGGAATGGAAATTACAAGATTCTTTTTATCAAATTCCCCAAGGAGTGGCTGAAGGGCGACAACGACGGCATGAACTGGATAGAGGATGACCCCAAGGTTCTCTTTACCGATACGCTGAACTATGTCAGTGCCCGTAAGGAACTGGAAAATACCAAGGATGAACTGCGTTCCTCCATCGAGGAAGGATACGATACATATGCGGAATTGCGCAGGGCATATCTGGATTCGACCGTTACCAGGGAGGAGCTTCAGAATAAGCTCGTTGCCGATGAGATCCGCAACCTGATGGGAGAGCTGGAAAATGATGAATTCGAGGCAGAGCAGCAGGAGTATGAGGAGGCGCTTACCGGTGAGAATGATGCGCTTGCGCAGTATTCCCAGAATCTGTATTCCTATGACAAGACTACCTGCGGCGGAGCCTCCAAGTTTATGGAGACGGCAGATACCAGTGATACTCTGGACAAGCAGCTTGACGCGCTCCAGGGCATAACCAAGGTGGGAGCACATTATTCGATCCGATCCATAATCTCCGATTCGGAGTTTGTGGTTACGATAGATGTGCCTGAGTATAATGATCAGGAATATCTGGATGAGGCAGAGACAGAGAAGAATCCGGATTATTTCCCATGGAATATCACGGACTTTGAGCTGCGCATCAACCAGCGTACGGTCGGAACCAAAACCTCCAAAAACGGTTCTGTCCGGCATCTGAAACTGGATAAGGACAATGCCGACGAGGTAGTGATCAGGCTTTGGGACGGCAATGAATTCATAGATGATGTAGTGATAGATCCTACCGTTCCCTGGGGGCCTCTGGACATAACCGTCAGATATGAGACTCCTGAGGGTGCTGCGGGAGCGATCGGAACCTATGAGGTGACAGATGATACGACCACGGATATGATCCGTCTGGATTTTAAATTTGATCAGGAAGTTATCAAAAAGGAATTCGGACAGGGTAAGGATGCGGCTTTCTATAATCTGTCGGCAGACCGTACCCTGTATCTGTTCTCCGATCATCTGATCGCCATAGATCAGCCGTTTAATTATCTGTCCTTTATCCGAGGAGATCTGGGACAGCTGTCGATGCGTCTTTTTGATGACGAGGGTAATTTCCTTGGTGGTGCCAGATTTGATTCGGTCAACCAGAAGCTTATCGCTGATGCTGA
The DNA here is from genome assembly GCA_017460885.1 of Lachnospiraceae bacterium. Classification (GTDB taxonomy): domain Bacteria; phylum Bacillota; class Clostridia; order Lachnospirales; family Lachnospiraceae; genus XBB2008. Next base: position 68,056 of record JAFUAB010000018.1, read on the forward strand.
TATCAGCAGGGCGGATATGCAGGATGCGGCGCTTCGCGAGCTTGCCGTTCAGAATAAGGTCAGTGAACTGAATGATGAACTGATCAGAGCCCGGCAGTCTCTTCAGAGCGCGCAGGAGAGCGGAGACCGGGAGAATGAGGAATATTACAAAAAGCGTATCGAGGAGCTTAAGGATCAGATCGATCACGCCGGAGAGAGCATAACCGATGAGGATCTGGAGAAGGTCAGAACCGAACAGGCAGAGGCTTTGGAGCAGCTTACCGAATCCATGACGGAGGAGCTTGGCAAATCCGAAGAGCAGAAGGCGAAGGATGCCGAGAACGAACTTAAGAAGCAGCAGATCCTGCGGGATGCCGCGGACGAGATGATCGGCAGGATGAAATATGAAGAGGCTATGGCCGATCTCAAGGAGCAGAAGGAGGCCTGGGCTTATAAGGAAACCGAATTACAGCTGGAATTCAATCGTCTGTCCGCTACCGTAGGGGCGAGCTCGGATGAAGCCAAAGAGGTGCTTGCCCAGCTGCAGGCCGCCAAGCGCAAGAAACGTGCCCTTCAGGATGAGATCGAGTCACATTCAGCTTTCAACCGGGATGAGTTTCCTGTGAGTGAAGAGGAGATACAGGCTCTTCTTAATAATTATCCTGAAGAAGTGTACGGATATGCCGGAGATCTTCTCGATCAGCTGGGAGATTTCACGGGACCGGCCTATGAGTCAGCCAAGGCAGAGGCAGAGCTCTATGGATTGGAGACCAGTGCCGCCAACATCAAGTTCATGATGGGATATACCGAGGAACTCAAACAGTGCAAGGCTATCGAGGCTCAGATTGAACAGATGCAGAAGGATAAGGATAATCTGGAGAAGCAGATGGAGGCCATTAAGGCCATGCCCGATGACGATCCGAGAAAGACCGGTCAGATGGCCACTCTTGTACAGCTCGAAAAGGTCAATGCTGCCTATGAGAAGCAGCTGGGCATCTTGGAAAAGAGAGCAGATCAGCTGAATCCCGCCAAAGCACTCAGGCGCAAACAGATCTCTGCGGTGATCAATCAGGAAAACAAGAGTCTCAAGGAAATGGAGGCTGTACGTGATTCCGCGAAACAGAAATATGATGGTGCCGTACAGGCAGTTGCCGACAATGAGCAGAAGCTGTACACCGCTTCACAGAATCTGGTTAAATATGCAGCGGAGCTGAAGGCTGCCCGGAGTTCCGCCAAATCGTATGAACAATTAGAAAATAACGCTAACAACAGGATTAACAGGCTTCGTAGTGAACTGGCAGATATGAACTGGTTCGAGAAGATCGGAAATGCCGCCCGAAGGCTCTGGGGAGATTCCCATGAGGATCGTATAGCCGCCACTCAAAGAGCCGCTTCTGATGCGAAGGCCAAAAAAGACGAGGCCAATGCAAAAGCTGATGATCTGCAGAATAACCTGATCCCGGCTGCCGAGAAGGACAAGGAAGATGCCATAAACGCCAGAGCCGGACTTGAGAAAGCAAGGGATGATGCAGAGGTTCCGTATAAAGCGGCACAGGATGATGTGGACGACCAGCAGGGCAGAGTTGATAAGTTGGTAGATTTGTTGAAATCAGTATAGTATGAAGAATCAATATGAAAAAACATATCGATAACAGAAAAACACAAAAATCACATATCCGTATCATAAGCCTGATCCTTGCGTTTATTCTGGCTGTCGCCGGGATTCCCGCACCGATGCATGTTTATGCAGTGGAGGAACAGACATCTCCCGGATTCGAGTCTACGGTCAGAACTCTTTTGATAGATCTGGTAAGAGCCAACATGATTGCCTCGGCTACCGTGGGCACGACCGATGAGCCCGCGGATACAACAGGTGTGTCTGACGACATGATCATATCCATTTTTGAAGAGGAACACATCGCCACCACCGCATGGAGTCTTGTTAATCTGCATACTGTTGTTGAGAAGGCTGTTGCAGCACTCAATGATGCCGGAGTCGAAGCGGTAGTTGACAACAGCAAGATAACCAGCTACTCCGGTATTACGATGCCCCTGGATTACAGTCTCGGCGATATGATGGTCGAATGGGCGAGACAGAACAGTCCCTACGCTGCGGTCATGGATGACGGAATCATTATGGAGTTTTATGATGCCTGCGTAGCCAACGCCGGCGACGATCCGTACATAAGCGTCAATGATCTCTATCTCATGATCCAGAACAAGGCGGATGAATACGCATCTCCCAATGTAAAGTTGGACGATAAGGTACCGATCCTTGCCCGTGTAGAGGGATATATGACCTACAGGGAATGGGTGACTCAGGGCAATATAGCTCCTGCAGGAACACTCTTTATAGGAACCTGGCTGCTGAATGCGCAGACACTAAACTCCACTCTCTATAATAAGGCCATCCGTTCCATGGCCGAGGACGACCAGCAGATCATGTACTACAAATCGGAGCTGGCCGGCGGTCGCTGGCGCAATATTTCAAGTGCCAGCAGTCTCAATGACATACTTCCCGGCGCGGATGATGTACCGGATACGGATCTGATGGATTACCGCATCGGCGTTGTGGTAGGTACTGACGGGATCCCGAGGGATCCCAAAACAGGCAGTTTCGTTGATATATTCACTATCACGGATCCCTATCAGACCGAGCTTCTTCCTGAGCTCAAGGGGGCGCGTCTTCAGCTGGATGCGGGTAACCTCAAGCCTGTGTCCAAGGGAGGAAGCGGCAGCAATGCCTATACCTACGACCGTCTGAAGCTGTTTTTTATGCACGATACTCCTTTCGTCCATTCGGATGAAATGGAAAGGGTGATCAGATGGTGGCTGGAAGCGAATGACAAAAACGCGAGACTTGGCAGTCCCGTAAACACCGTGGATGCCAACTCGGGAGTGGAAGGCAAGAGCTACGGATACGGCTGGAGGCGATCCTTCCTCGGCTTTGCATGGTGGTCTTCCGATCGTCATTATCTGGGCTTCAAGAAGCAGTATGTCGGGGATACCGCCCTTTTGGATATGCTGCAGACTTTTGAGGAATACGACCATGACTTTGTTTTTTACACAAATTACAATACAGATATGTATGGTTATTTCCGGAGCAATAACCTCTTTAATGACTGGTACCGCGGAATAAATCCGATTACGGAGGTGCTTAGTACCAGACTGTACAGCACTCCGCGGGGTCTGGTCGATTCGATCCTTTACAGCATTATCCCATATGAACTCGGACAGAATGAACGACGTGCGTTCTTTGGCAAATCATATTCCGGAACCATTCAGCTTCAGGAAGGCAAGGCTCAATGGGCGAATGTCTTTATGGATAACGGAAGCCTGCTCAGCGAGAGCGAGATCAATAACCGCGTGAGACTCTTCAAAGACTTCTGGGCCGGATCCACCAGTATACGCGATGCCGAAACGGATCTCTATGACCAGCAGCTTAAGGCTCTGGAAGGACTGTTCCTTCCCCTTAAGGAAGCGGGATACGGTGAAGAGGCGGATCGTGCCATGCTGCTGCAGGAGAAGATAGATGCGTCCCGCCGTTCAAAGGCTTATTACAATCTGGTAATGAATGATGATCACAATTACGGCTTCGGACCTCCGCTCAACAATCTGTATTCGCAGATCGCATACGGTACTTCCGACCATGGCCGTTCCTACAGTGCCATGAGTCTGGATTACGGTGAGGAGGGCGGAGATTTCAACCCTGACAGCTCCATGGTCGATATCATCGGCAATGCCGTACTTGCGGCTACGGAAAGCTATACCAGTTATGACAGTCTGGCACTTAAATCCGGTGATACGGTGGCACAGACCTTTGAATACAACGTCAGCCAGGATATCATCAATAACGCTGCGCAGGGCTCGGAAGCCATGCTTCCAAGACTCCAGCAGCTCATAGATCTGGACAACATACTCGGCAGCATGGTTGCCCATAAGGACAGGGAACTTGCCACTCTTGAGGGCCTGCAGACTACCGTTGATATGAAGGTTCAGGAAAAGGCTCATGAAACTGCGGATGAGGAATATGTCAAGGCGGCCAATGATCCGGACAGCTCACAGGAAACCCTCCATAAGCTTCTCAAACAGCAAAAGGCAGGATTGTCGGCAGTATTCTCAGAGGTACAGCTTTTTATCAAGGCAAGGGTTATCCGTACATCAAGAGAACCTGCACTTGACTACATAGATCAGAGGATCGACTGGGCAGAGTCACAGAAGGCAGCTATATCCGTCGATGCATACGGTCCCTACGAGAATGAAGCGATCAACGAGCATATCGAGTGGCTTAAGAATCTCAAGAAGAGTGTACTCGGTATGACTGACAATCCGGAGCAGACGCCGGAGATGGATAAGGCCGATCTCAATCTCGAACGTATGGATCTGCTGGATAACGGAGATCTGGACGGACTTGATTCGCTCGACAAAAAAATAGATAACGCTGACAAGGATATCGAGGATAAGCGTAACCGCAATCTTGCTATACTTGACGGTACCGGCACCGCATCCGATAAGATAGACGCCGAGCTCGGACTCAGCAATATGGATGAGGCGAAGCTTGATATCAAAAAGAAGCTTGGCGAGAAACTTGAAGATGACGACTATGACGGTATGGTTCCCCTGCTGGACGCTGCCGGAGACATAGGTCTGCCGGTGGATGACCTTTTGGATGATCTGGAGCGATCCGGAGCACCCAAGTATATTCAGAATTACGTTTTTGAGGCCAATGAGAAGGCTAAAACCAGTCCCTTCTATGATGACGGTGAGCGTGATGACGGCGGTGACAACGACAATGGAGACACTGAAGGCAACGGCCCTTATGACGGTGACGGCAGTGGAACCGGAGGCGGTCCCGGAACCGGCGGAGACGATAACGACGGAAATCTTGGAGATGGAAATGACGGCACCGGGGCAGGAAACGGTCCCGGAGGCGATGGCAGCGGCAGAGGAAGCGGAGATAACGGCGGCGACGGATCCGGGGGTGATGGAAACACCGGCGGAGACGGGGGCGCAGGTACAGCTAACGGCCTTAGCGGCGACGGCCTCGCCGGAGGCGGCGGAACCGGCAGAAGCGGTCTCGACGGCGATGACTTAAATGACGCTCTGGGTGATGTCTTCGGCGACGGCTTCGACAGCCTCAGCGATTCCGACAAGGCAGCATTTACGGCGGGCTTGAGCAAATTTGCCGAGAACCGTGACGATGACGAGCTGCGCAGACGAGCCAAACAGCTGCTGAACCAGCTGCTGGCGGAGGGCAATGGATTTATTTACCGCCAGTATCTGAATGACCCGGACAACAAATATGTTTCGCTTGCGGCAGTGGACAAATGCCGTGCACTTACCAGAAACCGTTGTGTTACCGTTGGCGACGATGTGACTATGTCTCAGATCACCGGCGGATCGGCAAGCTACAAATTCAACATGGGATCAACCACCGTTGCCAAGAACAACGGAACGACAGCGGAGATGGACAAGGCGCTTGTCGCACAGTCCGATCCTTCGATCAGAGGCAACCGTAAGGCGTTGTATCCTTATATACTTGAAAATGCATCTTCACAGTATCTGAATGATACCTGTGAATATATACCCGATACGGAGTGGGCAATACTTATCGCGCCCTCTATGAGCCGCAAGGTTATTGAACTGCTTGAGGTACTCGATGAGATCGCCGATGAGGAATAATTTACGGTGAACATGCAGGAACCGTCCCCTATGAGGAATACGATTATGTTTAAAAAATCACATATGACCCGGATAGCAGCTGCGGCCATGTCGGCAGTAATGACTGTGACAGGTATTCCTTTAAATGCCTTCGCGGCTGCTGAACCGCAGACAGTGGATTCTTCCGTGCAGGATACCGCAGGCACCGGTTCGGACACCGGGGTTGCTGCAGGTTCAGGTACTTCGTCGGATTCTGCCGTCCTGACCTCCGAACAGAAGGAGGAGGCATATTCCAAATCTCTCACCCGGAGCAAGTACGGCAAGCTGTACTATGATTATGTCGCTGAGGGCAATACCATCCCTGCCACTACACTGTTTATCGGTACATATCTGATGGATGCCCGTGCTATCAATGCTTCCGGTACCGAGCAGATCGAGACGGCCAGACAGCAGGCTGCCGCAACCGCTGCGGGTCAGGAGACCATAAATAAGAGTATCAGCAACGTTATATATCAAAAAGCTCTCCAAAGCCAGCTTACATATGATCAGAAGGTACGTTATTACCGTTCCGAACTTGCGGACGGGGAATGGCGAGACATAGGCAGTGCCAGCAAGATCGGGGATATCATGCGTTCCGCCAGGGTAGTACCCAAGTCCGAACTGGATCCCCTGATCATCACCTGTGTGGTCGGAGCGGACGGCATCCCCAGGGATCCGGACGGTAATCCGATCAATATCTTTGATTCTCCTAATCCCTATGAGATGGAGGAGATTACAGAACTCAAGGATCTGCAGGATTATTTCAACAACGGGACGGTCACCAGGGACAGTACGGGCAGTGATAATTACCGTTACTGGAGACTGTATTATTTCTTCAACCATGACAATATGTACTATGACCGGTATGCCCTGAGCCAGTACTGGATCAACGGTGAGTATTCCGAACTTACCTCCGGCAGTGATGGCAGAGCGCTGGAAGAAGCCTGGGATGATGCCGAGGTCAGAAACAATATTCCGGAGGGCGATGATCACAGGAACTTCAAGACCATGGTACGCAACTGGCCTAATGTCCGTGACAGTGTGACAGATAATGCTGACAGAGGTCTTGATACCACCTATAAGCTTTTCCTGAAGCTGCAGCAGAATGAGGATACCAAAGAGGAAGCCAAGAAGGCTCTCGAGATATCCGAAGCTCTCGATGCGGAACGCAGATGGGAGGTATTCTATAATCTTACACAGAACCGCAACATAATGCTTGGTTCGCAGGTTAAACAGCTGGATCATGACATGGAGGATTCAAGCGCCCGCCTCGCGGCGATCCAGGCAGAGATCGACAGGATAAATGAAGTGGTGATCCCGGATCTGCAGAGTAAGCATGAGGAGCTTGCAAAGGAGCTTGCGGTAAACGAGGAGAGTCTGAGCATAGAGAACTCTATGGAGTTCGATGGTACAAGAGAGGTTACGACTGTCAGATATATGATAAACGGCACTGAGGTGGATCCGGATTCTGTCACGGGCCTGTCCAGACAGTACATACGTCTTGACGGTTACCGACAGGCCAGATACAAGGCGGAGTACGACCTTGAGGAGCTTGAGGCCGCAAATCAGACATCTGCCGCGGCTGTAGCGGCCTATGGTCATCTGGCTGATATTTATGCCACCATGGTAAATACCATACCGACCCTCAATAAACAGATCGCCTACGGAGAGCAGCAGATAAGCAGACTGACCGGTGAGCGGGCCGAACTTGATGCATTGCTTCAGATCTCAAAGGATGCGGAGCGCTTTACCCTCGAAAAATCCCTTTCTGAGAGGATCGCTAATGCGGAAGCTTCTCTGACGGCATTTCAGGATGCGGTTAAGGAGGCCAATACCCAGCTTGGAGAGGCAAAGGATGCTCTGACAGCATCCGGACTGGCTCTTCAGTCAGACCGTGCCACACTGGAAGCCGCTGCCACTGATGCCGAAGAAGCCGCGGTCAGGGATATGCTGTTTGAGAGCATGGACAATATGGACGGGCTGAGTACCAACTCGTTCGATGATGCATCTGTGCAGGCATGGAAGGACTGGGGCAGCAATCTGGATGCCGTTCAGGCCTCGGCTCAGTCGCTGTATGAAAAAAAGACCGGTGCCATCAATGCGAAAAAGGCATTGATAGAGCAGCTGGACAATGCCATTTCCGAGGTTAATGAATCAATTGCCAGCCGCAGAGCATCCCTTGAGGCCGATCTGAAGGCCAATGAGGATACCGTTGCCGCTGATCAGAGACGCATCTCAACACTTGAGAACCAGATGAGATATATCAATGAAGCCTATGAAGCCATGAGCAGGGAAAAGGATGCCCTTGACGCTGGCAAATCTGCCGCAGCCAAGGCTGAACAGGCTGCAGCTGAGCTGGCCGTGCTCAAGCTTGAGGAGGCTGTTCTGGAGGGGGATCAGGAGACTCTTCAGTCAGAACTGTCCGTCCTCGAGAGTGAGGAGCAGGGGCTTGTGGCTGACAAAGATGAGCTTGACACGGAGAGAGAGGATCTTAAGAATGAACTTGCGGAGCTGAACTCGGCCAAGGCCGCGCTCGACGAGGGACGTGCCGCTATGGAGACCAGACTGCAAGCCATCCCTCAGGAGATCGATTCCCTTAATAACGAAAAAGCCGGACGCGCAACCTCTATATATGATGAAGACGTTATACTTAAGAATCTGAATGCGGAGAAGCAGCAGAACGAGGCTTTGCTCACCAGACTTAAGAATGAACTGATCCGCAATGCCAGGAACGAGGATTTTGAAGTCTGGAAGGAAGAACTTGAGAAAATGCAGCCGTCCGAAATGAAGGCTCACGTCAATAAGCTTAAAGGAAGAGCTCTTGAGTCATATAGCTCCCTGATCGATCTGATCGAGAAGATCGAAAGCGAAAAATCGGGATTGCAGGGAAATACCTGGGAAGATGCAGACAATAGGAAAAGGCTGAACTCTCAGCTTTCGATCTGCGGAAATCGGGCAAGCCGGGCCGCCGAGCTCGGTTCCGGGGTTCTGGCCGAGCCCGGGAGCGAGGAACAATCGATCCTGGATCAGACCGCAGAGGTTGAGACCAAGATATCGGAACTGGACAGCTCCGTCACTGAACGCAGACAGATGATCGCACAGGAGCTGGCCGAGTGGAATGAACTGCAGGATGCTAAGATAAGCGCCCTGAACAGTGAAGCAGAGCAGCTGCAAAGCGACATAGAGCAGAACCGTACTGACACAGCGGCCGAGGAGGCACAGATCACGGCCAAGGAGGGCGAGATCACTGCCAAGGAAGCCGAGATCACGGCTAAAGAGGCCGAGATCACGGCCAAGCGCTCAGAGGTCACGGCCAGGAATAATGCCATTACGGCAAAGCAGCAGGAGATCATAAACAAACAGCGGGAGATAGCCACCAAGAATACCGAATACAACAGATTGCAGAATGCCACTGAGGTTACAGTCGCCAACGGTAATGTGGCGATCGGCCCTACACTTGAGTTTCTTAAACAGCTTTCGGAGACAGGTTATTCCGACGAAGGCAGGATCTTCTCGGAGATGAGTGCCTACAGAGGAACGGATTATGAGGAAGATACCGCGCTCACTTCAGCGATCAATGCAGGCATCGCCAGCAGCGCAGCATCACTTATCAGCTACCGTGACAAGGCGATCAACCGTGGTGAGGAGGTATATGAGAACGTTCGTTATGAATACAGCCGCAAGGTGATCGATGCCGGAATAGATGATGCGGAGGCACTTCCGAGCCTGCAGATAATGATCGATCTCGACAACATCTACTATGATGAGGATGTGGTACACAAGGAACGTGAGCTTGATGTGATAGATACCATACTCATGCCTCTTTGCATAGGAAGACTTGTACAGGTTCAGCAGTCAAAGAACGAACTGTCCGATTATGATCTGAACCGGGATATAGAAGAATATCAGAGTTACATATACGCCAGGACGGAACGTGATACGGTCAGGAATTCCATCACCGATGTCAATCAGCGTATCAAATATGCACGCGCGGTCAAGAATTACGCCAAAGACTGGGCCGTAGCCAGACTGGATGAGCATATAGACTGGCTGTACCGGCTGCTCGCAACCCTTAATCTGGATGATGATGATACGGATAAGGATTTCAGCGATCTGGATGCCGAGATCCTCAAGCTTAAAGAGGAGCAGCAAAAGAAGCTGGATGAGGATGATCCCAAGGAAGCCAAAAAGATCCTGACTCTTCTTACCGCTAAAGAGGAGGAAAAGAACGAAAAATTAGACACAGACCTTGATCCCGACCTTCCGCTTCCGGATCTGCTTAATAATATCAAAAAGCTTGGAGGAAAGGATGCTGTAGAGCCCTATCTGAAGGAGAGACTGCTTAGCGATATTGATAATGATCCCGACTCCGTGAAGGATGATCTGCCGCCTCTTGAGGCTATCGGCAGCAATCTCGGTGATATCGTAGATGGTCTGGATAATACCGGTCTTCCGGATGATATTAAGAATGAGATCAAAAAGGCTGACGAGAACAGCCGCAAGAGTCCGCTCTTCGGATATGACGGTAAGCTCCCCGGTACCTCGGACAGTGACCGCGGCAGCGGTGATAATGCAGGCGACTCAACCAGCGGAAACACAGGCTCCGGAGGAGACGGCGGCAGCGGCAGCTCCAACTCCGCCGACGGCTCCGGATTGAAGGGCGGAGTCGGAATAGACAGGAAGGGACTGGACGGAAGCCGGATCTCCGATGCTATATCAGACACAATGGGAAGCACGGATACCTCCGGAATGTCCGATGCCGACCTTGCGGCATTGCTTGCGGCACTTGCGGAATACGGCAGGCTGTACGGTGATGATGCGGTACTGGGCTACGCTTATGCCCTGCTCGAGGAAATACTCGGCAAGGGCGGAGCGAAGGGCTTTATATATAAACAGTATCTGGCAGACACCTCCGTGGAATATGTATCCTTCGGCTCGATAGATATGACACGTTCGCACAGTCATTACAGATATACCCACCGTGACCAGGCTGCGATACTGCAGCAGGTACTCGGCGGATCTGCAAGCTATTCCTTCCAGGTAGGAAGTGATACCATGCGTGACAACTACGGCAAGGATCATATGCTTTCCAAGGGGATCACGGAGCAGGCAGACAGTTATCTGCACGGAAATACAGATACGCTCTACCCTTATCTGACCGAGGAGGATTCGATGCAATACTTTAATATCGGCTGTGTATATATGCCCGGCAGGGACTGGGCGATCCTGGTCACACCTGATATTCAGAGTAAGATGCAGGAGCTCATGGACAAGCTCACAACGGCGGCTAAGGCGCTCGAACAGGCGGGCCTGTCATAACGGGGGTGGCGTAACGCCACGCCAAAAAGGTGGCGTAACGCCACACATAATGGAATTTTGAAGATTAAATCATTATAATTATAGAAAACGAATTAAGTAATCGTACATTTCTGAATTCGTTTTCTATTAGATATCGGATCCCGGTATCCGGTAAAACACCTGAAAGGGAACATTCATGGCTGATTATACGATCATCTCTGATGTAAGCAACTACATACTTAAGGTTCTGCGGGAGAAGATGTGTCCGGAGCCCATACCGTCTCCGAACAACATCGAGGTCAGTTCACCTTCCTCGCAGGATGTCGACTATATCATAGGTCTCTATCTCTATGATATTCGTGAGGAGAGTGACGTGGCGAGGCCCCTGACCATGCCGCGTGGCCGACTCCAGATGGCTAAGCCGCCTACTCCGTATAGTCTTTACTATATGGTGTTCATAAACGCCGGTGGTCAGGCGGGATTAAAAGACCAGGACTTTCAGAAGATCATAGGGAAGTGCGCACAGATAGTTTCAGACCATAATTCGGTGCTTCCCAATGAACTGCAGAACTGGCTGGAAACACAGGAACCTCCGATAGTGCTGTCTCAGGCAAAGATAAGCCTTGAGGAGAAGGTGCGGGTGTGGAGTGCGATCAACAAGCCTTACCAGATATCACTCTTTTATAAGGCGGCACCTGTATTTGTATCCAGCGAGATCGTGATCGATACACCTAGAGTTGTCGATGCGCAGTTTGGTCTTCACGTGACCGGTGAAGAAAGACCGGAAAGGAGGGATGAGCAGTAACGTGGAAGAAGGTTTGATCCGAAACAGACTCGATCTGCTGATGAGCCTGCAGGATACTACAACAGGAATTGTTGTGGATGATCTAAGTGTCAACTTTACACTGGACGGGAAACCGGTCCACCCCTTGAACAGGGGCAACGGCAATTTCATTTTGATAAATGCCGGCAGAGAAAACGGTCTCATGCGTATAGATGTATATGGATACGACCCGTATGAAGTAGAGATTGACTACGAACAACTGGATCCCCGGATGCCTGCTGTCGAAGTGTTCCTGATACCGTCAGAGAACGTGAGAAGGGGAGAGGGAGTTCTTACTTTCTCAGGAAACCTCCCGGGTCTGGAGTCGCTGGAAGCGATCAATCTGGACAAGCCTGTATGCAGCTTCAGGGAATATGATCCCAAGCACAGGGTTATGACATTATTTATGCCTAACCGGAGAATGGAACTTGTGCATACTCATTATGGCTTGGCCAATGTGAGAGACGGAACCTACGAGACCATTGAGGTCGATAAGGAACTTCCGAACGGAAGGATCCGGACGAAGGAACTCCTCTCACAGGAGTTTCCGCAGAACGCGCCGCTCTGTCGGATTTTACACGGCAGGGTCAGCAGGAACGGAGATTATCTGTTCCGGGTACGCAACAGCGGTAAAGATGCAGTGTATCTGATGAAGTACAAGGTCGGAAGCACTGTGAAGTTCAAAACGGTTGACTTTCATCAGCTTGATGAAACGAAACTGGATTAAAAGGGAGACAACGGATGTCTTTGGTAGTTGTAACCGGTGCAAAACTCATGTGCACCTTCGGAACTACACCGGCTACTTTCAATGCGACGGGAACACCTTCCATAATGGCGGGAGGTAAACCGGTCGGAACAATAACGGACGGAGCGGGTATGGTAAACATTACCTCCTGCGGCATGTGCTCCAGCCTGGCCAATCCGGCCGTGGCAGCAGCAACGGCAGCAGCTCTGGGAGTTCTTACCCCTCAGCCATGTGTTCCGGTAACCACGGGAACCTGGCTTCCCAATGGGACGATGGTTCTGGCAGGCAATAAGCCCTGTCTTACGCAGGAGAGCAAGTGTATCTGTTCATACGGTGGAACTATTTCCGTTGTAACACCCGGTCAGACCACAGTTCTGACAACCTGAAAATCAATCGAAAGGAGAAAAATTCTATGCCAGAATATTTTAGTCCCGGAGTATATGTCGAGGAATATGACAATTCACCGAGAAGTATAGAAGGCGTTGGCACCAGCACAGGCGGTTTTGTAGGCTTTGCTGAAAAAGGACCCACCAAGGGTGCGCCTTCTCTCGTAACCAATTTCAAGAGCTTTACCAAGCAGTTCGGCGGTTTTCTTTCCGAATACACTCACGGAGAGTATCGCTATCTTGCAAATTCCGTTGAGCAGTTCTTTGCTAACGGCGGAACACGCTGCTATGTAGCGCGTGTCGTACCGGATGATGCAACCATAGCTTCCCGCAAGATGGGAATCTTAAACGTCAGCGCAGCTAACGAAGGAAAGTGGGGTAATCGTATCCAGATCTCCCTTCATTCCGTATTCAAGAGAAAGATGCAGCTCGTTGCCAAGACCGGCGACCTGACCTACACAGCCAAGAGCGTTGACGGCTTCCGCGAGGGAGATACCGTTGAGTTCAACGGCGAGTACAACCGTATAGCAATGATCTACGATGAGCAGGTTACCTTTGAGACCAAGTTCAAGGGCAATCCCGTAGACGAAGCTATCATTCCCAAGAATTATGTACGTCTGGTAACCTTTGATGCCCAGATCCGTTTCAACGACGACATCGAGAATTATTTCGATCTGACACTCAACAACCAGTCACCTGCTTACATCGGCGCACGTCTCGCTCAGAGCCAGCTGGTTAAGATCGAAGCAGGCGAGGTTAAGGATACCGTTATCAAGCCCGAAAAAGGCGATAAGGAAACCCCCGCTACCAAGGAGATCGGCAACCCCGTTGAGCAGATCCTCGGCAAGGGCGTATTCGAAGGCTCCTTCACACTTGAAGGCGGTTCCGATGGTTCCATCAACAAGGTTAACGCAGGCACCTTCATTGGTAAGGATGACGGTCCCGAGGGTCGTACGGGTATCCAGAGCTTCCTGGAGAACGAGCGTGTCAACATCATGGCAGTTCCCGGAGTTACGATCCCTGAGGTTGTAGTTGCACTGGTTGCACACTGCGAGAATACCAAGAGCCGTTTCGCTGTTATCGATATGCCTAAGGAAATGTACAAGACAGATGATCTGATCAAGTACCGCGGAATGATCGACAGCACCTATGCTGCAATGTATCATCCCTGGATCCAGGTATTCGACCGCAGCTCCAACAAGGCTGATTTCGTTCCTCCGTCGGGTGCCGTTATGGGTGTTTACAGCCGTACAGACATCGCCCGCGGTGTTCACAAGGCACCTGCAAACGAGCCTGTATTCTGTACTGACTTAAAGGTTAACTACACCAAGGCTGAGCAGGATATCTTAAATCCCGAGGGAATCAACCTGATCCGTGCGATCCCCGGCGAGGGCATCCGTGTATGGGGCGCACGTACAGCTTCCAGCAACAGTGCTTTCAAGTACGTCAATGTACGCCGTCTCTTCATCTATGTTATGGAGAGCATCAAGGCAAGCACCAACTGGGTTGTATTCGAGCCCAACGACAATACGCTGTGGCAGAGAGTCAGCCTGACGATCACGTCCTTCTTAGACAGCCTGTGGCGTACCGGCATGCTTTCCGGTGGAAGCGCCGGAGAGGCTTACTTCGTAGAGATCGGACCTACTACCATGACTCTCGACGATATCCGAAACGGCAGACTGATCTGCAACATCGGTATCTCTCCGAGCCGTCCGGCAGAGTTTGTAATCTTCCGTCTGACCCAGCATACGTCTGAAGCAGGCGGTGGTGCCGAAGAGACATCGGAGTAATTTGAAACGGAGACAATTAATTGATAGGAGGAAATAAAGCATGGCAGATGCAGGCACTAACGGACCTTATTCCAATAGTAAAGGACTTGCGTATCCGTTAACTAAAATGAATTTCCGGGTGAGAGTTGCCAATGTTGATGCAACAGCAGCTTTCAGCCAGGTGACAGGTATCGATGCTACCGTAGACGTGATCGAATTCCGTCAGGGCAACGCTCATTCACTTGCACCGGTTAAGATCCCGGGACTTGTTAAGCACGGTAATGTTACACTTCGTGTAGGTTACACACTTGATTCCGCATTCAAGACATGGATACAGGAGTGTGTATCCGAGGTCAGAGGCCAGATCCCGCGCAACAACGTAGAGATCGAGCTTATCGATATCAACGGCGGCGCACCTCAGACCTTCTCCACCGCTATCACAGGTGAGAGAGTATGGCTTCTTACCAACGCATGGGTTACCAAGTATACGGGACCCGAGCTTGATGCCAAGACTTCGGATGTGGCTATCGAGGCAGTCGAGATCGCATACGAAGAGCTGGTAATCCCGAACTAATTGAGCGCTGTCTGTTAAGCGTACACGGTTTGATTTCGACTTCCGCGCATGACGCGGACGTGACCCGGAGGGAGGGGATTTCCCCTCCCGCGGGTGGTCGGAATATTTTGTATGTTTATGCTCGTGTTATTTATTTATAGTAAACGACAAAAGTATTTATACTTTTAGTCGTTTACTGCGCCGGATTTTGATCTGCGTATCCGGGCATATATATACAAAACATCCCGACTGAGCCTTAACTGAGAAAGGAGAGCACAATGGAAACCGAATTTGAATTCACCTTACCCAAGGGTTATCTCGACACCTCGGGAATGATACATAAATACGGCAAGATGCGCCTGGCTACGGCCGGAGATGAGATGCGTGCACAGCGCGATCCCCGCGTTATGAGTAATCCCGCATATCTGACGATAGTACTCCTCTCCGAGGTCATTACAGAGATTGAGGGTGTCAACATCATAGCACCTGCGACCATAGAGAAGCTCTTCACGGCGGATCTGGCTTTTCTCCAGGACATGTACCAGAGGATCAACGACATCGAACCGCCCACGATCCACTTTGTATGTCCCGACTGCGGAAAGGAGCATGACATCCCGCTAAATTTTACAAACGAGGGATAAAGCTCTATCCGCAGGATGAGCTGTTTAAGGAGATGTCCTTTATTTCCTACTACTTCCACTGGAGCGAAAAAGAAGTATTGTCCATGGATCATGCTACGAGGCGGAGGTGGTGCAGTGAAATAAGCTCCATCAATGCGAACCTGAACCCCTCGGAAAATAAACGGGAAAAGAGCATCCTCGAAATGAAACCGACAGCAAGCTTTTATTAATTCGAAAGGACACGCCATATGGCTGAAAACAACGAAACGACTGCCGAAAAAGTATTCAGTGCGTTAGGTAATGATCTGGCGGGAACTACCGATTTCAAGCTGGCAGAGCACAATGTCATTCCGGCCTATCGCTTCCAGCTCAAGGTAAACGGTGTATTTGACATTCCGCTTAAATCCGTCCGCCCCATCAATCGTAAATACGAATATGAGAATATCCAGGAGGGCGGATTAAATGATTATGTACATATCAAGCGCAAGCCCATCAGCCAGCCCTATGAGCTGATAGTTGAGCGTTATATGATGACGGAGATCGACGACAAACTGGCCGTGGGATCCAAGATGACCCTGCCTCTCATCCTGTATGTAGGCAGAGCCAACGGACGGGAACTGTCGATCTCACAGGCATCACGCTGGTATGTATTCACGGGAGCCCAGGTGCTGAATGTGGAATTCGGCGGTCTGGACAGTGAGAGATCGGGACTGCTGACAGAGACGGTGACCATAGGATATAACATGATGTTCGCCATATCCAGTTCCTCCGATTCCAATGCCGACGAGCAGCCCTTTGATATCCGCAGTATGGGTACGGTTCAGGAGACCATGGGCAACACCAAGTGGAGTTTTCTCACAGCCGCCAATAAGGACCGTGTCGGCAAATATGCCACCAAAAAGGGCATCATTGAAATTGGCAGGAAGGAAATGGAAACAGCAGCCAAGGAAAGGCTCTGGCAGTTTGACGGTGATAAAGAAAATCCCGCTACCAAAGCCGGGAAGGGTAAATCCAGCCGTCAGAACGGTACATATGTTGTTGATAAGGACGGCAAGCCAACCTCTGCCGTTACGGGTCTTACTACACCCGAGGCAAGCCGGGGAGTATTGGAAGGCAAACGTTCGCTATGGCAATTTGCCCTTGGGGCTGACGGAAAGACCGCCGCAGTCGAGGGCAACGAAGTCCGCCATGTACAGAATTACAGACAGACGGGGAAGGATACGGACGGAAGCGCGGTATATTCCGGTATAGGACGCGCATCTGCGACAAAGGTCGAAATGGAGGGTGCTGCGGCAACTCATCTGTTCCAGTTCGGCAAGGATGCCTCCGAAATAGCCGGCAATGGTGTTCTGTCCAGCCAGAACTACAGGGAGACCGGCAAGGATGATGCAGGCGCTCCGCAGTATGCCGGTATAGGCAAAGCCCAGAAGTCCAAGGAAGACATGGCCAAAGGTCGTAAGTACTGGCAGTTTGACGGTGTGGCCAAGGCCGGTAAGGGCGATGCCTCACGTCAGAATGCCAAGAGCGCACTCGGTCTCAGTGAAGAGCAGGCAGCACAGTCCGGTATCGGCAAGGCCGAGTCCACACGTGCAGAGATGGAGACCGAGGCTAACAGGCATCTGTTTAAGTTTACAGAGTCCGCCAAGGACTTCAAGGGCAATGGAGTGGTTTCCGCCCGCAAGGACGAGAATTCCAAAATGGACAAGACCAAGGCGACCCTTTGGGAATTTGCCAAAGAGGAGATCACAGGTCCCGAGCCGCCTCCGTCCATGGATGGCAACGGTGTGCGCCATGTCCAGAATGCTCTCAAGGGCAAGGATGATTCCGGAAACGATGTCATCACCGGTATGGGCCATGTGGAGCTTCGTAAGGCCGAGATGCTGTCCGCCCATAGGCTGTGGGAACTGACCGACCAGTATACCAAGGACGGCAACGGGGTACGCAGCTCACAGAACGGACGTGATGGTGAAGACGGAGCTACGGGTCTTGTGGCCGTTGAAGCTTCAAAGAGCGATCTGGAGGAGAAGAGAAAGCTTTGGAAATTCTCCGGTACGGCCAAGGACGGTGACGGAGACCGCAGCCGTCAGAATGCCAACAAGTCGGACGGCGATGATTCGGTTTCCGGCCTGGGCACCATAGAGCTCGACCGCGATAAGATGGAAAAGGGCGCGAGCCTCTGGAATTATTCGGAGGGCTTCAATGAACAGGGGACCAAAGCCAACCATCCCGTAAATGAACTCCGTAAGGATGCTATGGAGGGCAACGCCGATGCTCCGGAGTATATTTCGGCTCCGTCGCCTTCCCAGCCTCCGGCACGTAAGTGGAAGTTCAGCGGTACTGACAAGACCGGAGGAGGCACTGCCTCTCATGTTTCCGGAGAGACAGCCGAACCCAGTCTTGAAGAGATGGCCGGCAAGGCAAAGCAGCATATATTTGTTAAGCGTCCCGAAGGCGGAGAGAAGCCGCAGCCCAGATTATGGCCGGACACAAAGAGCGCCATCAGCGGAGGTAATCCCAATCCCCAGGCGGAGCCCATACGTAAATGGCCGGATACAGCCAGCGCACAGAAGAATCCCAATACAGGATCGTCCCCTGAAGCCAGAGTATGGCCCGCGTCCTCCAGCGCTGTCAAGGGTCAGCAGGGACAGGCTGCGGAGAAGCGTCAGTGGCCGGGCACCTCCAGCGCAAGGCATCCCAATCAGGGTGAGCCGCCCGAACAGCGTAAATGGCCGGATACCGCCAGCGCACAGAAGAATCCCAATCCGGGATCCGCACCTTCGGCAAGATTGTGGCCCCAGGTTAAGAGCGCCCAGACGATAGCAGACTTTTTGATGTCATAGTATGTTACAACTCAAAGCACCGATAGAAACAAAAGTGAAGGCGGACTTATGTGGCTCCTATGAGAGCTTCACCCAGCGCATCCGCAGCAATTACGAACAGATCAACCATTATGTTGGCGAGACGGATCTCCTGCATCTGGTGACACAGCCCCCGGAGATATTCCTTATGGACGGCGGAGACACGATGTTTGCCAGTGAGACCAATGTTGAGAACCGTCAGATCCAGAAGGTTCAGGTCATCAACAATCTTGTCAACAGGATCATGGTATCTGCCGATGCATCGCTTTCCTATCAGGACAGGGTTTATATATCGAATATCCTTCACCAGCTCGGCATCCGTGACGACCGCAGGTTCATGAATGAGGTCCGCAAGGCGTTCCGGGAGACAAAAAACAGAAATGAGCTTATCAATGTCTACTGGAATCACATGGATGAGCTTCGCAATATGGTGGAGGAGTATCAGGAGAATAACGAGACCGAGATCCGGGAACAGTCCGATATCCTCAACGAACAGGTGCTTCACCTTCATGAGGAGGTCAACCGCAGACTGCAGACCGGAGCCATTTACCGGATATTGCAGAATTTCTCGGCCACATCCTACAACCCCCGTAATATCACTGAAGCGCAGTACAGATTTGCGGAGGCAGGCAGGCTTTCCAGGGAGATTTTGCTGGAGCGCCTCAGAGAAACGGTACGCGGAGAATCACAGCCTCTTGTCTATCGTCACGAGAACTACTACGAGGGCAGTGATACCGAGGTTAATGAGATCACGGTTGAGGATGTCAGCGAGCGCGTGACCTCGGCTGTTCTGCTGAACCTGCTGGATAATATCTATCAGTCATCATATGAGTATATTGATCACAGGATGGATAACTGGTATGTGACGGACAGCGCATACTTCCAGTCGGCTGAGAATACTTTTGAGAGGATCGAGAACAACACGGCATACATCCAGTATCTGCATGACCAGAGTACGGTCAATGAGGAGGAGATCACCCGGGAGAGGAATGAGCTGTCGGTTCTCAATCAGATACTTGATCTGAGACGGTGGTCCGATACCAGGATACAGCCCTCGGTCGGAGGAAATCTCTACGATAACACCTCTGTTACGTACCGTGAGGACAGTGTGACGGGTGGGTATCGTGAGGGAGACAGCTTCACCGAGACAGACCTTACGCATATAGATATCGCCGGTGATACGGAGTATAATGAGACTGATGTCATAAATAACGAAGAGAACATCAGGCAGCAGCTTACACAGACCTATCAGGAGAATATCGCCCGCAACGAGCGGTATATGCAGAATCTCAGACAGGTGATGGAGCAGTACAGGACTCCGGAGACCGGCAGTGTGACCCGTGAGGAAATGCAGCGCAGGTCGCTGGAGGCACTGGAGCATCCCGAGGAATTCCTTCAGACCATGCATGAAGAGGGAGAAGTTCTTAGAGAACGCCGGGAGCAGCTGGCCGAGGCAGCCGAGAGGGCTCTTCCCGAAGAACAGCAGATAGTACACAGACTGATCCGCCAGTACCTGAGCGCTCCGCAGGAGGAGCGTGAGCGTATGGGCATATCGATGAACAATCAGGCCCAGCTGTTCTATGATATCTACCGTGAGCTCCCCGAGAGCGAACGTGCCGAGTACCTGAGACAGGGACAGACGGTACAGCAGACCTCCGAAGGCGCAGAAGAAGGATTTCTGCCCGGACAGACAGCCGGAGGTACAGGTGAGACGGAGGCGGAGCAGGTCAGGAATTTTGTCCGCGAGATCACACAGCGTGAAACCGAACTTCGAGAGCTGAGTGACCGTGAGGAGAGCCGTACCGACGTGGTCAGCTATCGCAACATCCGCGAGGAGAACCGTGAGATCATACGGCAGATAACCGAACGTGTCGTTGAAAAATGGCGTTCCGAGCGCGGAGGCAGGGTTGAAGAACCTGTCACTGCCTGGGAGAGAGATACGATCTCCTTTATACATAAAAATATTGAGACTGCCATATCCGAAGACGAGTTAAATGAGATCAGGCAGGAGATCAGATCCAACCGTGAAGTGACGGAGAAGCAGATCAACGAGGTCAGAACGACCAACGAGACCACCAATTATCAGACCGTCAATAATGTGACCAATAATGTAATCGAGCAGAATGATGAGCGTCTGCAGGAGATAGTCAATCACACAGTTCGCAGGCAGCTGGACAAGATCACGGAAAAGGTTTACGGACGACTTGAAAGACAGCTCAGTGATGAGCGAAGAAGAAGAGGATTATAATCTATGGGGCTTACAGATATATTGGGGGAAACAGGTGCGGATGTATTAGGTGTAGGTATGCTTTCTGCCCAGGCTGCGGCTCAGGCGGTATATGCCGGACGCCTGCCCAAAGCGATGCTCTTTACGCGCAGGCTTGATGAGGGCGGTGCGGCAACGGCCCTGGATAAAGTCAGAGTTAAGGCGCAGAATGATGTTATGGCACTTCGTGCCCTGATCAAAAGCAGCAGCGGCAGTAAGGGACTTATGTCCAAGGTTGCTTCCAAGGCAGGACAGGTCAGCGGTACCGGAGCTGATCTCGTTGCTGAGACAGCCAAGGTAAAAGCTACAGGGGCCGCGCTTATGGCTGAACTGAAGGCCAAGGATTTTAACGCCATGGTTGTTCAGTATAACCCCTCGAGCATAAGACTCAACTCCTCCGGCGGCTACTACTACGACTACGACGGAGCGGGAGACAAGGCTCTGTCCAAGGTCACCAGCGGTCAGAAGCCCTCTACGGTATATTTCAGTGTGACACTTGTTTTTGAGGAGATCAACGATCAGGACGCTTTCGGATATCAGGACATGTCACTTAACATAGGTACCGGCGTTGAATCGCTTAAATCTATTTATACAAATCTGAAGGGTGACGGCTATACTGTCAGACCTCAGGTCGAAGCCCTTGTAGCCCTGCTTATGCACCGCAGGACTCAGCAGGTGATCTTTTACTGGGCGGATATGTTTTTTCACGGAGAGCTTACCAACGTGGATGCAACTTATACAATGTTTAACAAAAAGGGGCATCCGATCCGTGCCGAGGTTCAGCTCAGGATCCAGCAGGCGGACTCCAATTCGATGTTTACTTCGGATATTAAGGCCTGGGATGCCGCATTTGACGCGGCATTTCCCGGATAAATATAGTAAACGAATTAAGTGCTTTAAGTTACTAAATGCGGGAAACGCTGAATTGATCGGTCCTTCCTTAAACACAGCACACGTTGATCCCGTTTTGGGTATCAGGAGAGGAATATGGCTATTCAGTCAATTACAGATATATACCAGATGGTCGGCGGCAGCTTTGTGCATACCGATGCCTACATCAAGATCAGGGATCTCAGATCCCTGGGCGATGATGCCATCAGCCTCATGGATTCCGAAAAAGCCAGCGGACAGGCAGCTGCAGGGTTTACGGGTCTGCCGCCCGTGGTCAGTAATGTTGCCGGCAAGCAGCTGAACGATCTTAAGGAGCAGGCGGCAAATGCGGCAAAGGCAGCTGCTGCCAAGGGTATAAGCTCCGTGGTCGGTACCGGACTTGGTGATATAATATCCAAGAAGCTCAAGCTGGGAGGCGGTCCGCGTAATGATGATTACGACAAGATATTCGTAGTGCAGTTCAATCCTTCGTCACTGCGCATCAGCAGCCAGGGTAGCGGTCTGTATACCCAGAAGAACAATTATGGTGCATCTGCGGGTACCACATCGATCGAGATGGCTGTCACCAAGCCCCATGTGGAGCTCTCGGTGCAGCTGATATTTGACAGTCTTGAGCATACCTACAGAGCCTTCGCTTCGGATCTGGGCAACCTGTCTACCACCAATCTTATCGATACCGGAGTCGATCTGGCTATGAGTGCGGTCACAACCGCAAATAAACTCGGCGGCAATGAAGGTCTGGGTGTTCAGCCTGCGGTAGAGGGCTTCATCGGAGCCATGAGGAATAAATACACCAGACAGGTCTGCTTTGAGTGGGGTGATCTGTATTATGAGGGTGAATTAAAGAGCATAAATGCTACCTATACGATGTTTGACAGTGTGGGCAAGCCGGTCCGGGCCAAGGTGGATATGTCACTGTATCTGCTTGATGACAAGGTTACGGGCGGCGATATGGGTCACTGGGAGCAGGCCTATGATCTTATGTTTAAAACGAACAATGTGCTGGATCTGGGCGGAAGTGCTATCGGCAATGCCGCAAAGAGTCTTATAAATTTCTGATAAGGAGTTTGAACATTGGCGATCGATTATACTCAGTTGTATAAACAATATGATGGCTTCAGACATCCGGTAATCGAGATCGAGGTTGACGGCAACAGGTTATCGGATGCTACGAAGACGCGTATTGCAATTTCCGATATAACGATAGATATTTCGGCGGGGTTTGAAGCAAGTCAGGCTGTGTTCTGTCTGTATAATGTATATGATCCTCTGAATACGACCTTTGATTTTAAGTCTGCCAAGAAGTTCATTCTTCTCGGTTCGGCTGTCAAGATCTACATGGGCTACAACAGTATCGCCACCACGGTTTTTGCCGGTGTGATCACCAAGGTGGATTTCTTTTATGAGGAAAACGAGTATCCCGGTATCCGGGTGACAGCCATGGATGTAAAGGCTGTAATGATGGCCAACAACAGCTCCAAACAGTTTAAGGCCAATACCTACAGCGACGCGGTCAAGGAGATATTTGATCAGAGCATATATCAGACGCTCAGGGGTGACGGCGCTATTACCGAGCTGACTATACTCAGTACTCCGGACGGTGGGGCAGCTGATACTGCAACGAGCGCGGTAGGAAGTCTTATACCCGGCGCAGGTTCTCTTACCGGAGGTGCGTCCGGGGCCGGTGAAGCAGCAACGCAGCAGGCCGCAGCCAAAATGACCGATAAATCTATTGAATCCGTCGGCGAGAGCGACTATGAATTTGTGGTCAAGGTTGCCAAGAAGTACAATATGGATTTCTTTGTATCGGCAGGTCAGGTGGTGTTCAGATCAGCCAAGAGCGATACCAATACCCTGATGGAGATCACAAACGAGATGCCAATCAAGGCTCTGAATGTTGAATACGACCTGACCAGTCAGGTCGGGGTTGTGGAGGTTCGGGGACTGGATGCCGGCAAGGCCAAGGTTCTGACCGGCAAGCAGAAGAACTCCAACAAGCTTTCGCAGGGAAGCAAGGCCAAATCATTGATAAGCGGCACCAGCTATGTTTATCTCGATCCTTCCGCTTCGAGTACCGAGGAAGCCCAATACCGTGCCAAGTATATCCAGGAGGACAGAACCTACAGGCTCATCACTCTGGATCTGACCATAGTGGGCCTTCCGGAGCTTCTTCCCGGCAGGTTTGTGAACCTCAGCGGGTTTGGAACAGGAGTCGATAATACGTATTACATACATTCGATCAAACATACTATGGACAGCGATGGAATCTTCTTAAGCAGGATAACGGGCAAGGCCGCCTCAGCCGCATCGGGTCTCGATGTCAGCGGCCTGGCCGGTTCGATAACGGATAAGATTCCTTCTTTCTGATATTGGGAGCTGATTATGGCGATTTTTGATATTTTTGAGGAAGTCAGTGAAAAGGCGACACAGAAGACCGAGACAGGAGATAACCGTATCTTTGGAGTGGTGATAGGAGAGGTTACGGATAATTACAGTGTCAAATTTCCGGGCAGGGTATGTGTGTCGATCCATGTGAGGGATTCAGAGGCGAATGTTCTCAGATGGGCGCGCGTGGCGATGCCCTCGGGAGGATCGGAATATGGCATGTATTTTCTTCCCGAGGTCGGAGACCAGGTGCTGGTGGTATTTGAACAGGGAATAATCGACAGACCCTATATCATCGGCTGCATCCAGAAGAACAACAACAAGTTCCTGACCCAGTCCAAGAGCCCTACCAATCAGCACAAGCGTATCGTAACCCGCCACGGTTCGGCCATAGAGTTTGAGGATATGCCGGGACCCAATGCCGGGGAGAGTGGGGACGGCAGTTTGGACAAGATCAGCATACATACTGCCGAAAACGCCCATGAGGTCACTCTCGATAACGCCAAGAGGCAGATCACGATCAAGGACAAGGAAAGTGAGACCAAGATCCTCATGAAGAGTGTTCCCGGCAAGGGCGAGATGCAGATCTACGCAGGCAAGAAGATGGTGTTAAAGGTCGGGGACAACATTTCCATCACGATGAACGGAGTGTCCGGCAAGATGACCATCAAGGCCAAGGATATAGTGATGGACGCTACAGGCAAGGTTACTGTAAGCGGAGGCGGCAAGATGGCTCTTAGCGGAGCGACGATCCAGGCGAACTCCAACGGAATGATGAAGCTGAGTGCCAACGGAATTGTTTCCATAGCAGGCAAACCTATCAAACTGGGGTAATAAATAATGGCAGAAGACAGATCTTTTTTGGGAATAGGAATGAAGTTTCCTCCGCAGATAAACCGGGCGACCGGCAGGTTCGTGACGGTGTCGGAGGAGCAGAGCGTCAGAGAGTCTCTCTATCTGATCCTTATGACGCAAAAGACGGAGCGTCCGCTGCGACCGGATTTCGGCAGCGAGGTCATGTCATATACTTTTTTGGATGTGAACGGGCCGATGCTGAATATGGTCATCAGATCCATCACCGACCAGATCGAAAATCAGGAACCCCGAGTTACGGATGTGACGGTTACCGCCGATACACAGAGCCGTACAGGCGTGGTCATTTTCAATATAGGATATACTATTGCAGCAACCAACACCAAGGATAATCTGGTATTCCCGTTTTATCTGAATGCAGTTGAGGAAGAGGAAGAAGAGGAGCCGGAGGTTTATGAACCTGAAACAGTCGAAGAAGTTGAATCTTGATAACCGTACGGCAGCGGATATCGAGGCCAGGATAGAAGAACTGTCCGGACTTTACGATACCGGCTGGCATATGGATCAGGACAATGTTGATATCGGTACGACCATTGCCAAGATATTCGCGAATCAGGCCGAAGAAAACATCGGCAGGATCAATGATATACTTGACCGTTATCACACGGAGTTCGTGAACATGCTTGACATATCGCTGCTGCCTGCCAAACCGGCAAGCACGATAGTGATCATGGATCTGCTCAGCGATATGGTACCCGGAGCAGCTATTCCCAAGGGGACTAAGCTGATGACCGGCGACGATACACCGCTGATCTTTGAGACCGATCACAGCCTGTATGTCACGGGATCGCATATCACCGCTTCGTTTATGACCGATGCGGAGAACGGCAGCATAGTACCTCTTTTCGGAGAGTTCAACCGTCCTGATATCATACCTCAGGATATGCTTGTCGATGAGGACGAGGATACCGCCATTGTGGATGAAGATGAAGCAGACGGATCCGGTGAGTCTATGCGTTTCTATAATGAGGAAGAAGACGACGATGACGAGGAAACCGGAGGCCGTGTATCCTTCTCGCCCTTTACTCTGTTCGGTGAGGCCGAGGGCATAGAGCAGTGTGCCGTTGTATTTTTCCATCAGACCGTATTTAACGTGATAGATGACGATATCTTTGTACATCTTTCCGGCAATGACATTCTTGTGCAGGATATAAAAGCCGGCAGATATCATTTCGAGTACCTGACCAAAGAAGACGGACTTAAGCCTGTTGAAGGCTGCAGCCTTTTGATGGACGGGGAGACCTTCCTTCTTCATAAGAACGAAGAGGGCAGGGAAGTCACTTTAAATGACAACACCTATCAGGTACTGGTTCTTGTTTCGGATATACCGGCACTGGAGAACCGCAAGGCAAAGAGCATCACTTTTTCCTCAAGGGGCAAGAAGCAGGAGCCCGAGTCAGTCAATAACGGAGCGAACGATCTGGACAGCGCTAGGTTTTTCCCTTTCTCGGATATACTTTCGCTCTATGAGGAATGTTATATAGGACATGACAGATATTTCTCCAAATCGGGTGCCGTGATCTCGCTTGATTTTAATCTGACCTTTGATGAACACAGGCTTCAGCTTACGGCCGAGCAGGAGGAACAGAATCTCAGGATCATCAAGAGAAGACCCCTTGCCGCCAGACAGGAATTTTCCGCCCATGCATATGCCGAAGAGGTTATGCTGGAGTATTTCAACGGCACCGGCTGGAAGAGACTTCCACTGGATACAGACCAGACCGCGCTGTTTGCCTCCGATAAGGCCCAGAAGATACATCTTGACTTTATATGTCCCGACGACTGGGAGATCACTCAGAGCGGTTCATACGAGGGCAGATGCATCAGGCTTCAGCTGCTTAAATCCGACAACTGCTATATGCGTCCCGGCATTCATCACGTGCCGCAGATCAGTGATCTGAAGATTTCCTACAGTTACGAGGACAAGTATGTGGATGCGCAGCATGTGGAGGGCATCTACGGGACAAGACGTTATGATCTGACATCCAAGGTACGCAGCGAGGATGGATTTGTCCTTTTCCGCAAATCGGATTACGAAGAGGATGCTCTGTATATCGGACTTTCCGCGAGGATAGACAACGGTCCCGCCAGCATACTTTTCCAGATGGAGGACGGCAGACGGTTCTCGGGGCTTAAATGCCGATTCGAATACCGTTCCTACGAGGGCTGGCGTACCATGAAACTGGTGGACTATACCCAGGATTTCACCCGCTCGGGAGTCATAATATTCATGCCGCCCCACGACATGCAGCGTTGTACCCTGGAGGGTAATAAATGCTACTGGATCAGAGTGGTAAGAAACAGGAAACAGGATGATGACGAGGATACCACGATCCTGCCGCTGATCAATAATATCGCGCTTAACGCGGTTCAGATATCCAATATCGAGACCAGACCGGAGGAAGAACTGTATCTGGCGGAAGTTGTGCCCAATATGAGATTCACACTGGGTACCACCAACGTGCTCGATGCAGATGTCTGGGTCAACGAAATGGGCAAATATTCCAGGGATACCATGCTGATGATGGCTGATGAGGATCCTGAAAACCATCGTATAGAAGAGGATGTGTCCGGTCAGATCACGGCCTTCTTTGTACGATGGAAGGAAACCGACCGTTTGGAGACCTCCGAGGATCCCAGAGTGTATATGCTGGATCGTCTGACCAATGAGCTGATCTTCGGAGATGGGATCAGAACCTGGATCCCGAGGGTTACCGACGAGGTTGCGCTCCGGTTTACGGTTCGCCGCTGCAGCGGAGCGGATGCCAATGTGCCCGCATTTTCGGTTACCGAATCCATGGGATACCTGATGTATGTCGGCTCCCTTTTCAATCCGATCAAGGCCTATGGCGGCAGCAATATCGAGGACATGGAGAATGCCCTTGAGAGAGGCGCAAGTATCTTAAGTTCCCGTAACCGCATTGTATCGATGGATGACTATCTGAGAGCCATTTATGCTTATTCGGATACCATAGACCAGGCAACGGGTATAATCGGGATTATGGCGGATGAAAAAGAGGACGACGCGGCTATCAGCTTTGTACTTCTTATGAAGGATTTTGACGAAGGTTCATACGCTTTCCACCGGATCGCGGCGGGACTTAAGAGCTATCTGCTCGAGAGATGCGAGCTGACGGTAACGGCGGAGAAGATGCAGATCATCGAGCCGATCTATGTATTTATCTCGGTCAATGTCTGGGCTGATATAGTGGAGATGGACGACAGCTTCGAGATACAGAGCCTGCTTCAGGAGAGCCTTATGGAATATCTGGATCCCTCCGGTTATAATCGCGGGCGTGGATGGAGGATCGGCACGATCCCCAAGAAGTCACAGCTTATGATGAGGCTTAATATCCTGAAGAGCCGTGCCGTTGTCAAAAAGGCTGTGATGATAGCCAGTTATACCGATCATCTGGGATATCATGAGGTGGATCTGGATGATCTTAAGGTCACACCGTTTATGGTATGCCGCAGCGGTGAACATCAGATACATATCAGTATATAGGAGATAACAGATGTTAACATACATCAGCAGAGACGGTAAAACATTTGAAGAGAGATTTGCGGAGGCACTGATCAGTATTCCGCTATATACCGACGAATGGACCAACTTCAATGGTTCGGATCCCGGCATTACCATATTGGAAACCCTTTCGGGTTTTGAGACTCTCCAGCAGGACGAGATCGATCAGATCCCGTTCAGGGTGCGCCAGAACCTGCTTAAGATGGTAGGCTTTCAGATACGCAAGGGCAGGAACGCGAGGCTTCTGCTGTCTGCGTCAAATGTTAAAGAACCGGTGCTTCTGCCTGTCAATCACAAGTTCAGGATCGGAGATATAGTCTTTGAGACCAACCGTCCCACCGAGATACGCGATCTCAGGATCACGGGTATCTACGGACTCAAATCGGGTGAGGACAGCGAATTCACTGATTTTAATTATCTGCTTGATCGTGAGACCAGGGTTCCGGCCATGATCTTCGGAGAGAAGCCGGCTGCGGATGATAAGCTGTATATAATAACCAATGATCTGCCTGCACCTTCCGCGGAGACCACGTTTTACTTTACCTTGCAGGAGCGCTATAACCGCAACCCCATGGATCCCCATATGGAGAATACCTTTGCACAGATCAGATGGGAATGTCTGACGGAAGCAGGCTGGCAGAAGATGGACGTGCGTGATAATACCAACGCATTCCTTATGAGCGGCGAGGTCAAGCTTTGGATGCCTTCTTCTCCCGCGGTTATCTGCACGGAGACACCGACGCATGGGTACTGTATCCGTGTGGTTCTCGAGTCTGCGGAGTATGATGTCCGCCCTAAGGTGACCTATGTGGACTCCTTCCTCTTTGAAGTATGGCAGAAGGACACTATCTCCGAGTGTCACTCCATAAGCAGGACCGGAGATGTCGAGCTTCGCAGCGAGATGGCCGAGGAGGCCTATATAGATGTGTTCTGCCGTGAGGGCAAGGGAGAGCCGTATCGTAAATATGAATTTAATCCGGATCCCAATGCGCAGGGAAGATTTTATGACGAAGAGCATCCCGAATTCGCCGTGTTCAGATATAAATTCGACAAGAAGACCCACGGATACGGTCCGGAGAGAAGCCGTGACTGTATAAGGATAGTCGTATATACCGAGCAGGTAATGCGTCAGTATGCCATCGGTACGGTTCTTGGCTATGATGAGCAGGCAATGGATCTTCCTTTCCGGAATATCGTAGCGCATTCCTTCTGTCTGATCGCCCGCAGAATGACCGATGACGGATATATATATGATTTTGTCCGCCCCGAGAAATCCGAGGACGGAGCGCTTCATTATCATCTGCTCGAGAACGACGGACGCATCATCATCGAGGATGCCGGCGAGTTCATCGGCGCAGATCTGTTTATCGGTTCCGTGAGCATATCCGGAGGAGATAACGGCAATATACGTGCCGGCAACTTCTTAAGTTCCGACAATGACGATACCGGTATCGTATACTATAATCCCGGAGCCGGGACCGGCGGAGCCTATCGTGAAAAGATAGAGGATGTACGCCAGCGTTTTCTGGAGGATATCTCGATGCCGTATACCGCGGTTACCGAAGAGGATTATGAAAAAATAGTCAGGAATACACCGGGACTATGCGTTCATAAGGCCAAGGCCATTATGGATGATGCCCGCAACCTGGTCACGATAGCTGTCAAACCCGGCACAGACGAGGCATTTCCGTCACTGCCCGAGATCTATCGCAGGATAATCAATAAGAGACTTGAGGACAGACGCCTGCTGACCACGAGAGTGGAGCTGATCCCTCCCATATATGTTGCGGTCAACGTTACAGGTACCGTATATGTCAAGATACATTATGACAACAGTCTTGAAGATATTACCCGTGTGATCAGTGACAAGATCAATTATCTGACTTCCGACAGGAATTTCGGTGACAGACTCAAATTTGACGAGGTATTCCACGCCATCGAATTCCTGGAATGTGTTGAATATGTATACGACCTGTCCCTGCGTCCGCAATCCGTGGTCCACGCCAGGATGGTAGATGCTGATATACAGCCGGATCCCAATTGCCTGCTTTATCCGGGACAGATCCAGATAGAAACTGTAACATTTGAAAGTTGAGTAGAATATTATGCCGGATTTTAATTATTCGATCAAAAAGAACAGACTTGCACACTCGTACATGAAGGGGATGATACTTGATCCCGAGACCAGTTCACTGGCATTTGAACCGGATGTCTCTTTTCACCGCCTGTATGTGACCAAGATCGACAGCGCAGCGGAGGACGGAACATGGGGAAGACTTTCCTTTGCCAGCAGGCTGCAGGAGACCCAGGTTCTGTATGTATACGCCATGGCCAGGGATATCGATACGATCTATGATGCCAACGGTACCTATGAGATCGAGACCCTGCTGATGGATCCCGATTATCCCGATGAAGAGAAAAAGAAATTATTTCATAACGGCGGAGGCGAGCGTTATGTCGGAAAAAATGATATACTTCTATATGGGCTGCACGGAAGATATCTGTTTCTGTGCATAGAGATCGTAGGTACCGGCGAGGGAGGATTATCCCGGATACGTGTGGACAGGGTTGGTGACAACTTTATGGATACCTTCCCGGCGGTGTATCGTGAAAGAAACGGTTTCTTCCACAGGTTCATATCCATATTCTCATCCATCTATAACGATATGGAGCATGAGATAGACAGACTGCCGGAGCTGCTGGATCCGGATACATGTCCGGCGGCGTGTCTGCCGGTGTATGCGTCCTGGCTGGGCATAGATCTGTCGGGAGACTTTCTTTCCGAGGAGTCCATGAGAACCTTTGTCAAGGAGGCCTACAATTTAAACAGGATAAAAGGTACGCGCCGCTGCCTCGAGAGAGTGCTTGAGATCGTTCTGGATGAGCATGTGATCATCCTGGAGCAGAATACGATCAAGGCATATCTGCAGCGCGGCGATATGGTCGGCAGTACCGCTTTGGTACAGTCCAGCATATATGATGTTAACATATTGATCCGCAAGTCTCTTTCGGAGACCGACAGGCATCAGCTGCTGTATATGCTTAATCAGTTCAAGCCGGTCCGTAGCAGGCTTCATCTGATCCAGCTTAAGGATTCCGCTGTTCTCGATACGGATATCTATCTGGATATGAACGCAGTCCTTGCCGGAGATACGATAGGCGTATTCGACGAAAACATGGAAATGGATGATCAGATCGTTCTTGATGACTGATATTGTCTTTAAGAGAAAAAGAGACAGAGAGGAGTAAAACTATTATGACAGTTAATGAGATCCGGACAGAGCAATCTATCCAGCTGGATGTGGAGGGCAAGGTAGACACGGTCACCGCTCCCGAGCTTCAGAATGCGATCCTTAAAGCATTCCAGAAGAGTTCAAATGTTATTCTTAATATCAATGAGGTATCATATATGTCCAGTGCCGGCTTAAGGGCACTGCTGCTTGGACAGAAGACTGCCCAGAGCAAGGGAGGCTCCTTTAAGGTAGTCAACGTACAGGATACGGTCATGCAGGTACTTAATATGTCCGGCTTTGCCAAGATTTTGAATATTTCATAAAAGACTGATGATCGAATTTCAACACATTGACAAATATTACGAATCGACCCGGACCACGGTTTTTAAGGATTTCAACGCCACCATAGAACACGGGGAATTCGTGATGATAACAGGAGATAACGGCAGCGGTAAGACAACGCTGATCCGTATGCTCCTCAAGGAAGTGGAACCGGACGCGGGTAAGATCTATGTGCGTGAGAGGGATATCGGACGGCTGACCCCCGAAAAGATCCCTTATTACAGAAGAAATATCGGAGTGATATTTCAGGACTTCCGGCTGATACCGGATCTGGATGCATACCATAATATCAAGCTGGCACCGATCGCGGTCGGCGGAAGCTGGAAAAATACTCCCGTACGTATCGGCAATATCATGAAGATGATGGGGATATCCCATCTGCGTGGCAAGAAGCCTGTAGAGATGTCCGGCGGGGAGCAGCAGAAGATCTGTCTTGCCAGGGCAATCGTCAATAATCCCCAGATACTGCTGGCAGATGAACCCACGGCCAACCTTGATCCCGACAGTACCGAGGAGATCCTGAAGCTGTTCAGGATAATAAATGGACAGGGGACTACCATAGTGATGGCGACCCACGATCCTATATTTCTTGCGTGTGAGGATGTGCGCAGGATCGAACTGGAGCCCAGTGTATCCGATGTGGATACCACGGAGCTGTTTTCCGATGAACCGCTGAATATGTACGATCGTGTTGAGAGACATGTGGAAGATTTCATCGAAAAGAACCGACAGGCAAAAACAACTAATTCTGATGAAAGGGAAAGTAGTATGCAGGAACTAAAACTTGAAGCAAGCGATGAGACAATGCTTGAAGTACAGGAATCCGTAAAAAACTTTCTAAGTAACCTTGATTGTCCCGAAGATCTGATGACGATGATACTCATCGCCGTAGAAGAGATATATGTTAATATTGCGCACTATGCATACGGCGGAAATACCGGAGAAGCAGTGGTTCAGATGGATCTGGAGAGATATCCGGACAAGCTCAAGCTTGTATTCCAGGATCACGGTATTCCCTATAATCCGCTGGAAAAGGAGGATCCTGATGTGAATCTTCCTGCAGATGAACGTCCCATCGGGGGATTGGGGATATATATGGCCAAGGAGATAATGGATAAGATGGAATACAGGTATGAGAACAATACCAACATCCTGACGGTGGAGAAGCTGATCAATTAAGAATCAGCCGCCGCAATCCCGAAGGGATTGCGTATCGCAGATCCGATCCCTGCGGATATCACGGAGCGATCGGCGGAGTAATACTTTTAAGCTCCTCGGGATAATCCTCCGGAGCGATCTCGGTAAGATCAAGGTAGCCGTTATAGCAGTAGCCGATGGTCTGACCGGCATTATCGGCTCTTAAATATGACCATTCATCTCCGAGGGTGATGATGATTCCGGTAGTTCCCTTGGGAAGCCATTCGATGATATCGTAGTTGAGTCCCGGACCCGTCCGGACATGAAGCCTTTGGATCTTGGTAATGGTGGTGAAACGATAGTAATGAACCTCTTCCTCTTCGGAAGCCTCACCTACCAGCTCCTCATAGGAGGGAAGTTCACCGAGATCGGAATCCGTAAGGGCTGAATAATCGGAAACGTCTATATCAGCGGAGTCTGCAGAGATGGGAAGATCGATCTGACCTACAACGGTAGATGCGACAGCATTTCTGTCTTCATCATCGGAATAGGATGGTTTCATTCTTAAACCGCCATGTGTACTGATGATCAGGACAGTAGCCAGTATATAGAAGATAACAAGCAGAAGTATCCACCAGTATTTTTTGATCATTGATAATACATTCATATTGTTTGATTAATCTCGCTTATGATGAGTGAAAGGTTTGCGCATCAGGTAGTGGGGAGCTGGATATAGATACCCATTCCCTTGCCGGGAGTACTTTTGGCATAAATGGTTCCGCCGTAATACTCGACGATAGCCTTGGCCTGATAGAGTCCAAGACCGTTTCCGCTGATGCGGTTGCTGCCCTGATAATTCAGTTCAAATATATGCTTCGTCTCATCCTCGGCCAGCCCATCGCCGGTATCCTTGCATACCACGAAGATATCGTCACCGATGGAAGAGATGGTGATGACCAGTGATCCGAGTCGGTTCATGTATTTGATGGAATTATCAACTATGTTGCGGAACAGAATGCGGAGCATATTCGGATCAGCCTTGACCAGCAGATCCTCTTCGCCCTCGCTGATCATTATATTTACGCCGGCCTTGATGGCATCATCATGAAACTCCCTGCCGACGCTCCTGGCTATATCGATCACGTTGACCGTAGCGCTTTCGGCGCGGTCGGGCAGCATTTCGGGCAGGATACTTGCAGAGAGTTCGGCGGCGGGAGCTGCACTCTGCTCGGCAGCGGCGATATGGGCTGCGTCCAGATCAGCCTTGAGCTTTTCTTTATCCAGAAGCGCTGCCTTGAGTTCGTCCTCCTTCTGGTTGATCACATTGGCCTTTTCGGCAAGACGGCTGCGGAGATCATCTGCCTCGGACTTCCATTCCTCCTTGACGGAGACGAGACGTTCCTCCAGCTCTTCAAGTTCATCCGTGGGCCGGTTGTTAGCCTGGAAACAAACAAAGGCAAACAGCAGAAGAGCTGCGCTGTGCAGTATGAAACCGATGAGCAGGAGCCACATATCATATCTCAGAAAGGCATATAATGTGAACGCGTAAAAACCTGAAGCAATGACGAGCAGTATTTTTTGAAGACGTGACATTTTGAAAAACTCCTTTAAAAAGAATGGCAAATATGTTATAATGTATCTTTTGCCTTCTTTAGAAGAATAACATAAATCGAAATCGTATGCAACTAAAATTTTACATAAATTAAGGAAGAAATCGGGGGAAATAAATAATCCATGAAGCTTACAGAACGTGTATTGATGGATCGGAAGACCCAGGAAAGAGAGAAGAAACGGAAGTTCAACTTCTGGGAGGACGAGGCGGATGCCATGGGCTACGCCTACGAGAAGGCTCCCGGGATCCGGTTCATAAATGCGGAAAAGAGCGTATTCGATAATAAGGATGACACATCCATCAACACGGCCCCCAGCGTGTTCGACAGGACAGCGATATTCCGGACGAATATGAACAACGGGATCAATAACGACAATAATAATAACAATTTTAGTAACAATTTTAATAACAATAACGGCTTTAACAGGCAGTAAAGGAGGAATTCTGTTTTGGCTAAACCATTTACAAGCTATGACGAATACATGAGTAACATCTTCGACTGCGTGAACCGCTGTCTGCATGTTTACCTCGAGGATATGAAGCTGATGTTCTCCAACGGACAGGGCGGATACAAGAGCGTGCTCTACCCCGACCTGGAGATCGCCAGTGATGCGGCGAGAGAACAGGTTCAGCGTTTCAGCCGTGAACTCGGAGAGGACGATACTTCCGAAGCTTCCGAAGACGGAGAGGGTGCGGAGGACGCAGAGGGCAAAGAAACCTCTTCGGCCGAGGAAGAGCCCGAGGAGGAGTTTACGGACCTGGAGAGCGATCTGCTGGACATGCTGGACTTCTTCGTTGCCAAGGAGAACGATTCTTCGGAGGAGGACGAGGGTGATACCAACCTGCTGGATCTTTTCGGCGGCTTCTCATCACCCGATGAAGGAAGCGGAGGCGGAGGCAGGGATTCTGAGCCTCAGGTCAAGATAGACCGCCTGGATGTGACCGTGCGTATACAGGAGATCCAGGAAAGAGCCGAAGCTACTGCAGCAGCCGGCATTTTCATGCCATTTTATGAACTATGTCACAAAATGGGCTTTGATCCCTTTACAGTATTCTGTTTTGCCTGCGGCGTCCTGTCCTCTACACAGACCGATTACGCCGGCATTTTCCAGAATGTAAACGAGAACGGAAACCTGTCCTCACCTACCATAGAGTCGGCGGGCAAGCTGTATTTCGGCAAGAAGTATTCCATCACCGGTGCTTACGGTGATATGTCGGTCTGCCTCGAGCAGCTGCTGCCGGTGCTTGACCTGCATGTGGTTCCTTCCATGCCCTTCTCAACGGTTGTTTCACCCGATAAGCGTATCATAGACTACCTCTTCGGACGCGACCGCATGAAGATAGATGAGAACTATATCAGATTTATGCGTACCCTGACCAAGGAGGGAGAGGAGCTGGATCAGATCCTCTGCAACGAGAATGTCCTTGAGGCCATGAAGATCGCCTACGATGAGGGCAGCCGCATCTTCTCATATCACGGAGACGAGGGTTCGGGACGAAAGTTCTTCGTCCGTCAGTTCTGTAAGGAAAAGGAACTGCGTGCCATCAGCGTCAACTGCAAGAAGCTCTTTGTATACGATTATGCCTATGTTGAAAAGGCGATCTGGGCGGCCACCAGGGAATGTATCCTGACCGACGGCTGCTGTGTACTGGAGGAGCTCAGTTATCGCGAAGAGGAAAAGGAAAAGTTCTTCGGATACATGGATCTTTTCTTTACCAAGCTGACCGAAAAGGGAATAACGGTGTTCGCCAATTCCAAGGAGACCATCAATTTCAAGGAGATCACCAAGGAGCAGATCACGTTGCTCGAGCTGCCGGCCCCGGATATCGACGGCAGAGTGGCCTGCTGGAACTATTACGCCAAGGGCTACACCTTCGGGGATGATGTGGACTTCTTTGAGATGGCCACCAAGTTCCTGTTCACTCCCGGCAAGATAAAGGACGCCGTGCACTACGGACGATCCCTGGCTGTCATGGACAGGACCGAGAGCATCAACCGTGCGACGCTGTTTAAGAGCTGTAATGCGCAGATGTCATCCGAGCTTTCACAGAAGGCCACCAGAGTCGAGGCCAAGTTCGGATTCGAGGACATCGTTATGAATGCCGACCAGCGTGAAGCCATAGGACATGCGATCGAGCAGATGAACAACAAGAAGCAGGTCTACGAAGACTGGAACTATATGAAGAAGTACCCATACGGACGCGGACTGACGGTTCTGCTCTACGGTGCACCCGGTACCGGTAAGTCCATGATGGCCCAGGTTCTTGCGCACGAGCTGAACCTGGAGCTGTACAGAGTAGATATTTCGAAGGTTGTAGATAAATACGTCGGTGAGACGGAGAAATCCCTTTCGATGATCTTTCGTGAGGCCAAGAAGTGTAACGTCGTACTGTTTTTCGACGAGTGCGATACCATATTCGCGAAGCGTGCCGACGACGGCGGATCCAACCAGGCCAGCGCCAACAACAAGACGGCATTGCTGCTTCAGGAAATGGAGGCCTACGACGGTGTCTGCGTACTGGCTACGAACTACAAGCATAACATCGACCCCGCGTTCTTCCGTCGTATGAAATACATCGTGGAGTTCCAGTTCCCGAATACAGATACGAGAGAGATGCTCTGGACTACCACGGTTCCCAAGACTACGCCCCTCGCAGAGGATGTGGACTTCCGCTTCATCGCAGAGAAGTTCGAGTTTGCCGGAGGTAATATCAAGAACTGCGTGCTGAATGCCGCCTTCCTGGCAGCAGAGGATGAGACTGCCGAGGGCAAGGTCTGGATGAGGCATTACCTCAAGGCGATCCAGTACGAATTCGTTAAGGTAGGACGCGTATTTACCCGTGCGGACTTTGAACCTTATGCAGACATGATATTCGGAGAAGAACCTTCGAGATACTGAGTAAATGAAAAAAACACAAACTCCCGAAAACAGCATAACCGAAGAGGTGAATACACCTGAGGTTCCCACCGATCCCTACGGATTCCTGGACGAATACGCAGAAAGTCTCTCAGTACGCGACATGTCCACCCCCGAGGGTGAACGCGAGGCATGGCTCGGATTTCTGGACATGCTGTGTCTGACAGCGGTATTTCAGAAGGAACAGAGGCCATTCGAGATCATGGATCGTCTCGGAGCGCTTCCGCAGGATGAGGATCTGGTCAGATCCCTGGAGCCGCATGAAAGAGTCAGCTTTCCTGCCATGAACAGGATCCGCGGGATATATGAGGATCTGCTGATCTCGGTGACCCTTGATACGAGCGGCCGGATGCCTGTTGCGTCCCTGATAAAGAAGGGCGGGCTGACAGATCTTGAATTCCTTGCCTTTCTGATGGCGCTTGGCGCAGCGCTTAACCGTAAATACATGAGGATATACTCGATCCTTCAGGAGGATCGCGAGAATGCCGTAAGGCCGAACGCCGGCCTCTGCGTCGATCTTGCGGGTCTGTATCTGTCTGAGGCCGAGCGGGATATTTCAGAGCTCCTGACGTCGGATTCGTTCCTGAACAGCTGTCTGCTTGAGAATCCCCGTGACAAAAAGGAAAGCATGGGCCTGAACCGGAGCCTGATACTTCGCCCCGCTGCGCTTAGGGCTGCTCTCGGTGACAGAGGCTCCCTTGGAGAACTCAGATTCTGCAGTGATATTGTTATTCCCGCGGATGATTCTGACTATGTTTGCTTTCCGCAGGCTGTTGATGAGCTTAAGTCGGTGCTTGACTCGATGATGCGCGATTACCGGGCCGGTATCGTGGAGCTGTCCGGAGAACCCGGCAGCGGTCGCAGGTTTATAATGAGCGTTTTGTCAGCCGATACAGGGTTTTCCGTGCTTGCAGTGGATCTTAAGAAGCTGCTGAGCCTTGATGGCAGCAGACAGCAGGCCATTGCCGGAGAACTGATCCTTAAATATGTATTTGAGGATACGATCCTTTACATCTACGGGGCCGAAGCCGGCGGAGAGGCTTTTCCGGCGCTCTATGTGCTCTCGGAGATCATGTCGGTGGTACCCGTGATATTCCTGGGTACCAGGAAACCGTTAAGTCCCCGTGTGGCGGAGAGCCTGAACGGATTTCTGTATCGCTTCACCATGCCGGAGGCCGATTTTTCGGCGCAGCTGGCGCTTTGGAAGAATCTGTCCAGAAACGACAGGGTCAGCTTCGGAGATGATGTGGATCTGACCGAGATAGTATCCAAATATTCCATGAATCCCGGACGGATCAGGGAATCGCTGACCAATTCAGAGCTCGTATCCGGCAGTACGGATAATGAGACGGTGATATACAGAGCGGAGCTTGAGGAACAGATCCGGCGTATCTGCTCGGTTCAGTTCGGGGACAACGCGCAGAGACTCAAGAGTCCATTTACCTGGGCTGATCTGAAGGTAGACGATAAGGCGGAAAGGATGCTTCGCAGGGCCTGTGACAGGATCTCATGTCGCAAGACCGTAAACGATGATTTCGGATTCGGACGTAAGCTTCCCTACGGCAGGGGGGTATCGGTGGTACTCTACGGACCTCCCGGTACGGGCAAGACCATGGCGGCTCAGGTGCTCGCCAACGAGCTGGGACTCGACATATACCGTATCGACCTGTCGCAGATCAGCAGCAAATATATCGGAGAGACCGAGAAGAACCTGGGAGCGGTCTTCGAAGCGGCCAGAAACTCCAACGCGATACTGTTTTTTGATGAGGCAGATTCGCTCTTTTCCAGGAGGACGGATGTGTCCAGCTCACATGATAAATATGCCAATGCGGAGACCTCTTACCTCCTCCAAAAGATCGAGGAATATCCGGGCTTCAGCGTACTGGCTACCAACAATATGCAGAATTTTGACGCGGCCTTTAAGCGTCGTATAACATACATAATTCCCATAGAGGAGCCCTCAGAGGCTACCAGACTTCTCCTTTGGCAGCAGGCTTTTCCGGAGGGGACTCCGGTATCAGGGGAGATCGATTTCAGGCTTCTTGCACAGGCTCTTGAGCTTACCGGAAGCAATATCAAATCCATCGCGGTGGATGCCGCGTACCGGGCGGCCGCGGAGCAGCGCGAGATCACCTATGCCGACCTGGTGGAGTCGGCGGATCAGGAGTGCATCAAGTCCGGCAGGATGGGTGTCGGCAATGAGTTACAGCAGGCGATAATCAGAGGT
Organism: Lachnospiraceae bacterium; assembly: GCA_017460885.1. Classification (GTDB taxonomy): domain Bacteria; phylum Bacillota; class Clostridia; order Lachnospirales; family Lachnospiraceae; genus XBB2008. The sequence goes on from JAFUAB010000018.1 coordinate 108,194, forward strand.
TACAGAGCAGATTAATCTTAAGAGGTATCAATTATGGCACTGGACAGTTATGAAAAAGAAGCGTTTGAACACATTTACGATCATGTCACCTGGCGTACGGAGGCTGATGCCTTTGAGCAGGAATTTACCAGGGCTCTGTATGATGATGAGAGTGTCAAAAAGACCGCACAGAGCGCTCTTGTAGATGTCAGCAATATGCTGATCCGATATAACAGGATGACTGAGTCCAGAGAAAGTGCTACGGAGTTCTATGGCGAAGAGTCCAAAAAAGACAGGCAGGAAATGAATGAAAAGGCTGAGCTCATCGATACCCTTACCAGGAAAAAAGAAGCCTCATCCGACAAAGAGGGTAATAAGTTCACTCCCGAAGATGAACGGCAGCTGTCAGAAGCCAAAGCCAGATTGAAGGAACTGGAAAAGAAGGAGAACGAACGTGTTACGCTCATAAACGATGCAATGGCTGAATCTATTGAAGGCACCGATGAAGAAGGCGTGATCCTTTCCTCAACCATGCTTGGGGGAACAGGCATCGGAGGAAACGGTTATACCATAACCGAGAATTCAGTTGCCGATACCCGTAAAGGCACACAGTATATCCTGGATCAGATGTCGGACAAGGGCAATCTGCTCGATCAGATGGGTCTGCTGGATAATGCAATGAATACCGGAGGTATCGATCTTGAGGCAGGCACAGATGTCGAATATGAGGAGGAAGAGCCTTACGAAGACTTCGATGAAGACGGTAATGTTGTCAAAAAAAAGAGAAAAGTAAAAAAGAGCAAAAATGTCTCATATCAGATGACAGAGGGCGGCAAAAAGAAAACACTGAACGATCTGTTCCGTGAAAAGGATGATACCATTACGAGCGTTTTGCTTGTTGACAATGTGCTTAATCAGGAAGAACATAAGAAATTTCTGGCATTATCTAAAGAAGAGCAGGACGCTATCATCGGCAGCGAGGGAAGCGGCAGCAACCGGAAGAGTATAATGGAGGTGGCCAAAACACGCGCTTTAACCGATGAGGCCAAAAAGCGCAAGCAGGATAAGAATGTTCCCGGTCCACTTTTTACAGATCACCAGATGAGTATTCCGGATGAGATCGATTTTGATAATTTAAGTCCGAGACACGAGATCATGCTGATACGTGCCGGTTTTCCCACCAAGACCGTTTTGGAGGATGAAGTCGGTGAGGACGGAGAAGTACACCCTCGTGATGTGATCTATGTCGATACGGACAAGGTCAAGTCGATGGCACGAAGGAGCATGACCGAGGGACAGCGGATGACCATTGACCGTGTCCTGTATGAACAGAGAAATCTTGCGCGCAAAAGGAATGCCAACACGCGCAGATCAGCGGTGACGGCCAGCGGACAACTTAATAAGAATGATACCGCTGACAGCATGGAAGGACGCCTCACCGACAGAGACAGGGAGATCGGCAGACAGCTTAACGAAAAGAGATTCCTGACCACCGAGGATGCAGAGGAGGTTATAAAGGATCCCAAGGCGGCAGCAGGCAGACTGATGAACAGCAAGAACACTGCCCGTAATATGATGGGAATGTTCAAAATGATCACGCGCAGTGAAGAAGAGCTGTTCCGTTTCAGACTTGCGCTGCTTGCCTATCTGGTGCCTACCAGACGCAATACGATCTATGAGGTCATGAGTCAGTCCCAGGCTGCCGGAGTAGTGGGTAAGGAGGACTTAAGTGAACCCGCTACCATGTATGAGACCATTTATCCTCTGAATAAACAGCAGATACGCGACAAGCTTTCCGGTAAGAGACAGTTCCCTCACGAGAAGGTCTTCTTTACGATGCTTGACGAATACCGTGATATGCGTGATGAGGTGCGCGGCACCAAACCCGGGGACAAGAAACCCCTTGTTAACGGACAGGATGAGATGTCGGCGGCAGAGGTTGCCAGGATATTGCTCGATCCCAGATCGGGCTTAAGTCTGTTTGCCAGGCTGAGACTGCTCACGGATGAATCCATTTCCAATGATGTGATCAGCAAGCATATCGATCGTCTGGATCCCAAAGAACAGGTTCTTGTCAATGAATTTCTTGACATGACCGCCCGTGAAACCAGGATCAGTACTGAAGCGCTTAAGGAGCGGATAGACAAGAGACCGGCCAATAAGGAGAAGATCGCGCTGCGGGAGAGGATAACAGCCAGGCAGAACGAGCTTAACAAGCTTATGTCACAGATGTCCGATCTGATGAAAAGCGGTGATTTCTACAGCCAGAAAAGGATACGGGAACTTGACGCGGAAACCAGAGTTCTTGAGGATCAGCTGAAAGAATTGAACAGCGAGTATTACGCTGATGATAAGGATCTCGAGGAACGTAATGACTGGAAGAAAAACCGTGAGGGAGAGGCTATGAAGGCTGTGGGCAAGATCCGCAAGGATCTGTTCCATCTGCTGACCGCTACGCCTACCGAATATGAGACTGATTTTGAAGCCCAGACAGGTCCCTTAAGAAGGAGACTGTTAGTCATCACGAGACTGGCCAACAGATTCTTTATGGATGCCTCCACGGATCCGGAATTTGAGGATCTGTTCCATTATAAGGATTATAATCCCGACGTTGAAGAGCTTGCACAGAAGCAGCTGAAAGAGGAGAATGAGGGTACTCTCGGTCTCTCCGAGGCTGGTAAGGAACAGGAGCGTCTCGCCAGAGAGGAAGAAGAACGCAAAAAACGCGAGGAAGAGGAGAAGAGACGCAGAGCCGAAGAGGAAGCCGCACGCAAGCATCAGGAGGAGATCGATAACCGCGCCGGGATCAAGGATCGTATGGAGCAGGCAATGGCGGCTATGGATATGAATAAGGAAATCCTGCCTGCGAATCTGTATAACGAAAATGAGACTGATACCAAAACGGTAGGACAGGCGATCACCCGCGTGGTGAAAACCTATATAAATATTGAGCCGCAGACGATAATGAATGTGCCGGATCAGGATTTTCCGGAGGTGATCGGGCGTGCGGGATGGTATGCCATAGCTGTTAATGAGACTTTTGCACTCCTGCAGAAGCGTAAGGATGCCACTGCCGCGCTTACGGAGGACATCCTCACTAAGATCAGCCGTCATCACAGGACACTGGCGGCCTTCAATGAATATTTTAATGCGCGTATTTCGTTCCTGGCAGGAGATCTGTACGGTCAGACGACCGAAGCTGAATTTAACGAACAGATGGATCAGGTCAGAAACAAGGATCAGGAGCCCGAAGAAGGAAAGCCCAAGCCGGAGATCAATCCGATGATGCAGAAGGGCTTTGAAGAGCTTGGAGCCATGAACAATGCCCGCGATGCCCTCAGGCAGGCTGTTGAGAATGATAAAGGGATACCCGAAGCCGGCCTTGAAACCGGTGATTCCTGGCTCACGGCCATGAAGGATCTCAGAACACAGATGGATCAGGATGATCCGGCTGAAGCCAATCCCGAGTTGTTTACGAACCTCAGGATTCATGTAAGCAACCTGATAGCCGCACTCGAGAGCAAATTCAATCACAATACCGATATTGGCAAGGTTGCAGCTGATATAGCCGCTCTGTTTGGACTGGTGAACGCTGCCTGTACGGAATATCTGGCCGACAAAGAGGAGCCTTATGAGGGAGGAAGAGCCGGAATCGCAGCAGGGCTGGAAACGATGACAGACGGTATGCTTCAGAAGTTCGGGGCTGCGGCTTATAAGACCGTAGAGCAGCTGTCCAAAGGAGGTATATTTGAGAATACCGAAAGTACCTGGGCCCGTGTTATGGTCATCGGCATGCCCGGTATGATCTCTGACAGGATCGGAAGTTCCAGGCCGCAGCTCGAAAAAACCGGAGAGAACGACATGCCCCGGAAGAGATCAAAGGAGTCCGGAGATGTGTTTGATACTGCATATCTCAAAAAACTGGCAGATGACAACAAAGAGGATGCAAACGCAGGTCTGCCCGATGTGAGGATTTTTGAAAACGCCCGCAGCGGAGAAGCCAAATCACTGGCAAGATTCCGCAGACTTCTGTCTGCCGACGGGATCGAGGATATGAATAATATGATCCTCAAATACAAGGAAGAGGATACAAAGACAGCCGATCTGAACAACTGGAAGCAGAATGAGATCGACAGACGGCGTCAGCAGAAGCTTGCCGAGAAAAAAGCGGCACTTCAGGCACAGAATAACCCTCAGCCTCAGCCGGAGCAGCAGCCTCAGCCGGAGCCTCAGCCGCAGCCGGAAGCCAAAGCACCTGAGGAGATAGATATCGAGGCAGCCCTCGAGGAGCAGAGGGTTCGGAATATTGCGTCCAAGGCAGGCGAAGAGAATGCCCTGATCGATGAACTGGAGAATTACAAAACACAGCTTGACAGACATAAAACAGGATTTCTGGGATTTTTTGCCAACGAGAAACGCAATACCGACATATCGACGCTTAAGGGATATATAGATGAAGCGACCACTCTGCTCAGAGCAAAGGGTCCGGCTATCGAGATGGAGGGTAAGAAGATTACCAATTCTAATGAGCTGCAGGAAGAATTCATACCCAGAATGAATCAGTTGTATAAGAAGATGCAGAAGATCAGACGATATGCACTTGGCTGTACCGGAGCTCTCCCTCGAGAAGACGACGCTTTTCAGGCAGTTGCCCGCAATCTGTTCAGTTTAACCAAGGTTTATACTAATGTGCTCCTTAATCTCTGTAATTCGAATGCGAGATTTGATAAACTCATCAGGCACACAAAGTCACAAAACGGTGAAGAGAAGCGTGAAAGAGCGGATGTCCGTGAATATGCTGAGGAACAGGCCAAAGCCGGACAGCTTAGAGATGTTTTCTATCTGATGTCGGGTCTGCTGATCTCCGGAGAAGAAGGAGGATATGGGGAGGTCGAAGACTGGAAGACCCGGGAGAGCCTGGAGGAGCACAACAGACAGGTACGCGAGCGCAATAAAAAGAATCCTGATTCCAATCCCGAGAACGAGATCATCGAAGAGGAGATCCTTGATCAGAAGGAAGAAAATAAAGACAATAATATAAAATATATTGAGGACGAGGATGACGAGGATGATGAGGAACTGAAGAAGCTCAATGTCAAGCAGAACGAGATCCGCAATGAGGATGATTTTGACAAAGAACTGCAAAAGATGGAGGAGAATCTGGATGAGAATGACCTTAATGATGATGATGAGCCGGAGCTGACAGAAGAGGAAGAAAAACAGATAGCAGACTCGGTCAACCTCGATATGCAGCAGCTGAAGGCAGAGGCGAAGAAGGCGCGTGATGATATCAGGAAAGTAAATGAGCAGGCTGTAGAAATGCTTAAGCCCGTTCCGATAAAGAATAAAGACGAAAGGGATGTAGATCTTGCCATCAAAAAGCTGGATGAGCAGGCACCTCCCGGAGGACCGGAACAGGCTGCCGCCAACAGGCAGCAGTTTAAGAAGCAGACAGACCGGCCTCTTAAGACCAGCGAGAAGGTATACAAAGTATTGGGCTGGGGACTGTTCGGAGCGATACGTCTTGCAGCCACTCCCTTTAAGTGGTTAGGCAACGGTGTAGCTGCCATAGCCAACAAGATATCCAAGGAGATCCGCAGAAAGAAATCAGGAATGCAGAAGACTTTTGCATCCGAAGCTCCGGAAGTGCGCGAACGGAGAAGAGCGCAGATGGAGGGAGTGAAAGGCGGTACTAAGGATCAGGATATTATTGAGGATGATTCACGCGTTCCTATGATGTGGGCCGAGGAGTCGGCAGGGGATCCCGATAAGGAACCCGAGGTTACGATCGGAGCAAGACTCGGAGGGGATATGGTAAAATATCAGGATGCATTCGGTACCCACAGCTGGATGCGCCTCAGCTATACCAAAAGGGATAAGAGAACAGGCAGGAAGATACGTACAAATCTGGATATGGGATACGGGCCGAAGGGAGGCTTCAGCACTAATGACAGCAATGGATTAGCTGTCGCCAGTCCCGGAATGGTTGCGGCCGGAAATATGATGCCCGGTGCTCTGTGGGATGAGAGGGGCAGCACTATGGATGCAGGCAAAACCTACAAGGCTACCAACAGACAGATCAACCAGCTGCTGCTCGAAGCGGAGCAGTATCCCTCCGGAGGCTTTAATCTGGTATCCCGTAACTGTACTACCTTTATCGCGGATGTTACCGCCAAGGCCGGGATCAATACAACCGATGTGCTTAAATCCGAGTCGCTTAAGATCGGAGCCGGCTGGATAGCTTCTCCGTTGCTGGCACTTCTTGCGCCGATAACGCAGATCGCCACGACGGGAACATATGGCGGCAAGTCCGCCCAGGAGGATCTGGCATATGAGCGTCTTGGTGAACGTCAGCTCAACGAGACGGAACTGGACCGAATGGGAAAGGATAACGGTACTGTGCTGAAGGGTTATACCCCCGGTTCACTTATTCAGAACATCATTGAACAGGACGGTGATGTCGTATCCCTCAGGAATAATTATGTAGCCAAGGATATGCTGAAAGCACTTAATCCCGGGGGCAAGGTTGATAAGGAATACTTCATGTCATTTCAAGACAGGGTTAATGATTTTATCGCTGAGATAAACAAGATACCCGGAATGCGTCAGAAGACCGAACCGCTGAGACTGGCAGGCCGTGAGGCATCCGGTCAGATCGTAGTTGATTCGAGACACTTCTCTGAGATGGATTCGGCTGCGATCGCCGATAAACGCAAGGAGTATGACGCTATCGTCAAGAAGGCTTCGGACTGGTATCGTACCGTTGATAACAGGGATATTAATGTCAAAAAGCATTTCTTCGGGGCGATGAAGGTTCTGAACTTCGGCAAGGAGATATATGATCAGGCCTTTCGTGAGGCCAGACGCAGGGAACTTGTGGCGTCATTTGCGGACAGTGATGTCAGTTCCCAGATGAAGGCCCTCCTTGAGAACCCGGATGATCAGAATAACTATGAATATGAGGAGCAGGGTAAAGGCAGTATATCATCCAGTCCGGCGTTAATGATCGGAATGGCCATCAAGGGTAAGGGCATAGATGAGACGGAAAACCTGAACAAACAGCGTAATGGCACCAAGGAAAAGATGATCAACAAGCTCTTCAAGGCAGCGGCCAGAAACGGGGCTTCGATCTGGAAGAAGGAGAAGTTCACACAGGAGGATGCCGATATTGCGTTCAACAAGATGATGACCGATCAGGATAAGCTGGTTCATGAGAAATACTATGGTGAACCGAATCAGCAGTTCAGGGGAGTTGATATCATGCAGGCGCTTATGTTCGAAAGGATCTACGGTGGTCTGAAGAACAGATTAAAGACTGCTGCCGTCAACTTTTTCAAGAATCCGGGCGATGATCAGGAGATGAAGAATAATGCTGCCAAACGTGGTGAGATCATGGATGCGAGATCTAAGAAGTTCCTGATCTGGCTCAGACAGGATCTGGGCATGTCAAGGGATTCACATTTGGCAGAGGTTGAACAGATCAAGATATCGATCGCCAAAAGCATGGGCCTTGATATCGATGCTGAGATCCCGGAGGCTTCCATGAGGGATGTCATCAAAAAGTATAACGACCGTCTGATACAGACCTTTATAGTGCCCATCATCTACGAGGTGATACCCAATACCTACAGCCTGGATCAGGCAACATCCTTCCGCCATTTCGTGGACCTGATGATCGAGGAGGTTAACGAGATCCTGTAAGGATGAGATGCATCGAAGGCGACTCCCTATGGATTGTTATGTAAACCGGACCGCCCTGACTAAGCTGAGATATTTTCAACAGGAAGACAACATGCCAATATATGAAGCAATAACAAAACAAAATCTCACAGAATATCGCGACGTGATCATGGCCGATATGTATGCCCTGCTCTACACCGATAGTCGCGAACCCGGAGCTGCCGGCTTTATCTGTATCGGCGCGCGGGATGAGAGATCGCGCAGGGTTCTCGGCGCGGTAGTCGCTTCCGTGGAGACGGATGAGGACGGACCCTCCATATATATCCGTTCCGTATTTGTACGAAGGGACGACCGCAGGAAGGGTATCGGCAGAGAACTTCTGGGACGTGTGCTGACGGTAGCATCGGGAACCTTTATCTATCCCGAGGGCGAAACCTCGGCGCTCATCACCTATAAGTCCGTTTCGATGCTTGAAGAAATGGAGACGGAGATTTACTGTGCTTTCCTGAGAAGCTTCGGTTTTACCGACTTTGTGGAACAGAACCGTTATTTCAGGCTCAGTGAATGGGAGCTTATGTCTCTCGATATACTGCGCCCGTCATATAAGCCCAACAAGAATGCCAGATCCTTTGCGGAAGCGGACGAAACCCTGATCTCGGAGATCAACGACCTGACCGGACGGATCATGGATCCGGAGCTTTCGTTTGCATATGTAAAGGATGAAAACATACTCGGTATGGTCATCACCGAGGAGATATCTCCGGGACACTATTGGATAGTGGCGGCGGAGCATGACGGGAGCCTGACCGATGTCCAGATGATGTCACTGCTGCGTACGACGGCGGCCGCCATCGATGCCCGCACACCGGTATTTACCGTGACGGTTCAGCCCGGAGACGATATAATACGGGAAGTATTGATGGAATGTCCGGGTGCTGTGGTCATCACACCGAGACTGGCATGGTGCGATATCGAGCTGACCAGACCGAAGTGAGGAATACTATTATGAAAAAATTGTTATACATACTGCTTACAGTCGCGATGCTTGCGACTCTCACATCCTGCGGGAGATCAAAGGATACCGCGGAGGAGACTGAGGACGATACGTCCGAAGCTGTTTCCGGATCGCAAACTGAAGATGAACAGCCGGATGAGATGGACATGACACCGCCTGATTTTGCCGATTATGCCTGGGTGGGAGATTACCTCGATTCCACGGGAGGACAGGCAGTACTGAATATCGCTCCGGCGGAGAAGAGAGCCAACGGATACGATATAATGATCTATATTCCGGGCGGAGAATCCTCCTTTACGACATGGACGGCTACTGCCTATTATGAGGCTGATCTCGGAGGCCTGCACTATGCCAACTGTGTCCGTACAGACACGGAGACGGGAGATCTCGGAGAGAGCATAGAAACCTACCGCGACGGTGAGGGTGTACTGATCCCGACGGAGCCGGGCAGCAATACACTGCTCTGGATAGATGATGTGGACGGCCGGGGTGTGAATCTGAGATTCGAGCGTATGGAGACGGAATAGCCGGCATATCCGATCTGTATTCCGGGAAGCGGTAAAGCCTGAGGAAAAACACTTGCATACATTTTCGGATTATTTTGATGATAAACTGCATAATGAGCCCTACACCGATCCTTCGCAGCATCTCGGCGACTGTATGCTCATGCTTGATGCGCTGCTCGAAGCCTTTATCCGGGATAAGGGAGCACGATGCAGGGAATCCGACTGGCATATACGTTCAGCTCTTGTCAGTGAAACGGAGCTTCAGGATTATTTTGATATGCCTCCCGGGGAGCGCCCCGGAGACAGGGTGAGCGCCGACGCCATCGTACTCATCGGCAAATGCCGGGATCATATTGCGTCCCGCGTAGCGGCAACCACCATAAGCCTTCCGATCGAAAGGATGGTCAAAGAGCTTGGTCTGGGATTTCCGGAGCTGATCACGGTGCTGGTTGCGCTCTCGGTCAGACTGGATCTGAAATACCTGAGGATATATCATTTTATCCAGGATGATTATTCGATGAAATTCCCTACCATGGGAGTAATCGATGCGCTGCTGAACTTCCTTTATCCGCAGGATGAAGCTCTGGCGGAGAGGCTGCTTGCGAGGGACGGGATCCTTGGCTGCTTTCTGTTGGACAGAAGGGGAGATGAGTCCGTTAAGAAATACCCTCCCTTTCTCGAACCGCTGCTTTTGTCGGACACGGCTTTGAACCTGCTGCTTTCGATTCCGGCGATCGGCACCACCGCGCTGACGGAGCGGATACCCGATGATTCGGTTCCGGTGTTCTTCGAGGGGTTCCTGGAGGAACTGTCGGCGGACAGACCCGGAAATGAACGGGCTCATTTCCGATATATAGAGAGCGCCGACACCGGGGATGTTGTACATGTTCTTCTTTCGCTTGCGGGAAAACTCGGACAGAAGCTGTATATACTTGATCTGAATGTCCTGCCGGCCGGAGTAAATGCGCTTCACGCGAGCCTTCTCTATCTGCGGATGGAGCCCGGTATACTGCTTGTAAAGGACATCCGCGCTTCGGGCGAGGTGCTGCGTGAGACACAGCGTATACTTGGGGGAGACGATGAAGGCCTGAATCATATGGCCATGACAGGACTGCTGCCCCTGCTTTATAAGGCTTTGCCGGGACGAATCATTTACCTTTGCGGAGAAAAGAAGCTCCCGGCCTACCGGGTGGATCGGGAGTATCTGCCCGCAGTGCTCTCACTGCCCGTACCGGATGTGCGGGAACGGATCGCGATATGGCAGTACGGTCTCGCTAAGGAAGGAATCATATTGGAGCCCGGCATCGACATTATGGATATTGCGGACTGCCATGAGCTGAGCGCCGATACCATCTTAAGGCTGCTGCGCCAGGCCAGAGAGACGCTGGATGCCACGGGAGGACTGGAGCTTGGGAGGACGCAGCTTCAGGAGCTTCTGTTCAGGCAGAGCACCTCACATTTCGAGAATCTGGCTACCGCCGTGGATGCGCGTTACACCTGGGACGACATCTTTCTCGGGGCAGCCGAAAAGAAGCGTCTGCAGGCGGCATGTGACCGCTACAGACTTCGTAACCGTGTGGGCGCGGAATGGGGCATCACGCGCAAGAACGCTTACGGCAATGCGGTCATCATACTTATGTATGGCCCTCCCGGTACCGGCAAGACCATGGCCGCCCAGGCCATCGCCAATGAAGTCATGACACCGCTCTACCGCGTGGATGTGTCCCAGATCTTCAGTAAATATATCGGTGAGACACAGAAGAACCTGTCGCGTATCTTCGACGAAGCAGAGAAACGCAGCGTCGTACTGTTTTTTGACGAGGCGGATGCCCTTTTTACCAAAAGGACGGAGATCAAGGATTCACATGACAAATATTCCAATTCCGACACGAGCTTCCTTTTGCAAAAGGTGGAGGAATACAGCGGGATATCCATATTGGCCACCAACAGTTATCAGAGCTTCGATACTGCGTTTATGCGGCGACTGACGTATGTGGTCCACTTCGAAAGACCGGATGAAACGACCAGAGAGCAGATGTGGCGAACGATGCTTCCGGCGCAGGTGCCCATGGATGAGGATGTGGACTATGCCTTTCTGGCTAAGCAGTTCACGGAGATGACGGGCAGCAATATCAAATCAGTGCTTCTTACCGCAGCCTATTTTGCGGGAGCGGAGAAGAGATCGATATCGATGAAGGATATAATACTCGCGACCAGATATGAGTTCGAGAAGCTTGGCAGGCTGATCGACTCGGAAGAATTCGGTAAATACGCGATGTTTATACAGGAGTAGCTTAGGAGCTGTAACAGATCCTTAGCGCTTTAACCAAAGAAACCATTTTAAGAAAGGGATTTGCTATGGAATTTACTAAAATTGACCGAACCAATCTCAGATTTTTCACTCCTTTTCTGCCGGCGGATGCGGAGAAACGAACGGACTCCGTTATTGTGGGCATGATAGAGGAAGACACGCCCTGTGCGGCGGCGGTTGTCCGACTGACTGATGATATGGCCGATATCACATGGTTATTTACTGCACCGGAGTATCGCAGACTTGGCGCTGCCCATGAACTGATCGAGGAGATGCGTGATCTGATCTCCGGTACCAGGATAAAGGGCATTTCGGTATCTTATTATGAGAACAGCGACGGATTGGGAGAGTTTTTTGAGGCTGAGGGTTTTAGAACAATTCAGGGTGACCCCGTGTATGCGATGAAAATGAGTACCCTGATGGAAATGCCACTGACCAAGAGGCTGATGCAGCTGAATCCCAAACAGGAGGCCAATCCGATAGCGCATTTGATGCGTAAGGAAAAAAATATGCTGCAGGCATTTCTGTACCAGTCAACCGGTTCGGCCGATTTCCTCAAGAAGAATGACGACAATCTGAGTGTATGCGCATTCGATCAGACAAACCCTGTCGGAGTCATCGTTACCGATGTTCTGGGTGAGGATATGCTTTCCATTGACCTGGTGTACAATTCATCCGCTCCGGTTTTCATGGCAGCGCTGATCAAACGCTTCTCCAAGGAACTGACGGACGCATCGCGAATGGACGATACGATCTATTTCCTGACCATCAACGAAAAGATCGATCTGTTTTTGCATGCGCTTTCCGAAGGAAATGAAGAGTTCCTGCCTTCAATAACATTGCACAGGGCAGTTTGGACGGAAGAGTAAAAATACAGGAATCCCAAAAGGAGGTAAACAATGGCTGAACAATTAACCAAACAACAGCAGCAGATGGTCGAGATACAGGTGGGCAATGTCCAGGAGGAACAGACCCGGACCAGAACCCGTACACGACGTGCGGATGCCGGAGACGGCGATACCCCTGTCATTCCCCGTGAACTTACCAAAAAGATCTCGAAGATGAATGTTGAAGTACCCAAGGAGGAGTATCAGAATCCCGAGGTGCTCCGGACAATGTTTGCGGAGAGCTATATAGCCGATAAATTCAAGGATTTCGGCTCACCTGAGGATATGTATAATATCCTGCTTCCCTATCTGAACCAAAGCCAGATCAAAAAGACCGTATTCACGAATAAGCTTAAGGCAGACAGGAAACAGGCCTCAGGCATGTAAGCACCGCAGGTTGAGAACGGGACGGCTTTCGGGCTGTCGTACCGGATCGTGATCCGACCGGGGAGTATTGATGGATTTACGCGAGCTGTTTTCGGAGGATTACTCCGAAGAACGTAAAAAGAATAAGGATATTCAAAACGGAGATCCCGAATTTGATACCGAGGAGTCACGGAAGTCCGAGGAAAATTATGAAAATGATCCCGCGGAAAGGGAAAACACCCTGAACGAAATACGTGATGAGACCGAAAAAGAGGGCGCTTACAGGACTATCATGAACTTCAATGAGAATGAGTCTGCCCTGACGCTGCACAGCGGTTCGGACGGGGAATACATGGATCGTGTGATGGAGGCCGTAGATCAATACAGGGCTGCCTTAAACAATGAGGTATGGCTTCCGGAGCATGGCATGAGGCTGGATCGTGACGCGGTCGATTTTGTGATCGAGAACCATGGAAAGAATGTATTAAGAGCCTGCAATGAGTATGAACAAAACGCTGATCCGTGGACTCCGCGGGGACATCAGCGGCTTAATACCGTCAAGGCTCTGCGTCATGCCATCAGACAGCAGCAGGAAATGATGGTCGGTGATATGTGCGTGTATGTCACCAGTGACGCTGCGGTTAAAGGAGGAAGCGTGACCTTCGAGCAGATGATCATCGAGTCTCAGTCCGGCGATCTGCAGGGCAGAAACAGGGCTGAAGCGATCCATCTGGTTGAAAGGAGCGGAGAAAAAACCGGAGCCGCCGACGATGAGGGCGCAAGAAGACGGGGCAGAAGAACCCAAAAACAGGAAGAGCTGCAGGCTACCGACGTGGAAGAGAAGAAGGATACCCAGGAGAAGAGGAATGACAGCCTGAAGATGCGCGGTAATAAGCTCGGATACAGCTTTGTGGTCAACTTCCTCGGTAAGGAAGGGGCAGGCCTGTTGCCGTTCAACCCCAATTCCATGGCTAACGCAAAGAGCGTGACCGAGCTGGAAGAGATCACCGACTTTGTGCCCTTTGATAAGCTTATGGGAAGCAACCCCGCTGATTACAACCTGCAGATGAGTGTAAATGCCCAGAATCAGATCAATACGATCAAAATGCTCGGACTTCTGATAGGGGTTTCCGATTTTGCAAATCTGGCAAATAACAGAAATCTTTTATTTAAGGCTCATAAACGTGGTAAAATGGTTTATGTTGATTCGGTTGTGCTGCGTGATCCGATAGCTGCGTCGCAGTCTCTCAGCGGAAATCTGACCAAACCCGAATTTGAAGCTCTGGTTGATGATATCGGTATAGACGGCGGCGGAGGAGAGGAGCTGATACAGAGGCTTGACAGGCTTATCAACAGCCTGAATCAGGACATGAATGCCAGGGATTCCAATGTGATCAAGCGCGCACAGAGGCTGTTTGCCGTACTTGCAGTGTACCTGATGACGGGACGCAATGCCGATGCGATCCCCGACCGGTATTTTCTGTAGGAAGGGCTGATCGATCTATGTACCGGTCAGCGGTAAATACCTTTTGCCCCCGGCATCAAAACAAAAGTTTGCAGTATCCATGGTTTACCTGCGATTGGAGGATGTATGAAACTCGAAGAAGATTACAATGAAGAGATAGTAATATTAGATGGAGAAGGCTTCGAAGCAGAGAGATCCGGAGAGGAGAATAACGGTGAAGAGAAGTCCTTTTCAGATCAGACCGGTGACAGTGGGGAGCCGGCAGAGTCCGCGTCCTCAGATGAAAATGAAACTCCTTTAAAGGTAAATGTCGTCCGCGCACAAAAGAATTCTCCGAAGATCAACTGGAAAGCGGTGCTTATCGCTGTAGCTGTGGTGGCTGTAGCGGTATTTCTGATAGTGCGTATATATAAGGGATCCGCCGTGGATCCCCAGACCATAGTCGGACAATGGACCGATCATGAGCATGATGATGCGTCTCTCGATATATGGGACACCGACGGAGAAACCTTTGTCGGGATGAGTTCATGGCAGGTGGAATATAATTCGGCGGTATTTCTCGATTTCGAAGCGGTTGCCGACAGACAGGGACTTAAGGTCGTCAGCTGCAAGCGAACCGATATGGTATTTGATGAGATAGGAGACGGCGAGGAAACCATTGTTTATGAGAATGCTACCGGTACGATCCGATTGGATCAGGACGGCCATGCCAGACTGACCATAGACGGAGATCCGGATACGGAGACGTTTGTATTTGAGCTTGAAGGAGCATATTGATATATGAAAAATATGTCTAAAGGCGGTATAGCGATGATGGTGGCCGCGGGTATATATTTAGTCGCGGGGCTTGGAGCCGGCGCTTTCAGAGTCACTCAGAGCCGGACAACGGAGAATGTTTCTCAGGATCCCGAAACAGCTGATCAGGGAGATCATGCTGCACTGGATGTTGACGCGTCGGAAGTGGAAGACCATACCATGACCGAAGAAGAGTATGAGGAATTTATGAAGCTCTACGGTTCACAGTTCCAGGATCCGGCTGAAACGGAAGCTTCATCGCAGTCGTCCGTTGCCACGCCTGCGACCGCTTCCGATACGACGAATGCGTCTGCCGGGAACACTGATACTGCCGCTGAAACCGCAGCCGGTGATGCGTTATCCGACACCGGGTCCGACGACAGCGTATCAGACACTGCCGCCGATACTGAGGATGCAGCCTCGACGGATGAACTATCGCCCTTCGACCAGCTTGGCAATGACAGCAGCCTGCCGGCAGGCACCGCGGATGATACAACAGCTGACATCGATAAGGCCGGTAATTCGGCTGCGGCATCGGCTGCCGATACGAGCCGGACTTACGCTACATATACGATAACCGGATATGACGGGGCTCTGACGCTCCACTCTACCAAGACCGAGAAGAATGACAGCGTAGGCAATGTTCCCGAGGGCTATACCGGTTATATCATTGCCGATCCCGCGCCCATAGATAAGCGGACCCTTGTCTTGTATCAGGGAACCCTTGGATACATCAGTAATATGTATATCAAACGAACCGAGATTTCGGCGGATCAGTATCCGGCCGAATTATTGAAACTTACATCCGATGATGCCGGCAAGACCGTCCTTGAGGGTGCCGCCGGTCCATTGGAAAAATAAACCAGATGAACATCTTTGAGATCACGGAAGATAATATTGAACAGTACGGTTCATATATTGATCCCGATGCTGCCGAATACCTGGCCCGTGAATATTACCACGGGTTTGTAAACTGTGACGATGAAGAACCGGTCGCTGCTATAATCTACGAGATCCTCTACTCTGAGGATGACAACAGGGATACGGAAGAAAGGGTGATCTGGCTTAGGATCGATGATGACGCTGCAGGTCAGGAGCTGCTTGACAGTTTTTGCGACTACTCCGATACGGATAGTGTGTCGAAGATAATCTGCGATATCGAACCCGGTGACAAGGACAGGTATTCGGATTTTTTTGTAAGATCCGGTTTCAGCCTGCAGGAGATCGAGGACCAGAGCATCACCGTGACTCTCGGTGATTTCAGAGAGATCAGATTTGCCAGATCACTGTACAGCCCCGAGTTCATCAAGAGTCTCGATGAGATCGGACGCAGGACTTTCAGACGCGGTCTGGTGGATTGTGTATATAATATCAACAGGGTATTCCCGGACGACCTCACGATGCTTCCCATTGAATGGTTTGACACGGATATTTCGTGTTTTGACGAAGCTGACGGACAGAGTTACGGGTTTCTTTTATTTCATCGCAGTTATTCGGGGATCTATCATGTGGAGCTTCTGGCAGACTGGGGAACCGATGCCAAACACAGTCTCCTTTTTATGATCAGATATTCCCTGAGCAAGGCTTATGAAACGCTCCCGGATGATACTAAGCTTGTGATCAACAGATACGATGCCGGTTCAAAGGCACTATGTGATCTTGTATTCCCCGGCGTTCACGGAGCATCGTGTATACGTGCCGTCAGAACGCATTGAGGTGATCGATATGTATGAGTTTCTTTTTGATAAAAGTTCACAATTTGGATCTCTGGCGATCAATATAGCAGCCATAGTGATGCTTGCGACAGTGTTTATCCATACCGGGGCGTATCGTAAACGCGCACAGCTTGCCGATAAGCTCTTTTTTGCCGTATTATGTCTCAACATAGCAGCTGTGGTTCTTAACATTATATACGGAATCCTGATGCACGGACTGAACGTAGTGCCGGTAATTTTGCAGATCATCCTGACATTAATATATATGGTTTATTCTTTTACACTACAGCTGATCGTTTATCTGATGGCAATGTTTCTGACGGTCATCTCGGGATATGAGGATAAAGTCAGGAAATACTGGCTGGCAATGGCTCTGCCGATGATGTTTCCTGTATTTCTCATCAGCAATTTATTTAACGGATGGTTGTACGATGTTGCGGATCCTTTTGCAGAAATGATGAGCTACCGGTTCCATTTACTTCTGCTGGTTCCGATGCTGATCTATATTTTTTTATGCCTCCCCAATTTCTGGAAGCTCGGTAAACCGATGATCCTTTTGATGATAATACTGATCGCGACCAATTTTTCTATCAGCTATTATTTACCTGATATTCGTATATCGGCATTCATTATGACCTTGTTTGTGGTATTTTCCCACATATGCATGATGAACACTTCTTTCTATGAGGAGGTGAGGCCGTGATCGCAAAGCTGCTTGGAATTCCCCTGCTTCAGGTCTCCATATTCCTTGATCTGGCCTCTTTCTATCTGATCGGAGGGCTGCTGCTTTTGTCCAATAAACTCAGTCTGAAGGAGAATAATCCCAGAGCGAAGTTTTTTGTACTGCTGTGCATCTTTAATCTGCTGGATTCACTGCTGTCAATTATATGGTATGGTTCCATGTTTATCACGGGCAGAACCGTCAGCTTCCTTGCCACTGTGGATACATTTGCATCGGAACTGTCATTTATCGGATTCTGTGCCGGATGGTCCGCATATGTATTGTACATGCTGTATGAGAGCAAAGACATGGTGAAGCGCGGATTTAAAAAGGCGATCATGCCCGCAACCGGATGTCTGGTCGTACTGGTATTGATAAACGGAGTCGCTTCCCATTACACCGAGAGTTCTCCGAAGCTTTTGGGAGTGGTCACTGTTACCAGCTCTCTGATCCATCTGATCGAACTCGGATTCTTTATCGGATCCGGAGTTGTGATCTACAGATACAGGCGATCCCATCTGAATTCGCCGACGATCCGGGTCATGCCCTTTATAGTACCGATGGTTCTGACGATGGGTCTCACGGAGTATATGAGCTTCTCGGTTATGTCGTTTGGGTGTTCCGTGGCTCTTATCGATCTGTATTTCTCGATGATAGAGATCTGGAAATATAAGGACAGCGATCAAAGCTATTATAAGTCGGAGTACACAGAAGAGATCGTAAAGGAAGCCGAATCGGGCAAAAGGACTCTCGGAAGCGCTCTTTATATCGATGTTTCCGGCAATGCCGACGAGCTGCCAAACATTGTGAATGCAGAGCTTCCCCATAGAATGGAGCTTGTCAGGATCAATACCGATGATTTCGTGGTCTTCGTTGAGAGCCGCAAGCAGACCTTCCTCAAATCTCTCTGCGATATCATCGAGGATGTGATCCTCGAGTACGACGAAGAGCATCCGGATGATCTGATCAACGTCGAGATCAGCGTCCTCAGGATAGATGACAACGAACCCCCGGGGGATTTTGTAAGACGTGTGATGCAGGGGGTGAAGTGAGGGCGTGACAAATCCCCATGAATTCCTCGCTCGTGAGATGAGGATAGAGTGTTAAGTGACGGTGGCGCAAAGTCACACATAGAGACGTTAGAGTATAGTATAATATAAAGATGATCTGTTGGAGAATAAGGTGCTTAAAGAGCAGGTTTTACTGCGCCGGGATTATGGAGCAACAGTCGGAACAGGCACGCATAAGTTCGGTATAGTAAATTTGATCATGTATTGATTTTTAGTACGGAGAATGTATATGAAAAATAAGAGATTGATAGGACAACACAGACTGTTAACTTCAGCATTGGCTGTCATCCTGAGTATATCAATGGCGGTGCCGGTACCTGCTATGGCACAGGAAATCAACGTGGGTGATTCGGCTTTCATAAGCGAGACGGATATTGCGGATGGGAGCAGCGCCGTGTATGACGGTGACCTTTCGGATGTGAGTGTCGTTGCGAATGATACGGATGCGGAAGCTGCGGATGAGTCCGCCGATATTGACGCACTCGGTGCTCCGGGAACCGACCTGACTGACAACACACTTTTTGATGTAAGCTTTAAGGATGAGGCTGCGGATCCCTATGAAGGCATGTGCTACAACGACGAAAAGAAGCACTACGAGATAGTGTATCAGGGAGATGATTATAAGCCTTCGATCTATGTGCAGGGCAAGTACGGCAGACTCAGCGAGGACACTGATTATACCATTTCCTATGAGGATAAGCCCAGGATCAACAAGGATGGTTTATGTTACAGGCTCGCCATCACCGGCAAGGGCAATTTCACAGGCTCCAAAACCGTTGATTATTATATTATCCCCGCGGATCTTTCGGTAGCAAAGGAAAAAGGTCTGCTTTTTGCTCCGGATACGATCTGCGTAACCGCAGGAAGCACCGTGACCCCGCTTGTGGTATATCGCGGACAGAAGCTGACTGATGAGGATATCTTTTACAAGAAGCTTTACAAGTATTACTCTGACGAGAAGCTGACGATCACTCCGGTTCAAAACAGCCTGTATTTCAGCGGTTCACTTGAGGATATCGATGTGAAGATCGTTACGAAGGATTATCTGGATAAGTATTCGATCAAGCCGTCCTACAAATTGCAGAAGCATTGTTACAACGGTGAGGAACAGACCCTTGGCACCACGGCTCCGGAGGACTATCTGACACCGTCCGAGCTGACCGTCAAGATCGCAAACAATATCACTCCGCTTAAGGAGGATGTGGATTACAAGGTGTATTATTATAAGAATCTGGATGCCGGCACTGCCTGTGCGGTAATCTACGGAACAGGCGATTATTACGGCTTTGCTACTAAGCAGTTCAAGATCCTGCCGGATAAGACGAGTGAGATCACGGCTGAGCTTACTGATCCCGAGACAGTCAATTACTATACTTCCGCAGGTGCCAAACCCGATGTCACGGTGTCGATCCATCGTGAATCCGGCGACGAGATCCTGACTAAGAATGTGGATTACAAGGTTTCGTATTCCGGCAATAAAAAGGTGGGTACAGCCACATATACCGTGTCATTTATCAAGAATTTCAGCGGACATCCGGCGATCAAGAAGGTACCCTTTGAGGTATCCGCAGCGCGTATAGAGGAAGCTACGGTCATCTGTCCGAATCTTTTCTATGGCAAAAAGCCCGCGGCCTATCGTTCAAAGCCTATCGTAGTCATCGACGGCAGGACCATAGGCACCGCGGAATATACCGTCACTTACCTGGACGGAGAGACGGAGCTTGGCAAAAAGGACAAGATAGCACTGGCGGATGATGAGAATTCAAAGGTCATCACGGTCAGGATCACGGGACGGAAACATTATGCCGGAGTTGTCGACGGTACTTACATGGTCGTCAAAAAGACCGCCGATGCCGTGAATATGTCCAAGGTCAAGATCGTAGCATTCGAAAAGAACGGCAAGGGCAAGGACGTATCCATCCCCAAACAGACCTATACCGCCGATCCGATATGCCCGGAGCTCCGTGTGCTCTATAAGGTTGGCAAGGTATGGCTCGAGCTGGATCCCGACGAGTACGAGGTATACTATTACGCCAATATCAACAAGGGTACCGGCCGTATCATCCTGAACGGTAAAGGCTCAGCGGCCATCGGATGTAAGAAAGGCTCCTTCGGAATAAGCGCCAAGGATATAACGATGCTGAAGCTGGATTGATAAAAGCCGGCCTGACAACGGATTACCGAAATATGGTCGTACAGAATGAGCGACGATTGACGAATAAGGATTCAATGAAATGGACAGGGACAATTACGAGGTGATCGACCGTTTCGAGGGAAGCGAGTATAATCCGAATATCGAGATAGTATTAAAGAAATATGACGACAGACCTATCAAGGCACTTTTTGTAAACGAAGTCTGTCAGTCAGGAATGTGGCTTGACCCTATGGTAAGGGGCGAGGCTACGCTGCATTATTCCAGAAGATTAAGGGAATGTGTTCATATCTATTTTGATGAGAAGAAGCCGAAGAATATGCTGGTCATAGGCGGTGCGGGTTTTGAGATAGCCAAGTATCTGCTCAGAGATTATCCTACGGCCCGGCTTACGGTAGTCGAGATCGACCCGGTAATGTTAGAGGCTGCCAAAGCACATTTTTATCTGGATGAGATGATGGAATTCGGCAGGCTGACGGTTATAAATGACGATGGCTTCAACTTCATGGAGGAAACAGATGAGATCTTTGATCTCGTGGTCAATGATGCTTTCCTGGGAGGTATAAAGGCGGATACCAATATGCTCACGGATCTGGCGGCGGAGGCAGTTCACAGGATCCTGAGTGATGATGGGCTCTACGTGATCAACCTGATCGCTGCCCTTGAGGGATCGGATTCTTTTACGTTCCTGATGGAAAGGGATATGCTGCTGAGGTATTACGATGCTATCCGCGTTTATCCCACTTATCCGGACATGGAGGCTGATAAACACCAGAATCTTATAGTGGCTGCCTTTGAAAAGAAGGTATAAGGATTATTCATTTACAGAAGTGAACACATCCCTTGTTATCCGTGATGGCAGGGGAACTCATATAGTATGAAAGGGAACATATGGAAGCACATCTTTTAAACAATTACGAAGACAGGGAAATGATCAGCGAGATCTTTCCCGATGAGGTCAGAAAACGTTCAACCGAATTTTTCGTGGCGACGGATCCTTTTTATGGGGTCTGCGGAGCGGCATCGCTCGGATTCGAGGAGGATACCCTGATAATCCAGTATCTTTTTGTTCCCGAGGAGTATCGCAGAAAAGGAGCCGCTACAGCGATCTTTGACGATATATCCGGGCGCCTTTCGGGACTGACGGATTTCTTTATGGAGGCATATTTTGATGCCGGATATGGATCGGATCTCGCCAGATTCTTTATGAGCAGGCCCGACTTTATAGTAGAGGATTACGGTGATTACTGTACGGTTCACTGGCTTTTTGTCTCCAAGGAGGATATCGGTTGTAAACAGGACTTGACGACTCCGGAGGTGGCCGCCACGCAGGGGTAAGGCAAGACTGATCGATCCGGGGAAATGCTTTCATCAGCGTTTTCTAAACTGATCGTTCCGGTGATACTGATGATAATGATGATGAAGAGTGGGGGCATCTGACGGGATGCCGGTATACAGGAGGATTAGAGAGTATGTCACAGCAGGAGTATAAAAACGGAGAATTGCTGTACCAGGAGCGTGTTGACCTGAAGAAGCAGATGGAAGGTCACATCCGGATGAACAAAGAGGAGGGAGAGCTCATCCTTGCCACCAAAAAGGAAGATCCGAATATGCCCGATCCCGAACAGCAGAAGAAGGATTTTCAGGTCAAAAATCTGGATAACCTCATGCGCAAAAAGAAAAAAGTTGCCATGAACAAAAAGCTCCTGGCGAAGGTATATAATCCCACTGTTTTTAAGCCTCTTAGCATATACGGTACTCCCGTGGGAGAGACGAAAACAAAAGGCGGTACACCGACTCCCGCATATCAGGAGACCAAGAAGGAGTTCCTTAAGAGCGGATCCAGGGTAGTTAACGAGATCGCCCGCAAGAATATCGAGACAAACAAAAAAATAGCCCGGGACGCCAAAAACGACAGTGAGATAGTTTCTCTTATCATGGAGGAGCTTGAACATGCTTCCTCTCTTAAGCTTAAGCATATGCTGGCTGCCAATACCGACAAAGCGTCGGAGGATTATATCAGACACTGTGTGACACTGGATAAGCTGGTGAAGGCCAAGGCTGCCTGCCTGGAGCGTATCAAGGACGAGAAGCAGCAGAAGGCTGCCCTGAGCAAGATACAGACCCTGATAGACGAAGAGGTGATCAGGATACAGAACACCGCATCCAAAGCCGGCAAGGCCAAAAAGAAGAAGACTGTCAAAAATGTGACGACGATAGTCCAACAAGAGGAGACTGTCATTGAAAAGGATCCGATAAAGAAGGAAGAGCAGGTCGTTAAAAAGGAAGAGGTCGTCAAAAAAGAAGAGATCGTCAAAGAAGAGGTCGACAAAAAAGAAGAGGTCGTCAAAAAGGAAGAGGTCGTTAAAAAGGAAGAAAAGGTCGTCAGAAAAGAAGAGACCCTCGATACAGTCAAGGTCGGCACCAATAAAGTCATTCAAAAGCATGTTGACCGTCCTGAGATGATAAATGTTAATAATCAGCAGGGCGTTTTGGATATTATTTATTTTTCGTACAATAAAGTTGATTATACCATCGTCAAGCGCAAGCCGAAGGATCTGAAGGAGGCTCTGGAACTGCGCGGACAGATCACCAGAAATTTTGATGTTGTTAACGGAGCAATTCCCGATAATCTTGTGGAAATATATGCATATTATCAGGATTTTGTCGATCGGTTTGCCGAGACTCAGGATATAGTGTTTGATCAGAAGGTCATAACACCGGTACAGGCTGAAGATCTGGATTTTGAAACAGTGGTTTCACTCAGGAACAGGATCACCGACGGCGGTCTGCTCTATTCCGATCTGAAAGGTCAGGCCAGGACAACCTACGATTATTATGACAACATCGTAAAGCGGCTTATAAAGGGCGAATATCATGATGTTGTGCAGCATCAGAAGAGACAGCTGCCGAAATACAGCGTCAGACTGAATACAAACCTTGGCGGTAATAATGGTTTGTACGAAAAACAGGCTCTCGGCTCCAATGACTGCTGGTCATGCGCCGGAGCGGGGCTGTTTAATCAGTTTGTTGCGAATGATGCTAATTTCAGCAAGCTTAAGACCGATCAGAAGAAATTCCGTGCCTTCAAACCGGATCTGCAGACTTATGAGGATATGGGACTTGATAATGAAACATATTTAAAGCTGAAGCAGGATGTAGAGAGTTTTACGGTAAATAATAAGAATCAGAACAGATCGGGTTCTCCAATGGGTAATCCGTATATGCTTGCGGATTTCTTTCTCCGGAAGTTCTCGCAATCCCGTTCCCACAAGAACACTGCCGTGCGCAAGATGGTCCTTCAGCCGGGTCGTGCATACAAGTTTGCTAACGGTATTGCGAACAGCAACGGCGGTATCGGACAGGATGTAAACGCGATCCATAACCTGACTGTTAAGTTTATGGATACGGTATACAGGGCGCTTAGCGACGGAAGTGCTCTTACCCTGCTGTCAGGTTTGCATTACTACACCATCGTGGGCATCGATGAGGGAGAGCTTATTGTGCACAATTCCATGAGTGAGGATCCCAAGACTACTCACAGACTGAGTATTTCAAGTGTGATGCGTGCTTATGACGGAGCCGGAAATGTCGAACTAACCTGGTTCGAGAAGATCAATGATCCCAAGCAGATCATCGATCAGTACAAGAACATCGGTTATGATCCGAATACCCGCAAGTTCACATCCAGGAAGCGCAACTTCTCCGAAAATATAGCCCAGAAGAATGGTGTAGGTGCCTGGAAGGAACGCGACGAAAAAGAGGACGATATCTCCGGCCTGGTCGCTGACGGCATCTACCTCCCCCAGCAGCTGGCATGACACCCGGGGACGGAGTCACGGTGTCATTTTGCCACCGGGGTGACACTCGGGGACGGAGTCACGGTGTCATTTTGCCACCGCGATGGTTCTGCCGACACATTTGTTCGATGCAAACCGAATATATAATCCCGGTAACACGCTACCGATTTTCTAAATCAGAAAACTCATCCTCTTGATCCGTAGCACGAAACCGCAAACGCGCTACGCTTGAACGGTGCGGTTTCGTAGCACGTATCTGCGACGATTCGTTACTGATTTAACGAAAATCGAGCTGATCGTTACCGTGATCATATATTCGGCCTGCATCTACGATAAAGATGGATTGGTGTGTCACCGGATCGGTTCTGCCGATACAAATAATAAAAAGAAGGAAAGCAACTATGGACAAAGAAAACAAAGAATACAAACCCTTTCCGATGTTTTTCGGATTGATAGCTTCGTTTTACATCTTCATCACGATGGTGGTGCTCTTTCTGGTAGGAAGCATGGGCTCGGATTTCGGCAAAAAAGGACTTGCCCTGTTTTCATCGGAAGAACCTTCTGAAATAACGGAGCTCAAAGCAGAAGCACCCGATGAGGAAGCCGATGCCGGATCTGAGATCATAGGTTTTCAGGCGGAGGAAGATTATGCATCCGACTCTGCAATCGGGGGGACAGATACTATCGGTACGGCTGATGCAGGTGCTGCGGCAGAAGTGACAGCCTCAGGAACCGAAACAGCGGTTACTCCGACAACGGCTGCAGACGCAACAGCAGATACATCTGCGACAGCGCAGACAACTGAAACCGGGACTGATTCGGCGCTTACCACGGACACCGAGAGTGAACCGATTGCCCAGACCAAATATTATTCCTTTACCATTAATACTCAGGGCACCACATTGAATCTCCGTGAAGAGCCTTCGCAGGATGCCGGAGTTGTAGCCAAGCTTGCCAGGACGGCCACAGGTTATGTCATTACTCCGGGCAATGAATGGACGCAGGTTGTAATGCCCACAGGAGTCACCGGATTCTGCGCTACCGAATTTCTGACAATCACAGAAATACGCGAAGAGGATTTTCCCGAGAACTTCCGCTCCATGATCGAGGCTCCCGGAGAGGAGATCACGGCAGATCAGTATACAACTCTGCTTATCGATGGCGCGACGGAAACTGCTGCAGATACGGCTGATGCGGCCACCGCAGATACAACTGCAACCGATGCGACATCAACCGATGCGACCGCCGCAGGCACAGCCTCAGCTGCAACCGATGCGACCGCCGCAGGCTTCTAAGGAAATGCTGATTAATTAAACCTTTCTTAGAAACTGTAGCGAATTAACATAGTCATTTCGCTTGCCTGCTTTCCCGATATCTGCATCAGAAAGCCTCGCCGTAGCCTGCTACGGCTACGTTTTCTTCTTTGATATCGAAAAAGCATCCTGCGTGAAATGATTAAGTAATTCTGCTACAGTTCCTTAGACTTGAAGTATACGGGCAAAAAGTAGTATATTATACAGAACAAACAAGTTAGAAGAGGTTAACTCATGGATCAGTATAATGTAAAAGGAATGAGCTGCGCCGCGTGTCAGGCCAGAGTGGAAAAGGCAGTGTCAAAGGTACCCGGAGTGGAAAGCTGTGCAGTCAGTCTGCTCACCAATTCCATGGGGGTAGAGGGGACTGCGGATCCCGCGACGATCATTAAGGCGGTAAAGGACGCCGGATATAAAGCCAGTCTTAAGAAAAACCAGGGAAACAGAAAGGCATCCGCATCAGCTGCGATGGGAAGCTCTGCAGAATCCGGATCAATGAGCGTAAGTGAGGCAGTGTACTCCGCCGACGAGGATCCCCTCGCAGATACGGAAACTCCCGTTATCCGAGGCAGACTGATCGCATCCCTGGTTCTGCTCATACCGCTTATGTATGTTTCAATGGGGCATATGATGTGGAACTGGCCGATTCCGGCTTTTCTTGTGGACAACCACATCGCGATGGGACTCTATGAGCTTCTGCTCGCCGCCGGTGTTATGGTCATCAATCAGAAGTTTTTTGTCAGCGGCTTCAACGGACTGATACACCGGGCACCGAATATGGATACTCTTGTCGCCATGGGATCGGCGGCATCTTTTATATACAGCGTCTATGCCCTTTTTGCCATGACGATCGCTGATAAGGCCGGCGATTCTGCTCGTGTAGCGGAGCTGATGGATGAGTTCTATTTTGAATCGGCAGCCATGATCCTGTCGCTTATCACTGTGGGCAAGCTTCTGGAATCAATCTCCAAAGGCCGTACTACCAACGCACTCAAAGAGCTGATGAAGCTGGCACCGAAGACAGCACTGCTCATAGAGGATGGCGTCCAAAAGGAGGTTCCCATCGATCAGGTCAAAGTCCATGACTGGTTTGCGGTACGCCCCGGCAGCAGCATTCCGGTAGACGGGATTGTAGTGGAGGGCAGCAGCGCGGTAAACGAATCAGCGCTTACCGGTGAGAGCATCCCCGTGGATAAGACCGTCGGTGATACTGTTTCGTCTGCGACGATAAACGAAAACGGTTATCTGATCTGCGAGGCGACCCGCGTGGGAGAGGATACAACTCTTTCACAGATAATCAAAATGGTCAGCGATGCGGCGGCGACCAAGGCACCCATAGCAAAGATCGCCGATAAGGTCTCGGGAATTTTTGTACCTGCTGTTATAGGAATAGCTATTGTGACATTTGTTATATGGCTGCTGGTTGGACGTGAACTCGGCTTTTCTTTGGCAAGAGCGATATCCGTGCTTGTTATCAGCTGTCCATGTGCTCTGGGGCTTGCCACTCCTGTGGCTATCATGGTGGGCAACGGAGTCGGTGCCAGAAACGGCATACTTTTTAAGACTGCGGTCTCTCTGGAGGAAACCGGCAAGGTGAGCACCGTAGTGCTGGACAAGACCGGAACCGTTACAAAAGGTGAACCGAAGGTGCGCGGGGTATATCCGTCAGCCGGCATCAGCGAAAAGGAGCTTATGGATACAGCGTATCTGCTGGAAAGCCGCTCCGAGCATCCGCTGGCAAAGGCTGTTGTGGAGTACTTCAAGGAGAGTTCTTCAAACAATACAGGCTCCGGTGATATCACCGATTTCGAAGCTCTTTCCGGAAATGGTCTCTGTGCCAGATCGCACGGAACCGAGATTCTCGGCGGCAACCGTGAACTCATATCCTCCAGGGTCACAGTTGATGAGGAAAGCCTTTCGCTGGCAGACGGGCTTGCAGAAAAAGGCGAGACCCCGCTGTTTTTTGCATCGGGTGACAGATCCCTCGGGATCATTTCTGTGGCTGATGTGATAAAGGATGATTCTGCCGCTGCGATCAGCTCATTACGTGACATGGGTCTTAAAGTAGTCATGCTTACCGGAGATAATGAGAAAACCGCCTCCGCAATAGCTGCCGAAGCGGGAGTGGACAAGGTGATAGCCGGAGTTAAGCCTGACGGAAAGGAAGCCGTCATCGCCGATCTGCAGAAAACCGGCAAGGTTGCAATGGTCGGCGACGGCATCAATGACGCACCGGCACTGACGCGTGCGGACATTGGTATCGCCATCGGAGCAGGCAATGATGTGGCGATCGACGCCGCTGACGTGGTTCTGATGAAAAGCAGTCTGAGGGATGTTGTAGCTGCCGTCAAACTCAGCCGCGCAACACTTCGAAATATACACCAAAACCTCTTTTGGGCATTCTTCTATAATGTTGTCGGCATTCCGCTGGCTGCCGGAGCATACATACATGCCTTCGGATGGACATTAAATCCCATGTTCGGTGCCGCAGCCATGAGCCTGTCGAGCTTTTGTGTGGTGACCAATGCACTCAGACTCAATCTGGTGAAGTTGGACTGATGGCATTTGCGTCACCAGAACAATGATGAGGAAGAACCCGGATTCAAGGTTGAGAGAACGGGAGCCGGTTCCATGTCAATATGATGGATATTGATGGTATGATGAAGAATATAAAGGCAAAGCAGGGTAAGGAACCTGAGGAAATGCTTGATTGATCAACATTTCCACGAAAAGGATTAAAGGAGTGTTTGTTTATGACAGCAACAATTATCGATGAGAGCAATATCAGTGCCTTTATCCCCGGCTTCGAGGGAGAGATCGGGGACGATGATCTTTTTATCGGTGTTTATGACGAGGAATCCGACACCGCAGTAGGTGCCATGGCTGTATCCCGCGTTTCCGATACGGAGGCGGAGATCCGGGACGTATTTGTGAGTGAGGATTACCGTGATCAGGGTGCCGGCTCCGAGATGATTGCCTATTTGCAGGATTTTGCCTATGATGCCGGGATCGAGGCGCTGCTGTGTATTCACGAACGTGAATATGATGGAGATCCTGTATCCAGATTTCTGGAAAGGAACGGGTTTGCCGAAAACGAAGATGTCACAACGGGTGTATATTCCACAACGGTCGGCGAGCTGATGGAGCTTGATTTTACAAAGGTGGCTATCAGGGTGAACGAACTGGCCGACAGCCTCGGAGTCAGGGTCAGATCCCTTGACAAGGTTGATGATGATTTCTGGAAGACTATGGAAGAGCAGTGGGGCGAGGTGCCGGAGCTGTCGGATGACGCGTTGTTTTTCACCGGGGTAAAGGACAGACTTGTCCCGGAATACAGCTTTGCCGCCATCGATCCCGAGGGAGTGGTGGGAGTGCTTGCGGTTTCACGCGAGGATGAAGACTACAGACTCGAGGGGCTCCGTGTCCGCGGTGAGCATGCCAACGATATGAGCTACCTGCTGATGAAAAAGGCCATCGGTACCGCTAAGGACAATATCGATGCGGACGCCCGCGTGCTGGTCAGCCCAATGACAAAGGAGTCAATGGAGCTGATGGAGTACGTTACCGAAGGCAACTATATCATGGAGCGCGAGAACGTGCTCTATGTCTGGGAAGCCGAAGAACCGATATCGTAACGACGTCAACACGTTTTGTGTCACCGTCCCGGCGACACACCGGCAGCACAGAAAGGAGAAGATATGTCACAACAGGAAGAACACCTGCAAAGGCAATATGAGCCGATCAGAGTTGATCTGAACGAAGAACTGCAGGAAGAAAATCGGTTACGCACAGGGATTGACATACTTGATGATGAGGCTGACATTCTCAATATCCAGAAGCGTGAGGGGGATATCTGGCGCAGAGCCAAAAAGGAGCGTCTGAAATACTATCCCAAGCAGACCACCATGGTCACGGAATTCGGTTCTGTATTCCGAGACAGAAATATCACAGGTAAGGTCAGAGCCGCAAAACGCAGAAATAAAAAATCCATGCTGTATCAGAAACTGCAGAATCAGAATAAGCTTAAGAATATCGAGGCTGATTCGGAAAAGAAACAGCTGGACAGGCTTAATTCGATCATCTCTGAAAACGATCGGCTCACGGATGCGGAATACAGAGCACTTGCCTCGTTTATGACCGCAGATGTCAGACATATGGAGGTCAATTCCGCCCTGTTTGCCGAATATATGGATGAAGACAGGCGTGTGGATGCGCTCCGTAATATGTACAGGCAGCTGGCTGACATCAATATAAGCGAGCTTAAACTGGATACGGATGCCGATATCGTCCGAAATGCGGAATTCTATGAGAGTATGTCCAGGCGCATTGTGGCGTTTGAACGTCTTGCCCAGCAAAATCGATTTTTTACCATTATTTCAAAGGAAGAACAGAAGTCGATAACCAACAAGCTTGATGCGCTCAGATCTATAGCCGCCTACTATCAGATCCGTAAGGAGATCATCAGGATGCCCGAATATGCGCTGCATTATAATGATGAACTGTCCATGAATTATGAACAGGGTGCCAGCGAGAACCAGAAGGAACTGGCAGAAAAACTGATGCAGTCCTTTGTGCTGGGCAAGACCATGATGAAGATCAACGGCGTATCGGACAAGAGCCTCAGAAACAGACGTGCTCCGGCTTTTACAAATGAGAGTGCCAGGGAACAGTTTGGCGGGATCGAGAGGACGTATTCCACCAAGTCCGGAGCTAAGGAAATTCTAAACAGCTTCTATGATTCCGGAGCTGAGAAAGCTTATGTGCAGCGCAAAGCTGAAGAGACCGAATACGACAGGCTTGACATCACCGAACGGGGCAGACTGGGAGAAGCAGAAGCTATGTTCAGAGAGCTTGGCAGTATGCCAAAGAAGGGGTTGATGTCCAAACTATTTTTCTGGCGTAAGAATCTCACCACGTGCATCGCTGCCAGGAATATGGGCTGGAAAGAATATACGTCCAGGTACATTCCCAGGGAAGATGTCAGGGAGTATGCTGATCTGCTGGTGGATTTCAGCACTCAGATCGACAAGCTGAATTACGGCTCGAACGGCGATAAGACAGAAGACAGCTTTTCGCACAGATGGGATCAGATGAGACAGCTTCTGATACGTATCGATGCCAATCCGTATCACGGGAATGAAACAAAGCTGTTTCCGTCGTATTTCAAAAAACAGATCGTAAACAAGGTAGTGCCATATATGAAGCGTTTCCGGAATATGGCCAGTGATATTGACTTTACGGAGGAGAAGCCGGTTAACGGCGCTTATCGCCTTAACAGACTTGAAAATACCGACGAGAAGTGGAGACATATCTATGTTCCCGAGACCGGCGGGGAAATGATTTCTGCGGCAAGACGTCAGTATGCGGCTTACAACCTGGCGGATAAGCTGGGGATGAAAAATAATGTCACTGAGTCAGAGTATGCCTATGCCACAGATCGGGAGGGTAATATCCATTGGGGGTTCAAATACAGGAACTGGGCGCATGAAAATATCAGCTGGATGCATGACCTGAAGGATATGATGACACAGATCCGGGAGGGTAAGTCAGAGAAATACACGAAGGATGGAATAGGTAAAAAATGCGTGCTGGAGTGGAGCGCAGACAGCCTCAGGCAGCTGACGAATCTGCAGCTGTTAAATGCTCTGATGGGCAAAACCGATTGTGATCCCGATGAATGCTATTCCTTCATGTGGCAGTCGGTTGAGACAGACGGTGCCGTAATACTTAAGATAGTCGGAGTACGGCTTAATATGGTTAACGATGGCTTTTCCGAAGACATCAAAGCATCGGAGCTCAAAGAACAGAATGACAGACTTCCTTCTTTTGACAGTATAGACATGCCCTTCCTGGATGCGGATCTTGTAAATAAGATCATGAGTATAACACAGGATAATATTTTTGAATATATGGGAGGCTCCCTGAATCCGGGCGAAGGGTATGCCTTTATGCGCAGAGTCAGACATATCCAGAAGCGGCTCAGGAAACGTATGGAAGCGGAGGCGAATCTCGAAAATGATCAGAAGACGATCTTAAGCAGGGATGAATGGGAGAAGCCGGAGAATAAGTCCAGATTGTTCAGCGAGCTTAATAACGAAGTGAATTACCAGTTATTCCCCGATCTGATCTATGAGAACGAGGCTGTGTTTGTGGAAGGTGTCTCAGGCGAGGCCTCCGGACTGCAGGACGAGGAGCTTGAACAGTATAGGTTTTCGCAAAAATGTATGGATACTCTTAAAGTTAAATTTGATTCTCTGCCCACTCTTTCCGAAAAGATCAGTTTTCTGGTGCGTTTCAGACATGCTGCCGAGCCGCAGGAGATTGATGAAGATAAAAAAACATATTACGCTATAGCCAAAGAAGCAAGGACAGATTTTCTGGAGAGATATATCTCCAGGGATTTCCTGGATCAGTTTGTACGTGACAAGCTCCGGACGGCGGCAGAGTTCAAAAAAGATGTTGATAATATGATGAATGCTGTTGCGAAGGTTCCCGATGATTGTATAGACTGGGATGAGCTTAATGAGAGAATAGATCGTAAGGTTTATAATGCCGGGAAAGCAGCACGTGACGCAAAGCAGGATTTCGATGAAGACGCGTACAGAGAGCAGGCTGTTGAAGAAGAGAAAAAGGTACTCAAAAAGCAATACGCCGTATATCTTACATTGAAGGCTCATCCGGACAAGTCTGCTTATGCATATCTCATGGATAATGCAAGCGGAGAATTCGAAAGGATTTCGAACAGCTCCATGGATATGGATCAGATAGAGCCGGAACAATATGTAAACAGGATCACTCCGAAGTTGAAAGAAGAGGATCGTCAGTTGTTTGATAATGCAACTGTCGGACAGGATTATCTGGGTGTGTTTAATCGCAGCTATCTGAGTAAGGATATCAAAAATAATATGAAAGATATATTCTCGGATATCGGCACCAATATAGCAAATGATCTTGATAAGGAGTTTGGATTAAAATTCAGTTACATCAAAAAACAATAATGTGTCCGTTGGTAAGGAACAAAAAACAAAGGAGAAAAACAATGAACTACGCAGAAGAATCTTTAAAACTACACGGAGAATGGAAGGGAAAGATCGAGGTCATCTCAAGGGTACCGGTTAAGTCCAGGGACGACCTGTCTCTGGCATACACTCCCGGCGTGGCACAGCCCTGTCTGGAGATACAGAAGGACATTGACAAATCCTATGAACTGACCCGCCGCCATAACCTGTGTGCGGTCATCACCGACGGCAGCGCAGTTCTCGGTCTGGGAGATATCGGCCCCGAAGCCGGTATGCCGGTTATGGAGGGCAAGTGTGTGCTGTTCAAATCCTTCGGGGACGTGGATGCCTTTCCTCTTTGCGTTAAGACTCAGGACGTGGATGAGTTCGTCAATACGGTTGCTCTGATATCGGGCTCCTTCGGAGGCATCAATCTGGAGGATATCGCAGCTCCCCGCTGCTTCGAGATAGAGCGTAAGCTCAAGGAAAGGACCGATATCCCGATCTTCCACGACGACCAGCACGGTACCGCAGTCATCACTCTGGCCGGTCTGACCAATGCCCTCAAGGTTGTGGGCAAAAAGAAGGAGGATGTAAAGGTCGTTACCTCCGGCGCCGGTGCTGCAGCCATAGCCATAGTCAAGCTTCTGCTTTCCGCAGGATTTAAGGATATCACGATGTGTGACCGCAAGGGAGCCATCTACGAGGGACGCGAGGGCCTCAACTGGATCAAGGAGGAAATGGCGCGTGTGACCAATCTTGACAAGCGGGCCGGAAGTCTGGCAGACGTACTTGCAGGAGCAGATGTATTTATAGGAGTATCCGCTCCCGGCACTGTGACCACAGAGATGGTTAAGACCATGAATAAGGACGCTATCGTATTTGCCTGTGCAAACCCCACTCCCGAGATCTTCCCGGATGATGCCAAAGCAGGCGGAGCGGCAGTCATATCCACGGGAC
Source organism: Lachnospiraceae bacterium (assembly GCA_017460885.1). GTDB lineage: Bacteria > Bacillota > Clostridia > Lachnospirales > Lachnospiraceae > XBB2008. Next base: position 141,927 of record JAFUAB010000018.1, read on the forward strand.
GGAGCGATTTTCCCAATCAGATCAATAACGTGCTCGCTTTCCCTGGAATATTCCGCGGAGCCTTTGACGTGCGCGCAAGTGATATCAACGAGGAGATGAAGATGGCGGCAGCCAAAGCACTCGCGGAGCTGATCCCCGACGATGAGCTGAGCGCTGACTACATCATTCCGCAGGCGTTCGATCCCAAGGTCGGCCCCGCCGTAGCCAAAGCCGTGGCACAGGCCGCAATCGATTCCGGAGTAGCACGTATTTATAGTAAACGAATTAATTAATTGCACTTTGGCGAGCCATAACTGCCATAAATTCCAGCATTATGGCTCGCCATACGGCAATTACTAAATTCGTTGACTATAGAAGAAAAGAACCGTACATCGGAGGAAAACATGAATCAAGACAGACACTCATTCAGCAACTCGATAGGATTCGTGCTGGCGGCAGCAGGCAGCGCCGTCGGTCTCGGCAATATCTGGCGTTTCCCGTACCTGGCCGCCAAGGACGGAGGAGGCCTTTTCCTGGTGATATACCTGATACTGGCACTCACCTTCGGCTTCACTCTGCTTACCACCGAGATCGCCATCGGGCGCAAGACAAGACAGAGCCCTCTGACCGCATACGGTACACTCAGAAAGGGATGGCGTAAGCTCGGTATCCTGGCCTGCATCGTACCCATGATGATCATGCCCTATTACTGTGTCATCGGAGGCTGGGTTCTCAGATATGCCGTGGAATTTATCATACACGGCTGGACGAATGCCGCCACTGACGGATTCTTTACTTCATTTATCACGGATAGCACATCGCCGCTGATATACGGCATTATATTCCTGTTAGTGACCTGCTTTATCATCTACAGGGGTGTCAACAAGGGCATAGAAGCCTTTTCGCGCATACTCATGCCGATACTGATCGTGCTTGTGGTCGGCATCGCGGTCTTTTCACTGACACTGCGTCATGACGACGGCACCGGAGTACGTACCGGACTGCAGGGACTTAAGATCTTTGCGATCCCCCGGATCAGCGGCATGAAAATATCGGATCTTCTGATAGTTACGATGGACGCCATGGGACAGCTTTTCTACAGTCTGAGCATCGCAATGGGCATCATGATAGCCTACGGCTCCTATGTCAAAGATGAGGACAATCTGATGCGATCCATCAACCAGATCGAGATATTCGATACGGCGGTAGCCGTGCTCGCGGGCGTCATGGTCATCCCCGCGGTATACGTGTTTATGGGAGAGGAGGGCATGTCCGCTTCGGGTCCGGGACTGATGTTCATTTCCATCCCCAAGGTCTTTATGTCAATGGGAGGCATTGGACGGATCCTTGGTATCCTGTTTTTCCTGATGGTGCTTTTTGCGGCTCTGACCAGCTCCATTTCCATACTCGAGGCGATAGTCTCAAGCTTTATGGACGAATTCGGTTTCACGAGAAAAAGGGCTACGATAGTGGAGTTCTTCATCGCTCTGGTATTTGTCGTGCTGGTATGCCTCGGTTACAATAAGCTTTACTTTGAGGTGAACCTGCCAAACGGTGCGGTAGCCCAGATCCTGGATATCATGGATTACATCAGCAACAATGTACTGATGCCGGTGGTATCGATCTCGACCTGCGTACTGGTCGGATGGATAACAGGTCCCGAAATGATCATAGACGAGGTGACCAAGGGCGGTGCAAGATTCGGCAGACGAAGCCTCTATATCGTGATGATCAGATATGTTGCGCCGGTACTTCTGCTGATCCTGTTCCTGCAGTCCTTCGGCGTGTTCTCGTTCCTTAAATAACAGTATATTTCGATCGATCCGATAATACTGATATTTGATTTAAGATCCGGAAACGTTTAAAGTATATCAGGTCAGGCTGCCTGATCCGGGCTTTAACTGATACAACAAATCAATAGGAGATTTTCAATGGATAACAGTGCTGCTATATCGGAAATTCTAAGTTATATCCTTCTGTCACTGGGCTGCTGGGGCGTATTCAGAAAGTGCGGCATCCCGGTCGTATGGGCATTTGTGCCGATAGCCAGGGAGTATTATCTCGGACTTTGTGCCGACCGTGAAAGAGACGGACGCAATATGGCCTTTCTGTCGATCTCGATGAATATCATCTCGATCGCTGCCCTGCTCATGCAGAATAATACGGAACTGGAGATGCTTCTGGGCATAACCGCTCTGGTTCTGATCATCGGCAAGATCGTATACTGCGCGAGGGTGTATCTCGGACTTACCAAGGTCTTTAACAGAAGAAAACGCTGGGTATTTCTTTTTCTCTTCTTTGAGGATATAGTACTGATCCTGTGGGGCTGGCATCCTGCTTTCAAGGTGGATGAGAACCTCGAACACCTGCAGAAGACTAAGGCCGCCGAAGGTCTGAATCAGGATATTACCGGAGATTCGGACGCGCTTACGATCAATATCAACGAGAGAAAGGTTAAGGATTTCATCAGGACCAAAACTCTGCTCAGGGATATCCATATGGTGATTCCCAAGGGACATATGGTCCTGCTGCTGGGAGGCTCCGGCGCCGGCAAGACCACGTTTGTAAATGCTGTAACCGGATATGAAAAGGCTGATGCGAAGATCGAACTCGGTAATAATGATGTCTACAGGGACTACGACAAGATGATGTATGATATCGGCTTTGTTCCGCAGCAGGATCTGATGAGAGTAAGCGATACCGTGAGCGCCACACTGGCCGATGCTGCCGGTATGCGCCTTCCCACCAATGTACATATCCTGGAACGCAGAAAACGTGTCGATGAAGCACTTGAGGAGTTCGGTCTTTCCGCGGTCAGGACCAGCCTCGCCGAGAAGCTTTCCGGAGGGCAGCGTAAGAGGCTATCCATCGCTATGGAATTCATATCCGACCCGACGCTGTTCTTTCTTGATGAGCCCGATTCGGGACTCGATGGCATAGTCGCCAGAGGTCTTTTTGAAAAGCTCAGAGCCATCGCTGATCAGAACAAGATAGTAATAGTCATAACGCATACACCCGACAGGGTCATCGATCTCTTTGATGATGTGATCGTGCTTGCCAAGGATTCCGAGAGGACCGGCAGGCTTGCATATTACGGCCCCGTATCCGAGGCCTATGGATTCTTCGGCAAGGATTCCATGGAGGACATACTCCGCTCGATCAACCAGAAGGAAGAAGGCGGCGAAGGCCGCGCCGAAGAATTTGTTGAAAAGTATGCCGAAATGATCAGGGAAAAGGTGGGGTGAGCTGATATGGAAATAATGAATTTAAAACACAAGGGCCGCTTGGGTCAGACTCTGATATATCTCGGCAAGCTGTTTCGGCTTTTCCTTTTTCAGAACGACTGGAAGGTGCTTCCGATGTCCGCGATCATAGCTGCGCTGGTTTCGTTTGCGGTCGGCGGCAATCTGTTCAAGACCATGGAGGGTACCATGATGGGCTCCTTCGCACTGGCCTGTGTCTGTGTCTGGAACGGTTTCTTCAATTCCATACAGTCGGTCTGCCGGGAAAGGGCGATCGTCAAAAGGGAGCACAGGGCAGGACTGCACATAACCGCGTATGTGGCCGCCCACATGATATACCAGGCCGTTCTCTGTCTGATGCAGGCGATCATCACCATAGTCATCTGCGGTTATATGAATGTGGAGATGCCAACGAAAAGTCTTATCACTCCATGGCCGTTGTTTGATTTCGGGATCACCCTTTTCCTGATAACCTATTGTGCGGATATGCTGGCACTGCTGATATCATCCTTTTCCAAAACGACCACCGCCGCAATGACCGTTATGCCATTCCTGCTGATCGTTGAGCTGCTGTTCTCGGGGTCGTTTTTCAATCTGCCCGCAGAAGCAATGCCGCTCACGAACCTTACGGCGACCAAATGGGGACTCACGGCCATCTGCTCCCAGGGAGATTACAATTCGCTCCCGATGGTGAGCATCTGGAACAGTGCGGCCAAGCTTAAGGATATTGAAGTCGAAGGGATGAAACCGGTGCGTGAGATCCTTGTGTATGCGGAAGAAAACGGTCTGAAGGATGAGATCCTGCTTGAGTCGGGCAGAGTCAACCAGAATCCGGATCTCGCTCATGAAGCGTCCGTGATGATCAAGTGCTGGCAATGGCTGGTATTCTGGACAGTTGTTTACGTTGTGATATCCGTCTTGATACTTGAATTAATAGATAAGGATAAGCGATAGCCGAATCCGGGTTATACGGGGATCGACCAATAATGATATACGGAATCGACCAATAATGATATATCCTTTGACCTTAAGAATGAGAAGTTTTATAATACTTTAACTGAATTTTTTATACGAGGAGGCTAAAATGAAGAAACGTACAATATCTCTTTTTCTCTCGGCAGTGCTTGTTGTGACCGGGCTCTGGACGGGTGCTATACCCGCAGAGGCTGCGGAAGCTCAGACTGTCCCTGCAGAGGAACAGACAGCAGAATGGATCGAAACAAATGAGCAGGACTTTGAGATCGCCCTGCCGGATGGTGTGGAATCTCTAATTGCAAATGCGGCAGAGCAGGGAGAAAGCGTATCATACGGGGATCAGGAGGATAAGGCATTCGACAGCCTGATAGACAACCTGTGGAAGTATGATCCCGAAGTTACTGCAGAGGGTGAAGACGGAGCAGCTATAGATGCCCTGAGCGGTCCTCGGGAGAAAGTTACCGGTATCGATCCGATCATGCCTAATGAGGGAGACATAAAGACGCTGGTGATCATCGCAGGGTTCGAGGATTACAAGTATACTGATGAGTTTAAGGCAGAGATCAAGGCGAGGATGTTCAAGGATAATACTGAGGGATCCAAAAATGATAAGGACTATCCCAAGGAAAGTCTCAGAGCCTATTATCAGAGAGCATCATACGGCAAGCTCAATATAGGCGGAGAGTTTTTTGAGTATGATATTCCTCACAAGCGTTCCTGGTACGACAATGATGCCAAGGACAACGGGCAGCTCTATGAGGATCTGCTGGATGCCTGGGAGAATGAGAAGACCTCGGAATGGAATGAGATATTATCGGATGCCGAGGCAAAAGGTACTCCCGTGCCCGATGGGGCGGTTCCCTATGGCAATACGGATGTTGAGAGACTGGATAATTACCTTGATGAATTTGATCATGACAATGACGGACGCATCGACTGTGTATATTTCCTTTGCCCCGGCGGAAATACCGGCTGGAATGGCCAGTGGTGGGCCTATCGGGTCAACAGCTACAATACGGTCGGCAATTATTCCGTTCCGTATGTGATCCAGCTTGTGGATGCCATATCGGAACGGGGTGTTTCCGGTCAGGATAATGTGAGTGATTATCTGGAAACTTATATCCATGAGACCGGTCATCAGCTTGGACTGGATGATTATTATACCTATGAGTCCAATGATATGAATAAAACCCGTACCTTTGCCATGATGCATGGAAATAACGGAGATCAGGACGGCTTCGCCAAGATGCTTCTCGGATGGCTGGATGCGGAAAACATACATTGGGTGACCTCTGATCAGGAGGTTTCGCTGAGATCATTTTCGGAAAACGGCGATGTCGCTCTGATCACCCTTCCGGATGAAAAAGAGAGCCATGGCATTTATTCGGAGTTCATTCTTGCGGAGTATTTTACCAAAACCGGGAATGATTCTGTCACAATACCGATATATGATTATGAGGCCCAAAAGGAAATCGGTAATTATCCGGTACCGGAAAAGGGTTTCAGGTTCTACCATATCTACGCCAGACTGAATGATGCCGGGGACAGCTTCCTGGCCAGCAACACACTGGATAAAAAACTGCCCCTGATCTCCGGATACAGGAAGCCGGAGGATGAGGAATGCGGCTTTTCCATTTATCAGACCGGAGAAACACTAACCCCGGATACGGATCCGGATACCTCATTCTTTGATAATTACCTTTCAGATGGCCTGTATGAGAACACGGATCTGTTTGATTCCGGAATCTCCATCACTGACCTGGATGCGGAAGCAGGTACCTTCAAGGTAAGTTTCAGCAATGAAACCAGTCAGGCTCCCAATCTCCAGAAGGCCGTATGGAAGTGGAACAAAACCGAGGGATACTATATCGAATGCACCTTTGACCGGTCCGTAGAGCCCGGCGGAAAGGGTACGGCTTTCCTGTATGACACCTTCAAGGATAGTGAAGGGAATACTCAGATAGACTTAAAAGAAAAGTGGGGCGATGTAACCGAAATACGCAGGGAATTAAGATCGCGCTACAGTACCAGCTCCAATAAGCTGTATTTCATGGTGAATGCAGGGATTTACCGTGACTGTCCCGGCGGACTTGTGATCCCTAAGGGGAGCATTGTATCCAGCAAAGGCATTGCGTCGGATTATATCCAGATGCCGGTTGATTACACTGCGGATCCGAAAGACGGTAATCCGCATATTCCGGATGCGGAGCTGACGGTATCGGTGGTGGAAAATACTACAGAACAGGGACAGGTACAACGCGTCATAACGGTTGCCGGTATCCCGGAGAACACGGACGTTTATTATACCATTGACGGGTCAGAGCCCAATGCACAAAGCACGAAGTACGAAGCCCCCATTCCTGTCTTTACCGGTAAGCTCAAGGCTGTTGCGCTGGACAGCGACGGCTATGCTACAACCGTCCGGTACTCTCAGGAATATGATTATCGACAGCTACAGGTTTTTTACGGATCGGGACTTACAGATAATCTGGATGTTACTCTTGCTCCGGGAGAATATTTATGCACCTATCCGAATATTGAGAATCAGGGCAGCGAGATACCGGTAATAAGCTATAAGAGCACCGATCCCACGATAGCCATGGTGGATCATAATGGGATGATATATACAAGAAAAGCGGGAAATGCAAAGATCATCCTTACGGCAAAGGGATTTACAGAGGATCAGCAGGCAGTATGCAATATCACAGTTACCGAGGATGAAGCTAAAACACAGGGGCTTAAGCTTCTCAAGGATAAGTTGAAGGATCTGTATCCCAGTGAAAATGTGGAAACAAAGTGCAGGGAGCTGGCAACCGACCTTGTCGGCAGGGAGCTTCTCTCGGGATTAATGAGCAGCTCTGATTTCAGTGGTTACTGGACTGGAGGCGTGTTGCCGCAGGCATATACCGGTAAAGCCGTCAAACCCGTAATAAACGTATATAAAGGCATAAAAAAGCTTAAGGAAAAGACAGATTATACGATCACCTTCAAGAACAATGTTAACGCCGGTACAGCAAAAATCAGGATCAAACCGAAGGAAAAAGGGCAGAAGATTATCGAGGATGACTTCCGGATAGCGCCTGCCGCACTTAACACTTCTGTTGTACTGCTGCCGCAGTCCGTGAAATACACCGGAAAGGCGCTGAAGCCGAAGCCGGTGATGATATGGAAGGAGACCGGAGTCAGGCTTCCGTTCAGTACAAAGAACTTTACGCTGTACTATGTAGATAACAGCACCGGACAGGAGGTATCGTCCATAACGAAGGAAGGTACCTATACGATGAATGTAGAGGCAAAGGGCGCAAACTATTCAGGCTATCTGCAGACGATGGTCACAGTGACGTCCAAAAATATGATCGAGAAGCTGAAATTCAAGTTTAAGACAAAGAGTTTCCAGCCCGCAGCTGACAGCAGCGGAAATATAGCAGAGCCGGTGATCCCCGTATTTAACACGGATTATACCATCACGATCCCCAAAGGGTACTTTGACGGCAAGGATGCATCGGACAGTACAAAGCCTTCGTCCCTGGAGGATCTTGGACTCAAGGCTACCTGCTACAATAACAGGGTGCCCGGCAAGATGGCGTTTGTGATTGAGCCCACAGCCGAGAGTGAATACGCCGGAGCACAGATCATCTATCTGACCATCAGGAAACCTAAGTAAATAAGTATAGCACAGGAAGCTATTAGAGAGCACTTAGAGAGATTGGCTGAGCCAATCTCTCTTTTGTTGTATTTTTAATATATATATGTTATGATGTATTACTGTTAGTGATAACTATTATATATTAGCAGCTGCTCATTTACTGTTATTTATCGGCGGCTGCCATACAGGAGGACAGACATGGGTTACACAAAATTATGCTTTTTCGCATTGGGAACATTATTCGGAGCCGAGGGTATCAGGGTTTTATCCGGTAAGGATGCCAAGAAGCTCTACACGCACTGTACCGCGGCCGTGCTCAGGGCTAAGGACTGCGTTCTCGATCAGGTTACCGTACTCAGGGAAAACTGCACGGATATTTACGAGGATGCCAAGGCCATTAATGAAGAAAGAGCAGCAAAGGAAGAGGAAATAAACGATCGGATAACCGATGAAGCACCTGCGCGGGACACGGAGAGTACGAAGGAGGATAAGGCGCAGGATGACGGTAAAACAGCAGAATAAGGGGATCCGTCGGAGAAACTATGAGATACATCATCAAACATGAGACGAAAGCAAGAATAAGGGTACATCTTCCGATGAAGCGCATGACCTTCAGGGAGGCTGATACCCTTGAATATTATCTTCAGGGCTTCACTGAGATCACTCAGATCACGATCTATGAGCGCACTGCCGACCTTGTTGTCAAATATTCCTGCGACAGGGACAGGGTCATAGATATCCTCAGAGGCTTTGATTTCGATCGTGTGGAAGTACCGGAGAGAGTATATGAAACCTCCGGCAGGGAAATGGCGGCTAAATATAACGACCGCATAATCACATCGATCATACTCCATTACGGCAAGAGGCTCATTATCCCGCTTGAAATACGCAAATGGTGGGTGCTCCTCAAAACGGTCAGATATGTGTTCAGAGGACTTAAGACCTTGCGTGAGGGCAGGCTTAAGGTAGAGCTGTTGGACGCTGCGGCTATACTCGCGGCTGTACTTACGGGAGATTACAAGACCGCTTCAAGTGTAATGTTCCTGTTGAAGATAGGAGATACGCTTGAGGAATGGACGCACAAGCGCTCGGTCGGCGATCTCGCAAGACGTATGTCGCTCAATGTCGATACCGTCTGGCTGCTTACCGACAGCGGAGAGGTACTTACCGACAGCACTGAGGTAGTATGCGGTGACCGTGTGATTGTTCATATGGGCAATATGATCCCTTTTGACGGCACTGTTACAGATGGGGAGGCTATGGTCAATCAGGCGTCCATGACCGGTGAGTCTCTGCCTGTACGTAAGACTGAGGGATCTTCGGTATTTGCCGGTACGGTCGTGGAGGAGGGTGAGCTTACCCTTTGTGTGACACAGACCGGAGGCAGCGGACGGTTTGACCGTATAGTCAGGATGATAGAAGAATCCGAGAAGCTAAAGTCCGCCCTGGAGAGTAAGGCCGAGAGTCTTGCGGACAATCTGGTGCCCTATACATTGCTGGCATCCGCGGCCACATACCTGTTCAGCCGCAATGTGACCAAGGCTGTATCGGTACTTATGGTCGATTACTCCTGCGCTCTCAAGATGGCGATGCCGATATCGGTTCTCTCCGCCATAAATGAAGCCGCGGATTATGATATCACCGTCAAGGGCGGGAAATTCATGGAGGCTGTGGCCGAAGCCGATACCATAGTATTCGATAAGACCGGCACGCTGACCATGGCAACGCCCCGTGTGGTGCGGGTGGTTTCTTTCTGTGATGAATCCGAGGACGAGCTGCTCAGACAGGCGGCATGCCTCGAGGAACATTTCCCTCATTCCGTGGCCAATGCAGTGGTGGTGGCCGCCGTAGAAAAGAACCTGGATCATGAGGAGCTTCACACTAAGGTTGATTATATAGTCGCTCACGGAATAGCTTCACAGATAGACGGCAAAAAGGCTGTGATAGGAAGCTACCATTTTATCTTTGAGGATGAAGAGGCCACCGTACCTGAGGACAAAAAGACACTTTTTGAGGAGCTTCCTCCGGAATATTCACATCTGTATTTCGCAAAAGAGGGAAGACTCTGTGCCTGCATCCTGATCGAGGATCCTCTGAGAGAGGAGGCTGCCGACGTTACGGACAGACTAAGAGATCTGGGATTTAAGCATATAGTGATGATGACCGGCGACAACGAACGGACCGCCGCATCGATAGCCTCCAGAGCGGGAATTGACGAGTATTATGCCGAAGTCCTGCCCGAGGATAAAGCCGGCTATATCGAAAAGGCCAGGGCCGAGGGAAGAAAGGTCATCATGGTCGGAGACGGCATCAATGATTCACCGGCACTCTCCGCAGCGGATGCGGGCATAGCCATCAGCGAAGGGGCTCAGATCGCCAGACAGATCGCCGATATCACGATCAGCGGGTCGGGGCTTGAAAGCATAGCAGTTCTGCGCGAGCTATCAGCCGGACTGATGAGACGAATAACCTTCAATTACAGAACGATCGTCAGCTTCAATACAGCACTTATAATCCTCGGTATAGCCGGGGTTCTTCCGCCGGCCACATCGGCGCTTCTCCATAACGGTTCAACCGTAGCTCTCGGACTAAAGAGCATGACCAGGCTGCTAAAGTCAAAGGACGAGTAAAATCTTGTATATTCTGCGGTTATCTGCGATAATTAAGTCTATATGCAGTTTGTTTTTTGAAAGCAGGTACCTCTTTGAATAAGATCAGGATCACGAATATAGAGCCCGGCAAAACGGGGCCGTATGCCGCATTCATCCCCGCGGATGAGCTTCCGTGGGTGGAATCCGGCAGGACGGTCTCGCTCGGCATCGAGTCGAGAGACGGACTAAAGATCGGGGCCCTTATTACGGAGCCCGGCGGTGAGCCTGACGGCGGACCTGGCAGGGTTCTGGTGATCACCGGCTTTCGCCTGAAGGAGGATTATCATACCGCGGATGTCGTTCTGGAGATCATTGCCAATCTGGCGGTTTATTCCAAAACAAACGGGCTCACGGGTCTTATCGTCCAGACTCTGCACCCCGATGATTCATATTTGGAAAGTATACTTGACGGCCGATTCGAACGCCTTGAGGACGGTAATACCGTTTATGAGATCAGGCCGTCTCTGCTTCGCAATAAACCGATCATCCGAAGGGAATACCCTGAGATCTATGACAATATCGTCAGCATATCAGACATGACCCTGGACGAACAGTCCGGTTTTCTCGATAAGTTCAGCGACCGTTTTCCGGCCGGTTTTACGAGAGAAGAGCTTCCCGCCAAATGGAAGCCGGACCTGAGCTTTGTATGCAAAAAGGGAGATGAATACATAGGTTATATCATATCCTCGGAGCTGTCAAAGCAAGAACTGTATGTGGGATCACTCTATGTGGAGCAGGACAACGGGATCACCGCTGCCGCTATAGTAGGGAGATTCGGCAGAGAAGTGATATATATGACACGTTATAAGCAGGTAATGTTTGCTGCCGCGTCCCCGGAGGGAAGAAAACTCTGTGAATACCTGATAAAGGATATCACGGATGTGAAAATATGGGAGATTCATAATTATTATCTGGAGGTAAAGAATGGCAAAAGAAGTTGAGAATGATGTGATCGAATTCACGGACGAAGAGCTGTATGAGGCATCCGTGAATGCCAGGACGAACGGACTGCTTGATATATTGACTGAGGATCTTGGAGAAGAAGCGCAGCTGTCTGTAGGTGCTAACGGTTTCCCCTGTATAGATGCCGTGATCGGAGGACTTAGCTGCAAGCTGTCATATTTCCCGGTTGGAGATACGGACACCGACAGATTTATCCTGATGATCCGTACCGCCGTTCTGGCAGGCGGGGAAGATGCGGATCATACAGCCAGGTTGTTTGCCTGCGAATCCTATAACGTGGGGAGCGTATTTGGTATAGCTGTATTTATTCCCACGGACGGCAGCGTTGAATTCAGGGCTTCTTTTCCGGAGAGAGGCGGTATGCCGACAGCGGAGTTTTACAGCTTTGTATTTGATATGCTGATATCGAGTGTAGGTGAGCTTTCCGAACTGCTGGAGGAGATCTGAAGTGTCAGAACTGTTCGAAAATAAGAATAAACAGGGGCAGAAGCAGCTTTATAAACCCATGGACCTCAATGCAAACACTTTTAAGGCTGTATCTTTTGTGAAGGATCCCGTCGAAAATACAAAGGTCATCGGCAGGGAAGGTCTTGCCATGCCCATTCCCAAAGAGGCAAAAGAAAAGTCGGTAATGGGGTCGGTCAGGAGATTCTTCGGTTTCAAAAGGATCAGCGACAGGGATTTGTCCGGAGTAAAGGGCAATATCGGTCTTAATGAAGAGAAAGAGGAAAATGAAACGGTCTTAAAGACACCGATCACGGATCTTAGCGCTGAAGAGAGAAAAGGTGATTCTGTCAGACTGGATAAGGAAAAATGGATAGAAACAGAAAGGTGGATCGATGATATCATCGCGTCCGACGAGTATATAAATGCCACCGAGGAAACCAAAAGGCTTGTCACTGATCTCAAAAGCGCCGTGACGAGCGGAAAGGATATCCGGAAATCCGAAGCGATCACTGGGATCCTGAATAACGAAACAAACAGACAGTTAAAGGAAGATCTTAAAATTCCGGAATGGTTGGAAGGGGAAGAAGCAGAAGCAGAGCGCCGGAAGATCATGGATAAGTATGCCGATGCGTCTTTGCGGATGAAGCTGTTTACCAGGCTGGAGGAACAGACCTCGGGTAGTCTGACCGTTCCTAATGGAGCGCAGATCATCGACCGTACCGATGACAGTTATTTTACAGGCAGGTTTAAACTGGATCAGAAGCTCCATGCAGGTGACGGGCACACATATGATCATATCGAATACAATATGGAAAATAAAAACAGTGACCGCACCAAAAACGTCCTGTTTTTGAATAATCCGAGTACCGGTGACATTGAACAGGGCGGAGTCGGAGACTGCTATCTGATGTCTGCCGTATCGGCGATAGTCGAGAAAGATCCCGATATAATTAAGAAATGTATGAAGGATGAGGGAAAGACCGTACTGGTACGGTTCTATTCCATGCATACCGGTGAGCCGGTGTATGTCCGGGTTAAAAAGACATCCGTTTATGCCAGATTTTCCGTAACCGAGAACGGACAGAAGGTCACTTCGGTCAATCAGACCATCGGAGCAAAACGATCAGTATGGATCAACCTGCTGGAAAAGGCTTTTTCGGCGGTAAGGGAAAAGATCGATGCAGACATTGATGATGCTCACAGCAAACCTCTTTTTGGGTCAAGACCTAAGGGCTACGCTATTCTGGAGCGTGGCTCTGCCTCAAGCGCTTATATGATGCTTACCGGAAAAAGAATGAAAAAACGAATCCTTCCTTCGCAGAACAAAAAGGTTTTCGTGGGGATAAACACCCTTTTCTCTCACGTTCATTATGGGGAGAAGGAAAGCTTTATGAAGGGGAAGAAGGAAGGAGATGTTAAAAGAAACGCAGATGACTGGAACAGATACAAGGCTAAGCAGATCTTCGGCATCGATGTTCCGGAGGGCGATAATGCCCTGATGGAGGTCTTTAAGAAAAACCGGGTGCTTAATGCTTATCAGGATTATCTCGCAAAATATCTTAAGGATAATTTTGAATCCAAATCCAATAAAGATTCCTTCAGTCTGACGGGGAGCACTACAGCTGCTTTCAGGACCATGACGGATCTCAATCTGTTTCTGGACAGTGTGGATCTGGCAAAGATGCCCACGATCGAACTTCGGGGTGTCGATCAGACAAAGATGAAGAGACATTATATCGAATACTTCAGGAGATCGATCGCTGCTTCGGGACTCCTTCTTAACGGCGTAAATACCAACGGATGCTACAGCGAGGAAGAGAAACAGATCTGGAAGGAATTAAACTACAGTCTGACGGATAAGGATGGCAATAAAAGGGTTGTTTTAGCCGATACATCAAAGCATGATCTGGAGCAGAAAAAGGGATCGGCACAGCTCGGTAATTCCGGAGAGACTGTGATGGGAGGCATAGCAGGCACACATGCATACTCGATACAGGGTACCTGTATAAGGGAGGTAAACGTATGCGGCAAACCTGTTAAGCTCAGGTTTGTCATCGTGCGAAATCCCTGGAGGGACAACAGGGTTCGTCTGTATGAGCCGGATACCATGAAACCCTATATGGATACATCCAAAAAGAACGAGGATGGTACCGAGCGCAGAGCGCAGGGTGTCTTTTTGATGGAGTTTTCGGATTTCTGTCAGACCTTCAAAAGCTATGAGTACGAGGATATGGCTCCGGAGGAGCAGCAGAAGACCGAAAAGGAGAGCCTTAAGGTCGAAAAGCTGCGTGATCAGTATAAGCCTGCCCTGGATATGACGGCAGATGAACGTGAGTCCGAGTCGGTGAAGAAGAGAAACGTGATTCTTGACGAACTGTTTAAAATGTCGGATGAATCGCTCAACTCTCCGGAGTATCTTAAATTTTCCGATAATACGCAGATCATCGTCGGAAAGATCAATATGATGTCCATGAAGTCAATTACGCCTGAGACCAGATCCAAGCTGATGTCGGAGATATTTCCCACTCTCGAGAAGCTGCGGAAGGATTACGAATCATATGAAAAGATCGAGGATGAGGAACTTAAAAAAGCTGCACACGATAAGCTGGTTGCGGACTATGGAGAGCCGGATCTTCTGATCAAATACGCCGCGATAATGCTTCCCGTGACCGGAGGAGCTCTGGAGGTTCCGGAGAATGCCCGGATCATGGAAGGAACGGACGATAACCTCTTTGTTTCGGATGAGGATCTGAAGAATAAATTATACCGGGAAGACGGATCTGTCCTGAATCACGAAAAAGTATATTTCGATGAGGCGAAGAGTGACATGACGGCTCATCCGCTTTTTGCGACCGAGCCTTCAACCGAAGATGTGGCTCAGGGTAATATCGGAGATTGTTATATGATCTCCGGATTAAACGCTATGCTTGAGCAGGATCCTGCTTATATCAAAAGCTGCATGAAGGACGAGGGTGATACGGTTGTTGTCCGGTTCTTTAAATACAAATCAGGAGATCCTGTTTATGTGCGCGTCAAAAAGACCGTTGCATTCAGCAAGTATACCGGTAAGAAGGACGGGGAGGACTTCTCTCATGAGTGCAGAAAGGGCGCACGAAGGGCACTTTGGGTTCATATGTTTGAAAAGGCTTTTGTAATTGCCAGAGACAGTCTCGAAGACCCGTCACGCACTAAGGGTGCTACAGGCTTCGCAAAGATCAGAGGCGGAAAAGCCAGGATCTTTATCAGGATGATCACGAAAAAGAAATTTAATCTTACGAAAGCTTACGGAAGTTTGTATGAGAGTCGGAAATACATCAACTTTGGAACTCTGGCCTATCATGTACACTATGATGAAAAAAATGAATTCATGAAAGGGAAAAACGAGGATGGATCCGTCAGGACCGCTAAGGACTGGAATCTGTACAAGGCAAAGCAGATATTCGGACTGGACCTCATTCCTTCACAGGATACCAAACTGTATGATCTGTTCCGTACAAATAAGATATTTGAAAAATATAACGGATTTATGCTTAAGCATCTGCTTAAGTATTTCAAGTCCGAAGGTAATAATGGTTACTATCAAGCCACTCCGGCATTTGTCACTACCAACGATCTGGAGATGTTCCTTGACTCCATTGATATTAAGAAGATGCCGGTATTAAATCTCAAAAGCGGGATAGATGAGGATGTGCTCAGGGAAAGGTATATTGCGTATTTCAGAAGGAGTGCCCTGGCCACCGGGCTTCTCAAAAACAACGTATGTACGGACGGAAATTACAGTGATCTGGAGAATGAAGCGTTTAAGCAGATCCAGGATGCGGTTCATCAGACAAGCGGTACAAATAAAATGGTTCTGGCCAGTACCGGAGCCGCTACCCTTGCCTGGAAAAGCGGAGAGGAGACCGGAGAGAGCGGTGAGTCGCTGATTTCGGGTATGGCTTCGGATCATGCATATACGATTCACGGAGTCAAAACCGAGAAGCGTAATATAGGCGGCAGGGAAGTGACGCTTAAATTTGTCCATGTTCTGAATCCGTGGAATGCCAACAGGATAAGACTTTATGACAATGATACCTTTAAACCCTACAAGGCTGATATCCAAAAAAACGAGGACGGCACAGAATATGATGCAAAGGGTATGTGCTGGATGGAACTGCGTGACTTCTATGAGACCTTCTACAGTTTCTCGATAGAGGAAGAGGAGAATGTAGAGAAGGAAAAGACAGAAACTAAAAAGACAGTAAAGAAAAAATCGGTAAAGAAAAAGACAGAAAAGAAACAGTAGGAGGATATGCAGCCGATGAAGAACTGGAAACAAACTCATATCGTGCTGTTTGTCGCACTGTGTGTATGCCTGAACGTCGGAGGCAAGCTGCTGTCGTTCAATCTTGAGCTGCCCATGTGGGCTGATTCCTTCGGGACGGTATTGTGCGCTTACATAGCGGGACCAATTTGCGGTGCCATGGTGGGTTTGACAGGAAATATTATATACGGAGCCATCGACAATACTTCCGTAGCATATTCGATCACCAGTATTGCGCTTGCCTTTATAGTCAGTTATGCGGCGCGGAACAACTGGTTTGACAGATTTTACGGTTTTATGAAGGCCGCCACTCTGGCTTTTTTAACCGCTCTTATCGTATCAGTGCCGCTCAATTTTATTCTTGCAGAGGGCTTTACCGGCAACAGATGGGGCGACGGAGTGATCAATTATCTGACAGACAGGGAATGGCCGTTTTCTGTGTGTGCCATTCTTGGTCAGCTGGTGCTGGAGTTTGCGGATAAAGTACTTACGATCGCCGCAGTGTATCTTGTCATTGGGATCCGTCGGCATTACGAAGGACGAAATGACCATAACACGAACAATAAGAACATAGCCGAAGCGGCTGCCCTGCTGATAGGACTGTCTGTTTTGGGGTCAATGCTGGTTCCGGGGGAGGCTGTGGCGGCCGACAACCGCAATGCGACCGATTATAACGATTATGTCCAGACCGTATACAGCAGCAACAATGGTCTTCCCTGCGGCGAAGCCAATGATATCGCTCAGACCAATGACGGAGTGTTGTGGATCGGCACATATGCGGGACTGTACCGTTATAACGGACGGGAGTTCAGGTGGGTGGATGATTACGAATCGGTTAAGAACGTTAACTGCCTGTATGTGGATGAGGAAGGGCGTTTGTGGATCGGTACCAACGATAACGGTCTGTCCATCGTGATCCGGGAGGAGGTTGTAAATGTTCTCGATCATTCCAGCGGCCTGCCGTCCAATTCCGTCAGATGCATAATCCGCGCTTCGGACGGATATTATTATGTCGGTACCTCCGGCAGCATGCAGATCCTGGTTATGAACAACGGCCTCAAGGCAGCCAATACCCTGACGGAGATCAATTATGCGGACAGCATAACGGCCGATGAGTACGGTCGTGTTGCCTCCATTTCCAGCGATGGCACTCTTTTTCTGATGAGTCATGGGGAGATCCTGAGCTCCATGCAGCTTCCGGACGAGGAGGAGCAGTTCAACTGCTGTGATTTCGCTCCTGACGGTACTCTGATGGTCGGAACCTCATCCGATCATATATACTGCTATGATGTTTCCGGAGACGGTTTTAAACAGGAAAGGATCATAAACTGTGAGGAAGCCGGCAGCATCAATAATCTGAATTATCTCAGTGACGGTACGCTGTTCATATCCTCGGATAACGGAGTTTACTACCGGGACAGCAGCGGATATCGTCATCTCAATACCAATGAATTCAACAATTCCATAGATCATATGCTGTGTGACTATCAGGGAAATCTGTGGTTTACGTCCTCGAGACTGGGGCTTTTGCGTCTGGCCAAGTCGCCGTTTAAGGATGTCTACGGAGCCATCGGTATGGAGAGAAGGGTAGTCAATGCCATCGTCCTGTGGCAGGATGCTTATTATATCGGTACCGACAGGGGACTTGATGTGGTAGACAAGGCCTGCAGGCATCAGATCACCAATGACCTGACGGAGGAACTTGACGGCAAGCGTATACGCTGCATGTATGTGGACAGCAGGGATCACCTGTGGGTATGCACCTACGGAAGCGGGCTGATGGAGTTTTCACCTGACGGCGAAAGCTGGATCTATAATGCTGAGAACGGCGGCTTCGGCAACCGTGCGCGTATAGTGACCGGACTCTCCGACGGGACGATCCTGGCTGCCGGCGATACCGGTATCAGCTATATCGAGGATCATAAGATCACAAGAACAATTCGCAACGAGGACGGTCTTATCAATTCCATGATCCTCACAGTGACAGAGATGAGTGACGGAACGATCCTGGCAGGTACGGACGGTGACGGCATAGCCCTGCTGAAGGACGGTGAGATAGAGGGTATGTATACCCGTGACGACGGTTTGAGCAGTGACGTGATCCTGCGCACGATCAAGGATCCCAAGGCAGAGGGAGTATTTGTGGTTACCAGCAACAGTCTCTGTTATCTGGAGCCTGAGGGAACCATTCGGGTCCTGGAGAACTTCCCGTATTTCAATAACTATGATATCTGGGTCAAGGATGAGGATACGCTTTTTGTCATGTCCAGTGCCGGTATCTATGTAGTGGAACGGGATGAACTGGTGTCTGACGGAGAGATCGTATGGGAACTGCTGGATGCACGCAGGGGCCTGGGAACATCGCTGACCGCGAATTCCTGGAATTATGACAATGAAAACGGAGAGCTTTTCCTGCCATGTGATACTGGAGTCTACATCATAGATGTGGATAAATACAACAGTGACGTACGATCCTACAGGATGCAGCTTGCATCGGTCACGATGGACGGCGTATCCCAGCCCATAGACCGGCTGGGAGCTATCACTGCCGGAGAGGGTGTGAGCCGTATAGAACTTTCTCCCGAGATACTTAACTATACGATACAGGAACCCAATGTGGGTTACTACCTTGAGGGCTATGACACCCAGTGGACAACGGTTCCCCAGAGCAGCCTGACCAATATTATCTACGTTAATCTGCCATCGGGTGATTACACCTTCCACCTGGCCATATTTGACAGTGCGGGAGACCGTGTACTTGAGGAGCGTACATTTGAGATCATCAAGGCCGGTGAATTTTATGAACAGCCCGGTTTCTTTGTATACATGCTGCTGCTGCTGATCCTGTTTATTATCTGGATCACGTGGTTTATAGTTCAGAGACAGCTTAACAATCAGCAGATCAAGCTGAATATGGCCAATGAGACCGTAATGGCCATAGCCAACGCAGTCGATGCCAAGGATGTGCGTACGCATGAGCATTCGCAGCGTGTGGCGGAATATTCCGTATTGATCGCGCGGGAGATGAACTGTTTCAAATGGTGGGAGCGGAACAAGGCTCTGGCCAATCTGAAGAAGGCGGCCCAGATGCATGATATCGGTAAGATCGGGGTTCCCGACAGTGTACTCAACAAGGTAGGGCGGCTGACGGACGAGGAGTATGCGCAGATGAAATCCCATGTGACCAGGGGAGCGGAGATACTCAAGGATTTTACTCTGGTGGAGCATGTTGTAGACGGTACCCTGTATCATCATGAGAGATATGACGGCAAGGGTTATCCTTACGGACTCAAAGGCGAGGAGATCCCTTTGTTTGCCAGGATCATTGGCGTGGCCGATGCTCTGGATGCCATGACCTCTAACCGTGTGTACCGTAATCATATGGACACGGATTATGTCATGAATGAAATGAAGCGCGGGCGCGGAACCCAGTTCGATCCGGATGCCCTCGACGCATTCCTGCGGCTCGTGGACAAGGGAGTGATCGATATGAACGCTATCTACACCCAGAAGAGTGAAGAACTCAAACAGGTTGAGAAGGAGGGCAAGGAGATACAGGAGGAACTGCTCAGACGCGTGGAGGAGGATAAAAAGATCCAGGCTGAGCAGATGCAGAAGGAAAGGAACCGATAAATGAAGCGCGTATATATCACAACGGCATTGACATGTCTTGTAATACTCGCCGTTTTCATTGGATGCTTCAGAGTGCTGAATCTGGACGGCGGAAAAGATACCCTGACGGTGGGTTTTATCTATGACAATGATGAGAGCACGGCCTATACATATAATTTCTCACTGGCGAGAGATGCCGTGGAAAAGACGTACGGTGATAAGGTTGATATATTCACATGCAGCAACGTGCTGGATGATGAGATGGAGGAACCGCTCAGGATGCTGGCATATAAAGGATGCGATATCATCTTCTTTAACGGCTACAGTAAGATGGTAATGGAACTTGCACCGGAATATCCCGATATCCAGTTCTGCCAGACTTCATACATGGATATGAGCGGACAGAAGGTTCCCGATAATTATCATACCTTCAAGGGCGAGGCGTATCAGGGCAGATATGTCAGCGGTATCGTTGCAGGCATGAAGATCAAACAGATGATCTCGGAGGGAACCATTACCGATGATCAGGCACTGGTCGGCTTCGTAGCCGCTTTTCCCACATCGGAGGTCATATCGGGCTACACGGCTTTTTTGCTTGGGGTTCGTTCGATAGTGCCGCAGGCTGTGATGCAGGTTCGATATACGCAGACCTGGAGCAGCTACGCCCAGGAGAAGAATGCTGCCGAGCAACTGATAGAAAGCGGCTGTGTGATCATTTCACAGCATACGGATACCATAGGTCCGGCCATAGCCTGTGAGGAGGCAGCCGAAAGCCGTAAGGTTTATTTTGTGGGTTATAATCAGTCCATGTCTGAGGTGGCTCCGATAAGCTCACTCGTCACCTCGCGGATCTGCTGGGAACCCTATGTACTTGGAGCAGTCAGTGCCGTCATGTCAAACAGGAGCATAGAATCCGTGGTACAGGGACGTATTCACGGAACGGATATTTCCGCGGGCTTTGATATGGGCTGGGTGGAAATTCTTGACTTAAACCAGCAGGCGGCGGCTCCGGGAACACAAAAGGCCATAGACAATTCAGTGGAGCAGTTCAGACGTGGATATACCGACTTTGTATTCAGAGGAAACTACACGGGCATAAATCCCGATGATCCGAACGATACCATAAACCTGAGCGAGGGCTACAGGGAGAACGAAAATACGTCCTTCCCGTTGTTTAAATATATGCTTTCGGATATTATCACTGTTATTGAATAGTTAGGAACTGTGCATCAATAAATTTACATATTGTTTGTCTTTCCCACCGATAGCACAGGCGCAAAATTGCTTGCATAGCCCACTATGCGCGCAATTTTGTACCTGCACTCTCGACGGGAAATCCATCACAATATTGTAAATTTATTTTCGCACAGTTCCTTAGGAGACGATAATGAAGATCCCCGTAGTCATTCAGATGCAGCCCGGAGAGAATGGGGCGGCGGCACTGTGCATGATGCTAGGGTATCACAGGAAATATGTTCCGATGGAGGAGCTTCGGGAGAAGTGTGTGACATCCCGTAACGGCTCCAGTCCGGAACAGATCATCCGTGCTGCGCAGCTGTACGGCATATACTTTTTTGATATAACGGTCGAATTCGAGTATCCAAATATGTTATTATTATATTGGGATCGGGGGTGCGTCCGTTTCGGATGCGTCCGTAGGAAAATGCTCCCGTACCCATAAAAAGGCTTTACGGACGGCCGGGTACGAGGAACATTTTTGAGCGTGTGCTTTCAGGCATTTCCCCCGATCCCTTTATTGGGAGGCTTTGCTAAACAGCACGTTTTTCCGGGAGGTAATATATGGACGGAAATGGTTTAGGAACTGTTCAAGTTATTTTGCAACAGTTCCTTACTCCACAAGCAAAAAGAACAGTTTGAGATAAATACGGAGCAGGAGGAGAAGCGGAATGGATATTGTAAGGATTAAAAAAGAAGAACTGAAGTATTTTTCCGGTCTTGCGCCGGTCGAGGCATTGGGGATAATGACACTTCCGAATGCTGCGGCTATCGGTGCGGTGGAAAAACATGATGCAGCCGGACTTTTGTTATTTACAAAGCAGGGCGAAGAGAGCATAACCATTGAATGGCTTTATGTGGATGAACTCTTCCGGGGAACCGGAGTCGGCGGAATGCTGATGGAGACGATATTTGATATCGCCCGCCAGCTTAAGGTAAAAAGAGTCTGTGCCAGACTTATACAGGATGAATTATTTGAGGCATGGCAGATCTACCTTATGCAATGGGGGTTTTCCTGGAGGAAAACTCTTCCCGGAGAGTGGAACATCACTGCTGAAGAGTTACTGAGCGTGCCGCTTTCTACTTCCTCCATCAAAATGAAGGATGAGCTCCGGCATATCCGTCCACTTTCAAAGGTTGCCTCCGGAGATCTGGCGAGAGCTGTAAAGAATGCCGAAAATGAGGGTGAATCCATTCTCTATGATGTGATCGGGGATGGCAGATATCTGGATCCGGAATTGTCTGTAGTATATATGAAGGATGAGAAGATAACCGGAATGCTTCTGATACATAAGAGTGCAAATATCGTTTATCCGGCGGTTTTCTGGGCAGAGGGGAGAGATCGGTCCGTTATGTCCGCTCTTGTTGAGGGAAGCCTTAAATTCGGCGAAAAGAATCTTAAGGATCATGATATGATCAGGATTACCGCCTCAGATGACGATCTGTATGGTTTTGAGAGGGAACTTCTTGCAAATATACCGGGGATCCGTGAAAACACAGTGTATATGATGCAGGCTTCTCCCAATGCACCGTATGAGTCCGGGGAGGAAGACACGGAACTTAAGGATTTGTTTATGCCGGCAGACATCCCCACGGGCGGATTTACGGTGACGGATATCGAAGTAAGATAAGGAGGCCGCAGAATGGATTTTAAAACAAAAACAAAAGTAACAAAGGAAAATGTATCCACATTTAATCCTATGGAATATACCCAGGAGGAAATGCATTTCGATCAGTTCAAAAAGGACAGTCAGTCAACCCTGGATAACAGAAGCCGCACGCTGCAGCAGGAGCTGGAATCCACGAATCTCGGTCAGATTCAGGGACAGATGAATGCTCCCATGTCTTTTGCCGAGAGAGTAGAAAAGACCAAAAGCCTTTCACGGACAATGGCATCATCTCTGTCCAAGACCTGGAAACTCTTCGGAAACAGCAAGGAAATGGATGCCGTGATCAAAAATGTGAATGGCCTGAATGCCCTTCTGGAGGGGAATATACCCAGGACACAGGACGGCAGGATA
This sequence comes from Lachnospiraceae bacterium, assembly GCA_017460885.1. Taxonomy (GTDB): domain Bacteria; phylum Bacillota; class Clostridia; order Lachnospirales; family Lachnospiraceae; genus XBB2008. Next base: position 165,002 of record JAFUAB010000018.1, read on the forward strand.
AATGCGGATACGCTGAAGCAGCGTCACTTAAAAGGCTATGAGGCAGCCCTCAGTGCCTGTCAGTACTATCTGGATGTGAAGACTCCCAAGCATTCCTGGACTAAGAAGCGTTACCGCCGTGTGGAAGCCATGAAGGCAGCACTTGAAAAAGAAAGGGAGCTTCTGGAGGTTGTCATCTCAAACATTGCGGATCAGAAATATAAGGCAGAGGATCTCGAGGATATCCAGACTCCCCGTGATCTCTTAAGCAAGATACGTACCGTAGAAGTTCAGGGGGAGGCAGAGCTTCAGATCGAAGGAAACTCTACCGATGTCTACAGGGTCAGGCTTAACATCAACGGAAAAGAAGGCTGGTATTATTTCAAGCAGAATTTAAAGCCTGTGGGTGATGATCTGCCGGGATTTGTAAAAAGACGTTTAAGACAGCTGAATAACAGCTCCTCCCATATCGGTGATGAAAAGAAGGAGGAAGCCAGGCTCTTCGGAAGGATCGATAAGCAGGATTATGAACTCGGAACGCAGTTCCTGAACGGCATGTCCTCGTCAATATCAAAAGCTGCAGACAGTATAAGTGATACAAAGGAACTGAACAAACGCCTGCTGACATTTCTGGGTCATGATTTCGACAGGATCTTCAAGGAACTTGACGAGTATAACACCAGGGCCGAACAGTCCGAAAGGGAGAGGGTACAGCTGTCTGCGGAGCTCCAGAATGCCAAGAATCAGATGAATAACGATGCAACCGTACAGTCTCTGACCAACCGGCTTAAATATCATAAGGTCCTTCCAAAGATGACGGAATATGAGTGGCTGGTCAGGCTTTCAAAGGATAAGACGAATCCTCTGGGGATCACTGTGAAGAAGGACAAGAATCTATTTAATATCCTGAAGAGAATGTCCGAAACAGAGGATGGCCTTGCGAAGATACAGGGAGGCAATAACCGCATCCGCAGATTCTTCACCAGAACCCTCGGCAAGGAGATCGAGGCATACGGACAGCAGAGGGAGAGGAGCAATGCCTCCGAAAACGAGGTTATGGCAAAGAACAACACCGCCACCTACAGGGTTGCCAATCTCTTTGGCTTCAGTGATGTGGTGACTTCGTCTGAAAGTGCCGTACTCAATATCAGGCTTGCGGGAGCGCAGCAGGCGGATAATGTCTCCGGAACGATCTCCGTGGAGGCACCGGGACTTGAAATGCTCAAGCTTGTTGAGATCGCCGAACAGCAGAATAAGAAGATACACTATTCGCCTAAGGCCATGAGACAGCTCGTAAGGCTTCAGATGTTTGACACTGCCTGCATGCAGACGGACAGGCACTGGAGAAACTTTAAATGCATGACGAATCCGGATCTTCAAAACTGGGATGGTGTGACACCGCTCAAGGAGGACATCGTGATCGAGAGCATCGGTTCATATGACCACGATATGTCCTTCGGAAATGTACTCTTAAAGGATGCTTTCAAGGATAAAAATGACCCTGAGGGCGCTTCCGTCAAAAACGGTATGCTTCCGCCTGTCATAAGGAAAATAAAGAGTGTGGGCGCAGAAAGCTCTTATTTCAGAAATCAGATCATGGGAGAGATCAATCTTTCACTTTTTGAGAATATGCAAATGCCATTGCCCCGGAGGGAATGCGGCTATTATCAGACACATGAAAAGAACAGACGCAGTGGTCGCTATGCAAATAAGACTATCGCAGTGAGTGAGCTGGGAGTTGACATTAAAGAGCTTCCGACTAAGAGAATGAAGGTCGGTGATGATATGATAACCTTTTATGTATTCAACGGGATGCTCCTTAAGAAATCGGTTTTCGGTATTGATAACCTTGACATATGTGATAATGAGGGAAATACGATCGGACTTAACATTCTGGACAAAATGGGCTTTTCCGAGCGTGCTCTGGGTCTCGGCTATATGAGCGACAGTATTAATAATACAGAGGAAATGCTACGGTCTTCCAAAATGGTCATTGGAGGCGGAGCGGTTCCCACCAATCTGGTACACAGCATACTCGACGACTGTCAGGAAATAAGCCAATACCTCAAAACAAAGGACAAAGATGGTTATACGGTTCCCAAACGTCTTTCGGAGCTTAAGCCGGAGGATCAGATAGAGGTTCTGGCGTGCGCGATGAGACTTCATGATTCCTTAAGCAAGATAGATTTTTCAGATAATGAATATGAAACGAAAAACATATCGCACGGGACCGGATACATAGAATTCAGGCTCAGAGCCATAGTCTATTACTTAAAGCAGGAGGTTGACTGCCTTGCCCCCGCAGAAAAGGACGCACTGCTTGACAAAGTAAAGAAAAAAGTACTTAAGGGACCTCAGAAAAAAGATAAGGACAAGCCGGCAGATCAGAAGAATAAAACTGCAGATGATTATATCGAAGTTCCCACCATGCTGCATATGGACAGGCAGGCTTATCTCGATATCTGTAAGATGAGAGATAACTTTGAAACCGATGTGCGCTATTCCCTCCAGGATCTGGGATGGGAGGAGGATAAGATCAAGGCCTTTAAGGCAAGGATCGATGAACAGCTCGAGCAGATCGAGAAATGCCGGACGGCCGCTGAAAAGGTTCTCGCATTGAAATATCCGGATGAGAACAACCCGTTAAGGAATTTCTTCCTCAATGAAAAGGATTACGATAGTATCACTGATATCCGCGACATTGCCTGGGATCCCGGAATGAGCTATTTTGCGACCGAGGATGAAAACTTCCTGATGTCGGATGCGAATTATACAGCATTCCTGACCGATGAGGAAAAGAACTCGAAGCTTGATGTTACGAACAAGCATCGAAAGATCGAGCGTCTCCACGGTCTGAAGCAGGATATGAAAACCTATAGCACCATGATAAGCGGCGTGGTAAAGACCGCCTGAATGAAAATGACACTCGGGGACGGAGTCAGAGGTTCATTTTTTGACAATCAACGTAATTGATGGCATTATACACGATTTGCATGGGCACGGTTAATGTGATAATATAATGCCGAACTAAGGAAACGCTTTAATCAGCGTTTCCCTGACTAAATGATAAACGGTGCCCGTAGAGATCCGGATCGCAAAAACTTAAGCGGACGGGTTTTGGTACGGGATAATAGGGAAACAGGTGAAAAACCTGTGCGAACTCGTCACTGTGACAGCGGAGCATACAAACAGGTTGGGGACTTAGACCGGTAAACCTGGTCTAAGTCCCCGGCAGTCACTGGGAATACCGGGAAGGCGTTTTGCATGCGTTGATGCTCAAGCCAGGAGACCTGCCGTTTGTCGGTACTGGAAGTGATTCCGGGTCACGAGTAATTGGCCGTACCAGTAAAGATAGCTGTCCGTCTGGCGGATGAGCCTGTTTTTGGTGTGTTCAATTACTCATTTCGATAATGATTCGGAATGAGTTTTTTTTATGCGCAGGCCCGTGTATGGAGTTATCCCGGCAAAGCCGGGCACGGGCCGCGCGGCAAGTAGGGTGCGATTTCATCTTCCCTACTCGATTATGCATTGGAGGAGATTATGAAAAAAAGAGTTTTGAGAACAGTGGTCGCGCTGGCAGTATCCGCCGCAATGCTTGCGGGCTGCGGGAGCGCCGCTAACGAAGCCACGGAACAGACATCGCAGGAGGAGGTAACCGAAGCTCAGGCTCCGGTCACGATCGAAGCACGGGAGGAGACGGAAAAAGTGACGGAAGAGACGGCAGAAATAAGCGATGAAGAGAAAGCCTCTGAGGTTGCAGCTCTCATCGATGCGATCTATGTACAAAAATGGACCGAAGAAACCGATGATCTGTGCGCACAGGCTCGCGCGGCTTGGGATGCTTTGAGCGATGCTCAAAAGGATATGGTTGAGGGCGAATTTGCCGATCCCGATTATTTCGGACGTGATACAGGGGATGCATCGGCTGATGATCCGCTTAATTCAGATGATATCGGAGAAAATGAGATCCTTGTTGTAAGCTTTGGTACATCCTTTAATGAGAGCCGTACAGAGGATATCGGTTCTGTGGAAAAGGCACTTGTCGCTGCCTTCCCCGACTGGTCGGTAAGAAGAGCGTTTACGGCTCAGATCATCATAAACCATGTGCTTGCAAGAGACGGTGAGAAGATCGACAACATTGATCAGGCACTTCAAAGAGCGGTTGACAACGGGGTAAAGAATCTCGTCATCCAGCCGACTCACCTTATGCATGGTGCGGAATACGATGAGATAGTGGAGGCGGTGAACGGTTTTTCGGATAAATTCGATACCGTAACCATAGCAGAGCCTCTTCTTGGCGAAGTGGGATCTGACGCCACGGTCATAAACGACGATAAAAAAGCAGTTGCCGAGTCGATCACGGCTGAGGCAGTGAAGGAAGCGGGATATGACAGCCTTGATGCGGCCGCTGACGACGGTACGGCATTTGTCTTCATGGGACACGGTACCGCACATACAGCCAAGGTCAGCTACTCACAGATGGCTACCCAGATGGATAATCTGGGATATAAAAATGTGTTTGTCGGTACTGTAGAAGGTGAACCCGAAGAAACCGCATGTGAAGTTATCATTGATAAGGTTAAAGAAGCAGGATACAAAAAAGTAATTTTACGTCCGCTCATGGTTGTTGCGGGCGATCATGCAAATAACGATATGGCCGGAGATGATGAGGATTCATGGAAGAGCATGTTTACGGCAACCGGTGCTTTTGACAGTATTGACTGCCAGATAGCGGGACTCGGACGCATCGACAGCATTGAGGAACAGTATGTATCACACACCGCCGATGCGATAGCAACACTTCAAGACGCCGGTTCTTCCGCCGAAGCAGGGGGAGAAACCTCCGAGCTTTCGGACGGTACTTATTCCGCAATATTTACTACAGACGGTTCCATGTTTCATGTAAGTGAAGCATTAAACGATATGGGTGAACTGACGGTTAAGGACGGAAAGATGACGATACACGTAAGTCTTTCATCCAAAAACATTGTGAATCTTTTCCCCGGAAGTGCAGAGGATGCCAGGAAAAGCGGCGCAAAGCTTCTTGAGCCTGTCGTGGATACCGTAAAATTCGATGACGGTACCACGGAAGAGGTCAACGGTTTTGATGTTCCGGTGCCGGCGCTTGATGAGGAATTTGACCTCGCACTAATCGGCACAAAGGGTGTATGGTATGACCATAAGGTTAAGGTTACGCTGGCCGATTGACGGCAGGTAATGCGATGAAGATATCGGACAGGATCAGACTGATAATAATTCTTATAGGAATAGTGCTTACGGTGACCTCCTGCGGAACGCAGGGGGTTACTTCGTATGAAGTTGAGATCACCATGGAGGGCGGCTCCGGCAAAGCATATATTGAATCTCCGGTCACGATCACCGAGACTGACGGCCGCATGAGTGCCAGGCTGATATGGAGCAGCCCGAATTACGATTACATGATCGTGGACGGGATAAGGTATGACAATGAGACTCCCGGTGAAAACTCCACATTTACGATACCCGTAGAATCTCTTGATAAACCACTGACGGTAACGGGCGATACGGTTGCCATGAGCACGGCTCATGAGATCGAGTACGTGATCCACTGGGGAGGAGAGGTTGAGGATAAGCCTGCTTGGGATAAGGCTTCCCAGGATAATACTTCTCAGGATAAGGCTTCCCGGGATAATACCAGGGCAGCCGGCAGCCCTGCGGAAAACTCGTGGCCGGATGATCATGAAAGCTCATCCAAAGCATCTGCTGACGAAGCGGGCACGGTGTCTTTTACAGAACTTCAGCCGACCGGAACAAAGAAGCTTGAATATGCCAAAAAGTTCAGCATAACCCTGTACGGCGATTACAAACTGATACATATCGATGAGGACAGGGACTATCTGCTTATTCCCGGAGGAATGGAGGTACCATCTGATGTACCGGGAGAGATATGTATACTTAAAATGCCTCTTGATTCATCCTACATAGTATCCACATCCGCAATGGATCTTGTCAGTAAGGCGGGAGCGCTCGGAATGGTAAGGATGGTGTCCCTGGAAGCGGATGACTGGCATGTGGATGAGGTTCGTCAGGCTATGGAGAGCGGTGACATCGTATATGCCGGCAAATACAGGGCGCCGGATTATGAGCTTATCATGGGAGAAGGGTGTGATCTTGCTGTGGAAAACACCATGATCTTTCATGAGCCTGCAGTACAGGAGAAACTTGAGGAACTCGGGATACCCGTAATGGTTGAGATGTCAAGCTATGAAGAACATCCCCTCGGACGGCTTGAGTGGATCAGGCTGTACGGAGTGCTTTTCGGGACAGAAGAGATCGCCGATGAGTATTTTGAGGAGCAGATGAAAAAAGCGCAGTTTATAATGGAACAGCCCGATACGGGCTTAAGCGTTGCCTTTTTTCATATAACCGCGGATGGTATGATAAATGTCAGAAAGCCGGGAGATTATATATCCAAAATGATAGAAATGTCCGGCGGACATTATATAATAGAAAATAAAGAGAATGATGATATGATGTCGGTCATGAATATACAGATGGAGGATTTCTATGCTGTTGCCAGGGATGCGGATGTTATCATATACAACAGCACCATCGGCGGAGAAATAACGTCGCTTGATGATCTGATATCAAGAAACGGATTGTTTTACGATTTTAAAGCTGTCCGCACGGGCAGAGTGTACTGTACTGCAAATGATTTTTTCCAAAAAACGACGGGTATGGCGGGTTTTATGAATGATCTGCATAACGCTCTCACCGGAGAAAGCGATGATTTTGTTTATCTGAAACGGGTACGTGATCATGAACCGTAAAAGATGTACGCTTGTGTTCGTATTGCTTGCGACAGTTCTTATCGTGCTTATATGTGTCAATCTCCTGACCGGCAGCGTGAATATGACGCCCGGTGAGGTTCTCGATGCGCTTATGGGAAGGTCGGACAGCAGGATGCTGACCAATATAATTATGAATATCAGACTTCCCCGTATGCTGGCTGCGATCGTTCTCGGAGGATGCCTGGCTTTATCGGGATATCTGCTTCAGACCTTTTTTGATAACCCGATAGTAGGTCCTTTTGTACTTGGCATTTCATCGGGAGCAAAGCTTACCGTGGCTCTTGCGCTTATATTTGCTCTTTCAAGAGGCAGAAGCATCGGTTCGGCCGGTATGATCGGTTCGGCTTTTGCCGGCGCGATCATGGTCATGTCTTTTGTACTTGTGATCTCGTCCAAAACACGGAGCATGAGCATACTCGTGATCTGCGGGATAATGACCGGATATATCTGTTCGGCAGTCACTGATTTTGTCATAACGTTCGCCGATGATTCCAATATAGTCAATCTTCATAACTGGTCAATGGGATCGTTAAACGGTATTAATATGACGCAGGTAAAGATTATGAGCGCAGTGGCTCTTTTCTGCTTTGCGGCAGCGGTGTGCATGATCAAACCCATGAGTGCATACAGACTCGGACCGGCATATGCTGACAGTATGGGTGTGAATGTGGGCGCGCTTAAGATAATGCTGATAGTCACATCAAGCCTGCTTGCGGCCTCGGTGACCGCTTTTGCCGGCCCGATATCCTTTGTGGGTGTGGCCGTACCGCATCTGACCGGCAGTCTTGTCAAAACCTCCTCGCCTTCGGTTATGATTCCGGTGTGCTTCATAGGCGGTGCGGCGGTGACACTTTTGTGTGACTGCATAGCAAGGAGTGCATTTGCGCCGACCGAGGTGAGTATAAGCTCGGTTACCGCCGTGCTTCTGGTACCTGTAGTGATATGGATGATGCTTGGGAGAGCCCAAAATGCCAAATGACCGGGTTCAAAACGGAAAAATAATACAAACGGATGAACTTGCCATTGGATACGATACGGATCTGATACGGGGGATAACTCTTGAGATTGAAGCCGGAAGGATAGTTACGCTCATAGGCCCAAACGGAAGCGGTAAATCCACGCTGCTTAAGACCCTGTCCGGACAGCTTGATGTGCGCGGTGGATGCGTATATCTTGACGGCCGTGACATATCGGGGATGAATGTGCTTGATAAAGCCAAAAGCATGTCCATGGTCATGACCGTGTCCGTGCGTCCGAGAATGATGACGTGCCGCGAAGTGATCGGTATGGGCAGATATCCCTATACCGGCAGATTCGGGAGGCTTGGTGTTGAAGATCTGAAAGAGATCGATCACGCCGTGGAACTGACCGGAACTCTGGAGATTTTGGACAGGCCCTTTGACAGGATAAGTGACGGACAAAGACAACGGGTCATGCTTGCCAGAGCCATTGCCCAAAAACCGAAGGTGATGATTCTGGATGAACCGACATCTTTTCTGGATATCAGATACAGGCTGGATATTCTTAATACGATAAGAACCATTGCAGATAAGGAGAATGTTGCCATCGTGATGTCGCTGCATGAACTTGAGCCTGCAATGCGCATATCCGATAAAGTGGTTGCCATCGGCGAAGGAAAGATATTAAGGACAGGTACGCCGCGTGTGGTTTTTGAGGAAAGCTTCATACGCAGACTCTACGGGATCGAGGACAGGGACTTAAGGCTTCTCGGACCGGGGCCGTGGATTACCGATGAAACCGTGTCCGAAGTGATGACTGCAGTAAACGAGGAGTCTCCTGCGTCAACCGGTGAGATTCCTGCGGCGGATCGGGAGTTGACTGCGGTATCAGGGGAGGCATCTGCGGCGGATTGGGAGTCACCTGCGGTAACCGGAGAGACGGCTGTGACGATTTCAAAGAGGACTGGTGAGGAACCATTAGACAGGCGCAGAGCAAAAGCCATCATGATACAGGGAACCATGTCGGGAGCCGGCAAAAGTCTGATAACGGCGGGACTGTGCAGGATATTTGCACGGGACGGGTACAGCGTAGCTCCGTTTAAGTCGCAGAATATGGCCAATAATTCCTATGTGACTCACGATGGTCTGGAAATGGGGCGTGCCCAGGTCATGCAGGCAAGATGCTGCAACAGGGAGCCACTTTCGATCATGAATCCCATCTTGCTCAAACCCACCGATAACGTGGGATCACAGGTCATAGTAAACGGCAAATCTGTCGGTAACATGAGAGCGGCAGAGTATTATAAATTCAAAACCGAACTCATTCCCGAAATACGAAGTGCGTATGATAATCTTTCGGAGATGGCGGACGTCATCGTTATTGAAGGCGCGGGATCACCCGTTGAATTAAACCTTAAAGAAAACGACATAGTCAATATGGGTATCGCTAAGATGACTGATGCGGCGGTTCTGCTCGTCGGGGACATAGACAGGGGCGGAGTGTTCGCTCAGCTTAAGGGAACCCTTGATCTGCTTGAAGCTGACGAGCGGGAGAAGGTGAAGGGAATCATCGTCAATAAGTTTCGCGGAGACAGGAGCCTTTTTGACGACGGAGTAAGGATACTCGAGGAAAAGACCGGGAAGCCGGTCATCGGAGTGGTTCCTTATCTTGATGTGAGACTTGAGGATGAGGATTCGCTTTCGGGCAGATTTGATCGCAGGTCCCCCGGAGCGTTTGACATATGCGTGATCAGATTTCCGAGAATATCCAATTATACGGACATGGACGTATTTGAACAGTCTCCGGACATATCCGTGAGGTATATAGACGATCCCGCCGATGTCGGGGATCCGGACGTGATCATCCTGCCGGGATCCAAAAATACGATCGCCGACCTTAAATGGATGAGGGAGTGCGGACTCGACAGGACCGTAACCGGGTTTGCCAGGGCAGGCAAGGTCGTGATAGGCATCTGCGGGGGATATCAGATGCTTGGAGCTCGCATTGAGGATCCCGAAGGGGTTGAGAGCGGTGCAACGGCTAAGGGACTTGAGCTGCTTCCGGTAAGAACCGTAATGAGCGGGGATAAAACAAGAAGAGAATACAAAGGACACATTCATGAGCTGACCGGCGTGCTGGGCAGGTTGAGCGGGATGGCAATAACGGGATACGAGATACACAACGGCATCACGACATTCATGAAAGAAGCTGTGGAAGCCGCAACGACCGGAGCAACCGGAGAGATCGGGGCACGCAAACATATCCGAATGTCTTTTGCCGAAGACGGAAGCGGATGCAGTATGGGAAACGTATACGGTACGTACATCCACGGGATCTTTGACGAAGAGGGTGTGGCGCCGTGTCTGGTCAGGCTCGTGGCAGACCGGGCGGGCAAGGACGTGGACGTGAGCATGATGCGGACAAATAATGACGTCAGCATGGAAATGTACGACAGACTGGCTGACGGCTTAAGAGAGAGTCTCGATATGAATGCCATATATAAAATGATTGGGATAGTATAAGACAAAGCCCGGACACTCGGGGCATTTATGAAGTTATTCTGTAACAGTTCCTAAGACAGAGTCGGAACATACAGGCTATAATGAAGTAATAGGGATAAATAATCGTGAATTATGAGGAACTGATCAAAGTCAAAGTGGACAAGCCATTGGAAACCGCCCGGGACCTGGCGCGCCTGAGGCTCGATGACATAGCCAAGCCGATAGACGGCCTCGGAAGTCTGGAAACGCTCCTTTGCCGTATTGCGGCGATCCGAAGGACTCCTGATTTTGATATGGACAAAAAAGCGCTTGTCATCATGTGTGCCGACAACGGTGTTGTAGGAGAGGGAGTCACCCAGACCGACAGCAGCGTAACCGCAAGAGTAGCCGGGCTTATGGGGAAAAGAGCAAGCTCCGTAGGGGTCATGTGCAGCTCATATCCTGTAGATATTTATGCCGTCGACATAGGGATCGATTCCGAAGATAAAACAGAGGGCGTCATAGATAAGAAGATAAGGCAGGGAACCGGAAACATTGCGGAGACGGATGCCATGACGGCGGATGAGTGTTTAGATGCGATAAACACCGGAATAGATCTGGTCAGGGATCTGGCCGGTGATGGGTATTCGCTGATCGCGACCGGAGAAATGGGCATAGGCAATACGACGACTTCCACTGCCGTGTTGTGCGCGCTGCTCGGACTCAGGGCTCGAGAGGTCACGGGACGCGGAGCGGGACTGGATGATGAGAGGCTTGAGCGCAAGATCGGAGTCATAGAGAAAGCCCTTGAAAGACATGCGCATGGGAGAAATATGCGAGTCGGTACCGGTTTCACGGAGGGCAGCCTCACCACGGGCAGTTCCACGGATGGCAACCTCAAGGCGGGCAATTTCGCGGCGGAGGGCGTCACGCCTGAATACGCGTTTGAAGCGCTTCGCAGTCTGGGCGGACTGGACATTGCAGGATTGACCGGAGTATTCATCGGCGGAGCACTGTATCACATACCGGCGATCGTGGATGGACTGATCAGTGCGGTGGCGGCCCTGTGCGCCGAGGTGCTGGTTCCCGGATGCAGGGACTATATGATCGCTTCTCACGTCGGAAAGGAGAAGGGCTGTGCAATCGTGCTCGACCGACTGGGGCTGAAGGGGATAATTGACGCTGACCTTGCCCTTGGGGAAGGGAGCGGAGCGGTTCTTTTGATGCCGCTGCTTGATATGGCATATTTGCTTTACCGAAACGGCACGAGGTTCGGAGCAGATGCCGGGATAGACAATTACGAAAGGTTTGATCATTAGATGACGGTGTTGATCGTTGGTAAACCGGACAGCGGCAAATCACGACGTGCAGAGGAATTGGTCATGTCGATGCCCGGTAAGCACAGATATTACGTCGCCACCATGCAGGTGGCAGATGCTGCCTCTGCCGGGCGTGTTGAAAAACACAGACGAATGAGGGAAGGCAAAGGATTTATCACGCTTGAGATACCTTTTGACGTCAACAAAGCCATTGAATGTATAGAGGATCCCGAACAGAGCGTCGTGCTGCTTGAGTGCATCTCAAACCTTGTGGGTAACGAGATGTATGACAATCCGGACAGGACCCGGCCGGACAGCGTATCCGATCAGGATATTTGGCTGCGGGACACAGCGGATGGCATAGTCTCTGACATAAAGGCTCTTGCCGAAGCGGTGCAGGATCTCATCATTGTGGCGAACAGATTTGAAACGGATGATGAGGGGTATGATGATGAGACAGTATTGTATGTCAGACTCAATAATGCTATTAATGACAGGATAGCGGGATTTGCAGACAGAGTTATAGATATGATGCCGGGGTCAAAAGTAATCTGCCCCTGAATCACAGATCCGGGCGATAGATCCGGGCGGGACATATAAGGATCAGGGATACGGACACGTACAGGAAATTATCATGAAGCTTTTAAGATGGATGGCGGTAAGCTTTTCGATATATTCGCAGATTCCGATGCCGCATTTTGAATGGAGCGATGAGGATTACGGTCACAGCCTTGTCTTTTTTCCGATGGTTGGGGCGGTGATCGGAGCACTTATTTATGCTGCCTACAGGCTGTGCCTCTACCCGGGGATCCCCGAGTTCGTAACGGGTATCGTATTTGTTCTGATACCGATACTGGTGACGGGGGGCTTCCATCTGGACGGCTATATGGATACGATGGATGCGCGGAGATCCTACGGCTCAGTAGAGAAAAAACTGGAGATCCTTAAGGATCCGCATATAGGGGCTTTTGCGGTCATATGTCTTATCAGTACGGTGCTTATCTTTGTCGGGGCAGCAGGCGTGATCGTACATTCCGGTAGCGTAAAAGCCGTGCTTTCCTTTTGCATTCTCTTTGTGCTATCAAGAGCTTTAAGCGGGCTGCTTGCCGTTACCGCAAAGCCCGCAAAGAGCGATGGAATGTTAATTGCTGAGATCTCGGGCAGGCGCGGAGGACTGCTTTTTTCACTGTGGCTGTGGATAATTATCTCACTTTTGGCTCTTGGCTTTTTGGGGATAATTTATGCTTCTGCCATTGCTGTTACGCTGATCGCGGTAAGTCTGTATTACAGGCATATGATCATAAGGGAATTCGGAGGCGCTACCGGTGATACCGCAGGATATTATCTTACAATGTGTGAAGTCCTGGGCAGTGTTTCGATTGCGGCCGTTACTTTGTTTATATCATGAAAAAAAGATCCATTTTGATAAGACATGCCAAAACACAGGGAAATGAATCCGGAAGATTCCTGGGGTGCCGGAGTGATGAACCTTTGTCTGATACCGGCCGAGCCGATACCCTTAATGCACGTAACGGGATCCGCAGGATCACGGGTGACGGCATTTTACTTTTTACGAGTCCCATGATAAGGGCGAAGGAGACAGCCGGGCTTCTGTTTGATAATATGGACATGACCGTGATCGACGACCTTAAGGAACTGGATTTCGGCATTCTCGACGGTCACACTCATATTGAAATGGACGGTGATCCAAGGTATCAGGCGTGGATCGACAGCGGTGGGCGCGACAGGGTTCCGGGCGGAGAGACCATGGATGAGCTGATAGAGAGAAGCATGCGCGCGTTTGCCCATATCATTAAGACCTCTTTGGGGAATGATAAGGATGCGGTGATCGTCTGTCATGGCGGAAACATAATGTCTGTGATGTGTACGCTTGCGGCTAATGATTTTTACAACAATATCGTTCCGAATCTGGATGGGTATATATTGGAATTAGAAACAAAGAATGAAAGAATTGATCTGTTATCATATGATCGCCTTAGCGATCGGGTGCGTGCTTGATCTCATTATAGGAGATTCCCACGGCATTCCCCACCCGGTAGTATGGATCGGCAGGCTTATATCTTTTCTGGAAAAAAAGCTGTATCCGGACGTCGAAGCCGGGGATCCTGCCGGGGAGAAGGCTGCGAAAAGCAGTGGAAAGAAACTGTACCGACGCGATCGTCTGTCGGAGATAAGAGATGAAAAGAGATTGATATGTCGCGGAAGTCTGCTGGTGATCATTGTAGTTGTGGTTACTGTTGGATTGACCGCACTTGTCCTGACGTCCGCCTATGCGTTCCATGCTTATGCGGGAATAGCAGTGGAGGCGATCCTTACCTGTTATATAATGGCTTCGCGGAACCTGTATGACGAGAGCATGATCGTGATGAAGGATCTTGAAGCAGATGATATATGCAGAGCAAGATCCGATCTGTCCATGATAGTCGGACGTGATACCATGAACCTGGATGAGGAGGGGATCATAAGGGCAACCGTTGAAACGGTAGCCGAAAATACATCCGACGGAGTGTGCGCTCCTTTGTTTTATACGATTTTGGGCGGCCCCGTTGCGGGGATGTTATATAAGGCTGTCAATACAATGGATTCGATGCTGGGATACAGGAACGAACGATATGAGTATTTCGGCCGTCCTGCCGCGAAGACTGATGACGTGGTAAATTTCATTCCGTCCAGGATAAGCGCGATGCTCATAATTGTTTCCTCCGACCTGCTTTCACTTGCAGATAAGAACTATTCTCCTTCGGGGGCATATCGCATCTGGAGGAGGGACAGACGTAATCATCCAAGTCCCAATTCCGCACAGACGGAGAGCGCATGCGCCGGAGCTCTGATGATAAGACTCGGTGGTACTTCGTATTACGGCGGCAGGGCAGTGGACAAACCCACTATCGGTGATCCTCTTCGAAGGATCGACAGGGAACACGTGAGGATGTCTGATCATCTGATGTTTGCGTCGGAATTCGTGATGCTCATCCTTGCGGAGATCGTGTTTTGTATTTGGTATGTTATCATAAGGCTTCCCTGATGAAAAGTTGAACCTTGTGCTTTTGCATGGCTCTCCCCGGGAGAGGTTGTCAGTGAAGCCGGCTGATGAGGGGAATCCCATGCAGATGAGAGGGCAGCCCCGGCTGATGAGGGGCAAACTGAAAGGATGGATTTACGTTAATGTCGCATGGCGGAGACATATACAGAAACCATATCCATACGGATCATTCCGTGAGCCTCAATCCGGCGGGAACGCCCGGAGAAATACTTGAAGCTCTCCGGCAGGGAATCGCCCGTTCTGAGCACTATCCGGACATCCGGCAGGAAAGCGTAAGACGCGCGTTGTCTGCCTCGGACGGCGTATCTCCCGAAAATGTATGGGCAGGCAACGGGGCCAGCGAACTTATCATGGCCATTACCGGATTCATAAATCCCCGTAAGGCCGTTCTTTTTACGCCGTGCTTTGAGGGTTACGTACATGCACTTGAAGCTATTGATGGCTGTGAGATCATCCGGATACCGCTTATGGCCGGCAAAGGCTTAAGTGAAACAGTGGATGACCGTGGTTTACATAACGTTGATCTTTGCCTGACTGAACTTATGCCGGATGATGCGGACATGGCATTCATCTGCGATCCCTGGAATCCGATCGGACGAAACATTGATGAAAATGAGCTTATGAGTTTTCTAAGGATTACGTCCGCACGCGGCATAAAGGTCCTGCTTGACGAGAGTTTTTATCATTTGTCAGACAAGGCGGCAGAGGCAGACAAAAGAGCCGTGGACCGGCTCATTCGTGAGCATCCGGGCCTTTTTATCGTAAGATCCTATACCAAGCTTTTTGCGTTGCCCGGTATTCGCATGGGTTACGTGATCACGAATGAAGAAAATATTGCCGGCATCAGACGCAGACTTCCCGAATGGAACCTGAGCCAGCCTGCGGCATACGCAATGGAAGCCGGTGCCGGGGTGATTGCGGACGGGACGTACATACGCACGTCGCTTGACTTGATCCGCAGGGAAAGGGCGTACCTGATGCATGAGCTTGACGAAGCCGGATGCAGGGTGTTCATGAGTGATTCCGTTTTCATCATGTTTCATTCGGACGTTGAGCTGTATGAGCCGCTTCTGTCGGAGGGCATCCTGATCCGTGACCTTAAGGACGTGCCGGGGCTTGGAGACGGATGGTATCGCATAGGCATCAGGAACGGGAAAGAAAACGAACGTCTGGTCAGTGAGATAAGCAGGATAAGAAAAGCAGAAGGATAAAGAAAAAGTGATCTGTGAAGCAGGAAAAGGACACACGACAGAGGATTGCTTCAGGATGCGGCTCATACAAGAGGTTATATAAGAAATGAATAAATTATCAGAGTTTATGTGCACAAATCCTGCAGAAATCGAAACAGAGAGCTTCAGGATACTGACCGCGGAACTGGCAGAACGGGACATCGTGCTGACGGGTGATACGGCGCCCGTGATAAAGCGCTGTATACATACCACCGCTGATTTTGATTATGCAAAAACGCTTGTGTTCTCGGACGGAGCCGCCGACAGGTTCAGGGAGTTTGTCAGGTCGGGAGCTGATATCGTGACTGATACCAACATGGCACTTGCCGGCATCAGCAAAAAGGAGCTGGCCAAATACGGCGGCTCGGTTCATTGCTTTATGGCTGACGAAGAGATTGCCCGGGAGGCGAGCCTGCGTGGGGTCACCAGGGCATCGGTCAGCATGGAGCATGCCATGAGGCTGGAGGGACCGGTGATATTTGTCATAGGAAATGCTCCTACCGCACTTATTACGCTCAGGGAAAAGTATGATTCGGGTGAATTTATTCCTGATTTTGTGATAGGCGTGCCGGTAGGCTTTGTGAACGTCGAAGCGGCTAAGGAACTGATAATCGAAACGGATATTCCTCATATAATAAACAGGGGACGAAAGGGAGGCAGCAACGTAGCTGCAGCGATATGCAATGCATTGCTGTATGCCATGAGGGACGACCGGGATACGCCGGATTAACGGACAGACATTCAAAAATGTCGTGATTCAGATCGGAGAAAAATGAATTACGGATTTACGACCGGCAGCTGTGCCACAGCCGCAGCCAAGGCTGCCGCATACGCTCTGCTTGGAGGGATCAGACTGGAAAAGATAAAGATAATGACTCCCGCCGGAATAGAATACGAACCTAAGGTTGAGGACGTGACGGTTACGTCTCGTGAGGCCCACTGTGCTGTCAGAAAATACTCGGGAGACGATCCTGACGTAACGAATGGCACACTTATTTATGCGTCTGTTTCCATTATTCCTGATGGAAAGGAAGAGGTGATCATAGACGGCGGTATAGGTGTCGGAAGGGTGACACGCCCCGGTCTTGACCAGCCGGTCGGAAGTTCCGCCATCAATTCGGTTCCGAGAAAGATGATAAAAGATGAGGTCAGAAAAGTAATGAGAGAGTATGACTTCGAGGATTCTCTCAGCGTGATAATATCCGTTCCGGAAGGTGAAGAACTGGCTGGAAAGACTTTCAATCCCAGGCTTGGTATAGAAGGGGGCATTTCGATCATAGGGACATCGGGGATAGTTGAACCGATGAGTACCAAAGCACTTATTGATACCATCAGGATCGAACTTAAGCAGATAAGAGCCGAAGGTGCCAAAACCGCCGTGATATCCCCGGGTAATTACGGCTTCGAATTCATGAGGGACAATTACGGGTACGATCTGGACAAAGCAGTCAAGTGTTCAAACCATATCGGAGAGACTCTTGACATGATCGTGGAACTGGGGTTTAAGAGTGTTCTTTTGACAGGACATATCGGAAAGCTTATCAAGCTGTCCGGCGGGATCATGAATACGCACAGTCATGAGGCGGACTGCCGGATGGAACTTATGGCCGCCGCCGCAGTCAGGGGCGGAGCGGATATGAAGACTGTCCGCGGCATCCTGGATTCCCTGTCTACCGAAGAGGCATATCAGATCATGCAGGATGAGGGGACAGACGAGGCAGCCATGAAATACGTCATGGAACGGATCAGGTTTTACATGGATGCGAGAACGGGCGGAAGGATACAAACGGAGTGCATCGTATACGCGAATAAGTGGGGACTTCTCGGAAAAACTCCGGGAGCCGAAGAACTGTTAAGACCGGATGTCTGATCCGATCATTTTTTACGGAATGCTTTAATCAGACATCCCATAAAGGACACATGGAGCAGAAATGGTATATTTTGTCGGAGCCGGCCCCGGAGCCTTGGATCTTATCACGGTTCGCGGGCTTAAGCTAATCGAAAAAGCAGACGTGATAATATACGCGGGCAGCCTGGTTAACCCGGAGTTGCTTAAATACGCAGATGCCAAAGCCGTCATCCATGACAGCTCACGAATGACGCTCGAAGAGGTTATTGAGGTCATTAGGGATGCGGAGGAAAAAGGTCTTGATACGGTAAGACTTCATACCGGAGACCCAAGTGTTTATGGCGCGGTCAGGGAGCAGATGGACGAACTTGACGGACTTGGGATAAGCTATGAGTCATGTCCCGGAGTCACTGCGGCTTTTGGCGCGGCGGCAGGTCTTAATCTTGAGTATACTCTGCCCGGTGTATCACAGACGTTTATCATAACCCGTATGGAGGGACGAACTCCCGTACCGGCATCCGAATCGATAGAGTCCCTTGCATCCCACCACGCATCAATGGCGGTATATCTTTCAGCCGGGATGCTTGAAGAACTGGCTGAAAGGCTTATAGCGGGCGGTTATGAGAAAGATACGCCTGCGGCGATCGCATGCAGGGCGACATGGCCGGATGAGATCACGGTCAGATGCACGGTTTCCGAGCTGGCCGAGGAGGCCGCAAAACACGGCATTACCAAAACCGCCGTGGTTCTTGTGGGAGATGCTATCGCGCATGCTTCGTATTTCAGGTCCAAATTATATGATCCTTCTTTTACGACCGGATACAGACAGGGGTTTACGTGAACAGTTCATAAACATATGGAGAGCAGAAACCTGCCGTTCTTGTTAGGGCGGTGTTTATTGTACATTGGGCGTAGAAATACATCCATGTATTTCTAAACACGCCCTGTCCCATCCGTGGTACAATATCGGTATGTAAAAGAACGTCTTTGGGGAAAGCAAAGATCCAACGTGGGACGTCTCCGGAATCAGACGCATGCGGTAACATGGGAGGTACGTATAGTGAAGAAGATCGGCATCGGATACGAGGATTACAAAAGATTTATAGATGATGACATGTATTACGTCGACAAGACGATGCTCATTGAAGATATCATTGAAAGAGGCGGAGAGGTGACTCTGTTCACCAGGCCGAGACGATTTGGAAAGACGCTTGCGCTT
>JAFUAB010000019.1 GCA_017460885.1 Lachnospiraceae bacterium
AGACCGGTGATGTAAATATGCGCCAGATATTTTCACATGCCTGACGGCATGAGCTGAACTGCGGTCAGCATTGACTAAACTGAAATCACCATGCGCCGAACGCGCTTCGGCGCATGCGCTGATCGCGCGGAATAATCAGTTGTTGCGGGAGATTATGTTACATATCTTTTCAGACCACAGAATGATGATCCGGATTTTGTGCCCGTAAATGAGAATATATTGGATCCCGAATGTCTTACCGATGAATATAAGACCTTGCCGGATAAAACAGACGGGATAATGGTCATCACCGTGGAAGATGTTGATTTTGACGCTCTTCTTGAAGAAAACGGCATTGACAGGTCCGGATATTACGGGAATGAGTTAAAGGGAGTGATCCTTGACAGCTTCTTACACACCGAGAACAGTAAGAGCGTTTTCACTGACACTGTCATCGGACGCAGGGCCTATTATGATGATCCTGCGCTCAATCCGCCGGCAGTTGAAATAGGCGGCATAGTATCCTATAAAGAGGACAATTACGTATGCAACCTTGTGCCCAAGAAAACAGTGGATGTTTATGTGCCTGCTTCAATGTATTTTAAAAAGGCAGCCGAGAATATAGACAGCAGTACATTAAGTTATTCATTTGGTGTGTTCCATACCGGAGATCCTAAGGCATTGGAAGAAAAGATCGGCAATCTGACCGCAAACGGTGATTATCATAACTGTGTGGTACATAACCTGTCGGATTCGATCGCGGTAATGGATACGGTATCTCTGATGCTTAATACTGCCATGTACGGATTCACGATACTTCTGACCCTTATAGCGATGGCCAATATAGTGAATACCATATCCACTGCCGTACTTATGAGAAGGCAGGAGTTTGCCATGTTTCGGTCGGTGGGAATGGAAGAAAAGGGCATTAGGAGGATGCTTTTGCTTGAAACATTTTTGTATGGATTCAGAGCCCTGCTCATAGGCATCCCGATCTCACTGCTTCTTAGCTACCTTATGTTCAATACGATCGCAGGCAGGGTGTTTGCCTTTGAGCCTGACTATCCCATGTACATTATCATGATCTTTGCGGTATTTGCCGTTGTGGGCCTGTGCATGCTCCTGAGCTCAAATAAGATCAAGAACGACAATATCATAGAAGCCCTTAAGGAAGATGCTGTATAAAGCTTAAAACCAGTGTGAAACAGACCCAAATCCGTGCAGGATGGGTCTGTTTTTCTGGTTTGCGCGCCATGGGCGTGTTCTAACGGGTGCAAGTCCCGAGTACGCGTAGGCAACGACGAAGTACATGGCCAACCCATTTCTGAATGCCCCATTGGTCTAAGTATTATACCTAAACCACAAAAGAGGAAAATCGAAAAGCGAAGAGCCCACGACCGAGCTTTATCGGCAATGAATTGTGTTCTTTCATCCTCATTCGAAATATCTACATATTTTGCATACTTCGGATCATTTTTGTATTTCACTGAAAGCACCAGCCGTACTGCAGAAACTCCGATAATTGCACCTCCCATTCCACTCCAAAAGCTGTCAATATACCCCAGACTTCCTACAGCATACAAAACCACACCCACAATTATCAACGCGATATACATGATATTTCTCTTCTGGTTACTCTTACAACTAATCCTCCTCAAAAATGAACACTTCTTCTATGCTGAGCTTAAACAACTTTGCAATCTTATGTGCCAACCCGATTGAAGGATCATATTTTCCTTTTTCCAGTGAAATTATCGTTTGTCTTGACACTTCCAACTTATCTGCCAGATCCTGTTGCGTCAGCCCGTTTGTTTTTCTTAATTCTGAAATACGGTTAACCATGCCTTTCGTTCCTCTTGTGTAAAGTTTGCTTTACATTTTCGTTATACTTCTGTTTTTGATTATGTCAAGCACACTTTACATTTCCGCCAAATTATAGTCTAAGCACCGCAAAAATCCACAATAAAATGCCACAAAAACCCATAATAAAACACCACAAAAACACACAGTAATTATTGACCATTCCTGATTTTTACTATATTCTTTTATTTAGAGAGGTGTTGATATGAGTAAGTATTTACATAGAATAATCGATTCAGAATTAGAACTACGTTTAGAGGCATCTGGAGCGACACTGATAATAGGACCCAAATGGTGCGGGAAAACAACTACCGCTGAACAGCAGGCAAAAAGTGTATTGAAAATGCAGGATCCAGATATGAGAGAGTCCTACCTGGCAACAGCAAGCACTAAGCCTTCACTTTTGCTAAAAGGAGATAACCCTCGCCTCATAGATGAGTGGCAGGAAGCACCTGTGTTATGGGATGCAGTAAGAACTGCTGTTGATAGCCGTGGGGAAGATGGACTCTTCATTCTGACAGGTTCTACATCAGTAGATGAAAAGAAGATACATCATACCGGGACAGGAAGAATATCACGGCTTAAGATGTATCCAATGAGTTTGTTTGAATCTATGGAATCTAACGGAAAGATATCGCTAAAAGATCTTTTTGATAATCCAGACATTGATATAGATGGGATCACATCCGATATGAAAGTGGAAGATCTTATTTTCGCAGCATGCAGGGGCGGATGGCCATCAACACTGCGAAAAAAGTCAGATGCAGCTAAATTATTCGTTGCAAAAGATTATTTTAGAAATGTTTGTGAATCAGACATTTCGACAGTAGATGGAACAAGTAGAAATCCAACCCTAACTGAAGCAATTCTGAAATCATATTCAAGAAATCTTTCTACATTGGCCAAAAAGAGTAACATTTTCAAAGATATTAATGCAAAGACAGAGACCTTATCTCAAGGTACTCTTGACTCATATTTGACTGCTTTAGAAAGACTTTTTGTTATTGAGGACGTTGAAGCATGGTGTCCGTCGATCAGATCTGCCTCTGCTATACGCTCCGGATATAAGCGGGAGTTTATAGACCCTTCTATTGCTGTAGCATCTTTAGGACTTACTCCTGATTATCTGGAGATGGATCTGAAAACATTTGGATTTATATTTGAATGCATGAGCATTAGAGATTTAAAGGTATACTCTCAGGCAATAGGCGGAAAAGTATCCTATTACCATGACAGATATGGTCTTGAAGCAGATGCTGTCCTACATATTGAAGATGGCCGATATGCCCTTATTGAATTCAAGCTTGGGAGCAAGGAAATCGAGGAAGGTGCCTGCCATCTATTAAAAATACAGGAACTAGTTCGTGAATATAACAAAACTGAAAACCAGGTACCGCTCAGAGAACCCGATTTACTTATTGTAATTACTGGTGGAAACATGGCTTATACAAGAGATGATGGGGTCAAAATTATCCCATTAGCATGCCTTAAAGACTAATATTATGAACCGTATCTATTGTTTATCCAAACATCCGCAAACCAACACGTTTTGCGGATGTTTAGGTCACTTATCTCTTGGTTCATCGTTTCTGCAACTTTTCCCAATAGCGCTCCCTGTTTTTGGTTTCAAAATATCCATCAAGGTATATTAGAACACCAAGATATGTTGCCTGTATTGGCAACGCAAAACTGAACCAAGTTGGTTCAGAAATACGCGAACAAAAAGTGAACCAGGTTGGTTCAGAAATGGCATTTCCTCCGATATTTGCATATGTGCCTTGGAAACATCATGTTTTAATCATACAAAAGTCTCACAGTATTGAAGAAGCGCTCTTCTACATTAGTTCTGGAACTGAAGTTGGATTTACTTGCCGTCTATCCCTTGAGGATGGGGGTTGCCGGTCCGGCCTATGCTACGGTGATAGCACAGGTAATATCAGGTGTGTGTTGCTACATCTATATGGGGAAGAAGCATCCTGAAATACAGATGTCTGCGGATGGTTTACGAATAAATAAGCAAATTGTGCGCCAATTGCTTCCGCAAGGAATGCTTTTCTGCTTGTTCCGGTTATGGGATATATGGGTGTGATTATTTCAGAATAGCCTACCAGACATTTATGTCTGATTAAGTAAATACGACATTTCTCACTTTGTGTCGTGTAAAAATATGATAATCTCACCTATCCTTACGATGAAAGGAGGACGCCAGATGGATCAAATCAAAATAGGGGTTTTCTTAAAAGAACTTCGTAAGGAAAAAGGGATTACACAAGAACAGTTGGCTGAAGAACTATTGGTATCTGCCAGAACCATTTCCAGATGGGAGACCGGAAATAATATGCCGGATATCGGTTTGCTGGTCGATATAGCTGAGTTCTTCAATGTCAGATTCCTGAAATCATCAAAGGAGAAAGGAAAAGTGAGATTATGAACGAAGAAGTAAAAGAAGTTGCAGAAACAATGTCAGATTATGCAAAAGCAGAGAAAGAGAGATTGGTAATAAGCATCAGGAATGTGAGTGCAATTGGACTCGTAGCATTTATAGTACATGGAGTGCTGGGCGTAAACTGTGCTTATGACAGAAATAACTTGTTTCGATATGCCTATGAAATCAGCGAAGCGTTAATATATGTAAGTGTATTGATGTTTCCTTTGTATACAACAGGGTTACTGGGAAAGATTAAAACGAAGAGCACAAATATAAAATTCAACAACATTCCCGGACCTGTAACTAAAGTCATAGGATTTGTTCTGTTATTTGTCGCAATAGCACTGATAAGGCTTTTGATATCCAAGATAATCGGATAGTATTGGTTCAGTTGTCGAACAATCCGCTAACCATATGCTTCTATTACTTCCCAGGGGAAACCCCTGGGAAGTATTGTTTTATGTATTCTGAAATCGGTACCAAGTATCCGATCTTTCCCGATTTTCGAAATATCCATCAAGATATACGAGGATCCCGAGATATGCGATCTGGATGATCACAAGGAGCAGGACAAGGTTGATGCTCATATATTTGCAGAAACCTTCGCCAAATACGATAACAGCTCCGAGGGATGCGAACAGTACCCTTTGGGACAGGTTACACCATCTTTTATAGTTTATATCATAATTATAATAAGGACGTATCGGATGTATCCTTGTGTGATATCATCCGATACGCCCCCAATGTTTACATTTTTTGAATATGATTTCTATCAGTCAACTATTATTTTTGAAGAGTGATAATTACTCTTCCACATTCTCTCCATCATCTTCAGCATCTTCATCTTCTTCAAAAGAATCCTCGATCAGAGACCTTGCTATCTCCTTGGCGCCGAGCCAGTCTTCAGGAGTTACGTCGTCGTCCTTGCAGAGCATGCCTCTGAAAATTGGGATGTATCGCAGAGTATGTCCCTCCGACGTCGGTTCTGGGCCGACCGTAGCGGAGCGGAGCCCATGGGTTCGAATCCCGTCACCCCGATTATTTTATGCCCGAAATCTAACTTTTTTCTCACTTTCCTTATATCCTTTCCTTAGAATCGAATTTAATTCCGTAGTATCTTGTGTTATACTTTGGAAGATGGTAAGAGACAGATATTTGGGATTGTCACGGCGGACTTGATTGATACAAAGAGAGGAGATTATTATGAATTGTCCACATTGCGGGGCCGAGGTACAGCCCGGCCAGAAGTTCTGCACCTCCTGTGGTACGGCACTGAATCAGGAAAACAGTACATTTGTTGATAACACGAATCCTCAGGGTGCACCCTTAGCGGGAAGCGGCAGCAGCTTTACCCAAAGCTCCACTACAGTCGAAACCAATAGCAGCTACACCCAGGGAAGCGGCAGCAGCTACACCCAGCCGACCCCTGTATCCGGAACCGACACCGGCTATACAGGAGGCTACTCTCAGCAGTCATACAATATTCCGCCGGCAGGTCCGAACGTGTCCTATACTTCGCAGTATCATGACAGGCAGAATTCCCCCGGAAAGACCGGGCTTTCTATCTTTCTGATCATAGCGGGAATCCTGGTCATAGTGGTTGCGGGCTTTGCTGCTGTAATAGTCAAAATGCAAAAGACCATTCAGAAAGCCGCCGAAAATACGGATAACTATGAATATGACTGGGATGATGGCGAGTGGGACGACTATGACTGGGATGAGTACGAATTCGATGATTATTATAATGATGATAACTTCGATTTTGACTTCGATTACGATTTTGACTATGATATCAACGGACTTGAAGATTCGATTAATGAGATCGGCGACGATATCGTGGACTCGATCGAGTCCGGAGATTACAGTACGATAAATTATGAGTTCGTGGATGTTAAATACGGAACAAACTCTACAACGGTAATTCCAAATGGTAAGCTTAACGGATCTACGGCTCTTTTTTACGGTAAGGACATGAAGGGTTTATGTGATTATGTTGATAACGAGGTTCTTGAAAAGGGACGTACGATCAACCGGGATATGCTGTATGATCTTTTATCGGTATTTTTTGTGGATCCCGAATTCTACAGTGATGAGGAATTCGATGACATGGAAATGAATCTGGTGTATGCGCTGGCGACTGCCAACAATTTCCATGATATGAAGGTTAAGATCAATTCAGCCGAATTTGACAATTCAAAACAGTCGGAATACAAATTCCATGTGACCGCTGAAGGCAAGGAAGACATCTGGATCATTGATTTAAAAAAGCACACAGTGTTTTTTAACGACGGAGCAACCGAATACACCTCCGATATGTATGATCAGAATAATCTGGCCGTCTGGATGACGGCAGTTGAGCAGTATTTTGGTAAATGAGTGATGGAAATGGGGACATTCCCCTTTGCGCTGCGGATAAAGATGGGGACAGTCCCAGGAAAGCGGGACAGTCCCCATAGTATTCTCATCTTTACCAATCCGAGCTCCAGTCGGTTCCGCCGGAATCCCAGTCCGATCCGGAATCCCAGTCATAATCTGAGTCGGAATCCGAGCTCGACGAATGGGTTTCCTCATAATATTCCGTATTGTTCCAGTCAGATGCCTGTATATCCGAGTTCCAGTCCGATGAAACGTAATAATCGTCATACGACTGCTCTATGGCGCTGACTCCGGAGTCATAGCTGCCGGTCTCATACCAGTCGTCATAGTAATCGTCATAATAGTACCAGTTATTGTCATAATTATAGTATACGATGTTGTTGTAGTTGTAGTATCCGTTATGTCTGCCTGCGGCAACCGAGCCGGCGAGGTAACCGGCGACGGCAACACCTGCTATTGCGATCGTTATATAGCTGCGGGTATTCTTTTTGCCGGAGCTGCCGGATGAGTTTTTGGAAGGAGAGCCGTAGCCGGAGCGGGCTTTCTGGTGTACGATCTCGTCCTTCAGCTTCTGATAAAGCTCGTTGACCGCATATTCCTCGTCTTTTCCGTGGTAGCGGACCGCACGGGAACCGTCGTCTTTATTTTTATATACGATAAATTCTCCGCTGCCCGGATCCTGATAGATTCCAAAAGCCCGGGGTCCGCGGTGATCCTCCCCGATAAAAAACCTGGTGGTCTCATAGGGAGGCAGATTGCGATCCCGATACCACTGCTGCAGATCGGCGATGGTTTTGGGCGCACCCTTTACCTGTTGATGGGAAGGATTGGGTGCCTCGCAGTATGGACACTGCGGGAGGGTATCCTCGTAGGTGTTGTCACAATAATCACATTTTATCTTCATAACCTGTATACCTCATAAATGGGGATCCTGCATCGGTTCTGTTCCATGATCGGCCGCTTTCCTTAAGTTTCTGTCTTTCATCATACCAAATTCCCGGGAAATTTGCTATGATACATATATGATCATAACAATGCCCGATGATGTTGAAAAAATAATCGAAATACTGGAAAAGGCAGGGTATGAGGCTTACGCCGTAGGCGGCTGCATCAGAGATGTGATCCTGGGCAGGGAGCCGGATGACTGGGATATCACCACCTCGGCGCATCCCGGGGAGGTCAAGAGATTATTCAAAAGGACCTTTGATACGGGCATACAGCACGGCACGGTAACTGTTTTGATGCACGGTGTCGGATATGAGGTCACCACATTCAGGATCGACGGTGTATACGAGGATGCCAGACATCCCAAAGAGGTAACCTTTACGGATGATCTGACAATGGATCTGGAACGCAGGGACTTCACGATCAATGCGCTGGCTTACAATCATACGCGCGGACTTGTTGACCGGTTCGGCGGAATAGAAGATATGAGAGCAGGTATCATCAGGTGTGTGGGGGATCCCGTGGAGCGCTTTACGGAGGATGCACTGCGTATGATGAGGGCTGTAAGGTTTGCGGCGCAGCTGGGATTCAGGATAGATCCCGATACTGCAGAGGCGGCTTCGAAGCTGGCTCCGAACCTGAGTAAGGTCAGTGCGGAGAGGATCATGACAGAGCTTACCAAACTCCTGCTCTCGGATCATCCCGATATGCTCAGGAATTGCTATGAACTGGGGCTTACGGCGGTTTTTTTGCCTGAATTCGATAAATGTATGATCTCGCCGCAGAATAACAGACATCACTGCTATAACGTCGGAGAGCATATCCTGCATACGATGAGTGCAGTTCGTCCGGACAGGGTACTGAGATTCACGATGATGCTGCACGATATTGCCAAACCGATGGTAATGACCGTCGACGAGGATGGAAGCATCCATAACAAAGGACATGCGGACGTCGGAGCAGATCTGTCGGTTAAGATCCTGCACAGACTGAAGAGCGATAATGACCTGATAGACAGGGTTAAGGTACTGATCAGGTATCATGACTGGCGCTTCGAACCTACCGCACGCGGAGTGAGAAGGGTGATGAGCCGTCTCGGAAGCGAACTTTTCCCATTGCTTCTGGAGGTCCAGAGGGCGGATATTGCCGGACAGAGCGATTATATGCGGGAGGAAAAGCTGCGGCGTCTGGACGAGGTTGAGGCGGTTGCGCGTGAGATAACGGAGGCCGGCGAGGCGCTTTCGATCCGGGATCTTAAGGTTAACGGACAGGATCTGATCGCCTGCGGCATCAGTCCCGGACCTCAGATCGGTACTATACTCGAAGCGATGCTGGAGCATGTTCTGGAAGTACCGGGAGACAACGAAAAGGATATCCTGATAGGGATGTTTGTCAATAAGCCTTCAGAGTAAAGACGGAGGAGATCATGAGGAAATCATTCAAGCGAAAGGGAATAGCTGTGGCAGCGGTTCTTACCGCACTTATACTTGTGGCCGGGCTTATCTGCGAGCCGGTGAGCGTCAGGGCTTCGGATGTAAATGTGTATACGAGCTACAATTATCTGCCGGTTGGATCGTATGATTCCGCAGATACGGCAATCCTGCAGTCGGTGGATACGGAGGAAAGGACTGTCACCTTCTATAACACTACGGCCGCCAGGAATTATACCTTAAACTATGACGGAACAACCTATGTTTCCGACAGATACGGTACCCCCATGTCCATTGAACAGCTGACCGAGGGTACGATAGTCAGGGTCAATTTCTATAAATCCACAAGACAGCTTGTGGATATTCAGGTCTCACCTGATGCATGGAGCTATGAGTCCATTACACGGTATGATCTCGGCGGGATCAATTCCACGGCTTCGATCGGTGACAGGACGTATGCCCTTACGAAAGGCGTTCAGGTCTTCTCGCAGGGAAAGCAGACTGATCTGATGAGCATAGTCGACGGTGACGCGATCACCGTGGCGGGCATCGATTCCGATATTTATTCGATCAAGGTGGAAAGCGGACACGGATATGTACGCCTGACCTCCGACGAGGCGCTGATCGGCGGCTGGATCGAGATCGGCGGCGTGCTGATCACCCAGGTCACGGAGCCCGGGATGCTGCTGACCGTGCCGGAGGGTACATATACCGTGCAGATGTACAACAATAACAGCTCAACAACCAAGCTGATCAATGTAGAGAGGAATCAGGAGATAGTTCTTGACTGCAGTGAGATCACGGCACCTGTCGATACTTTCGGCAGGATACTCTTTCATGTGACTCCGGCGAGCGCGACACTGACCATGGACGGAGTGGCGGTCGATCATTCAAATATCGTCAGAACAGAGTACGGCATACATGAGATCGTGGTTTCTGCGACGGGCTATGATACGCTCAGCAGGTATATCAATGTAGGAAACGAGCTTTCGGAGATAACGATCAATCTTGACCAGTCGGTAGCGTATACGAGCGGCAATTCCTCAGCAAACAGCACGACGAATACCGATCCTTCCGGGTTAGCCAAAGCGGCAAGCGGCAACTCAGTCACAGCCGCCTCGTCCAACACAAACAACAAAAACAGTGTAAGCAGCAACAAATCCAAGGCTTCGACAGTGACCACTTCCAAGACCAACCGGGTATACGTCAATGCGCCCGAGGGAGCAGAGGTCTATGTGGACGGGCTTTATGCCGGACTGATCCCCATGAGCTTCAAAAAATCGGCCGGAGCACATACCGTAATACTCAAAAGGTCAGGCTGTGAGACCAGAAGCTACACCATATATGTCTTTGATGACGGAGAGGATATGAGCATTTCTTTCTCGGAGCTGGAGAAGCTGAATACGGACAGCGGGTCATCAACAGACAAGGATAACTCAGGGGAGACGGGCTCATCCGGCGATACCGGCGGTAAATCCGGCAGCTCGGGGGATAAGGATGATACCGGGACTACGGAGGAGGAAACCGGCGACGATACGACAAAAACCGGAGATGAAACTACAGATTCCGGTGATAATACCACCGATACCGGCGATGAGGGCGGTAAAAAGGAAGGCGATGAAGCCTCTGAAACCGGTGGCGACAGCGGTAAAACAGAGAGTGATGAAGGCTCTGATACCGGCGATGAGGGCGGTAAAAAGGAAGGTGATGAAGCCTCTGATACCGGTGGCGACAGCGGTACAACAAAGGGTGAAGAAGCCGGCGGTGAAAACAAAGACGACGGAAATACGCAGACAATGACCGAAGAGGTATACATAACTCGAAACCCTTGAATTTACGGCATTTTTGGACTTTTAAGGCTTGACAATAACCTCCTAAACGATTATAAATATTTATAGGCTATCGGAGACGATGCCAAAACAGTAATAATCATTTTTGATGTAGGAGGAGTTCATAATGAACAAGACAGAATTAGTTGATGCAATCGCTAAGCAGGCAGGCCTTTCAAAGAAGGATTCTGAGGCAGCTGTAAAGGCTTTTACAGATGTAGTAGGTAAGGCCCTTAAGAAGGGCGACAAGGTTCAGCTTGTTGGTTTCGGTACATTCGAAGTTAGCAAGAGACCTGCCAGAACCGGTAGAAATCCCCAGACCGGCGCCGAGATGAAAATCAAGGCTTCCAAGGCTCCTAAGTTCAAGGCCGGTAAGGCTCTTAAGGATCTTGTAAACGGTTAATTAATTCTTTAAGATGCAGGGCTCGCGGATTTCCGCGAGCTCTTTTTTTGGATGCCGGGAGGAGGAATCATGAGACTGGATAAATATTTAAAGGTATCAAGACTGATAAAACGCCGTACCGTGGCCAATGAGGCCTGTGACGCAGGCAGGGTTTTCATCAATGACAAGCCTGCCAAAGCATCCGCCAACGTCAGGGTGGGAGACCGCATAACCATACAGTTCGGCAATAAGGAAGTGAAGGTTGAGGTGCTGAATGTTGCAGAAACCGTTAAGAAGGAAGAGGCTGCTGAGCTGTATAAATACATTTGATTTTGTGTCGCCGGAACCGTCCCGGGGACACAAAATGTATCAGCAGAACCGTTCCGGCGACACATGTAGCATGAAAAAATAATCCTTGACGGTTTACATAGTTCTATAATAGAATGATTTTATGTTAACAACTATTGGGGGTTATTTCTATGGGGAGGCAGCAGGCCGCACACCGCAGAAAAGCTAATAACAGGGCATCTGTTCTGATGATCACGGCCATTGTACTGATGCTTACGGTCGTTGTCGCGGTCAAATGCGCAGAGCTTGACCGCAAGGTCGCCGAGTATGAGGCTGTCGAGAGCCAGCTGGAGGAGCAAATCGCCGAACAGCAGGCCAGGGCAGAGGAGCTCGTTGAATATGAGAAATATACCCAGACGATGAAGTATATCGAAGACGTGGCCAAAAGCAAACTCGGCCTTGTATATGAAGGAGAGATAATATTCAGACAGGAAAATTAAACCGGAGCCGCTCGCTCCGGTTTATTAGTGAAAAGATATTTAATTATATAGACAAAAACGACCTGATCTCAGCCGGGGAATCCGTACTGGCTGCGGTCAGCGGCGGAGCCGACTCCATGTGTATGCTTATTTTGCTGGAAAAATATGCTGCGGAGCACGGCAACCGGCTCGGGGTCGTCACGGTAGATCACGGCTTCAGGTCCGAGGCCCGTGCGGAGGCGGAGTATGTACGGGACTTCTGTGCCGGACGGGGAATTCCCTTTTATCTGAGGGAGATCCGCCCCGGAGAGGTTCCTCCAACCGAGGAGGCCGCCAGGATCAGGCGTTACGAGCTGGTCTCGGAGACAGCTGCGGATGAAGGTTATGACAAAGTAGCGCTCGCACACAATGCCGACGACCGGGCGGAAACGATGTTGTTTAACCTCTTTCGCGGGAGCGGGATAACGGGCCTTAGGTCCATTACGCCCATCCGCGATATATATATCCGCCCGATCCTGCCTCTGGAAAGATCCCGGATCGAAGCCCTTTTAACAGAGGAGGGAATAGAATGGTGCACCGATTCCACCAATCTGGCCGATGATTACAGCCGGAACCGGATCAGGCATCACATCCTGCCGGCGGCCGCGCAGATCAACAGCGGCGTTTTGCGGCATATGTATGAAACCGCGGATATGCTGGGCGAGATACAGGATCATATCGAACAGGAGGTCCGCAGAGCCTGTGAGATCGTCACCGGAGAGGGAAGCCGGATCTTCATTAATATAAAAGCCTATGAGTCATATGACCGCGTGATACGCACCGGGATCCTGCGTCGTGCGATCACGAATATGACACCGCATCTGAAGGACATCACACGGGATCATATATTAAATATCGACGCCCTGACAAATGCCGAAAACGGAGCATCCGTGGATCTGCCCTACGGCATCCGCGCCTACCGGGAATATGAGAACCTGTGCATAACCGGCAGCTGTCACTCCGAAGCGCCCGGATCCGGAGACGATCATTTTTCAACCCGGTTTGTTCCTATATTAATGGATATCTCTGACTTCAGCGACACACCGACAGGGGTAAAGGAGTATATCATCCCGACGACCGGGGATCTGCCCGGCGGAAAAATAAGCATCAGTCTGGTCAGACTCGCCGAAAATGTGGATAAATCGGATTTTATCCACACAAACAAATATACTAAATGCTTTGATTATGATAAAATAAATAAGTTATTGACACTCAGAACTCCCGCGGAGGGCGACCGCATCACCATAGATCCGGCCGGACACACCAAGTCCCTTAACCGGTATCTTATCGATGAGAAGGTGCCGAGGCGGCTCAGAGACAGCATTTTGCTGGTCTGTGACGGAGCGGATGCGGTCTGGGTCACAGGTTACAGGGATTCCTGTGCTTACAGGATCGATAACGGGACCAAAAGAGTGCTTATCATCGAATTTACGGAGGGAAACAATGGCTGAACACATTGAAGTTATGCTTACGGAAGAAGAAGTCGATGCCCGCATCAGAGAGATCGGCGAACAGATCAGCAGGGATTACGAAGGCAGATCCATCCATATGATCTGTGTTTTGAAGGGTGGAAGCTTCTTTATGACCGAGCTCGCAAAGAGGATCACGGTGCCGGTTTCCCTTGATTTCATGTCGGTATCGAGCTACGGCGGCTCGACCAAATCCAGCGGAGTTGTCAAGATCGTCAAGGATCTGGATGAACCTCTCGAGGGCAAAAACGTGCTGGTCGTGGAGGATATCGTGGATTCCGGCCGCACGCTCAGCTATCTGCTGGATATGCTTTGGGACAGGGGGCCCGAGGATGTTAAGCTCTGTACATTGCTCGACAAGCCGGACAGACGCGTGATCGATGTGAATGTCGACTATACCTGCTTCCGGATCCCGGATGAATTCGTGGTTGGCTACGGACTCGATTATGCTCAGAAATACCGCAATCTGCCCTATATCGGAGTTGTCAGGTTCGATTGACGGACAGATCCTCACAGCCATCCGTGGTTAATATCCCTTTTAAGGAGACAACGATGCAATGAATCAGGATAAACGTAGAAACTCGGGGTTTTTGATATATTTCGCAGTGATCTTGGGACTGCTGGTGCTGACCGCCTGGATCGGCAGCAGGGGCGGGACCGATATCAGCTACACGAAGGGCGACATGATCCATGATATCGAGGAGGGCAATGTGCTGTCCGTGATCATCACGCCATACAAGCAGACCCCGACCGGAGAACTGCTGGTTCACCTGAAGGCCGGCGAGACGAGAACACTGTACGTATCCGATATCACGGAGACAGAGAATGAGCTTCGGGATAAATACGGACTGGATCCCCAGGTCAGACAGGTCGAAAAAGACAGCTGGTTCCTGACGTCCGTTCTGCCTGTGCTGATCGCGGTCATAGCGTGTGTGTTCTTTTTTGTGATACTGACAGGCCAGGCCGGCATGGGAGGCGCTTCCGGCGGCGGACGGATGATGAATTTCGGTAAAAGCCGTGCGCGCCTGGATATGGGTGACAAACCTATAACCTTCGCCGATGTGGCAGGTCTTAAGGAAGAAAAGGATGATCTGGCGGAGATCGTGGATTTCCTCAAGGATCCCGGTAAATATACCAAAGTAGGAGCCCGTATCCCCAAGGGAGTGCTTCTGGAGGGAGCTCCCGGTACCGGTAAAACTCTGCTGGCCAAGGCCATCGCAGGGGAGGCCGGGGTTCCGTTCTATTCGATCTCAGGTTCGGATTTTGTGGAAATGTTCGTCGGTGTGGGCGCATCACGTGTCCGCGATATGTTCGATGAGGCCAAAAGAAACTGCCCCTGCATCATCTTCATAGACGAGATCGATGCCGTGGCGAGGCGCAGAGGCACGGGTCTCGGCGGCGGTCACGACGAGAGAGAGCAGACGCTGAACCAGCTGCTCGTGGAGATGGACGGTTTCGGCGTCAATGAGGGTATCATTGTGATGGCGGCGACTAACAGGGTGGATATTCTGGATCCCGCGATCCTTCGTCCGGGCCGTTTTGACCGCAAGATCTCCGTAGCTACTCCCGATGTGGGGGGCAGAGAGGATATCCTCAAGATCCATGCGAGAAACAAGCCGCTGGCCGATGATGTCAATCTGGAGCATGTGGCTCAGACCACAGCCGGCTTCACGGGAGCCGATCTGGAAAACCTGATGAACGAAGCGGCCATAAGCGCTGCCAGGGACAACCGTGCGTATCTCGATCAGAACGATATCACCAGGTCCTTTATTAAGGTGGGGATCGGTACGGAAAAAAGAAGCCGTATCATATCCGATAAAGAAAAAAAGATCACTGCATACCACGAAACAGGGCATGCAATATTGTTTCATCTCCTTCCCGACGTGGGGCCGGTGTATACTATTTCGATAATACCCACCGGCCTCGGCGCCGCAGGCTATACGATGCCGCTTCCCGAGAAGGATGAGATGTTCATGACAAGGGGCAAAATGCTGCAGGAGATCATGGTATCCCTTGGAGGCCGTATCGCTGAGGAGATCATTTTTGATGACATCACCACGGGTGCCTCCAGCGATATCAAAAAGGCGACCAAGATGGCCAGACGAATGGTCACCAGATACGGAATGTCCCGGAATATCGGCGTTATCAACTATGATGATGATGACGACGAGGTATTTATTGGAAGGGATCTGGCTCATGCCAAAAAGTATTCCGAGGAAATGCAGGGCAAGATCGACGAGGAGGTCAAGGCGATCATTGACGACTGCTATACCCGTGCAAAGGCCATTATCGAGGAAAATATAGATATCCTGCATAAGTGCAGCGCTATGCTTCTCGAGAAGGAAAAGGTCAGCAGAGAGGAATTCGAGGCACTTTTTAGTGAAAATGCATAAAAAACTACCTCCTAACTTTACATATTTGTCAAATCTTTGTATTGTAGCATAAGCCCGGTCGGGATATTATAATATGCGTAACCCCCCAATACATTTAGTTTTTGCTATACCCCATAAGAAAGAAATACCTTCTCTAAAACGGACAATCAGAAATGGTTGTCCGTTTTACTGTGTTCAGCATTCTCCTTCAGCCATTCGCCATCCTCGTCTACGAAGTGCGCCTTGTCAAGATAGATTGCCTTGCCGGTATAGCCGATCTTAGCCTTCTTATCCTTAGCGACTACAGTTCCTTAGCCTTGGACAGATCCTTGGTAGTATCGGCAGGTGCTGCCTGTACCATGAAAGCTCTCTGAAGTCTGAAGGCTGCTTCGAATCCGTCATACTTGGATGCAGGACAGGAGCGTGAAGATCCGGTTCGAAAACCCTGATTCTTTTAAGATGTTGTTTAATTTGGTGAACTATTCGGGTACAATATAAGTGTTTGGAGACAGCCAAAGCGATGACCGGAACGTAAGCATTTCGGAAACAGAGGTGGGTTCAATGGATACTAGGATACGTAAGCTTCCTATAGGGATTCAGGATTTTGAAGATATCAGGACGAACGGTTATCTCTATGTAGACAAAACAAAATATATCTATACTTTGATAAATCAGGGAAAGCCCTATTTCATGAGCCGCCCGCGCAGGTTTGGGAAGAGTCTGTTTTTGTCTACTCTCAAGGCTTTTTTTGAGGGAAAGCGGGAGCTTTTTGAGGGACTGGCCATCACGGAGCTTACCAGGGATGATCCCGAGGCTTTTGCCGGGTATCCTGTTTTTTATTTTGATTTCAACGGTGCCAATTATGATAAGATCCATGGAACCGCGGAGCAGATCAGACAAAAGACTGCTCAGATGATATCCGAGTACAGCGATCCTTCTGATCAGGCTTCAGGCGAAAATGAAACCATGCAGACTATTGAGGAAGTGTTGGATGAGCATCTGAGAGGATGGGAAGAGATATACGGCTCTGACCCGGCTAATAAATCCCTGTCATCCAGATTCAGATACCTGCTGCGCACCGCTACTCAAAAATATGGACGTAAGGCAGTAGTTCTGGTTGATGAGTATGATAAGCCTCTGCTTGAATCCGATCCGATACTGGATGAATATAACCGTGCGGTTTTCAAGGGTTTTTTCGGTACGCTCAAGAGCTATGACGGATATCTTAGATTCGTATTTATTACAGGGGTCACAAAATTCAGTAAGGTCAGCATCTTCAGCGACCTGAATCACCTGGAGGATATCTCACTTGACCGGAGGTTCTCCGGTATCTGCGGTATTACTGAACGTGAAATGACCGAGACCTTCATGCCCGAGATCGAAGCCCTTGCCGGGGAAGAGGATTTTTCGACCGAAGAGTGTTTATCCCAGCTTCGATCAATGTATGACGGATATCATTTCTACGAAAATTGTGAGGGGGTCTATAATCCTTTTAGTCTGCTCAATGCCTTTTCGAAGCTTAAGTTCGGCTCCTATTGGTTTGAATCGGGCACTCCGACTTTTCTGATCCGGAAACTGGCAAAGACCGGCTTTGATGTCAAGGAGATCACCGAGGGAAATGTCGACGCAGATGAGCGTACTTTGTCGGATTATCGGACGGACGATCCCAATCCCGTACCTCTCATGTACCAGTCCGGATACCTGACTATTAAGGGCTATGAGAAAAGATTTCGCTCCTACATACTCGGATATCCCAATGACGAGGTCAAATATGGTTTCCTGAAAAATCTGGTTCCTATGATCCTGAACCTGAACAGCCCCGAGGCAGATCCGGGAAAAAAATCGCCGATTGAAGTCCGGCAGTTCGTCCGCGACATTGAGTCCGCCAACACCGACGGCATCCGGGATCGACTGACAGCACTTTTTGCCTCACTGCCGTATCCCGAGGGGGATCCGGATAAGTTTGATAAGTATGTTGAACGGGATTTCCAGAATGTCATCTATATAACCTTTATGCTGCTCGGCCAGTATGTGACAACCCAGGTTCATAATGCCGTCGGCCGTGCGGACGTAACGGTTGAAACCGATGACTACATATATATCTTCGAATTCAAGCGCGATAAGTCGGTAGCGGAAGCTCTTCAGCAGATCGAAGATAAAGGCTATGCTCTTCCGTATGCTGCAGACAGCCGTACGATCCTGAAGGTCGGCGTGAACTTTGATTCTTCAAAAAGAAATATCAATGAGTGGGAGGTGCCGGATGCCTGATGAAGCCAGACAATATACATGGAATGATTTACTCAGCTGACCAAAGGTCAGCGCATCTGCCACCGAGTCTGTCACACACCGGCGGCAGGTGCCTTTTTTTGTTTACAGTTCCTCAAGTGCGCTGATCACCAAACCATCGCTGTTATCAAAGCAGTGCGAATACCTGCTCAGGATCGTAGCCTGTGTGTCACCGGAGAGCTTCTCAATAACCGTGATCGGGATATTCTTGGATATCAGATAGGATATGAAGCTATGCCGGAACTCATGTAAATGATACGGCGGCAACCCCAGATCATTGCATGCACGCTTGAGCGCCTTATCAATAGTAGGGTAGCTGATCCGACATATCCTGATGCTCGTATCTGCAGGGTCGTTACCGGTCCTCATGCCCTCAAGCAATCTGATGGGATGCGATGCTAACGGGATCTGCCGCGTCTTAAAGTTCTTCGGTACCTTAACTATCTTAAGCGTTGGTATGTAGGACTTCGTAACGGAAACCCTGATCCCCTCAGCTAAACCACCTGCCGTCACGTATTGAAATGGCTTAAAATCATCATAAGTGAGAGCAAGGGCCTCCCCGATCCTGATGCCCGTATAGTAGAGCAGTGCAAAAAGGAATCTGTAACATGCACAATTCCTCATTTTTCCCACATTCTTCGCATAATATGCGTCTATCCGATCATATTCTTCCTTAGTGATCACTCTGTAATCATCCTTACGCATCGTTCTGACATTATCACAGTAATTCAGCACATTCTCCGGAATCAGGCGCCTCTTGTAGCATAAGTTGATCAGCTTACGAAGAGCTCCGTTTATCACCATGATCGTCTCTTCGCTGTATCCCTTGCCCCTCGCCTTGGCAGCGAAATCATAATATTTTTCCTCGTCGATTTCTGCGACGAGTGTGTCTTCCGGAATGATCTGCGTGATCATCTTGAAGTGCTCCCATGTATTCTTTATCGTGATAGGGCTGAGGTTCTGCGCCTTCGCCTTGTTTTCCCACAGTTCACAAGCCCTCTTTAACGTGACCGGCTCCGCCTGCGGCTTCGTAGACGTGGCCGGTACCGTACCTTCGACGGAACTTTTAAGTTCACTGAGTGCCCGGATCCCATCCGAGAGAGTGGGCACTCCGCATTTCCACTTGGATCTGTAGCTTGTCTTCCCGTCAATTACGACCGTATAGTTGTATTTGACATCGTACTTCTCTGTCTTTTCATTCAGATAAATCCCTTTGTAACCGGTGCCTTTTCTTTTTGTTCCCATGACATGCCCTCCCTTCAGAATTTGAGTGTAAAAAACCGTCACGGAATAAATAATTCCGAACGATCCCTGACTATGGTTGGCTGTTATGTCAACCGCAGTTACACTTTAATTATATCAGATGGATGGGTAGTTCATTTGTGACAATGAAAAATGCTGCCCGAAAAACTGATACCTTTTATCAAAACCGGTCTTAACAACAACATCACTATCATAACCGGACTTGCCGGATCGGGCAAAAGTTCCGTTGTAAAGGGTATTTTGACCGTGCTTAAGAACCGGGATTTTGTTCAGGTGGCATTGTCAGGCCGTGCAGCGTCAAGGCTTACCGAGATAACCGGACAGGAGGGAACGACGATCCACAGGACGCTCGGTTTTCCCAAGGGACCTGAGAATAAGCAGAAATTTGAGTTTCATGACGAAAACCGGCTCGACAAGGATATTTACATACTGGATGAGATCTCCACGGTCTATCTGACCAAAATACACCGTCAGGCAGCCCGGTCGGCGATAGTGACCGAGAGTATCAAAGTCCGAAATGGGGAACAGCTGACAGACAAAGAGTGGGTTGGTACTGAGATAAGAGGAGAGCTGCAGGATCTGGTTTTGCAGTGTTACTCCGACAAGACCAACACCTACCACAGGATAATCGAAGCATTCAAAGCCTATCAGAAGAAAGAGGATTTCAACATAATGGAAACTCAGATCATCGTTCCGGTCAAAAACCGTGGTGATGCCTGCACCACCAAGCTTAATATTGCGATCCAGGATATCGTGAATCCCCGGCAGGGACAGCATGTACAGGAAATATACCGGGATGGAACAAGGTTCGAGCTTCGTGTCGGGGATAAGGTGATAAACCGCCAGAATAACTACAAAGCCACTCCCTACATCTATAACGGGAACATGGGAATTCTCAGGTATTTTGACTGGGATGAGGAACTGGAAGAGGATGTGATGGTTGTGGATTTCAAGGCAATAGGTTTTGTCAGGATCCCAAAGAAGTATTGGGGAGCCATCGACCTTGCCTATGCGATCACCGTACATTCCGATCAGGGTTCCGAGCATGACAACGTCATCTTCGGACTGGACTTCGCGTCATACTCCCTCCTGACTCGTGAACTGGTCTACACCGGTATCACCCGCGCCCGCAAGCGCTGCGAACTCATCGCCCAGACATCCGCCCTGCGCATCAGGAAATAACAGACATCCTGACCGAGCGCCAATGTACATACGATTGGATGAAACAGTTTAAGGTTTTCACCGATGATAATCCCGGAATCTGTGAAATCTCCGATAGCCTGTACGATCGATTTACAAATGATGACATTATGATGATGTTCAGTTGCGTGGAAACTGAGGCTTACGGCGGCAGCTTCGCCGGAAAGGTCAACGTGGCCAACGTGATCCTGAACCGTGTGAACGATCCGAACCGCTGGGCCAACACCCTTACCGGCGTGATCACGGGTCCCGGCCAGTTCACGTACGGCAGACTCACAATCTCTGATGAAACCCGGCTCGCCTGCGAATATGCCTACCTTTTCCCGGACACGACCCAGGGCGCGGAGTACTTCAACAAGGGCGCCCCTGACATCTCTGCTAACGCCGGCCTTGTTTTCATTTTCGAAGACGAGCTGGGGCATAAGTTTTACAAGGATCCGTAAACGAAGCCCGGCCCCAAAAGATGACAATGCTGTTTGGCATTGACATACACCCTACACAGCAGACGACACCGTATTGATCGTACGGTGGCCTCTTGCAATCAGGCTGTAAAATTAGTTTTCCTATGTTGTGAAAGATGGATTTATGCTATCATGATAGTAAAAAA
Source organism: Lachnospiraceae bacterium (assembly GCA_017460885.1). Lineage (GTDB taxonomy): Bacteria > Bacillota > Clostridia > Lachnospirales > Lachnospiraceae > XBB2008. The sequence goes on from JAFUAB010000019.1 coordinate 21,233, forward strand.
AGGAGGTGCCAGATGCCTGATGAAGCCAGACAATATACATGGAGTGATTTGCGGACAGAATATCCGGATGAGTGGTGTGCGCTCATAGATGTCATTCGAGGTGATGACAGGCATGTGCCGTTTCAGTCAGCCAGACTTTTGTTTCATGGGTCAAGAGATGAGGCCAGCGACCAGCTGATCGATTCAGACAATACACAGAAGATGCTAATCTGTACTGATACGGATTCAGTCATTTCTCTTGGTGGGGTATTGGTATGATCAGGATAATGAATCTGTATCAGTTGATGAATATAGATGAATTACCCATGACGCTGAAACATAAGGGAGGTAAAGAATGCGTTTTGAATGGGATGAGAACAAAGATGCAGGAAACATACAGAAGCATGGAATCTCTTTCCGTTCAGCAATTAGGATTTTTCAGGATCCCTACATGGTTGACTGGTATGATTCGGCTAATAGCGGCTATAACAAATATGGCGTATGGGAAGACAGATTTATAGCACTTGGTTATGTTGAGGATGTTCTGGTTGTCGTATACACTATCCGTGAGCGAGGGAATGAAGAAATAGTACACATGATATCCGCAAGACCCGCCGAGGCAGTGGAAATCAAGGACTACATTGAACACAGAAACAGCATGATCTAAACAGAGGATACGTAGGTATTGGTTTTTGCCAACATTCCACTATAGCATGAGGAGAGAATTGATATGAAATCAACCAACGAATTTGGAGAGCAGGTCATTACCGTGACTCTCGAGGAGTTAGGTCCCATTACGGATGACGAAAAAGCAATGATTGCTAATGCCAGGAAAATGCAGCAATCATTTGATCAGGATTGTCCTCCCATACCGGCTGAAATGCATTCGCAGATCAGACAAGATACGGAAACAAGGAAAAAGCAGCGAAGCAGCGCAGTGCTCGTATAACATTGCGTAAATGTTAGCCACCGCACCCAACCGGTACGGTGGCTTCGCAGCTCTATGTGAGCTGATCAGTATTCAGTTGTCTGCTCGTGGATCACATCCACTCGCCCTGGCGCATCATGCGGGAATCGTCGTAGCCGTAGGATGCGTCGTTGTAGTTACTTCTGCAATGTCCTTGTAGATGTCAACCAGCTTATCCAGCTGTTCAAGCTCGGTTGGGGTCAGTTCTTCTTTGCTGACGATCGAATCGATTTCTTTTTCCACCATCCTGCAGGTGTCGTCAATCATGCGATAATCCATCTGTTTTCCTCCCTATGCGATTCTGTTGATAACCAAGTTACTGTTGATCACGCTGATGTTGTCAGCGGGAGCAGTCGTTCCGTCGGTGATGCCGCTTACGGCCTTTACGGACACTGTGAAGCAGCAGCCCCTGGGCACCGTGATGATAGCCGTGCTTGTCACGTTACCGATGAACCGAAAGAGGATTATGACCTGCTTGAAGTGATCATGATCCGCCGCGGTGAACGTAAAGAGATAACGGACACGATATTTATAGTAAACGACAAAAGTATTTATACTTTTAGTCGTTTACTGCGCCGGATTTGCTATGCGAAGCATTAATTTCCTCTGCAAATCCGTGCGCATCCCGCCGGAGGCTTTATAGTGAACGTCAAAATATTTTTGACGTTCAC
>JAFUAB010000020.1 GCA_017460885.1 Lachnospiraceae bacterium
GATGATATCAGATTCTGGCTTTGCGGGATCGCACTTATCAACTTTATAATTGTTGCGGTCTGCGAAACACGTTACAGCTCACTGAATTCTACCCTTGAATACAGATATCTTCTGCCGGTAACAGTACCTTTGCTGCTTTGCTGCGTGCCTCAGATCGAGGTATGGCAGAACGGCTGGAGCAAAGCCTTCAGGAAAGTACTGTGGGCAGTACTTACGGCGGGGCTCGTTTATACGACATGTATCTGCTATACGGATGCCCATAATTCTCTTGATCCTTATGCGTATTGCAATGATATAATTGCATATGCCGGTGATTCGGGGTATGATACGGTGATCTTTCTTGATGACCGCGTGAGTGCGGAATGCTGCAGGATAATGGATATGTCCCGTGAGTATGAAGCATATTCGTCAAACGGATGTATGGATATAGTTGATTATTATGCTGCGGCAGAGTATTCGGATTTTTATAATGACAGACATCTGCTCCTTGCGGTTGCCGGTACATCGCTTGCCGATACCATAGGAAGTGATAAAGCGATGCTATATACATACAGGGATTCGATACTCTGGTTCGATATATATGAAGCACAGGAGTTTGCATTAGGATTTTAGGCAATGTCAGTTTATCTGGATAATTCGGCTACGACCAAACCGCATAAAGAAGTTATTGATGCAATGTCGCGTGTTATGGAGGAGACCTATGGGAATCCTTCGAGTATGCATATGCTCGGCGTACAGGCCGAGAAGTGCCTGACAGAAAGCTCGCGTATAATATCTGAAACTCTGAAGTGCAAACCCTCGGAGATATTGTTTACTTCGGGCGGAACCGAATCCGACAATACTGCGCTGATCGGAGTTGCGCACGCAAGAAGACGGACCGGTAAGCATATCATAACTACCCGGATCGAGCACCCCGCAATTCTTGAGACCTGTTCCTTTTTGGAAAAGGAAGGATTTGAGGTATCATATCTTGGAACCGACAGTAACGGGATCATTGACCTTGATGAGCTGGAAAGTTTTATCAGGCCGGACACGATCCTTGTCTCTGTCATGCATACCAATAATGAGATTGGGTCCCGGCAGCCGCTGGATAAGGCAGGCAGTCTGATCAAAAAGAAAAACCCGGACTGTATCTTTCACACGGATGCAGTGCAGGGATACGGCAAGGATCTGATAATCCCCAAAAAGCTGAATATAGATCTGATGTCTGTCAGCGCACATAAGCTGCATGGGCCGCGGGGAGTCGGGTTTTTGTACATAAAAGACAGAACTCGTATCGATCCCTTCATTTACGGCGGAGGCCAGCAGAAGGGTATGAGATCCGGAACCGAAAATGTAGCCGGGATCCGGGGAATGGCTATGGCTGCGGGCATGGCCTATGATAATCTGAAAGAAGATACGGACAGACTCCGCGGATTGAGATCATACTTTGCGGATGAACTGTCCAATATGGAGAGCGTGACGGTCAACGGACCGAAAAATGAGATTGAATCCGCTCCGCATATAATAAGCGCGTCTTTTGAGGGAGTGCGCAGCGAGGTGCTTCTGCATGCATTGGAAGACAGGGAGATATACGTGTCCTCCGGCAGCGCATGTGCTTCCAACAGGCCTCATGTATCGGCAACGCTAAAGGCGATCGGATTGAAACCGGAACTTCTTGATTCCACTATCAGATTCAGTATGTCGGTTTATACTACCCGTGAGGAGATCGATCATACACTGGAGGTGCTTAATGAGCTCCTTCCTACGCTTCGCAGGTTCAGACGCAGATAACAGATTTAAGGAGATCAAAATTGGCACACACTTACCTGATCAAATATGCGGAGATCGCATTAAAAGGAAAAAACAGATATTTATTCGAAGAGGCGCTGGTGAGACAGATCCGGTATGCGATGAAGCGTACCGGGGAGGAATTCACGGTACGAAGGGCACAGGGACGGATCTATGTGGATGTTCCGGAAGAACATGATGAGGATGATGTTGTAACTGCGCTGCAGCATGTGTTCGGAATCGTCGGGATCTGCCCGGTTGAAAAGCTGACGGATGATGACTTCGCCGGGATCTGTGAAGCCTCCGTCAGACATATAGACGAAAACTATCCGGACAAAAATATCACCTTCAAGGTTGAGTCGCGGCGTGCCCGCAAGGATTATCCCAAAAATTCAATGGAGATCAATGCGGATGTCGGGGAGGCTATACTGGAGGCGTTTCCGGAGATCAGGGTTGATGTACACGATCCGGATGTTCTGCTGTATATAGAGATCCGTGAGGATGTAAGCATTTATTCACGGGTGATCCCCGGACCGGGAGGGATCCCGGTCGGCACCGGCGGCAAGGCTATGCTGCTGCTTTCCGGGGGAATAGATTCTCCGGTAGCGGGATACATGATAGCCAAGCGCGGAGTCAATATCGATGCGGTGTATTTTCATGCTCCGCCGTATACCTCCGAGAGGGCTAAACAAAAGGTGGTGGATCTTGCGAAGATCGTGTCCGCATATACCGGACCGATTTATCTGCATGTGATCAACTTTACCGATATTCAGATGTATATTTACGATAAATGTCCGCACGACGAGCTTACGATCATTATGCGTAGATATATGATGAGGATAGCCCAGCAGATCGCGCGGGATACGGAATGCGCGGCACTGATCACAGGCGAATCCATCGGACAGGTTGCGTCTCAGACCACCCAGAGTCTGGTATGTACCGACGAGGTATGTGAGATGCCGGTGTTCAGACCGCTGATCGGCTTTGATAAGAGCGAGATAGTTGAGATATCCAAGAGGATTGAAACCTTTGAAACCTCGATCCTGCCTTATGAGGATTGCTGTACCATATTTGTTGCCAAACATCCCGTGACCAAACCGAGGCTGGATGTTATAAAGAAGCATGAGCATGATCTGGATGAGGATATCGACAGACTTGTACAAAAGGCTCTGGATGAGGATGAGCTTATTATCGTTAGATAATGTGTAGTGGGGATGGTTCTGTTGACACATTTTGCAAAACAAAAACAGGAGCAGCTGCTCCTGTTTTCTTTGCATTCAATCATATGTACGATCGATCAGATCACGTAGGGCTTAAGTGCCTCGAGTACGTTGTCTACGTTATCTTCTGCATGGATGTTAAGATCTATAGGCTTTGAAAGATCCAGTGAGAAGATACCCATGATAGACTTTGCATCGATTACATATCTGCCTGATACAAGATCAAAATCATAGTCAAACTTGGTGATGTCATTTACGAATGACTTAACCTTATCAATTGAATTCAAAGAAATCTGTACTGTTTTCATCAGAAATTACCTCCTTTACAGTAAAGCCTATGCTATAATACTAAAGGCTGAAATACTAAAAGTCAATGTAAAACCCCACAAAAAAATCGGCATAATATATGAGAACTGTAGCATTACACAGTCTCGGATGCAAGGTCAATGCATATGAGACTGAAGGAATTCAACAAAAATTACAGGAAAAGGGCTATTTAATTGTGCCTTTTGATTCCAGGGCGGATATCTATATAGTGAATACCTGCTCTGTTACCAATATTGCCGACCATAAGAGCCGTCAGATGCTGCACAGGGCTAAAAAACTCAATCCCGAAGCTCTTGTGGTCGCCATCGGCTGCTATGTTGAGACCGGCCGGGAGGTGCTTGAGAACGATCCCGATGTGGATCTGGTGATCGGTAATGACCGTAAGATGAAACTGCCGGAGATAATCGAGGACGTGTCAACAGAACAGTCCCCGCGACACATTGTGTCAACAGAACCGTCCCCACGACACATCCCGCTGACCCGTACCCGCAGCTTCATCAAGATCCAGGACGGATGCAACAGGTTCTGTACCTACTGCGTGATCCCGTATGCAAGAGGACGGGTGCGCAGCCGTGAGATCCCGGATATCGTTTCGGAGGTCAGGGATCATGTCGCGGCAGGCTGCAAGGAGATCGTCCTGACGGGAATACATATCAGCTCCTTCGGTACTGACCGTGACGGCGAAGAGATGATCCCTCTTTTGAAGGAATTGAATACGATAGACGGTCTGCGCCGTATCAGACTCGGATCGCTCGAACCGGCCTATGTCACGCCCGAATGGGTCGGTCAGGCCAAAGAGATCGATAAGCTTTGCGCTCATTTCCACCTTTCGATGCAAAGCGGATCGGAAACCGTGCTTAAACGGATGAACAGACATTATACGCCGGAGGAATACTACGAAAAGGTATGTATGCTGAGAGATGCTTTTGATGATCCGGCGATCACGACCGATACGATAGTCGGCTTTCCCGGAGAAACGGAGGAGGAATACGAAGAGACCTATGACTTTGTCCGTAAGGTTGGGTTCTATGAACTGCATGTGTTTAAATACTCAAGAAGGGACGGAACACCTGCGGCCCGCATGCCGGACCAGATCCCGGAAAGGGAAAAGCATGCCAGATCGGAAAAACTGATATCTCTCGGAAAGGAGCTGTCGCTGGCATATCGCAGACGCCGTATCGGTACGACTGCCGAGGTGCTTACGGAGGAGGTCAGAGATATAAACGGCCGAAAATATATGTGCGGATTCACTCCGGAATATATCTGTGCGGCTGTATCCCCGGAGAATCCTTCCAACACATTAATAACAGGCGTTTTGGATGAGCTTTTGACAGACGAGACAGTTACCCTGAAGTGAATCCGGCAAGTAGTGACATCTCACGGATATTTTGATAAACTTAATGTCATGGAAGATTCAAAAGTTATTAACCAGGTCTTGGTAAGGCTTTTCCGAAGGATCAATGCACTCGAGGAAAAGGCTATCTGTACCGGCAGGTTCAAAAATATAACACTTAACGAATTGCATGTAATAGAGGCCATCGGGACCGAGGGCTCCAGGAATATGACCGCAGTCGCTAAGGATCTTGAGGTTACGACCGGCACGCTTACCACATCCGTGAATTCACTGGTCAGAAAGGGGCTTGTCGAGAGAGTCAGGTCCGAGGATGACAGGAGAGTGGTACTGGTCAGCCTGACCCCCATGGGTCTGGAAGCTCATGAACAGCATGTGATCTTCCATGAAAAGATGGTAGGCGAGATCATAAAAGAACTGGATGAAGAGGAAGTAAAGGTTCTTTCCAGGGGACTGGACAGACTTAACGGATTTTTTGGATCATTGGACAGTGTAGATTAGGAGGTTATTATGGGGAACGCAAAAGAGGCGATCGAAAACGGACGCACCTGTCTGGGTATAGAGTTCGGATCGACCAGGATCAAAGGTGTACTTATCGATGAGAGCTATGCTCCGATAGCGCAGGGTTCTCATGAGTGGGAAAACAGGTATGAGAACGGCATTTGGACATATTCCCTTGAGGATATATGGGACGGTCTGCAGGATTGCTATTCGGACCTGGCAGCCGATGTACAAAAGAAGTATGGAGTAGAGCTTACCACCGTAGGCAGTATCGGTTTTTCGGCCATGATGCACGGGTACATGGCATTTAACGGGGAAGGCAAGCTTCTGGTTCCTTTCAGGACCTGGCGCAATTCGGCGCAGGCCGACGCTTCAAAGAAGCTTACGGAACTCTTTGATTTCCATATTCCGGAAAGATGGAGCATTGCTCATCTGTATCAGTGTATACTAAACGGTGAAGAGCATGTTTCCGATGTCAGATTCTTTACCACTCTGGCAGGATATATCCACTGGCAGCTGACCGGAGAGAAGGTTCTCGGAGTGGGTGAGGCATCCGGTATGTTTCCCATAGATCCGGCTACGGGGCAGTTCGACAAGGGAATGATAGAAAAGTTCGATGATCTGGTATCCGATAAGGGTTATCCCTGGAAGCTGGCCGATATCCTTCCCGGGGTAATGAGTGCGGGCGAAGAAGCCGGAGTGCTCACTGAGGAGGGCGCACGTAAGATCGATCCCAGAGGCCTGCTTAAAGCCGGCATCAGACTTTGTCCTCCCGAGGGAGATGCGGGAACAGGTATGGCGGCAACCAATGCGGTTAAGCAGCGTACAGGGAATGTGTCCGCAGGCACCTCTGTTTTTTCCATGGTAGTGCTGGAGAAGAATCTCTCAAAGGCGTATGAGGAACTGGATATCGTTACCACCCCTACGGGCGATCCGGTTGCCATGGTCCACTGCAACAACTGTACCTCCGATATCAACGCATGGGCCGGCATATTTAAAGAGTTTGCCGAATTATTCGGCATAGGTCTGGATTCGAACAAGCTCTATACCACTCTTTTCAAAAAGGCGCTTGAAGGTGACAATGACTGCGGCGGACTTCTGTCATACAATTACATTTCCGGAGAGAATATCACGGGAATGGAGGAGGGCAGACCAATGTTTGTCCGTACTCCGGACGCGAACTTTACCCTGGCCAACTTTATGAGAACTCATCTTTTCTCGGCGCTCGGAGCTCTTAAGATCGGCAACGATATCCTTTTTAAAGAGGAAAATGTTGCCGTTGACAGGATCACGGGTCACGGCGGATTCTTCAAGACTCCCGGCGTGGGTCAGAAGATCATGGCGGCTGCTTTGGATGTCCCGGTCACCTGTATGGAAACCGCAGGTGAGGGCGGTCCCTGGGGTATGGCGCTGCTTGCGGCGTATATGCTGCAGAGGGAATCGGGTGAAAGCCTTGGCGACTTCCTTGAGAACAAGGTATTCAAGGGAGAAGCGGGTACAACAATGGAACCTGATGTCGCAGATGTTAACGGTTTCAACCGGTTTATGGACAGATACAAAAAGACGCTGCCCGCAGAGAGAGCGGCAGTTGATAACCTGAAGTAAATAATTTGAAAGGAAATCACAGATGTTAGAGGAATTAAAACAACGCGTATACGAAGCAAATATGCTTCTCCCCAGGTATGATCTTGTTACCTTTACCTGGGGAAACGTCAGTGAGATCGACGCAGAGAGAAAGATCTTTGCGATCAAGCCCAGCGGAGTGGATTACGACAGGCTGACTCCCGATGATATGGTGCTGGTAGATCTTGACGGAAAGGTTGTTGAGGGCAAATATAATCCCTCCAGTGATACGGCCACTCATGTTGAGATATACAAGGCTTTTAAATGCGTCGGAGGTGTTGTTCACACTCATTCACCTCACGCTACAAGCTGGGCACAGGCCGGCAGATCGATCCCCTGCTACGGAACCACGCATGCCGACTATATTTACGGTGAGGTTCCATGTCTCAGATGCCTGAATGCCGAAGAGATCGAGGAGGCATACGAGCAGAATACCGGAAAGCTGATCGTCAGTGAATTCGAACGTATGGGGCTGGATCCCGAGGCAGTACCTGCAGTGCTGTGCAAGAACCATGGTCCATTTACATGGGGAAAGGATGCTCATGAGGCGGTACACAATGCCGTAGTTCTTGAGGTAGTTGCAAGAATGGCTATGATGACGGAACGTATCAATCCCGAGGTTGAGCCCGCACCGCAGCATCTGTGCGATAAACACTATTACCGTAAGCATGGAGCAAATGCTTATTACGGGCAGCGGAATCAGGAGGTTTAGGAGGTAAATATGAACAAACTTGAATTGCAGAGAAAAGCCAATGATGTGCGAAAAGGCATCGTAACGGCGGTACACGGCGCCAAAGCCGGACACCCCGGCGGATCATTATCCGCAGCAGATATATACACATATCTGTATTTTGAAGAAATGAATATCGATCCGAAGGATCCTAAGAAGAAGGACAGGGATCGTTTCGTTCTTTCCAAGGGACATACGGCTCCCGGACTCTATTCCGTACTTGCCAACAGAGGATATTTCCCGGTAGAGGATCTGCCCACGCTCAGACATCTGGGTTCCTATCTGCAGGGTCACCCCTGTATGCAGGAGACACCCGGCGTGGATATGTCTTCAGGATCTCTCGGACAGGGTATCTCGGCCGCGGTAGGTATGGCTCTTGCCGCAAAGCTTGATGGTGCATCCTACAGAACCTATACACTGCTGGGAGACGGCGAGATAGAGGAAGGCCAGGTTTGGGAGGCAGCCATGTTTGCCGGTGCCAAGAAGCTGGACAATCTGGTAGTGATCGTGGATAATAACGGTCTTCAGATCGACGGTCCCATCGATCAGGTCAACAACCCCTATCCTATAGACAAAAAATTCGAAGCATTCAACTTCCATGTTATCAATATCAACGGCAATGATTTCGATGAGATCGCGTCCGCATTCAAGGAAGCCCGCGAGACCAAAGGCTGTCCTACGGCGATCATAGCCAGGACACTTAAGGGCAAGGGCGTCTCATTTATGGAGGGTGCGGTAGGCTGGCATGGCAAGGCACCTAATGATGAGGAATACGCTGTTGCTATGGCAGATCTGGACAAGATCGGCAAAGAACTGGGAGGTGAATGATCATGGCAGATGTTAAGAAGATTGCTACAAGAGAGAGCTACGGTAATGCTCTTGTTGAAGTAGGTAAGGAAAATCCCAACGTGATAGTACTTGATGCCGATCTGGCCAATGCTACCAAGACCAATGTGTTCCAGAAGGCGTTTCCCGACAGACATATAGACTGCGGTATCGCAGAGTGTAATATGACCGGTATCGCAGCCGGACTTGCTACCTGCGGAAAGATCCCGTTTATAAGTTCCTTTGCGATGTTCGCTGCGGGACGCAACTATGAGCAGATCCGCAATTCAATCGGATATCCTCATCTGAATGTCAAGATCGGTGCTACCCACGCAGGAATAACCGTAGGTGAGGATGGTGCTTCACATCAGTGTCTCGAGGATATCGCACTTATGCGTGTTATCCCCGGAATGACTGTTATCGTGCCCGCAGATGATACTGAGGCCAGAGCTGCGGTACATGCTGCGGTAGATTATGAGGGTCCTGTATATCTGAGATTCGGACGTGCAGGTGTTCCCGTGATCAACGATCCCGATAACTATAAGTTTGAAATGGGCAAGGGAGTTCTCCTCAGAGAGGGCAGTGATGTGACCATAGTTGCTACAGGCATCCTTGTCGCAGCAGCTCTTGACGCGGCCGAACTGCTGGCGGCCGAGGGCATCAGCGCAGAGGTTATCAATATCCACACCATCAAGCCCATAGATGAGGATATTATCATCAAATCCGCATCCAAGACAGGTAAGGTCGTAACCGCAGAGGAGCATTCGGTTATAGGCGGTCTCGGAAGTGCGGTATGTGATGTTTTAAGCGCCAAGCTTCCCACACCCGTCTATAAGATCGGTATCAACGATCAGTTTGGTGAATCCGGAACCGCAGCCGCACTCGTTGAAAAGTACGGTCTGGACGGAGCGGGAGTTGCAAAGAGCGTGAAAGGATTCTTAAAATAATCGCGATGAGACAGAATATTTTGGCACCATCCATACTGGCAGCTGACTGTGCGGTGCTCGGAGAGCAGATAAAAGCGATTGAAAACGGCGGCGCAAAATACGTACATATTGACGTAATGGACGGCGTGTTTGTGCCGTCGCTGTCCTTCGGTATCCCGGTTGTAAGCTCTGTCAGGCGTATAACCGGGCTGACATTGGATGTGCATCTGATGATAATTCATCCCCTTAAATATATCAGGAGCTTTGTGGAAGCGGGAGCCGACAGCATCACCTTCCATTATGAGTCCGAGGATGATCCCGATGAGCTGATCCGGGTGATAAGAGAGACCGGATGTAAGGTAGGGATGAGCGTACGCCCGGATACACGGATAGAAGAGATATATCAGTATCTGGATAAGATCGATATGCTGCTGATCATGACCGTTCAGCCCGGCTTCGGAGGACAGAAGTACATACGTGAATCCACTATGCGTATCGCACAGGCTTCTAATTATATTTCCTCCCACAAACTGGATTGCGATATAGAGGTTGACGGCGGAATAACGGAAGAAACGGTCAGGATCGTACTCGAGGTCGGAGCAAATGTTATAGTGGCCGGCAGTGCGATATTTAAGGGAGACGCGGAGTCTAATTGCAGGAAGTATATGGAAATATTGAACAGTACACAGAAAGGTGAGGTGTTATGAGCCCGGCTAACAGAAATGCAGGTACATTTATTCCTCCTGCACCGGATAAGATCAGGCTGAACAGAAACGACCCCTGCTGGTGTGGAAGCGGGCGCAAATACAAGGTATGTCATGAAAGGATGGATGAGAAGATAGAAGCCATCCGCCTGGCGGGTCACATTGTTCCCGGACATATTCAGATCAAGAATGCGGAGCAGATCGAAGGTATACGTGAAAGCAGTAAGCTGAACATAGCGGTACTTGATGAGATAAGTAAACGTATCTGCGAGGGAATGACCACTCAGCAGATAGATGATATAGTTTACGAAATGACAAATGATATGGGAGGGATCCCGGCACCGCTGAATTACGAAGGATTTCCCAAGAGTGTGTGTACCTCGCTGAATGATGAGGTATGCCATGGCATACCCTCCGATAAGATCGTTCTCAGGGACGGCGATATCATCAACGTGGATTGTTCCACTATCTATAAAGGGTACTTTTCTGATTCTTCGAGAATGTTCTGCATCGGAAATGTTTCCGAAGAAAAGAAGAGGCTTGTAGCTGTTGCAAAGGAATGTATGGAAAAGGGCATCGAGGCAGTGAAGCCCTGGATGTTCCTCGGGGATATGGCAGATGCTGTCAATTCTCATGCCAAAGCCAACGGTTATACGATAGTCCGTGAGATAGGCGGACACGGAGTGGGCATAGAATTTCACGAAGAACCCTGGGTCAGCTATGTGACCAGACCGGGCACCGAGATGCTGATGGTCCCGGGGATGGTATTTACGATTGAGCCTATGGTAAATATGGGCAAAGCCGATATCTATACGGATGAAGAAAACGGCTGGACCGTATATACCAGAGACGGCAAACCCAGCGCGCAGTGGGAAGTCACACTTGCTGTTACCGAGGACGGATGCGAGATTTTGACTTATTGAATTGGATCACAGGGACGGTTCGGCTGATCCGGATCCCGGAAAGGTAACTATGAAATTCATTAAAGACATCAAAGAAGGCGACAGGATCTCGGACATATATCTATGCAAGTCCCGTAACTCGGCTACAACCCGCAACGGTAAGCCGTACGATAATGTGGTCCTGCTGGATAAGACCGGCACGATCGACGCCAAGGTCTGGGAACCTAATTCCGCAGGCATCGGTGAATATGATGTGCTGGATTATATAGAGATATTCGGAGAGGTGTCATCCTTTAACGGAGCGCTTCAGGTCAGCATAAAGAGAATACGGAAATGTGCTCAGGGCGAATACGACCCTTCTGAATATATGCCTGCAACTCCGTTCAACGTAGATGATATGTGGCGGGAGCTGCTCGGACTTATAGATTCCGTACAGGAGCCGCATTTGAAGGAGCTGCTGGATCATTTTTTCAGGGATGATAATTTTGCAGCGGCTTTTAAAGCATCATCTGCTGCCAAGTCGATACATCACAGCTTTGTGGGAGGTCTGCTTCAGCATACTCTCGGAGTTGCACGTATCTGTGATTTCCTTGCTTCGAAGTATTACAGACTGAACCGGGATCTGCTGATCAGTGCGGCAGTCTGTCATGATATCGGCAAGATTCGCGAACTAAGCCTTTATCCGCATAACGATTATACCGATGAGGGCCAGTATCTCGGGCATATAATCATTGGGATCGAGATGATAGACGAGGCATTGAAGCATATAGAGGGGTTCCCTGTCGCTCTGGAGCAGGAGCTTAAGCACTGTATCCTGTCCCATCATGGGGAATTCGAGTTCGGCTCACCCAAGAAACCTGCGATCATTGAGGCTGTAGCACTCAATTTTGCGGATAATACGGATGCCAAGCTGGAGGCATTCACCGAGCTGCTGGAGAACAGCAACGAAACGGGCTGGATGGGATTTAACAGGATATTTGAATCCAATCTGCATAAGACGGAATGATATGAAGAAATATCAGAAAAACGAAGAGTATACACTGAGAATAACCGATATAGGCACGAACGGTGAGGGTATAGGACATCTGGATGATGGCTATACCCTTTTTGTAAAAGGGGCCCTTCCGGGAGATACGGTGAGGGCAGGGATCACCAGGGCACAGAAGAGCTATGCTTACGCCCGTATATCCGAGATGATCGAGCCTTCACCTGACCGTTCAGAATCCGTATGCCCCAATGCGGGAAGGTGCGGAGGCTGTCAGATAATGCATCTGACATACGATGCACAGCTGAGGTTTAAGGAGAATAAGGTTAAGGAGCTGCTCACAAGGATTGGCGGTTTTGAGCCCGGGGATCTGGAGGAGGCATACGAAGGGATCATCGGGTATGGATACAAGGAACCCCGTCATATGTGCAAAACGGAGGACAGCGCATCCGGGACGGAGGTGTACCTGCGGAATGATCACGGATCATCCGGTTCTGAATGCCCCATACGATACAGAAACAAGGCTCAGTATCCGGTCGGTACGGATCGGGAGGGGAATATAATAACCGGCTTCTATGCCGTACATTCACACAGCATAATACCCTGTACGGACTGTCTGATAGGCGCATCGACCGATGCCGCGATACTGAAGTCGGTTCGAGAGTTCATGAAGGATTACCGGGTAAGTGCATATGATGAAAGCACTCATAAGGGGCTGATCAGACACGTACTTATCCGTACCGGGTTTTCAACCGGAGAGATACAGGTATGTCTGGTGATCAATGGCAGAAAGCTTCCGCATGCGGATGAGCTGGTCAGTAACCTGCTCAGCCCGGAACCCGGCAGACAGGAATCCCCGGGATATGGTTCAGAGCCTGAGACAGGGGAAATACCGTCCCCTCACATAGTCAGCATATGCATCAACACCAACACAGACAATACCAACGTGATTATGGGAGAAGGCATAACAGTGCTGTATGGAAAGGATCATATATCGGATAAGATCGGGGATCTGAAATTTCATATCTCGCCGCTGTCCTTCTATCAGGTCAACCCGGTTCAGACACGCAGACTGTACGGCAAGGCGCTGGACTACGCCGGATTAACAGGCTCCGAAACCGTTTGGGATCTCTATTGCGGCATAGGAACCATATCACTCTTTCTGGCTCGGGCAGCAGGCAGGGTATACGGGATCGAGGTTGTACCTGAGGCCATAGAGGACGCGCGCGAGAATGCCCGTATCAACGGCATTGAGAATACCGGGTTTATTGTGGGTAAGGCAGAGGAGATACTTCCCGGTTTCCATGAGAAGGATTCCGCCCCCGATGTGATAGTAGTCGATCCGCCGCGAAAGGGCTGTGATGCCGTCTGTCTGGATACAATGCTTTCAGTGGCTCCGGACCGTATCGTATACGTCAGCTGCGATCCGGCCACACTGGCCCGTGATATCAGATATCTTTGTGAAAAAGGAACGTACAGTCTGACACGTTTCTGCTGTACGGACATGTTCATTCATTCCGTACATATAGAAACCGTGGTCTGCCTGAAAAGAACACAGACAGCTTTGACAGATATCAGTACTTTATGAGATGAGGCTGCTGGAAAACCTCGATGTAGGGAATATCCACAACCGTCAGGATAAGGTATCGAGACTTGAAGAGGCACTTCCGGAATACAGGAATTATGAGATCATGGTATTTACCGATTCGTATTCCAATCTGCCGCTGATCGATATTTCTTCTAAGGCTTTTTTGGTAAAGGGAGAAAAGTGTGGTATACTTAAGCCTAAAAGTGCATCCATGCACTTTTGAACAGGCTTTGATCTCATCCATGATATCGCCTAAAAGTGCAAATATAGAAAGAGTAGAAATATGAAAGAATATGTTATGGGCAACGGAGCCATAGCCCTCGGAGCGCTTTCCGCAGGGGTAGGGCTTGTTGCGGGTTATCCCGGGACTCCGTCGTCCGAGATAATCGAGACTGTATCCAAATATCCGCATAACGGTGTACATCTGGAGTGGTCCGTCAACGAAAAAGCAGCGCTTGAGGTAGCCGCTGCAGCCGCGTACAGCGGTATGCGTTCCATGGTCACCATGAAACAGGTGGGACTCAATGTCGCATCCGATCCGCTCATGTCGCTTGCGTATGTCGGTGTCAAGGGCGGAATGGTCATAGTCAGCGCCGACGATCCGGGTCCCATTTCCTCACAGACCGAACAGGATACGCGCAGATTTGCGGACTTTGCGAGGATCCCCGTGTTTGATCCCTCAATCCCGGAGGAAGCTTTTGTAATGATCCGGGATGCCTTTGAGTATTCAGAGAAATACGGTACACCGGTTCTTTTCAGACCTACCACCCGTGTATGCCATGCATATGCATCCATTGAGGTTCCGGAGGATTATTCGCCCAAAGCCTGCGAGGGCTTTATCAGGGATTCTAAAAGATGGGTGATATTTCCGAGACTTTCTTATAACAATCACGGTAAGATCGAAGCAAGGAATATCGAGATAGGCAGAGATTTTTCGTCATATGCATACAATACCGTTTCCGGTGATAAACAGGACAGGGTGATCGTTGCATCCGGAGTAAGCTATTCATATGTCAGGGAATGCCTGAGGGATCACAGTGATGTCAGGGTTATCCGAATAGCAACGGCGTTTCCTTTTCCGGAGGATTTCGCGCTGGATGCACTGTCAGGTGCCAAAGAAGTCCTGTGTATAGAGGAGCTGAGCCCCTACATAGAGGAACAGCTTCTTAAGCTTGCCGGAAAGCACCATCTTGATATTAAGATCCGGGGCAAGCTGGACGGAACGGTTCCGCATAACGGAGAAATGAGTGTTGAACTGGCATCGCGTATACTTGGAGATTACCTTGGGATCGGGCTGGGGACTGATCAGTTGGAATTAAATGATGCTCCCGCGCTTCCGGCCAGACATCCCGTATTGTGCGCCGGCTGTCCTCACAGGGCGTCGTTCTATGCGGTCAAGCACGCGATGAAGGGGCGAAAGGCTGTATTCTGCGGTGATATCGGATGCTATACCCTGGGCAATGCGATGCCGCTTGATATGGTAGATACATGTCTGTGTATGGGAGCAGGCATTACCATGGCGCAGGGATTCGGAGCATCCAATGCTGACACCGTTAATTTTGCCTTCGTAGGCGATTCAACCTTCTTTGCATCCGGTATGACAGGAGTAGTCAATGCAGTTTACAACGAAGCCGATATGATCCTGTGCATATTGGACAATTCCACTACCGCCATGACGGGGCATCAGCCCCATCCGGGTACCGGGCGCAATATGATGGGCAATATCGTGGATAAGGTGGACATCGTTAAGATACTTGAAGCGATCGGCGTTAAAAAGACAGTTACCGTTGATCCTCTTGATCTGGAGAGCAGTATGAACGCTGTTAAGGAGTGTGCGGAGATAAAGGGAGTCAAGGCCATTATCTTTAAATCACCCTGTATAGCAATCTCAAAACCCACAGGCAGGTGTGCGGTTGATACCGATAAATGCGTAGGCTGTAAAAAGTGCATCCGTGAGATAGGCTGTCCTGCACTCATTTTTGTAGACGGTAAGGCAGCTATCGATCCGAATCTGTGTACGGGCTGCGGACTATGTGCTCAGATATGCCCGGTGGGAGCAATCGGAGGTGACGGCAATGAATAAGGATATTCTGATATGCGGAGTAGGCGGTCAGGGAACCGTGCTTGCATCCAAAATAATCGCAGCTGCTGCCATGGAGGAGGGCAATACCGTTCATTCCGCGGAGACTATCGGAATGGCTCAGCGCGGAGGCTCGGTGACCAGCCACGTCAGGATAGGAGATGGAGCCTGTTCACCGCTTATTCCTTTCGGCAGTGCCGATATCATCCTTGCTTTTGAACCGGGTGAAGCGGTCCGGAACCTTAAATATCTTAAAAAGGACGGTATAGTCATAGTCAATACCTCGACTTCCAGACCGGTTACGGCTTCTATAGGTGATTCCGACTATGACGGTGCAGAGATGACCGGATATCTGGATCGCAAATGCAGCTGCATCTTTATAGATTCGGAGGAGGTCTGCGGGCCTTTCGGCTCTTCCAGGTTTTTTAACATAATCATACTCGGCGTCGTAACCGCTTCGGGCCGTCTGGGAATTGACAGAGCAACCATGCTGGCACAGATAGAAAAAAGAGTGCCGGCTAAATATACGGAAGTAAATAAAAAGGCCTTTGAGGCCGGTTGGGAGTATCTATGAGAATTAATGAAAATCAACTGGAGCTTGTGGACAGACAGATCAAAAGGATCCTTGCCAGCGGAAATTATTACAGCAGTGTTTACAGCAAGGCCGGTATAACCGGAGTATCTTCGGCGGAAGACTTTGAGAAGATCCCGTTTACTGACAAATCGGATCTGAGAAATGCCTATCCTCTGGGAATTCAGGCCGTGCCGGATGAAGAGGTGGTTCGCATCCATTCATCCTCCGGAACCACCGGTAAGCCCGTGATCATCCCTTATACATCCAAGGATGTTGAGGACTGGGCCGTGATGTTTGCCAGATGCTATGAGATAGCGGGGATAACGGCCAAGGACAGGATCCAGATCACCCCGGGATACGGACTCTGGACCGCGGGTATCGGCTTCCAGGCCGGATGCGAAAAACTCGGTGCAATGGCGATCCCCATGGGACCCGGTAATACCGATAAACAGATCCAGATGATGATAGATCTGCAGTCCACGGTCATCTGTGCTACGTCCTCCTATGCGCTGCTGCTTGCGGAAGAGATCAACAAGCGCGGGCTGCGGGATAAGATCGCTCTTAAAAAGGGTGTGATCGGATCGGAGCGCTGGAGCGACGCCAAGAGAAATTATATTGCCAATGAGCTTGGCATAGAACTGTATGATATTTACGGACTGACCGAAATATACGGACCGGGAATAGGCATCAACTGTCCCGACCAGCACGGTATGCATATATTTGATGACTACCTGTATACAGAGATCATTGATCCTGTGACCGGAGAGGTGCTTCCGGACGGAGAGCAGGGCGAGATCGTTATAACGACTCTTGTAAAAGAAGGTGCACCGCTGATCCGGTTCCGAACCCATGATCTGTCCAGGATCATTCCCGGAGAATGCTCCTGCGGCAGGACCTATCCGAGACTGGATACCATTACCGGACGAAGCGATGATATGTTTAAGGTGCACGGTGTCAATATGTTCCCGAGTCAGATCGAGGAGATACTTGGCATGGTAGACGGGGTTTCCAGCGAGTACAAGATCGATATAGCTCATGATGAATTCAAAAACAGGGATATCATCATGATAACCGCTGAGGCCGACGGAAGAGTCGAGTTTGTAAAGACAGGCGAGGAGATCAAACGTCTGTGCAAATCCAGACTGAATGTGACTCCAAACGTCACCATAGTGTCATTGAACACGCTTCCACGTTCGGAAAAAAAGACCCAGCGTGTGTTCGATCACCGGGGAGACTGAAATAATAAGAAAGGCATAGACCATGCGACTGATATATGTAAGACACGGAGAACCGGATTATGCCAATGACTGCCTGACCGAAACGGGCAGGCAGCAGGCTATAGCTGTATCAAAAAGGCTTCAGAAAGAGGGGATCTCGGAGATTTACACATCACCGATGGGACGTGCGTCACAGACTGCATCCTATACATCCGAACTGTTGGATATTCCGATACAGACTATGGATTACATGCACGAGATAACCTGGGGAGGTCCGGATATCCCGGCGGGCGGACATCCCTGGACTCTCAGCGACCGTATGATCGATGAGGATGATTTTGACTATTATGACATCGGCTGGAGAGATCACCCGTATTTTGCGCATAATGCCGCTACGGACTGCTATGATGAGATAAGTGCCAGGATCGATATTTTCCTTGAGGAACATGGCTACAGACACGAGGGAACCCGCTTTATGTGCGAAACGGGTGAGGACAAAACCATCGCCATATTCGGACACGGAGGATCGGGAGCCTGTACGCTGGCGCATATCCTGGCATTACCCTTTCCGTATGTACTTACCGTTATGCCCTATGAATTCACAGCGGTGATCATACTTGAGTTTCCCGTAAGGATGGGAGAGTATGTTCATCCCAGGATAGAGCTGTTCAATGATGCGGCACATATCCGCGGGATCTCGAGGGGACTTGTGATACAGAAGGATGTGGATTAAATGCCCGGAGACGATGCGGGGACGGTTCTTAATAAAGAACCGTCCCCACATTTATCTCAGGATCACTTCTTGGATATCTTGAATTTCAATGTTCTGGTTCCGGCGTAATCTCCGATTCCCTTGATAACTATCGTACCTGTTCCTGCCTTGGTATTCTCTCCGTAGGATACGATCGAATATACTCTCGATGCTTCGGCATTGGTAAGCCCTGATATGTTGATGGCGTTCTTGCCCGGAGTAATTGGAGCCCCGGTGTAGATCTGGTCATTTATCATGAACTTGAGGGTCGACAGCTTTTTTTCTGCGATCCTGTATGTCCCTGTTGCGGTTCCGCTGTAATTCCCTTTACCGGTCACGGTCACCTTTATCACACTGCCTGCATAGACGATATCGCTCTTATTGACAGTGGATCCCGCTGTCACGAGTCTCAGTCCCGAGTCTCTGGTCACCATCGTGTCCTCTCCGTAAGTATAGATGTAATCCTTGTAATACTCGGTCCCGGCCTGCAGCTTGTTTCCATAGGTATCGTATACCACCGGTACCTGCATGTGAGACCCGGCCTTGCCTGTTGCGACCTTATCCTCCAATACCACACTGCAATCACCGATATCAACAGAACGGATCGTATATTTTATTACAATGTTCTCCCCCTTCAGACTGCCCTTGAATTTTATCGTCACAGTGGGAGCCTTGTCATCGTATTTTGTGGCAACCTTCTTATTGTTGCTGTGAACCACGGTGTAATCTGTTTTCTCCTTTAGTGTATAATCACCGAGCCTGACCGTGACGGGAGGTTTAACTCCCGAACGTGTATAATCCCAAACATCCTTTTCGATGGTTGCGGTAAGCTTCGCGGAATTTGCCTTTTCGATAGTGAATATTCGGGTTGTTGTTCCGTAGTAGGCACCCATTCCGGTCAGGATGATCTTGCCCTTTCCGGCTGCAATATTGTTGTCATAGGATACCGTGTAATCAACGCCTTCGATCAGATCGATGGTTTCGTATATGGTATAGGTCAGATCAACGTCAGGCTCGAGAGGTCGGCCGGTGTAGGTCATGGTATATGCGTTTGTGTAGGTCTTTCTTGTTTCGGGATCCAGGACGTTAACCTTTGACATAGGGATTCCCTTGATGGTAAAGGGTATTATCTTGGTTCCGACAAAGCGTATAAGATCCGTTTTGGCCAGCTTTATATAATCCTCCTTCAGATATATGGCCCCGCTGACCGGATCATATAAGATGTCGCTGTTGGCGGTTATTATCAGATATCCGGTCCCGTTTGTCGTATTCTGTCTGTAGGATATGGTATAAAGGCTGGTCGGAAGGGTCTTCTTCTGGTATTTGAGCCTGGTCGTCGGCGTCACTCCGGTATTGGGTGAAAGCAGCTTCTGTGTCGGTATTGAGGAAGCGATGGCATCCGAGATCGGCACGGACCTGATCACATAATCCTCGAAGTATTCATCTGTCATAATGTATATGACATATTCTATTATGATAGTTCCGGTATAATCACCGATTCCCGTGATCTGTATATCGTATATTCCCGTTGCTCCCTCCGGAATGCGGTCAAGGAACTCGCCGGTCGTTCCGTGTTTGCGGTATTTGATCGTGTAATCGACATTGAGGACCAGTTTGATCCCGCCTACCACAAGCCTGGGATCGGGAGCAATATCGTCGGAATTGTCGCGGATATATACGGTTTCATAGGTGTAATCCTTAAATTCCTCATGAAAGACCTTAGGCCAGATCGTAAACGTGAAATCCCTTCTCCCCGAGTAATTTCCCTTGAGTGAGACCGTCACGGTGGGAGAAGCCTCCTCGCCTCTGTGAGCCGATTTGGTATTTCGGGTATAGCTGAGTGTATAATCGGTTTTGTAATTGAGCAGTACGTTACCGAAATAAACTCTAAGATCGGGAATGGTGATCGGCTTGCCTGTATAAACTCTGGTCCTGCTCTCATTTGCAAGCTGTGAGACAGGTACCCATAATCCTGCCGGTATCGCACCTTCTTCGGGCATATCTTCATCCAGAACATCCCCTCTGTCATCAGTGATGACCTTCGGACCGGCATATCTTACCGCGAAGGTTCCGGTAGCGACGGGGCTGAAATACATTCCGTTCTTAACGGCTACGACATATATGGGTTTTGCCTCAAAGGTGACCTTGTTGCCGTTTTTGTCAACTTCGTTGAAGCCCTCACTCTCACCTCCGATGATCGCATCGGTATACTCATAAACCGTTACCTTGTTTTTGGCAGTATAGGTTTCGTCGACCTTGTAGTAACCCGTTGATTCATCATAAATAAGTGCGGTATTCCATTTGTTGCTCTGGGTTACGGCCTTGTCGAATGTATAAAAGATCTGTGCATCCGAGGTAGTGGTGGAGAGAATGTGCCTTTCTCCGTCATATAAGGTTACCAGGGGCATACGGGTCAGCTGCACCGTCGTGTTTACTCCCGCGAGTCCGTCAAACGTCGGGGAAGCGGCGGTATCTTTACCCTTGACGATCACGGTACATTCCGCTGCATATCCGCCGTCGGAAGTAACGATCCGGATCGTCGCACTGCTGCTGGTTTTGCTGGACGTAAAGGTCTGTTTCCTTATCGTGAGTACCAGGGTCAGCTTGCCGTAGTCATTCGCACTGCCGGACATAGGGGAAACGGTAACTACTCCGGTATTGGAGGAGGAGACGTTCACATTTTTGTTCATTGCATCGGCAGGAGTCACGGTAACGACGATGTTTCTTGTGATCGAACCGGATGTGATGTCGTCATTGTTGATGGCGATATAGTCGGTATCGATCGAAATACCGGATACATTTTTGATACCGAATTTAACCTTGGAGGGATTCCAGTTTTCGTTGCCGGCCAGTACGTCGATCTTATTCCACTGGCTTTCGGTTCCGACAAAGTAAACCGCCTTTATCGTATCCGCATCGAGGGCAAAGTTGCCGATCCTGTTGAGCGATGTGGGGAAGACGATGGTGCTCATCTGCGAGCATCCGGTAAAAGCGGACGCTCCGACTATCCTGATACCTGTCGGAACGGAAAAAGAAGTCAGTTTTTTACAGTTCGTAAATGCTCCCTCGTCTATGATCGAATTGGAGGCGGCGGGAGAAGGAATATCAAATACCGTGAACGCGCAGTTATAAAAGGCGTATCGTCCGATCCTTGAGATCAGAGTGTCCGGCCGGAAGGTGACTGTTGAGAGACTGCTGCAGTTATAAAAGGCAAAGTCCCCGATCGTGGCAATCGAAGACGGAAGGCGCAGAATTGATAATGATGAGGCTCCCGAAAAAGCATTATCGGCTGTGATCGATGTTATCCCCTCCTCAATAATGATATCTGTGATCGAGGAGGTATATGCCTTAAGGTCCGTGTCATTCAGATTGCGGGTAATATCTGTTCCGGTTCCGCTGATATAGAGATACAGACGGCTGCTGTTGGTGATCGTATACAGCTGTCCGAGCACGGTTCCGTCCGCGTTCATACTCACCGATTCTCCCTGAATAGCCGCCGAGGTCAGGTAAGAGTTGAACATCGTACCGGCTCCGAGAGCTTCCGGTTCTTCGGGAGAGATCGTGATATCCGCATCATCCGAAGTGATATCGTCGGATGCTTCGACAACTTCGACTTCCGTTTCGATCGGAGCTTCTTCGGTGATGATATCCGTTTCGGTATCTGTCGGCTCTGCCGGATCTGTCCCGGGGTTATCGCTGACCTCGGTATAGTCATCCGAAGCTTCGTCTGCTATGTATTCTCCCTGTTCGGAGGTCGATATATATTCATCTTCTTCGACAGCTGCATCGGGATCCTGTGATTCCAGGACTGTATTATCCCGGTCTGTGATCTCCTGTGCATATGCCGGACTTGTCAGCCCCGAGACTGCCAGTGCGGCACATAGTATACAGCTCAGTGAGCGGTTGATCAGTTTTTTCATATTATTGCAATCCTTCCTTGCAGAGAATTAAAGAAATTCGAATTTTATATTATAATACTGTAATGATATGTGAAGTGAATTGCTCCGTTTCGTACCGGAACTCTCGCAATCCACATATATTATTATATCGGATGTACAATAAAAATTCTTTATATTTTATGGTATGATATTAGGGTCAAACGGTACAAAATACATTTTGACTCTGTCATCATGGTATGATGTGAACCACACGGAATGTTGCACGAAACCGGAAAGCAGATATGTCGAACAGTATCAACGAAAAACCGAATGAACCGGAAAAGCCGGTAGAGGCCTGCTTTGCACCTAATCCCGATGCTTCCTTTGTCAGGGAAAAGATCAAGGCTAAACCCATAAACCGAACAAAGCTGATCCGAAAAACTCTTTTCACCGCGCTTACCGCGGCTGTTTTCGGCGCAGTCGCGTGCGTGACGTTCCTTTTGCTCGAACCGGTGATATCCGAGCATCTGGTTTCAAGCAACGTCACCCCCGAACCTGGCGAACAGGCCACTACGGTAGTCCTGCCGGAGATCGTTGATGAGCCCTCTGACGAAATGCTGCCGGAGGATATGATCATGACCGATAGGGATTACCTGTCCGAGGCCATACAGGGAGACGTATCGGAGGTCAGCAAGAATGTCAGAAACATAGAGGAAATGATCAAATCCATAGAGTTCGGGATAGGTGATTATCAGAACCTTTACACCGAGCTCAGGACGCTGGCGGAGGATGTGAGTAATTCCATAGTTACGGTTCACGGAATGTCTGAGGGAACAGATCTGCTGAATGATTCATACGAATACGGAGCACAGGTGTCGGGTGTGATCGTTGCGGATAACGGAGTCTATCTGCTGATCCTTGTCAAGGACTCCGGGCTTACTTCGGAAGACGAACTGAGGGTGGTATTTGCGGACGGGACCACTACCGATTGTGATATCATCGGGAGAGACGAAACCACCGGGCTGCTGATATTGGGAGTGCATAAATTTTCTCTTACCGAGTCTTCACTCGAACTGGCCAGGCCTGCTTCACTCGGAACCTCCCGTTCCGCTACGCTCAGGGGTACACCTGTGATAGCCCTTGGATCCCCGATAGGAATAGCGGATTCCTTTGCATACGGGATGGTGACCAGCGGAACACAGCAGCTGTATATGACCGATTCGGATTATACGCTGATAACTACGGATATACTCGGTACCGGTCAGTCCAGCGGCGTATTGGTCAATCTGCGCGGCAATGTCATAGGTCTTATCGATAACTCTTATGAATCCGGTACGGCGGAGGGCGTGGTCAATGCCGTAGGGATCACGGAACTGAAACCGCTGATAGAGAGCCTTTCCAACGGAACCGAGAGACCATTTCTGGGTATTCAGGGGATGGATATCTCGTATAGCATGCGAAACTCCTACGGACTTCCGGAGGGCATCTATCTGAGAGCGGTAGAGCTGGATTCACCGGCAATGGAGGCGGGAATACAGACAGGCGATATACTGACCGCGGTAAACGGTGAAGCCGTCATCAATTATCATGATTTTATCCTCTGGCTCACCGGAAGCAAACCGGGCACCACGGTACCGATGACGCTGATGCGGCAGTCGGTGGATGAGTATATAGAAGTGAATGTTGAGGTCACATTGGGAACCCTGGAGGTTCCGGAAAGGGAATAGTATGACCGCTAAAACAAAGATCCTGATAGTGGATGATGATGAAAACATTGCCGAACTGATATCTCTTTATATGACCAAGGAATGCTTTGAAACCGAGATCGCCGGCGACGGAGAAAGTGCTCTTGCCGCAGTGGAATCCTTTGGCCCGGACCTGATCCTGCTGGACATCATGCTTCCCGGGATGGATGGATATCAGGTCTGCCGTGAAGTCAGAGCGAAGGCAAATACTCCGATAATCATGCTTTCCGCCAAGGGCGAGGTCTTTGACAAGGTGTTGGGCCTTGAGCTCGGTGCGGATGATTATATGGAGAAACCCTTTGATTCCAAGGAGCTTGTGGCCCGGGTCAAGGCGGTGCTCCGCAGGTACAAGGCAGCCCCGGCGGAAAAGAAGGAGGATGATGCCGACTGTATCGAATATCCTGATCTGAAGGTCAACAGGACGGATTATTCTGTTCTTTATAAGGGGGCGGTCGTGGATATGCCGCCGAAGGAGCTGGAGCTTCTGTACTTTCTGGCAGCTTCTCCGAATCATGTGTTTACACGCGAGCAGCTGCTTGATCAGATATGGGGATATGAGTATGTGGGAGATACCCGTACCGTCGATGTGCATATCAAGCGCCTGAGAGAGAAGCTCGGCGACAATGAGGCCTGGGCGATCTCTACCATCTGGGGTATCGGCTACAAGTTCGAGGTACGCAGATGAGGAAGACCCTCTATCTTAAATTTATCCTTGCCTATATACTCTTCGGGTTTTTCGGATTTGTAGTGGTAGCTACATTTGTTTCGAATATGCTGACCGATCATCTGATCCGCGAGAAATCCCAGGAGATGTACAGGGAGGCTACGATAATAGCCAATACCTATGCGAACGATCTGTATAATTCACAGGCTTCTCTGGATACGGTAAGCTCCCAGATCGGAGCACTCTCCCAATATATGGAATCAGTCATCTGGATAATCAATCCGTCGGGACGTATGATCCTTGATTCGTCCACAGGGTTGAAGCCCGATACGGAAATAGTTGTTGAGGGCTTTGATCCGGGTATCACAGCGGGAAGTGTATATACCGAAGGAGATTTTTTCGGTTCCTTTGACGAGGAGATGCTCTCCGTGCTCGCGCCCATATCGGGCACCTTCAAGATACACGGATATGTCATAATCCATTATCCGATGTCAAAGATTGCCGGCACCTGCAACGGATTCATGAACATCTGTTATATCATGCTGGTCATTTTGTTTCTGCTTTCGATGATCATTCTGATCTTTTTTACCGAAATGGTTTATATTCCCCTGAGAAAGATCACCGAGGCCACCGAGCAGTATGCATCCGGCAACATGCACTATGAATTCAGCGTGGACAGTGAGGATGAGATCGGATATCTGGCGGCTACGCTTAGCTATATGGCCGGAGAGATCGCACGCGCAGAGGACGATCAGAAGAAGTTCGTTGCCAATGTCTCACATGATTTCAGGTCGCCGCTTACCTCCATGCATGGGTATCTTGAAGCCATGCAGGACGGAACGATCCCCCCCGAGATGCATCCGAAGTATCTCGGGATAGTGCTTAACGAGACCGACCGTCTGACCAAGCTGACCAATTCTCTGCTGACGCTTAACAACCTGAATACAGCCGGGATGCTGCTGGATATTACGGACTGGGATGTGAATGCCGCCATCAGAAGCGTGGCAGCGACCTTCGGAGGCACTTGTATGGAAAGAGGCATAACCTTCGATCTGATACTGACCGGTGAAACGCTGTATGTCAGCGCCGACCGCGGCAAGATCGAGCAGGTTCTCTACAATCTCTGCGACAATGCCGTGAAGTTCAGTCACAATGATTCCACGATCACGATAGAGACTACCGAGAAGCACAATAAGGTATTCGTCAGCGTCAAGGACACGGGTATCGGTATTCCCAAGGATGACCTCAAGAGTGTATGGGACAGATTCTATAAGTCCGACCTGTCCAGAGGAAAGGACAAAAAGGGCACGGGATTAGGTCTTTCCATTACAAAAGAGATAATCCGTGCCCATAATGAACAGATAAATGTGATCTCCACCGAGGGAGCCGGTACCGAGTTTATCTTTACGCTGCCGGTTTCCGAAGCCTATGAGACAGAAGACGAGGAACTGTAATCCTCGTACCGAACGGTGCGCTGCAGCCGTGACCCGCTTATTTCAGCGTCGAATATCCGAAACCGTTGCATATAGCATCGACAGCCTTGCCGGCGGCACACAGAGGACAGCCCTCCGGAGGATATGAAGCATACTCAGGCAGATCCGATGTGGAGTAAAGCGAACGGATCGGCAGACTCTCTATCTGGGTTGCTACAGAGAAGATGGCGGATATACCGACCACGCTTCCCTTATAGAACCGGATCGAGCGGATAGCGCTCTGGAGCGTTGCACCGGTGGTAGCGGTATCGATCAGCACCAGTACCTTCTTGCCGCGGATCATGTGCTCGTTGTTCTCCCTGAACATCATCTGACCGCTGGTATTGTATTCCGGACTTGTGATATAGATCGTCTGATGCGAATTGGCCGAGATCATACCGGCTTTGGTAAGCTTATTGGCCATATATGCGCCCACCACATCCATGTTGTTGAGACAGAGTATGGTGTCGATGATATCCGAAGCAAGATACATTTCAGCAAGCTCTTCTCCCGTAGCTCTTGCCTCACGCTGCCTGGACTTCATATCGCTTAAGTCCATATAGCAGTTGACGTGCGAATTCGGAGTGATGAAATGCCCGGGAATGTAACGGAGCACCACATCCTTATTCTTTTGATGATCGATCTTTTTATAATCCTGCATAATAACCCACCCTTTCATACTTGATTAAAACTTCCAAACTGATTGCAAAGATGCAATCAGGTTTGCTCAACTTCAGTATACCATAATTGCCCGGCAGGTAGAATTATTTTATGTATGTTCCGTCACCGCCTCATACCTGATCATTTTCAACAAATTCCCTGAATCGGGGAAGCTTAATGGATATCACGCCGCGCGTTTCGACATCGATGATCCCTTTTTCCTTAAGTCTTGCCCGGGGGATAGACCAGGCACTGTGATTCTGCTTCGTCATCTCTAACAGTTCACTTGCTTCCATTTTGTCCTTTTTTACAATGAAGCTCAGAAAATATTTATCCTTGGGAGCCAACTCGCTCCATATCTTCTTATATACTTTATCCGATAAAACCTCGTCAAACTTCAAGAGAACGTCATCTGTAAGTCTTTTTTCTTCTGAGTCCCATACGTACTTTCCCAGTACCTGATACGCAAAAGCATATCCCTTAGTCATAAAAGCCATTTTTTCAGCTTCTTCATAAGGTATTCCCAGGGTTTTCTGGTAGTCAGACCTGATATACGTAATATTCAGTGGAGTCATCTCAAATTTTGTCGCACGAAGGAAAAAAGTAAGTCCATCAGTATTTTCTATGCTCTCGATGTCTTCATAAAGTCCTGCCACAACGAGGTAGATCGGAAGTTCTTCTCTTATGAGAATTTGAAACTCCTGAATAAAGTCAACGATGCCTTTTGTCTTCCGGGCTTCATCTATTGTGATCAGCAGACGTTTTTCCTCTTTCTTTAATTCCAGAAGGAGAGTCTTAAGTGCATAATCCATACTGGTTACGGGACTCTTTCTCGACAGATTGAGACCAATTCCGAAAGCGGACAGGTTCAGATTCGCATCGATGAATTTTGTCAGAGCAGGTACAGCACTATAGAGATTTGACGTTATTTCGGTCATAATATCCGCATCCGGCCGCACTCCGATCACGATCCACTCTTCTCTTTTTCTGAAATAGCGTTCGATGGCCGTCAGCGTTACCGTCTTACCTGTTCCCCTGATGCCTGTCAGTTTAAAGGCCTGTTCATCAGGAACTTCACTGTCAATGGCATCCGTAATGCTGTCAATGATGCTGCTTCTGCTTATGAATCGTGTCGGAATTTTACCAAAGCTTATTGTATAAGGGTTTCTGTCAATCATAGATTTCATGCTATATAAAGGTATATAATTTGATGTTATCTATATAATACAATATAAATCTATATAATTCAACGATGACTATATAAAAAGGCAGCGTAAAGAAATTACAATATTACCTTACATCATATTTCACTATAAGAGTAATGATGCCTGATTTCCGTATTTTTATAACTCAGGTGCCGGTCTGTCTGATCATAATAAGTATGTCCCGCCATGCCATGCAACAGCGTATTGTTGTAGACTTTATGGATATACTGTATAATGTATATACATTAAATAAGGAGGGCGATTTCATGGAACAGGTAGCAATAAGATCATGGGGGAACAGCCAGGGAATACGTATTCCCAAGGATATTTTGGAAAAACTGCAGTTAAGGGTTTCTGATGTGTTGGATTTAGAAATAGAAAATAACTGTATTGTGCTTAGAAAACAGTATGTTCATAAAACTTTTGAAGAAAGGCTTGCAGAGTATAATGGTGAAATAACAATTTGCGATTTTGATTGGGGTGAGCCGGTAGGGAGAGAAATTTTATGAACGAGTTTTATCAGGGCGACATTATAAAGATTACCGGATATAAACAACTGTTTGTTATAGTTAGTAAAAATGCATTCATAAAGGCGACCGGAATATTTCATGTATGCCCGTTGCTTCCTAATGTTCAGGCCGGTCCCATACATATTCCGGTATGTGGTAAAAAAGGGGGATCAGGGACGGTGATATGTGAGCAGATAAAGGCAATCGACCCTGAGGCAAGAGGCTGCAACAGGGTCGATCTTCTTGCATATGAGGATATTATGAATGTATCCGATGCGGTACAAGGGATTTTTGAGTATGATTGATAGCCGGTTTGATCGGAGATTTTGATATTCACATACAGGCCGTTCTGTAAATACGTATGCCCATTGTTTCGGAATTGGTCTCAATCTGTCGACGCCCCTGAATATTACGTACATCAGGCATGTTTTTGTCATTTTTACGTCCGTTTATGCTTTTGTATGGAAATCTTCCGACATTATTGGTATTCTTGGGATGTGCGCATTTGTGCACTCCCGGACATCTCCCGTACCATCCGTGGTACTTGGGAATAGGAGTGCGTTCGTGCATTTGGGAGGAATATGATGATGAGACAAAGAAGTAATACTTTAAAGCAATGCCTGCTGTCAGCTACACTTGGCGTCATGATCGCATGCATGCCACATCAGGCGCTTGCTTCAGGAGAGACCGGCGCGCCGCAGTACGCAGACTATGCGGATCATGCCGATGATCCGGAGCAGTTAGCTGCCGATGA
>JAFUAB010000021.1 GCA_017460885.1 Lachnospiraceae bacterium
TTCGAAGAGATAAGTATTACTGCGAATACAAGAAACAACCTCGCCTGCGCTGCGCTGCGGCAAGGATTGTTTATATTCGAAGAGATAAGTATTACTGCGAATACAAGAAACAACCTCGCCTGCGCTGCGCTGCGGCTCGGTCGTTTCTTGTATTCAAATGAATTCAAACTCAAAAAAACAGCGCTTGACAAGCGAGCTTGCCAGCGCTGTATATTTTGAGTTTGAATTCGCAGTAATACTTATCTCTTCGAAAACTGTGGTGCACGACGGGCTGCCTTTAAGCCGTACTTCTTACGCTCCTTCATACGAGGATCTCTGGTGAGATAACCTGCGGACTTGAGAGCCGGTCTGTATTCGGGATCTGCCTGGAGCAGAGCTCTTGCGATACCGTGACGGCATGCACCTGCCTGTCCGGTATATCCGCCTCCCTTAACGATGATGTTAACATCGAACTTGTCT
This sequence comes from Lachnospiraceae bacterium, assembly GCA_017460885.1. Classification (GTDB taxonomy): domain Bacteria; phylum Bacillota; class Clostridia; order Lachnospirales; family Lachnospiraceae; genus XBB2008. The sequence goes on from JAFUAB010000021.1 coordinate 460, forward strand.
GCGGTCTCGGTTGCAACAAGAGGCTGACGAAGGATGACCTTCAATGTCTCCTGTCCGAAATAATCATCCAGATCTCTTTTGTTGATAGTGATCTGTCCCTTACCGGGCTTTAAATATACTCTTGCTACGGATTTCTTTCTCCTGCCTGTTCCGTAGTAGCTGATCTGACTTTTAGCTGCTCTTGCCATTATCTGTTTCCTCCCTATTAGAACTCAAGAACTTCGGGCTTCTGAGCAGCATGCTCATGCTCCGGTCCTGCATATACGTGAAGCTTGGTATACATTTTTCTTCCAAGAGGTCCCTTGGGAAGCATACCCTTAACTGCCAGTTCAACGACTCTCTCAGGCTTGTTTGCCAGCATTTCCTTGAGTGTTGTCTCTTTCATCCCTCCCACATAATCGGAATGATGATAATAGATCTTCTGATCCAGCTTGCGTCCGGTTACCTTTACCTTAGCGGCATTGATAACGATCACATAATCACCCACATCCTCATGGGGTGTAAACTGAGGCTTATTCTTACCTCTCAAAACCTTGGCAACCTCGGAAGCCAGGCGGCCCAGAGTCTTGCCTTCCGCATCTACGACATACCATTTCTTCTCGATGGTATCGGGATTAGGCATATATGTTTTCATAATTCCTCCTAACTTATGCTCTTTGCTGTTATACTATCCTGGATATCGGGATGTCCGGGCCCGAAATACCGGATAAATACCGACAGACCGGATCGATATCGCCGGGGCAATGGAGATATCATCTCATTCCGTCACAAATATATATTTTATTGCGTATCATTCCCCGTGTCAAGCAGGAAATCAATTGCTGTGAGTGATCATTTTAGCTATTTCCTGATCCGATGATCCCTCCGGAATAGTGTATGTTCCCGTGGAGATCCTCCGGTCATATCCGTTGCTGCACAGATAACGGTCAAATTCGGACGCTGACGCTATGATACCGGCTTCTTCAAGCTTACGTGCCACTCTGTCGGAGGAGTCACCCGATACTACCTGTATCGTACCACCAGCAGGATTGATCTTTGTATCATCTGCTTCCGAAGATGTCCGGGCCCCGGATTCCTCCGCGGCAGTCGTTTCGGTTCCCTCAGCTACCACGGATCCGTTTTCGCCGGTTTCCGAAGGTTTAGCTTCCTCAGACGTGTTTTCCGCCGGTTTATCAATATCAGCGCCGACTTCCTCTGCTGTGGGCAGTTCGGTAGTCATGGCCGCATCGGGATCATCATACGAATCCGTGCTGATCTCAGCTGTAACATCCTCGATAAGCGGATTATCGGCAGTTTCGTTTTCATTCCCCTGATCTGCTGGGACTTCATCGCTGCCCGATCTGTTATCTCCGGCGGTGTCACTTTCATTCTGATCTATGCTTTCCAGAAGTTCCTCGGCACTGACATCGGCCTCGGCTTCGGTAAGTCGGGTATCCTTGTCCACCATACCGAGTTCGACCGCTCTCTCCCTGATCTGAGCATCGGTCATCGTTTTATCCTTAGCCGTGAAATGATGGATGCCAAGCACAAGGGCAGCCACTATAAATCCAAGGCCTAAACCTCTTAAGTAATATTTCAGATTCATAGTCATTACCCCTTAAACAGATCTATCACGAGCTTGACTTCGCCTATTCCGAGTCCAAGCTCTTTGGCGATAGCCATATTGGACTTTCCTTCTTTGTGCATTTCCAGGATACGGTCATTGCTGTTTCGGCTTCCGGGAGAATGAGCATTAAAGTTGATCTCGGGACCGTCCGACTCGTCTCCGTCATCAAGGTTCTCCCACTCCTCCTCGTAGTAATCGTCCTCCTGATCCCGGTCTTCCTCATCCGACTCTGCGGCAACGACGGGGGCGGCAATGGGTTCCTTTTTTATCACAGGTACCGGCTTGCTCTTCTCCCTTGCAGGTGCAGGTGAAGGTGCGGCGGCAGGCTCGGGAGCTTCGATCTTTTCCACCACAAGAGGTGTCATCTCCGCTGCAGCCCTGGCGCTCTCAGCTGCCTTTACGCTCTCTTTGACCTCGTTGGCCTTTTTCTCCGCCTCAGCCACGGTTTCCTTCAGATTCTCATGCTTGTCATTCAGCATATCATAAAGAAAAACCACCTCTTCGTGGCTTTTGTTTATCTGATCGAGCACGGTATCCGAATACTCGCTGACAGCCATCATCTTTTCGTTGCTGAGCCTGTCCATCCCGCGCTCGGCCTTTTCGATAGCATAATTAACGGTCTCATCGACTATCTCGTCAATGCGGCCCTTTGCGGACTCCACTTCCTCGGAAACAATCTCCGCAACCATGTCTCTGCTAATCCGATCCGATTCTTCGTTTTCCTTATTTTTGGCCGGAACCAGATAACCTGCTACCACAAGTGCGATCCCGACCACCATTACAATAATTTCCAAAACCATATTTTTACGCTCTTCCGTTTTTTAGTGTCCCACCGATTTGAGCAGAACCTTGCCGTCCCGGGCTCTTGCCTCTCTCGCTTCCTTAAGCGCACGGGCTTCCCGGGCCTCACGTCTGCCCGCACCGCCGTCACCGCTGTATTCATTACTGCCCTTATCGGATGCATCGGACTGGTTTTTAGTATTGGCACTCTCCTGTGTCCCGGAAACCCTGTTGGCTTGTCTTTCTTCCTCGACATCTTTGGTCACCTGGATCTGTGACTGCTCAACATTTCCCCGAACATCCTCCTGATGCTTTATCTGGGCGAAATCCTGCGTCCGCAGGATCTGTCCCTGCATTTCTATAGGACCTATAGCCATATTTCCTCCTCCGCAGAAACCTCTTTTACTTAATCATATCCCGTGATCTTGACATCTCCCCTGATCTTTACGAACTTACAGTATCTGGTGGGAGTCTTTACCGACATGGATACCTCGTTGATGCATACTCTGGATCCCGGATAAGCCACCCCCTTGACCTTGACCTCGGCAGGGGTATCTACATCAAACTTTGATTCCAGTTCATTCAATCTGATGATTATACCCGCAAGTTCCTCATCCGTCGTCTTCTGAACCCTCATCAGCTGTCCGACATACCCCTTCTGTTCTTCGGTAAGGACAACACCGCTCTTTACTTTCATTGCCATACTGTTGAGTACGGGTTTAATTGAATCCAGAGTCTTCTGCTTCTCCGCAGCCTGATTCCTGAGTTCCATTATCTCCCTCTTGATCTGGGGAGACATACCGACCTCAACTATGGTATCGTTAGCCATCTCGGAGCCGAGATTCTTGACCTCCACGTGACCTCCCGCGGTCGCATGACCTCCGGAGAGTACTCCCTTTTTGCCGTCAACGATTATATCACCGCCGGCGCTTACGGTCGAATGCATGATAGCCTCTGAGGAAATATAGCCTCCGGCCTGGGCATTAACATTCTCAAGATATTTGGCTATGATATTTCCGCCGGCCTTTAATTCGGCCTTACCCATACCGTTGACGCCGCGCACCACGATGATGTTTCCGCCGGCCTCGACATACGCTCCTTCGATAACGCCGTTTACCGTCACATCACCCTTTACTCTTACTTCAAAGTTGGTGTCTATGTTACCGGATATGACTACGCTTCCGTCAAACTCTATATTTCCGGTGGCAGGTCCGACCTCATCAAACTGCATCGAGCTGTTGACGAATACCTGTCCTGATACCAGACTGACATTGCCGTCAACTTCGGATATGAGAGAAAGTCCGTCTTCGCTGACTTTGATGTTCTGACCATATCGAAAAGCTGCGGTCTTGGGATCTCTGGGCTTGATCATCGAGCCGTCAACGGCTGTGCCGTTGTCACCTCTCTCAGCCGCATGCAGTCTGGCTATTTCCTGCCCGGCCGCGCACGCCTGAAGCACATTCAGATGGAAGAAATCCACACTTCCGTCTTCCAAAAGGGCAGGCTTTTGATTACGGTCCGTATTAAAAAGATATTCCACATAACCGTCCTTGCTCTCTGTCGGCGCCGTACCCTCGGCTATGATTATATCCTCACAATATCTGGGATTGGCGATGATATCTGCTATCACATCATCCTTAATGCCATACTTGACGCCCTTCGTTGCCAGATCATTGCGAATATCCGACTCCTCAAGATTTGTACCGCCGACACTGGCCGAATACAATCTGACGGTTACCTCCATCTTATTCTGACTTACACTGATCTCGGAGGTTTCCGAAAAAGGTCCCACCGGTGTCATACAGAGAGTAACGCTCGTATCCTTTGTGGCTGCGGTATCGATAGCCTTTCCGAGAGATCCGGCATCATACTGGATCGCTTTGGATCCCAGATAGGATATGACATCATTGGTTCTGACGGGACGTCCGCCGTCGGTAGGTGCAAACAATTCAAGATTGGTACTTGTCTTTGTTGCTGCTATTCTGAAATACCCGTTCATTTAACTATCCCCACTTCATACCGCTTCGGTAATTATATTCATATATTTACCGAGCTTCTTCTGGAGCTTCTGAAGCGCTTTGGTATGCAGCTGCGATACTCTGGACTCGGAGACCTCAAGGATATTGCTTATCTCCTTCAGGGTAAGATCCTCATAGTAATACAGAAGTACAACCTTCTGCTCCTTCTCCGTGAGTGTCGCCAGCGCTTCTCCGAGCATCTCCTTCAGTTCACCGCGTTCGATCGCCTCCTCGGGACCCTCGATGCGGCTTGCTCCGTATCTGTCATTCGGTATATCGCTTCCCGACTCGGTGAATTCATCCAGAGAGATAACCCCCGTAACCTTCATCTGGCTCTGCCAGTCGGTGTATTCATCATCCGTAATGCCGAGTTTCTCGGCTATCTGTTCATCAGAGGCTGTTTTGCCTGTGGCCAGCTCGATCTCATGTATCGCAGTATCTATCTGTCTCTGACGCTGACGCACGGTTCTGGGGATCCAGTCCATTTTACGTATCTGGTCCAGTATGGAACCCCTTATCCTGAGAGACGCATAGGTTTCAAACTTAACATCCTTAAGGGTATCAAATTTATCTATGGCATCTATCAGGCCAAAAATGCCGTAGCTTACCAGATCGTCATACTCCACATTGTATCCCAGATACATGGACAGACGTCCGGCAACAAGCTTCACGAGCGGAGCATACTCCAATATGAGTCTTTCTCTGATTTCAGAGGATCTGGTCCGTTTATAGTCGTCCCAGAGTCTCTTACGTCCGTATTCATCCATTCTCTTCGGCCTTTACGTCATCGCTGGGGGCAAGTCCCTTGTTAATGACTTCCCCTTCCTCTGCCATCTCATGTTCGTTATCGTACGCAAACTTCTCGAACATATACTGTATCAGGCTTCCGGCGATCCATGCGATCAGAAGTATCACCAAAAGCCATATAAGCATACGACTGTTCTCAAACTCTTTAAGGAACATCGTGATGCTTGCAATAGCTCCAACCACAAGAACAACGCCAGGAGTGATAAGCTTACGTTTCATCCGTCGATTCTTAAGCTCATTCTGGCGTTTTTTCTCTTCTCTTTTCCTTCTTCTTTCTTCCTCAATCTCTGCCGCCTTGCGGTTTTTTTCTTCCTCAAGCTCCTTGGCAGTCTTGGGTCTTTTGGGTTGTTCCGGTTCCGATGCGGCCGGATCTCCCGAACGTTCGGCCTGCATGTTCTCGCCGACCCTGTTCATCGCCGCACCGGATCCGTCAAATCCATTATAAAAATCATCAGGCATAATAATCTCAGATCAGTATTTCCTTATATCGTCTTTTCAGGCTTACCTACCGCTCTGATGACAAAATCTCCGGTCTCGGGATAAAAGATCACAGTCCGTCCGTAGTTGGCTCCGGTATCCTCGGCGATCAGTCTGATACCGAGTTCCTTAAGCTTCTTCTTGACAGCCTCCACGTTACGCTCCCCGACACGCATCATCTTATCATTACTCTGGAACGCAAACATCTGTGCACCGCCGGCTATCTTGGCCACAAGCTTTGCCTTGCTGCATCCCTTGGAGACCATCTGATTGACAAGTTCCTGCACACCGGTATCGGCGAACTTGGGGACATTAACAGGACCGCCGTTCGTAATGCTGGTGGAATCCGGAAGCATTACATGTGCAAGTCCGCCCCACGGCTTGCCCGGTTCTCTGAGGGCAACGCCGACGCAGGACCCAAGTCCCAGAGTGGTGATCCCATCCGGAGCTTTACATATATTGAGATCTGCCATCCCAACTTTAACTATATTACCCATTATATACTCCAGTTAATTACAACGTTGATATTCCCAATGCGCCAAGGATAGTTCCGTATGATTCCATATCCGGAAGCAGGATGAAAAATCCATCCAATTCAACTTCATCAAAAAAGTTATTCTGGATAAGCAGTATCTGATCTCCCTGAATACCGAACTGGATAGCGGGTACGCTTAAGATTGCTCCGGCCATATCAACGGTAAGCTCGGGCGTTGAGGGATATATAACCAGATTTGTAAGCCCCGACAGCGCATTAAGATATGCTCCGGTAATGATATTGCCGACTTCCTTGAGTGCGCTGAGCTCCATCTCGTTAAAGTCCTCGCCTTCGGCCGAAGCCCCCATGCCCATCATAAGCTTGTTGGTCAGATGTCTGGCTCCTTCCTTTTCAATAAGGAACATGATGCTTCCTGTAATATCGCCTTCAACACCCAGCAGGATGCCTACCATGATCAGCTCTTCACCGCCGACAACAGCACCCACATCCTTAAATTCCAGCAGTGAAACCTGCGGAACGGACATATCCACCTTTGTCCCAAGGAGCTGTGCAAGTGCGGTCGTCGCATTCCCTGCTCCGATGTTGCCTATCTCCTTAAGGACATCGAAATACATAGAGTTGACAGTCTCTAACGACATGTTCTCTGCCATATTTATTATTCTCCTTTAAATCTGCTCATTGATCAAAGCGTCCAGATCGAGAACCGAGATCAGTCCGTCTTCGGTTTTTCCAACACCCTGAACAAAAGTATCGCCGTCCGAATCCTTTACCTTCTCGATGCTGTCTGTGCTAAGGGTAACGACCTCATTTACGGCATCCACAATGCAGCCTATGAAGCCCTGCTGCTCAAACTTAAGTATAATGATCCTGGTGGCATTGGTCTCCACGTCGGGTTCAAGTCCCATTTTGATACGTGTACTCATAACCGGAACCACTTCACCGCGAAGATTGATAACGCCCTTGATATAAGGAGCCACTTCGGGTACTCTGGTCATTCTGGTCATTCGAACTATATTATCCACATAACTGATATTGATACCAAAGCGCTCATTTCCCAGTTTAACTACAATATACTGGACACTGGTGCTTACGGTTGACAGTTCATCCATCTCAATTCCTCCTATTATCAGATCAGCACATTGGCATCGACGATAAGAGCTACCTCGCCGTCACCAAGTATGGTTGCACCGCTTATAACCTTGCACTTGTTGATATACTTGCCCAGAGACTTGATAACGATCTCCTGCTGGCCGATCAGTTCGTCTACTATAAGTCCGGCCTGCTTGTCGCCCTTGGTGACAATGACAACGATCATATGCTCGGGATCGATCTCTTCCACACGGGGAGCTTCAAGAACGCTATGCAGATCGATCAGCGGAATAACGGATCCGCGCAGATGGATCACTTCCTTGTTCTCCACAAGCTTAACACTTGACTTCGGCACATCCTCGATGGTCTGGATGGAGCTTAAGGAAATCGCATATTTCTCACCACCCACGGTAACCATCAGTGCCTGAATGATGGCCAGTGTCAGAGGAAGTCTGATGGTCCAGGTCGAACCCTCTCCAAGCTTGCTCTTTACGCTTACCTCACCACTCAGGGATTCGATCTTGGATTTAACGACATCAAGTCCGACTCCTCGGCCGGATACATCGGATACAACCTTTGCAGTGGAAAATCCGGCGTTGAACAGAAGATCAATGATCTCCTTCTCCGTCATATTTTCGCCCTGCTCGGGAGTGATTACGCCTCTCTCGATGGCCTTCGCCTTGACAGCCTCGGTATCGATACCGTTACCATCATCTCTTACCTCGATGATAACGTTGTTGCCCTCCTGGTATGCATCAAGGAAAATGGAACCAACCTCCGGCTTGCCTCTCTCGCGGCGGACTTCGGCTGACTCAAGACCGTGATCGGCCGAGTTACGCAGCAGGTGCATGAGGGGATCGCCGATCTCGTCTACCACGGTACGATCCAGCTCGGTATCCTCACCTGTCATGTACAGTTCCATCTTCTTATTAAGCTTCTTCTGAAGATCGCGAACCATACGGGGGAACTTGGATACAACGCTCTCGATAGGAACCATTCGAACCTTCATAACTGACTCGTGAAGGCTGGTGGTAACGGATTCCAGATACTCAACCTGCTCCGAGATCTCCGAATTGCTGCGGTCTTCCGTACTTCCGCTGGCACTTACGAGGGAGTTCTTCGCAATGATCAGCTCGCTGACCAGATTCATCAGAACATCCAGCTTCTCGATATCAACACGAACTGTTCTGTTAACAACAGGCTTGCCCGCAGGTTTCTTGTCATTAGCGGCCTTATCCGTCTTGGCGGGTGTCTGTGCCGCGGTGGCCGGAACATGAGCTTCTTCGACGTTATGCGCTTCTTCTGTCGCTGTAGTGCCCGCAGCGGAATCTGCGGCAGCCATATCTTCACCAAGTCCGTCATCCTCCATCTGGGCATGGTCAAGATCAAGTACTCCGCCGGTAACGCTCTCGATCTCGGATACATTTGAAGCGGCGGATATAAGCTGATCAAGTGGAACCTCGGAAACAGCTATGATGGAAAACTCAAAATCGAACTTCTCGTCCTCGATATCCTGACTGGACGGATCGGACGTAATGATCTCGCCAAGTTCCTCGATCGCCTTAAACACAAGGAATGCCCGTGCCGCCTTCAGAATACAGGATTCCTGAACCTTGACGGTGAATCCGTATGTGGTCTTGCCTGCCTTGATGGCTTCTCCGATCGCTGCGGTGTCGGTATCGGTCAGTTTGATCCTGCTCCATGCCTGATCATCGCCGCCTGTCGAAGAGCTCTCGGCCGCAGGTGCAGCCTCCTCTGTGGGAGCGGCATCCGCTTCCCCGCCTCCTTTGGCAGCATTCAGGATATCATTGAGTGCCTTGATGATGTCTTCGTTGTCCTCGGTACCCTCGTCAGAGCTCTCACGGATATTGTTGGTATATCCCTCCAGAGCATCCAGACAACGGAAAAGTACGTCGATATTTTCGGACTTGATCTTGATATTACCGTTACGTACCTCCGAGAATACGTTCTCCATGTCGTGAGTCAGGTTCTGCATGCGCTTAAAGCCCATAGTACCTGCCATACCCTTGAGTGAGTGCGCAGCACGAAAGATCTCATTAATGGTATCTTCGTTCTCCGGCTCATTTTCGAGGATCATGATCTGATCGCTCAGACTCTGGAGATGTTCCCCTGTCTCATCCAGAAATATGTCCAGATATTGACTTACATCCATTTAGTTTCACCGTTCCTTTCTTATGTATTTAACGTACACCGACGTTCAAAATGATCTCCTGTGCTATCTGGTCGAGCGGCACTCTCTGATCCGAAAGTCCCTTTTTGTCCACCGATTTAGGCATTCCGTATACTGCGCAGGTGCTCTCCGTCTGGGTTATGACATGTACACGTTTCTTTTCCTTAAGGTGTTCTATGCCTTCGGTACCGTCTGCTCCCATTCCCGTCATGACCACACAGACGATCTCGTTGACCTTGGAATCCCTGAGTGATTCATACATGTAGTTTGCGCAGGGCTTAACACCCTCACGGCTGGGCTCATCCGTATAATGAATGGAATACTTGCTGGCCATGGTAAGCACGTTCATGTGCTGTCCGCCCTTGGAGATATACACGTGTCCCGCTTCCAGGATATCTCCCTCCTGTGCTTCGGTAACGGTTATGTCTCCGAGAGAATTGAGTCTTTCGGCCAATGAAGCCGTAAACCCGACCGGCATATGCTGAACCAGTACAACCGGTGCCGCGAGATTCGCCGGAAGCTTCGGGATCACCGACTGAAGCGCCTTGGGGCCTCCGGTTGACGAAGCGATCGCCACGATCTTGGAGCCGGTATAGGAAGACGCGTGTTTGCTGGCAAGCTCCACAACCTTTCTGTCCGTCTTGATGGAATCAAGTGTAAGTTTGGATTCAAATGTCGGCATTCTGGAGATGCTGACACTGTAGAGAGTATGCAGCAGTTTGTGCTTAAACTCATCATCCCTGCAATCGGATGCGTTATCCGGTTTGTGAATGAAATCCAGAGCTCCCAGATCCAGGCAGTCAAGTGTGACTTTGGCGCCCTCCAGGGTCAGCGTAGATGCCATCATGACTCTGGCGCCTATTTTTCTTTTGTGCAGCTCCTTCAGAAGAGCTATTCCATCCATCTTCGGCATGTTGACATCCAGGACCACAGCGTCATAGGTTTTACGCTGCAACAGATCCAGTGCCTCCAGACCGTTGGTGGCTCGATCCTCCACAGAAAACCGAGAATCTGAATCGATTATATCACACATCACTCTTCTCATGAGTGCAGAATCATCTACTAACAGAATTTTTTTCATTATTTTACATCCCCTTCTCTTTTCGTCTGTTTTTTCTTTCCTGATTGAAGATATATTTGATAATTTCCTCTCGTTCGTCAGGATTCACATTGATATACTGGACTCTGTGTTCATAGATCCCCGGCTTATTCTCCACCTCCGACGATGCAAGGACCTTGCCCACAAGACTGTAATGCCTGGGTACATCATCAACCACCAGATCATAATTGCACAGGATCAGACTTCCCTTTTCGTATGCAAGATTCGACACGAACTTGAGTCCTCCGCCGCTGATATCGAGTATTACGCTTCTTTTCAGCGGCAGCTCGGGCTGAAGAATATTATGATCGTGATCGAGTGATTCGATCTCTTCCTTGAGCAGCTCCCGGGAATTCATCTCAAGCGCACAGCTGAAACGATAGTATTCTCTTCTCTGATACTTTCTGAGGTTTGTGATCAGATCGAGTGCGAGCACATAGACATTATTGTCACGATATCTGTCAACCACCCTGGCAACGCACTGATATAGCCCGTTCCCGGTATAAAAGCACAGCTCATATTCTCCGTCCACCGGCAAAAGTATGAGTTTGGTCTGTTCCATTGGCATCAGAAGTTCTATCCGTTCGTCCGAAACGATGTCATATACCTTGGTGGAATATACCTTGCGTTCTTCATTGCCCGCATCACGGATCTCGATATTCAGTCTTTTGACCGACTGCAATTCCACTCTGTTGCCAACAGTAACATATTTGGATAACATAGAGTCCTCCTATCCCGAAGTAATAATATGTTCACATCTGAGTTTTTCGCGCAGTAGCGACAATATGCGAAAAGAAAGCTGCCATACCTCGTTTGTTCAGCTTTGTGGTATCTATGTTCATCAGTTTACCCGCTATCCTCTCATAGCTCTGTGAGGATTTGGCAGATGGATTCTGAAGTGATACCGGAGTCTGCTGCATCACGGCCCTGACCAGCTGCTGATCCTGCGGAATGCTGCCCAGATATGTGATCGGAAGATGCAGATAGCGATTAACCACTGCGTTCAGTTTATTAAACAGCGCCTGTCCTTCGTTCTCAGAATCAACCTTGTTGGCTATCACCTTGATCTGTGAATAATCCCTGTCAAAGCGGTTATGTACATTGAGCGCCTTGAGCAGACTGTAGGAATCCGTGATGGATGTGGGTTCGGGTGTCGTTACAAGCAGGATCTCCCCGCTCGCCACCAGAAACTCAAGTACGGCATCCGAAATACCGGCGCCGGTATCGACGATGATAATGTCCGCAATCGCATCCAGCTCGGCGAGATTCTGAATGATATATGTCAGATACTCCCGTCCCAGATTGGACATGCCTGCGATTCCGCTTCCTCCGGAAATAAAGCCGACCTCCATGGGGCCCCAGGTGATGATCTCACGGATGTTTTTGTTCTGATAGATCAGATCACAGAGATTGTGTTTGGGAACGGCTCCGAACATGATCTCTATATTGGCCAGGCCGAAATCCGCATCCAGTATAATGACCCTCTGTCCCAGCTTCCTGAACTGGATAGCAAGATTGATGGATGTATTGGATTTGCCGACTCCTCCCTTTCCGCTGGTAACGGTGATCACCCTGGAAATCGGCCTCATCGAAGCATTATTTGATTTTACCAGATTTCTGAGTGCACTCGCCTGATCCATAGAATCACCTGCCTCCCAGAAGCAACTTCACCGTCTTCTGGGGATTAAAAGTCGAAATGTCCTCAGGAACATTCTGTCCGTTCGTCACATACGATATCGTTGTGCCGGTATGAATTTTAAGATTCAACAGGTTTCCGAGCGTCGTCGTTTCATCAAGCTTGGTAAATATCAGCTTGTAGTCCGTCATATGCGAATAGGTATCCGCGATACTGATCAGATCCTTGTATTTGGTCGTAGCGGAAAGAACCAGATATGTTTCGTTCTCGGCCAGTCCGTCGACCGAATGGATAAACTCGTTCATCTGCATACGCTGGGTCTCATTCTGATGTGAATGGCCGGCCGTATCCACGAGTATATAATCATATGCAAAAAAGTCCTCCAGTGCCTTTTCCACCTCTTCCACCGAATAGATAACCTTGAACGGAACCTCAAGGATATTGGCATAGGTGTGCAGCTGTTCGGCAGCCGCGATCCTGTAAGTATCCGCTGTAAGAAGAGCAACCTTTTTGTGCTCTATCATGGAAAATCTCGACGCGATCTTGGCGATCGTGGTAGTCTTGCCGACACCGGTGGGACCCACAAAGAACACGACCTTGGGACCCCGATCCGCGGGTTTGATCTCCTGCGGAGTACCGAATTTAAGTATCAGCTTCTGATAGGTATTGGAAAGTGCAACCTGAAACGGCATCCCGGGTTTGCAGGATTTGCGGGTCTCCTCGATTATCGAATTGGCAATATGCTCGTTAACCTCATTATCGATCATCGTATTATACAGAAGTTTCATGAACTTGAGGAGTTCGGCGTCTACATCTCCGACCTCGGATCTCTCCTCCGTATGTGCAGGCGTGCCGCTCTTCTGTGAGGTATTCCTTGACCCGGATTCCTCTGCCGGTTCCTTTTCCTTTTCCTGTGGCTGGGAGTTTATCTGCTTTTCCAGCAGGGACTGGAGTGAATCCAGTTTTTCTTCGATAGCCGATCCCTGATGATCCTCGTTTCTTGTTTTTTCCTTCTCGAGATCTGCCGTCACCAGAGTATTGACGCGGCTGATGGCTTCCCTTACGGATTCGGCGGCGGGGTCAGGCATGGGAGGATCGATACGTCTCCTCGTCTGGGAATTCTCGCCTTCCTCCTCCAGAGCAACGGTCACCTCCACCAGAGGAGCCTTGAAGAACGAAAAAAAGCCCTTCTGCTTGACTGATTTGACATTCATGACGACCACGTTGGGACCGAGTTCCTTCTTTGCTTCCGCTGTGGCCTCTGCTTCGGTTTTTGCTGTAAACTTCTTGATGATCATCTATCTGTGTCGCTTTATATCTGGATCAGTCCAACAGACTGAATCTGTACGTTACTGTCAACTTCGTTATACGAAACCACTATCAGATCCCTGAAATAGTCCTCGGTCAGCCTCTTGAAATACGCCCTGACGATAGGCGATGTGATCACTATCGGATTCCTTCCGAGATTCTCAAGCTTCTCAACCTGCGCCCTGACGCTGTTCATGATCGCCTCTATCCGTGAAGGATCCAATGTCAGATACGCACCCTGTTCCGTCTGTTTGACGGAAGCCATGATCTCCTGTTCAAGCGCCGGATCGACCGTGACCACCTGAGTAGTTTCATTCTGGGGGAAGTACTTGTTGGAGATCGCACGCTTAAGTGCCTGCCTCACATACTCCGTCAGAATATCAGTGTCCCTGGTGGTAGTGGCATAATCCGCCATGGTTTCAAATATGGTCAGCAGATCCCTTATCGAAATACCCTCCGACAGGAGATTCTGCAATACCTTCTGTACCTCTCCGAGGCCGAGAAGCTTGGGAACAAGCTCGTCCACGATGGAGGGATTGGATTCACGCAGGTTGTCTATGAGATTCTGTACATCCTGACGCGTCAGCAGCTCGGCGATATGCTGTCTGATGATCTCTGTCAGATGTGTGGCTATGATAGACGGCGGGTCAACAACCGTGTATCCCAGACTCTCCGCACGCTCTCTCTGACCCTCGGTGATCCACTTGGCAGGCAGACCGAACGACGGCTCCCTGGTGTCTATTCCGGCGATCTCTTCTTCAACTATGCCGGGGTTCATGGCCATATAGTGGTCAAAAAGGATCTCGCCCTCCGAAACCTGCACGCCTTTGATCTTGATGATGTACTGGTTAGGATTCAGCTGTATGTTATCCCTCAATCGGATGATCGGCACTACGGTACCGAGTTCAAGGGCTATCTGCCTCCTGATCATAACAACACGGTCAAGCAGGTCTCCGCCCTGGTTCACGTCAGCCAACGGAATGATACCATAGCCGAACTCCAGCTCGATGGGATCCACATTCAGGAGCGATGTGACATTTTCCGGTTGCCTTATCTCTTCCGCGGCAGCCTCCTCGGATTCCACCTCCGACTCAATCTTGGCGGTTTCCAGCGTTCCCGCAACGACCCTGGCCACGATGATGAACATGCCGCCTATGAGCACAAAAAGTACCGTATTAAGAGGAGTGATCACTCCCAGAAAGGCAAGTACTCCGCCGACAATATACAGGGCCTTGGGAATACCGAAGAGCTGACCGACCAGTACCGAACCGAAATCCGCGGTCTTGCTGCCCTTGGTCACCAGGATACCGGTTGCAAGGGATATGAGCAGTGAGGAGATCATACTTACCAGTCCGTCACCGATGGTAAGGATCGTATACCAGTTAAGGGCCGTTCCTATATCCATGCCCTGTCTGAGCATGCCCATCGCAATACCGCCGACGATGTTGATGGCCGTGATGACCAGACCGGCATTGGCATCTCCTTTTACGAACTTAACGGCACCGTCCATGGAACCGAAGAAGCTCGCTTCTTCCTGTATCTTATCACGTCTTTCCTTGGCTTCCGCATCCGTGATGGCTCCGGTATTCAGGTCAGCATCTATGGCCATCTGTTTACCGGGCATGGCATCCAGCGTAAATCTGGCGGTTACCTCGGCGACACGCTCCGAACCCTTGTTGATGACCATAAACTGCACAAGCACCAGTATCAGATATACTATGATACCGATGACCAGATCACCGCCTCCCACGAACTCGCCGAATACCTGGATGACGTTGCCGGCACTGCCGTTAGCCAGTATAAGTCTGGTGGAGGATACGTTCAGCGCTATACGAAATATGGTCGAGAAAAGCAGCATGGTCGGATAGAAGCTCATTCCAAGCACTTCTTCCGCAAACATGGACGTAAACAGAATGGTAAAGCTTATGCCCATATCCAGCGTCAGAAACACATCGAGCAGACTTTCGGGCATCGGCACGATCAGCATTATAAATGCGATCAGCAGATATACGGCCACGCCCATATCGGCTATCTTAAGCTTTCCGCGCATGCGCTCTCCTTTCGTAATATTTCAGGATCGGTATCCAATGATCATTCCCGTCAATAACGGTCCTATACCTTTCCCTTAAGCGTATAAACAAATGCAAGTACTTCCGCCACTGCCTGATACAGCTCCGGAGGCACTATCTGATCCACCTCAACATTGGCATACAGCATCCTGGCAAGAGGCTTGTTTTCCACTATTTCAATATCATTTTCTCTGGCAACTTCTCTGATACGTTCCGCCAGATAATCCGCCCCCTTGGCGACCACGTAAGGAGCATCGTACAGTTCGGGGGCATATCTGATAGCAACAGCGTAATGCGTAGGGTTGGTGATCACCACGTCAGCCTGAGGAAGCTGCTGCATCATACGCCTTCGGGAAGCCTCCTGCATGCGGCGTCTCTGCTGGCTCTTGATCTGCGGATCACCTTCCATGTTTTTATATTCATCCTTGACTTCCTGCTTTGTCATCTTGTTGTCTTCGTTAAACTTCCATTTCTGATAGACATAGTCAAGAAGTGCTATCGCAATATATGCGGCGGCTATACGGATCCCTATGGCCACTATCATCTGGCCGGCCATGACCACCGCGTTAATCATCGGCAGATCCAGGATTATCAGAAGCCTGTTCTGATTGGATCTCAGATATATAAATACCATTATGCCGATCACTGCGAGCTTAAGAAGCGATTTGAGCAGCTCGATCAGCGAATTGAGCGAGAATATACGTTTAAACCCGTTGGCCGGATTGATCTTGCTGAACCTGGGCTGCAGCGGCTTGGTCGTCGGAGCCCATTTAACCTGTACAAGATCCGATATAAAGGGGATTATAAACCCCAGCAGCAGAACCGGAAGGATGATCATTATGAACCGGATCACCATTTCCCGGATACCGCTTAAGATCACTGCGACCGGGATCTCACCGTCATAGTATTGGGTCCACTCCGGTATCCTGTTATATACGATCCTGAATATATCCAGAAAACTGCCGGCATAGTAGCTTACCAGCATGGAAAATCCCGCAAATATGGCCAGAAGCGTGGCCGCATTGACTATCTCCTTACTCTTGGCGACCTGTCCTTCTTTTCTGGCATCCTCCAGCTTTTTGGCTGTAGGTTCCTCTGTCTTTTCTCCGCCCGGACCATCCTTGGCAAAGAATCGCAGATCATACTCCAGTATCACATCATACCCTCTATCATACCAACCAGCACGGTCTTCATCTCAGTAACGATAAAATCCGCGATCCTGGGCAGCGTAAAAGCCGTAATATACAATATCGTCAATCCGCTCAGGACCTTCAGCTGGATACCCACGGCAAACATGTTCATCTGGGGCGCGACCTTCGCAAGTATCCCGAGAACCGAATTGAGCAGCAGCATGCAGCATACTGCCGGAAGCGCTATCCTGAAGGCTATAAGCATATACTGTGACATGAACTCAATAAACGATGTAAGCAGCTTATCAGCGTTCAGATTAACTCCCCCGATTGGGATCAGTGTAAAGGAATCGGCCAGCGCACTCACCAGATACTGATAAAGTCCGGTCACGATCATCAGAAGAGAAAAAGCCGCCTGATAAATACCGCCCGTTATCGATGTCTGCATCCTGGTATTTATATCAAATACCTGTGCCATGCTCATACCGGTTTCCATATCCACGATAAATCCGGCAAGAGATGTCACGGTAGTACACAGCTGAGCCCCCAGACCTATCAGCAATCCGCAGATCGCTTCTTTAATGACGATTATCGCATACTCGGTCTCGGTTTCAAAAACAAGCGTCGGATGATCCACAACTCCGTAAAGCATGGTGCTGAAAAGGAGCCCGAATCCTATCTTAACAACATGCGGTACATTGTTCATACTGAAAAAGGGAGCTGCATATACAAAAAGCGTAACCCTTACCATTATGAGCAGCCATGTCTGCAGATCGGAATAGGTGAAGCTGATATCAAGCATGAGCCATTACCTGATATATACAGCAAAATTCTGCCAGAGATCGGACATGTAAGTGACCATCTTGCCCAGCATCCAGTTTCCCGCAAGCGTCAATGCAAGAAAGACGCATATGACCTTTGGCACAAAGGTAAGCGTCTGTTCCTGAATCGATGTAACGGTCTGAAATATTGATACGAGCAGACCGATAACGAGGCTCACAAGAAGCATCGGGAGTGAGCATTCTATTATGGTAAAAAGACCGTCCCTTATAACACGGGTCACGTCATCTATTGTCATAACCCCTCCTAAAAGTAAGTCTTAACAAGATTCACGATAACAAGATTCCAGCCATCCGCCATCACAAACAGCAGGATCTTAAACGGCGCCGATATTGTCGTCGGCGGAAGCATCATCATACCCATACTCATCAGGGTGGAAGCGACTACCATATCGATGACTATAAACGGGATATATATTAAAAATCCGATGATAAAGGCGCTTCGAAGCTCCGATACTATAAAGCTCGGTATCAGGACAAGATTCGGTATGGAATCGAGGGTACCGTCCCACTCCGTACGGGATATTTCCATAAAAGTGGCAACATCCTTTTCCTGGGTGAGGGGATACATGAATTCCCGGATCGGCTTCATCGCGGCTGTGACCGCCTCCTGCGTATCCAGCTCTCCGGCTTCAAACGGTACCACCGCATCATTGTATACGCTCATGATCGTCGGCTGCATGATAAAAAATGTCAAAAACAGCGCTATTCCTATCAGCACGTTATTGGGAGGTGCCGTCTGGGTGTTCAGCGCCATTCTGGTGAAATGCAGCACAACGATGACCCTGGTAAAGCAGGTCAGCATCACGATCAGCGAAGGAGCTATCGCGATAAGCGTCAGTATGATCAGTATCCTGAGCGCACCGTTGATCTGTCCGTTACCGTTGTCGTATGTTATTGTCACCGTGTTGGCGATATTCAGATCAGCCAGATCCTCGGGCGAATCTGCGGTACCCGGATCATCTATATTGGTTGAATCTTCTCTGTCTCCGGTAAGATGCCTGTCGACATCCACTTCCTCAGCCGCACTGACATGCATCGGACAGGTCTGCGGTATACAGAATATGCCCACCGTGATCAGCAGGCATATAAGTAATCTAATAGCGATATTATTTCTCATGGTTTACTCCGGACAGAATGCTCTTAAAAGACACATTTCCTTCGGATTTTTCGGGAAAAGTGAGCGCATCCTCACTGATGTCACCAAGCATGGTGACATTGTCCTTGCTGACGGCGATCGCCACATACCTGTCGCCCAGCCTGACGATCTGGATATATTTCCCGGAAGCCAGCGGAACAGACTCTATCAGCTGTATATTGTTGCCTGTCCGCATAGTCCTCTGATATCCGGATATCCACCTGGTAACAAACCAGGTTATCAAGAGGACTCCGACAAATACTACCAGAACAGTGATCAGCTGGCCGATGGAGCCAAGCATTAGCCCAAAACCTTCTGAACGGCTTCCAATACTCTGTCTGCCTGGAAAGGCTTAACTATGAAGTCTCTGGCACCTGACTGAATGGACTCGATAACCATTGCCTGCTGTCCCATGGCAGAACACATGATAACACAGGCTGCGGGATCGTTTGCTTTGATCTTCTTGAGTGCCTGGATACCATCCATCTCAGGCATGGTAATGTCCATCAGCACAAGATCCGGTTTGGTCTCGTTGTACTTGTCGACCGCCATTGCTCCGTTTTCAGCTTCTCCCGCAATGTTGTAGCCATTCTTTGTCAGAATGTCCTTGATCATCATTCTCATGAATGCCGCATCATCGCAAATTAAAATGTTTTTTGCCATTTCTTTGTCTCCTATTGTTTAATTATTTCTGTGACACGAACGCCGAAGCTTTCTTCTATGACAACTACCTCGCCCTTAGCCACAAACTTGCCGTTAACCAGGACGTCTACGGGTTCACCCGCTATCTTATCAAGCTCCAGGATGGTTCCGGGAGCAAAATCAAGGATTTCGGATATCGACTTGCTGGTACGTCCGAGTTCAACCGTAACTTCAAGCGGAACGTCCATTATTATGCCGATATTCTCGCCTCCTGCGATCCCTGCCATGTTCGGCGACAGATTCTGAAACTGTGCCGGCGTGACATTCGTGGGCTGCATTGGCTGCGCATACATCATTGGCTGCGCATACATCTGAGGCATTGGCTGTCCGTAACCCATCCCCATCATCGAAGGATCCATCATAGGCTGGGGTTGCGGCTGCATTCCCATATTCGGATCCGGCATGGGGGCTACCGGAATGACCGGTGTCTGAGGAGTTACGGGTTCGGGTGCCGGTGCTGCCGGTGCAGGCGCCGGTGCCGGGCTGCTGTCATCCGACTGACTTCCGAGGAACACACTGCACAGCTCCTTTGCGAAGTCCAGCGGATAAAGCTGCATGATCGTGGAATCAACCAGATCATCTATCTGCATCCTGAAGGATATCTTAGCAAATGATCCTCCAAGAAATTCAGCAATCTCTGCTCCGGATTTACCCTCGGTAAAATCTACCTGGCTGGCCTCCGGAGGCGAAATATCGATCATCTTGCCAAGCATGGTCGATAAGGAGGTGGCCGATGCACCCATCATCTGGTTCATGGCCTCCGATATCGCCGAAAGGTGAAGCTCGTTCAGCTCCTGGTCCTCGACATTCTGCCCGTCGCCGCCCATCATCAGGTCGGTTATGACAAGCACATCGTGCTGTTTGAGTACCAGTATGTTGGAGCCGTCCAATCCGACGGTATATTTGATCTGTATGAATACGCAGGGTTTCTCGTAATCCTTGATCACGTTCTCCCAGGTTGCCAGCGTAACCACGGGAGTGGAAATATCAACCTTTCGGTTAACCAGCGAATAAAGCGTGGTGGCCGATGATCCCATTGAGATATTGGCTACCTCGCCGATCGCATCGCGCTCCATCTCCGACAGCTCTTCACTGCCGCCCGAAGATCCGCCGGCCGGTGCTGCACCTGCATCTGATGCGGTGTCTGAACCGCCACTGTCGGAACCTACATCCATGCCGCTGAGGAGCGCATTGATTTCGTCCTGAGACAGCATACCATCCATGCAGTCAGTCCTCCTCTCTGATCACTGTGGTGATCTTCATAGCAAACTTGTCCCGGTTATAGCCGGGTAAGCCTGTAAATTTCCGGATATTGCCGACATAGATATCCAGTTCGGAATCCATATCGGAATCCACACGGATCACATCACCGGGCATCAGCGATACGAAATCGCCGACGGATATCGAGCTCTTGCCCAAAATAGCCCTGATGGGAATATCCACATGCTTGATCATTGCTTCAATATTATCCGTGTATTCCTCTCCACTGACTTCCGTCATATTGGAGAACCAGAACTTAGTATTAAGTTTATCCATAACGTCTTCCAATGTAAAGAAGGGAAGACAGATATTGAAAAATCCTTCGGTATCTCCGATCTTGACATTAAGTGTCACGATCGCGATCATATCGCTCGGGGAGATGATCTGGGCAAACGCGGGATTGGTCTCTATACGGTCAAGCACCGGACTGATCTCCACCACGTTTTTCCAGGGATCTCTCATCAGCTGCATACATACTACCATCATCTTCTGCAGTATGGTCATCTCTATCTCCGAAAAGTCCCTGGTCCTCTCCAGAGCCTCGCCCTGACCCCCGAGCATCCTGTCTATGATGGCAAATCCGAGATTCGGAGCCATATCCAGGATAACGGTACCGTTCAGCGGGTGAAAATTGATTATCCCCAATATCGAAGGGGACGCAAGAGCGTTGGTGAATTCCGAGAACGTAACCGTTTCGGAACTCGCAACCGCCACCTGTACGGTCTTTCTAAGGTAAACGGGCAGGTTGGTCGAAAGCAGCCTTCCGTAATGCTCATATATGATCTCCAGTGTCCTGAGGTGCTCCTTGGAGAACTTGGACGGACGCTTAAAGTCGTAGTTCTTGACCTGCTTCTCATTGGCGTCCGGCATCTCATTGACATCAAGTTCACCGGTACTCAGGGCTGCCAGCAGATTGTCTATCTCATTTTGCGACAGAACTTCGCTCAAACCGGCTTACCTCCTGCGCCAAAAATCACTGGAACATGTACTCTCCGAACGATACATTGAATATAAAGTCGGAATCAAACATTGACTGAACCTGTTCAAGGATCTGCTGCTTGATCAGCTCCTGATTGGTTCTGGCCTCGTCCATCGTATAACCGCTCACTATATTAAATATCTTGTCCTTGATGAGGCTCTCGTAAGCGGACAGATCCTCTGTATATGTTGCATAGCCGGGCGATTCGGTATTTATCGAAAAGCTGGCTTCAAGCAGGCAGTAGTGTGCCTTGCCGTCTCCACCATCCTTGAGCGGTATGGTCATCGACTCGGGCAGTGTATATACCTTGATGTTGGTCATCGGGATATTGGCGAGACCCGTAGGTCCGGCCTGTGCTTCCATTTCAAGGCTCAAAGCCTCTGTGATCGCATCGACCAGTGCCGAAGTCTTCTTGGCGGTACCGACCACGGAAGTCATAAGCACGACTGTCAGAACCGTATTGACTAACAATAATACCAGGATCACGATTGACAACAGATTACGTTTCATAACATCTCCAAATCAGTAATTATTCAGCGAATTGTAGATCTTGATCTCAACACGCCTGTTCTTGGCGCGGCCCTCCGCAGTCGAATTATCAGCTACAGGAACATATTCTCCGCGACCGGTATGCTTGATCGTAGCGGGATCCAGCAATGTGGTATCTATCAGATAATTGAACACCGACAATGCACGCCCGTCACTGAGTTCGTCGTTATTTGAATACTTGGCACCGTTCATCGGCACGTTATCGGTATGACCCTCGATCTCTATGGTGCTGGTGGCGTATCTCTCCAAGATCACTCCTATCAGATCAAGTACCGGAAGACATTCTTCCTTGAGCACCACGCTTCCGGAGTCAAACAGTATGGATCCCTTGAGTGTGAGCTGGACATACTGGGATGTGAAATCTATATCCACATCCTTATCCATATTGTTCTCCTCCAGGGCTTCCTGGATCCGTTCGGCCAGTTCTTCGCTCTCCTTTAAGCCGGATTCGGTCATCTCCTGCTTGACGTCCTTCTCATCCTCGGCGTTGGTGTCCTCGGACTCGATCGTATATTCGTCGCCCTCGGCATTGAGTCCCATGGAATTGATGTAGTCGGACAGCTCATTCAGCTGGCTGACGCCGTTGGATACCAGCACGCCGTCTCCTATGGCACTTGAACCGGCCTCAAAAATACTGAAGGTCGACTTGGAGAACGATGCAACTATAAGCTCATACTTCTCTTCATTGATCGAAGACATTGAGAAAAGCAACACGAAGAAGCAGAGGAGCAGATTCATCAGGTCGGCGAAGGTCGATTGCCACGCCGGCGCGCCCGGTTTGGGCTCATCTTCTTTTCTCTTAGCCATCTTCTCCGCCTCCGGCGCTGGAGCCTATAGCGTCACGATCCTTGGGAGCAAGGAAGGATTTAAGCTTTTCTTCGATAACTCTCGGGTTCTCACCGGCCTGTATGGACAGGAGTCCCTCTATCTCTATTTCCTTGGCCATCATTTCGGCTCCGTTGTTGACCTTGAGTTTGGCGGCCACGGGCGCACAGATCCAGTTGGCAAGCATGGAACCGTACAGTGTGGTCAAAAGGGCTACCGCCATCGCAGGTCCGATAGCGGAAGGATCGTCCATGTTCTGAAGCATGTTAACCAGTCCGACCAGAGTACCGATCATACCCCAGGCAGGACCCATGGCTCCCAGGTCGTCCCAAAAGCCTATTCGTGTCTTATGTCTGCCCTCGATGGATACCAGCTCGGTCTCCATGATGCCTCTGACGAGTTCGGGATCCGTACCGTCAACAACAAGCATGATACCCTTCCTCAGGAACGGATCGTCAAGATTACCGGCAGCCTCTTCCAGTGCCAGCAGACCTTCCTTACGCGCTACGTTCGAAAGGTCGATGATCTTGCCGATGATCTCGGTAACATTATAATTAGGTACCTTAAGCACCAGGGTGAAGGATTTGAGTCCACCCACGAAATCGGGTATTGTATTGGATGCTAGAATACACATGAACGCGCCGCCGAATGTGATCAGCGCCGAAGGGGCATCCAGGAAGTTCAGGATAACCGCGAAACTGTTTCCGAATACGATACCGAATATAACCAGGCCAAGACATACTAACAGGCCGACCAGTGATGCTATGTCCAAAACATTTCTCCTAAAAAGCGATCAGCAAACGGAGCTCCGGAAAAAACAAAAGATTCCGTTTACTATGGATATAAACGCACATAAAACCAGCCATATTATCCCCTTACCCAAGGAACACGGCTGTTATTTATGCAAAGATATCCTTTCTATACGATTTTACCAAGCTTTTTATTTCTTGTCTACTTTCTTTTACAATTATTTTGCGTCCGGTGGTAAAGGAAACCACGGTATCCGGAGTTTCTTCAACCAGCTCGATCAGATCGGGATTGATCAGGATCTTGACGCCGTTTATCTTGGTTACTTCGATCATGTATATACCTCATTCCAACAAAATCCGATACAATACAATTGTTGCCGCCTCCCGTACGGAACGGACCACCTTGCGGAAACGGTACAGAAAACCCCAAGAGCGGCATCTCCCGGGGTTTTTGTTACGTCATAATACTACTTAACCGTAATATTTCTTTTACAAAATCAGGACATCATATTTTCAGCGAATGTCGTTAATTATCGCTTCAGGTTAACAAGCTCCTCAAGAAGAGTATCGGATACGGTTATGATACGTGAGTTGGCCTGGAAACCACGCTGTGTGGTGATCATGTCGGTAAATTCGCCTGCCAGATCCACGTTTGACATTTCCAGAACTCCGGATGTCATATAGTTGCCGCCTGCCGTGATATCCTCACCGATACCGTCGAATTCGCCCGAGTTGGCGGTTGCCGAGTAGAGGTTGTCTCCTGCTTTCGAAAGGCCTGCGGCATTTGCGAAGTTTGCAACCGCTATCTGTCCCAGAACCTTAGTCTGGCCGTTATCGTAGGATGCGGTGATGACTCCGTCTTTGGAGATGGCCACGCCGCTCATCTCTCCGAGGCGGCGGCCCGTGCCGAGTCCGTCAAGATTTCCGGAGGTGGCTCCCACCGTTGATGTTCCGTTGTTGTTAAACATGGTGGCCCGGGAGAAATCAACCACGATGTTGCTGAAATTACCGTCATTGGCCGGGAACGCTATCGTTGCGGTGGAATCGGATGCGCTGAGTCCCGTGGTTGTACCGACGCCTTCAAAATAACCTGTATTGGTATTGAAGTTCAGATAGTTGGCGTTTTCGGCTTCGGCGGTGTATGTGCAGCGCAGGATACCGGTTGCGGGATCCAGAGTCTTTTCCGAATACAGCGTATCTTTTTCATCGCTGAGTCCGAATGCAGTCTTGTAGTCGGTAGTGGGAGTCTTTGTAATATTCCCGTCAGTATCAGACGTAACCTGATTGACTATAACATTACCATTGGTATCCGTTCCAAACTCATATCCGTTGACCAGCTTGGTATATTCATCCGTTGCCTGATACTGGATCGTAGTACCGAACGTAAAATCCACATCCACCTGTTCGCCTGTGGAGTCGAGGACCTTGTCCAGCTGTACAAAGAACTGCCCGTTATCACCGTCAATGGCGTGGATCGAAAATCTGGCATTGTACTGATATCCGAGATTATCATAGAAGCTGAGCGACATAACCTTACCGGATGTAGCATTTACGTTGGTATCGTTCTTATCTACGATGCCCGCAACATATGCCAGACTGGTGGCTTCCGGAGGATATACCATATTATCCTCGCTCATGATCCTCAATGCCGAAACATTATCCTGAATGATATTTCCATCCGCATCCGACTGCCAGCCCATAACTGTATATCCGGTAGAGCTCATAACCAGATTACCGACACCGTCCACATTGAAGGAACCGTCTCTGGTAAAGAAGTTCTCGGATCCGTTGGATACCACGAAGAAGCTGTCTCCGGTTATCATGATATCGAAGGGATTGTTGGTGGACTGAGCCGAACCCTGTGTGGTGATCGCGGTCGAAATAGCACCTGTCTTGGCACCGAGACCGATCTGGCGAGCGTTGGTACCGCCGGCTCCCGTATTTACATTTGCTCCGGATGCGCTCTGTGTTGTCTGGTAGAGCAGATCCTGAAAGGTGATCGACTGTGATTTATATGCAGTTGTATTAACGTTTGCTATATTGTTACCGATTACGTCCATCCTGGTCTGGTGAGTCTTAAGACCTGCAACACCAGAAAAAAGTGATCTCATCATAAGGCATTTCCTCCTAAAATCTGCCTGCGGGGCAATCCCCGTATCCGCCTATGCTATAACAGCGCCGTCTATGTTTGTAAAAATATTTTCATTGGATTCGGTCTGATCCATTGCCGTTACCACCGTCTGGTTGGGTACATTTACTATAAAAGCAAGGGAATCGACCATCACAAGGGTTTCCCTGATGCCCTTTTCACGGGCTTTGACAGTTCCTTCCGTCAGTCGTTCCATCATGGAATCCGTCATCTCGATGTTTCTGTCCTCGAGCCTGCCGACCGCGTGCTTGGAAAACTTAAGCGACATCCCGTTTTCCGCGGGATCCGCGGTCCTGGCCTTCAGGATATCCTCAAAGCTGAGTCCCGCGTTGTCCGTCCTGGCGGAACTGCCGGTCGTATTATTCATCAGCCTTTCGGCCGCCTGATTTATATTTATATAATTATTGACCTGCATTGTGTCTCGCCTCCAGCGCTGTCAGCCTTCAGTTGACTCTTCCGTTCCGGTTGTTTCTCCGGCAGCTTCGGCCTCAGCCTCCGCCTGTGCCTTTGCATCGGCTATAAGAGCTCCGATGCGGTCCACATAAGACTTAAGCGTTTTCTCGATCTCTTCGGAATCGTCTCCGAAGAATTCCTTCTCACGATCCGTAAGGTTGTCATATTGCTCTGCGACCGCAGCAACACTCTCATAATCCTGAAGAGAGAGTGCCGGGATCTCGGGCAGCTTATCAAGTGCGTCAACAAAAGCTTTTGCCTTGTCCATTGCTGCGATGTATGCCGTATCGACCACGGTCTTAAGGTCATCCATCTTGTAGAGTTCACCGCCTATGGACAGATAGGCCTTGCCGCCCTCGTAGGAAACAAAATCAACATTTCCCTGTATCTCGGTGGTATTGCCTTTGGCATCCTCCACATTCATGATGACAGTCTGTCCAACCAGGGAAGATGCTCTGCTCAGCGACATGCTCGAAGCCATGTTCTGCAGCTCTTCAACCTGCGTAAACTGTGCATACTGGCTGACCCACTCCGTATTCTCCGTAGGCTCCAGAGGATCCTGGTATTTCATCTGAGCCACAAGAAGCTGCAGGAAATCATCCTTATTGACGCTGTCCGCGGATCCGGCTGCCTGGCTGCTGAGCGAATTCTGTGTAGCACTGGTAACTATCTGACCGTTTTCTATAACTGCTCCTACACTGCTCATATATTTCTCCTCTCTAAATCCAAAGGGTTATGCTGTATAATCCACTGTGTTGCCGTCATGCGCCATCATTTCGGCGGCGATACGATCGGCATCCTCCATTTCATCCAGGGCCTCGTCATCTCCGAGAGCGTTCAGGTCGATCCTCCTGGTCCGTCTGGAGCCCGCCCTGGCCGCCTCGCGTGCAGCCTCATCCTGGTGCTGTCCGGCAGTATCGCTTCCCCTGTCAAATTCATGATAGGCTACGGTCACTTCAACCGCCTCAACCTTGACTCCCTGTTCTTCAAGGGTCTCCCGAAGCTGTACTATCTGGCTTTCGATCGCTGCCCTGACCGTTTCATTCTGTGCTATGAACTGAGCCGTGATCTGTCCGCCCTGGGACTGGAGATTGACTCTCACATTGCCGAGGGAAGCGGGATGAAGGCTCATTTCAAGCTCCGTGATATCCTGCGAAAAGCCGGCCTTCATGCTGTCCATGATCTGGTTTGCTATTTCGGTCGCTTCACTTCTGAAGCCTGCCGTCTCTTCAACTGCCTGAGCAAAATCTCCGATGTTGTTTATATCTGTATTTGATTGTATGGTCTGGGTGAATTCGGATACCCGGCCGTGCACCTCCTCCTCGGAGCTGCGTCCTCTGCCGGAACCGCTGTCTGACGAATCCCCTGAACCCGGCTGCGATGACTCTTTGCCTACACCGGTTACCGAAGCAACTCCGGTACCATTGTCCACTTCGACATCAAGACTGACTCTCTCTCCGTCTACCGTTGTAGTCACCTTATACTCCTTCGGTTCGGCTGTGACTTCATCTTCGGTCATCACCTCCCCTGCCGGAATACTTTCTTCCGCTAAGGGCTGCCCGATCAGCTCTTCTGTCTGATCAAGCACCTCATTCAAGGCTTCCTGCGATAGGTCCAGCTCTTCCATGAGGCTTGAATTTGCTTCGGTTACGTATTCCTGAAGATTTCCGAGTATCTGATAGAGGTTTTCATCCGTCAGCAGTGATACGGCATCCTCCTCCCCGGCGATCTCGGTTACAAGATCGGTCATATTGGAGGGATCCAGAAGATCTGTCATGCTCATATCCAGATTGTCCATAGCGGTCAAAACTTCGATCGCCGTAACGCCAAGTTCTTCGGATACTTCCTCGACTATCTCCTGTGCCTTCTCTCCGATCGCCTCTGCCGTTTCGGGTGAAACCGTTTCGGCGTCCGTGTTTTCGGCGGCATCCTTCTTCGTTTCCCGTTTGGTCTCTTTTCTGACTTCGTTCCTTACAGAGCTGTCATCCCGTCCTGTACGCCCGGTCGTTGCGGATCTGTCAACCTGAGCAATATTACGCGTGTCCGGATTGCTCTGACCAAGTTGGTCAATCGAGACCGTCTGCTGCGAGGGAACCGGGTTAAGTGCGGTAGCCTGAGTCTCGATCGCTGACTTCAGACTGCCCATGAAATCCTGGCCTTCCTTCGCACCGGGAACCGAATTCCTGAATCCGCCCGCATCATTGACAATAGGCTGTGAAAGGATTCCTATGTCATTTACAGGTAAACTGGTCATTTGGTTCCTCCTTTTCTTTTCAATGTGCAGGAGGGTGCAATTACCCTCATACAATTATTATATCGGAGCGGACCGGCAAAATATTAATACTCCGGATCCATTAATTTAGTTATCTTTGCGGCAACATCGGCATCCATTGCGCCCATTATCTTGCCGCGGCTGTCGGAGTCCATATTCTCCAGTATCCTGGCCGCAAGAGCCAGATTATCGGTCATCGCTTCAAATATACCCGCAGCTTCCTTGGGTTTCATCGCAGTGTAAGCAGCCACATAATCACGCATCTGGGCATCGGCTTCAACCTGCTTGACCACCTGCTGATACAGTGCTTCCGCACGTTCGGGTTCTATGGATTCATAATATTTGGCATATGCATCGAGTCCGGGTCCGTTCTCGGCATAAATGACTTCCTTGTAGAATTCATCCTTGATGCGCTGGAATTCCACCTGTGATTTTTCAAACGTCCTGAGTCTCTCGATCTCGGCCTCCAGAGCCTCAACTCTGGCCGTGTCGGTACCGGAGGTGCTCTTCAGCTGCGCTATTTCCCTTTCAAGCTGTCTGATATAGGCAACCGCCTCATCCAGGTTCTTAAAGCCCATATACGGATCCTCCGCACTCTCCTCAGTCGTATTTTCGAGACCGGATCCCAGATTGGATTCCGCAGGCAGTATCCTGTTCAGTACGGGCACATCTCCTATCAGAGGTCTCATGACCGTTGAGCCGAGTCCTCCCACATCAAGCTTGATAAGCAGCGCAAGTATGGCGATCCAGATAACGATGATGATCAGCGTTACCATAACGATCGAAAGACCGCCGGCATCGTCCCCGTCGATCTCATCCTCGCGCTTCTCGATCTCACGAGCTCTGGCCTTCGCTTCCTTCCTGGCTTCGCTCTGTTCCTTCTTGAGAGCCTTTTTTTCTTCCTTTATCCGCTTTTTTTCTTCTGCCGGATCCAAAACCGCTTCGTCAGCCATCTTCTTCCGTTTCCTTCTGTCCGTAACGATAGCTTACCAGCTCGTCAATCTCACGGGCTTCGGTATGCTTAACTTCCTCCACAAACTCCTCGAAGGCATGCTCCCTGAGGCGTTCCTGGGCCTTTACTTCCTTCATCGCCTCCGTAAGCCTGCTTCTGGCGTTTTCTACCGCTCTCTCTGCCAGCCTGATGCTTTCCCTCTGGCCCTCGATGAGATCGTCCATTACCCGGATCGATCGTTCATTTTCTTTGAGCTTCAGGACATCCAGGTCGTTTTCCCTCATCCTGAGTCCTTCGTCTGTATATGACTGCTTACGGGCGATGAGAGCCTCGAGTCTGGCCTGTTCCTCATTAAGTCGGCTCTGAGCCATGCCGAATTCCATTTCAGCCTGGGTTTTCAGCTGTGTTTTGATATTCAGCAGACTCTGCATCCGGTATCTGAATACTGCCATTTATCGTCACCGCTCCCGCTGCGTGGTTATCTCCCGATCTATTCCCCGCCGAACATCTGCTCAAGTCTTGCAAATGATTCCTCATAGCTTATCTTTTCATCTGTTTCCTGACAAAGGTATTCATCGATCGGTTTGTTCATCCTGATGGAATAATCTATGTCGGGATTGGAGCCCGACTTGTACGCGCCTATATTGATCAGATCCTCCGCGTCTCGATAGGTGGCCAGAGTGCTTTTGAGCTTTCCGGCGTATTTCTTATGTTCCTTGCTGACTATACCGGACATGCATCGCGACACGCTGGCAAGCACATCTATCGCCGGATAATGATTCTTCTGGGCAAGCTTACGGTCCAGAACTATATGACCGTCAAGTATGCCTCTCGCGGTATCCGTAATGGGCTCGTTAAAGTCATCTCCGTCGACAAGCACTGTATAAAGGCCGGTGATGGATCCCTTTGCATTCTTTCCCGCTCTTTCGAGAAGACGGGGCATCTGACCGTATACGCTGGGCGGATATCCCCTGGATACGGGCGGCTCACCGCTGGCAAGTCCGATCTCGCGCTGCGCCATCGAAAAACGTGTCAGCGAATCCATCATCAGCAATACGTCCTGTCCCTTGTCCCTGAAGTATTCCGCTATGGCCGTGGCTGTCATTGCAGCCTTTTTACGTTCAAGGGCGCTCCTGTCCGACGTGGCTACGACCACTACGGAGCGTGCCATTCCCTCGGGTCCGAGATCCCTGTCTATAAATTCCTTGACCTCCCTGCCTCGCTCTCCGATAAGGGCGATCACGTTGATATCCGCATTTGTATTTCTGGCAAACATACCCATCAGGGTAGACTTGCCTACGCCCGATCCCGCAAATATGCCGATACGCTGTCCCTTGCCTATGGTGAGCAGTCCGTCAACCGCTTTCACTCCCAGCGAAAGGACCTCGTCAATGACCACCCTGTCCATAGCCTCAAGCGCCTGTGTGTCAACCTCTACCCTGGCGCCTTCAAGATCCGGCAGCTCCGGACAGTTTCCCAGACTGTCCAGCACATGTCCGAGAAGCTGATCCGATACGGTAACCTTCAACGGTTCATTGGTATTTATAACCCTGCAGCCTATCGAGATACCGTCGGTGGCCTGGTAGGGACTGAGCAGGGTCTTTCCGTCCTTAAAACCGATGACCTCTGCATGGATGAATTCCTCGGGACCGGTATATATCTTACACAGATCACCCAGTTTGGCCTCCGGGCCCTTGGATTCGATGCTAAGTCCGATAACGTTCTCCACACGCCCCATACTGAGGATCAGGGATTCGTCGAGTACTCTTGAATATTTGTCAAAGTCTATGTTTAAGTCCAATGTCCACCTGCGCCTCATCCGCCGCCTTCGGCGACACCCTGTCTCAACGGGAGAGCTTTCATTCAGCCGAATAGCTGAGGATCATAAGCTTATTGCGCAGCTCGGTGAGCTGCCTGTCCAGTCCCACGTCAAAAACACCGTTATCGGTTTCCAGCATGCACTGATTACGGCTGAGTCCTATATCTTCCACGACATCCACCGAGCACCCGGGGGCGGATTCCTCCAGCAGAGCCCTCTGCGCCGTACCGATCTCTGGATAATCCTCTTTGGAGACATGTACGATATATGATTTGCTGCCCTCCACATGCATCATCGCATCGGATATAAGCTGTGCCAGTATCGGCTGATACTGTGCCAGTTCCACATGAAAGATCCTTTCGTAGATCCCGGTAATGGTGCTTACGAACCGAGGTTCCATCTCCTCTATCAGCCGGGAATACATCATATCCAGCTGCTGTTCCTTCATGTCAATCTCCTGCATGCGGCCAGAATATTCATCCTGAGCCTGTACCAGCCCGTCCTGATACCCGGCCTGTTTGGCATCGGCCTTGATCCTTGTACATTCTATCTCGGCCTCTCTGCGGGAATTGTTTTTATATTCCTGTGCAAGCTGTTCCGCGGTAGCCACTATCTCGTCAGCTTCCGCCTTGGCCTTGAGCCTGATCTGCTCGGCTTCCTCCTCCGGAGACATGCTCTTGATAATATTGCTCTCATCTCCTTCTTCGAGCATGAGAGCTTCTATCTGATCCGCATCTATTCCTTCAACAAATCCCGCTTCCGCATTTTCGGTCGCTATCAGATTTTCGCCGCTGGCCGGCGGTGCGGGTTTTCTCTTTGCCCTGGTGGATACCTCCCTTAGCTTCTTTTCCATCAGTGCATTGGAATCTATGACTACATTATCTTCCTGCGGAACGGTGTTATAGAATTTAACTATAGACTTAGACAATTATCTCGTCGCCTCCGCCTCTGGATATTACGATCTCGCCCGAATCCTCAAGCTTACGTATTACGTTTACGATCTTCTGCTGAGCTTCTTCCACATCCTTCATACGTACAGGTCCCATGAATTCCATATCTTCCTTGATCATGGAAGCAAGACGTTTGGAGAGGTTGTTGAATATCGCATTCTGTACCTCCTGGTTGGCTCCCTTGAGAGATATCGACAGGTCGCTGTTCTCCACGTCACGCAGCACACGCTGGATCGCACGGTCGTCCAGAAGCAGTATGTCCTCGAATACGAACATCTTGCGCCTTATCTCGTCGGCAAGCTCCGGTTCCTCGATCTCCAGTGTCTCCATGATATGTTTTTCCGTTCCTCTGTCTACGGTATTCAGGATCTCCACAACGCTGTCCACGCCGCCGATAATGGTATAGTCCTGATTTACGAGACTCGAAAGCTTGGATTCCAGCACCTTCTCCACCTCCTTGATAACCTCGGGGGATGTTCTGTCCATTACCGCGATCCTGCGCGCGACATCCGCCTGCCTGTCGGGATGAAGAGCACTGACTATCATGGCCGCCTGGCTCGGAGACAGATACGACAATATAAGGGCGATCGTCTGTGGATGCTCGTCCTGAATAAAGTTAAGCAGCTGTGAAGCATCCGTCTTGCGGATAAACTCGAAGGGCTTAACCTGAAGCGATGCGGTAAGCTTGCCGATAACATCTCTCGCCTTATCTTCGCCGAAGGATTTTTCAAGCAGCTCCTTGGCATACGAAATACCGCCCTCCGCAATATACTGCTGCGCGAGGCAGACCTGATAAAACTCACTGAGCACATCCTCTTTGATCTGAGGGGTTATGCTGCGTGTATTTGCTATCTCAAGGGTAAGCTCCTCGATCTCCTCCTCCTTGAGATGCTTGAAGATCAATGCGGACTTTTCCGGTCCGAGCGCTATCAGTAATACCGCTGCTTTCTGTAATCCGTTTAACTCATCATTTGGTGCTTTGGCCATTGCCGATCATACTCCTATCCCCATTCCTCGCTCAGCCAGTTACGCAACAGCAGTGCGGCTGCTTCGGGATTATCTTCAACAAATTTATTGATCGCTCTTTTGATCTCCGATTCCTCTTCCATGGAGATATCCTCAAGTTCACCCTCGGGAGTGGACAGCAGCAGATCCTCCACGCTGAGCTCCTCCTCGGGTTCTTCCTCTTCCTTCTCTCTCCGCATGCTTCTGAGTACCACGAATGCAAGCAGTCCGAGTATCAATACTATCAGGATGATCTGAAGCAGATCCGTTACCGAGAATCCGGATCTCTCCGCATCAAAGAATACATTCTGCGTATATGCCGCTATGGCGATCCTGGTCTGGGGAATACCCGTAGCCTTTGCTACCACATCGACCAGATCCTCGTCCACTTCAAGCCGCGACCTGTTGTTGTTAGCGAGCTTGTATTCATCCCAGGTCACTCCGTCCAGCAGTCCCTGAAGCCGGACATCCTCCTCGCGGATGATATTGTAGGATATCGCGGTAAGCGCTATGGATGACTCCGTATAGTTGATCAATCCGGCCGGCGTATCGATAACGGTTATCTTTTCATCCGGGAGATAATCCCTGAGTTCCTCGTTGACCGAGGAATTGGAATTGCCGTTGTCGGGAATGACATAGGTTGTATCATTCTCCGTATTGGAATCGGTGCCGGGAACCGCGCCGCTGGCACTGTTTGAATCCGAACTGTAGGTCTCTTCGTGGGCAAGTACACCCTGGGACTGTCCCTCCTCCGGCGAATAATCGTGGATCGTCTGCGTCTGACTCGAAAAATCCATCATAAGGTTGCAGGCTACCTCAACCTCGTCAAACTCATTGGTCGCCAAAAGTACGGCACGGACTTCATTCTTGAGGGTGGTCTCCGCCTGGCTCTTGATATTCATCTGAGAGGTCGTGGCGCCGGCGGCCGAGTAATTGTCCTCTCCGGAGTACAGCATATTGCCGGACGTATCCATAATGACTACATTGCTTGCGGTTTCATTGCCGATCGCAGTCGCAACAGCCCTGGCCAGATATGCGGCCTGTTCGGTGGTGAACTCGTCCTGAAGTTCTAACAGTATGGCGGCGCTGGATTCTGTCTGCGTGGCGATCAGGGTACCGTTATCCTTGGGGATATTCAGTTCTACATGCGCGCTCTTGATCGCATCGAACTGGGAAATAAAGTCATTTTCGAGCCTTTTCTCGAGATAGAGAACATATTTGCGCTGGGTATTGGCCTCTGTGGTGGATATACCTCCGTCGGTCACATTTTCGATGGAATAGACGGTGGACTTGAAGCTGTTGGATCCCATCAGAAGATTTGCCTCTGCCTGCTGTTCTTCGAGGATCGCTATGGTAAGACCGTCATCCGATACCCTGTATGTCAGGTTTTCGCCGGAGTCCAGTATCTCGGTTACCGCATTGGTCTCCTCTGTGGTCTCGGCAACATAGATGGTCACATATTTATCTCTGGTAAGTATGGCTATCAATACCACTATGGCAGCTACCGCAACCACAGCCACGGCTATGATTATGGTCTTCTGTCTCGTGGTAAACCTGTTCCACCACTCTCTTATACGTTCCAGTATCGCTCGTATTCGTTCAGGCATGATGATATCTCCGTTCTATACTCCGCAAAATAAGCCCGGCAGATCTGTATCGTCAGATCTGCATCTGCATCAGTTCCTTATAAGCCTCCAGAAGTCTGTCTCTCACGGTCACCGTATAATTCAGGGCCGTGGACGCCTTCTGAATGGCTATCGACAGATCATGGGTACTCTGTGTCTCTCCCAGGGACCACTTGATCTCTTCGTTCTCCATATCGGACAGATAGCCGTTGGTCACGGCCAGATTGTCTATGGCCGTCTCCAGCAGATCGCCGAAATTATCGGTCTTATATGCTCCAAGGGAACTCGTCGGCGCTTTTTTGGCCGCCTCCCTGACAACATTTGATGATACGTTTCTTAACTGTGTGATATCTATTGCATCGGTCACAAACGGCATACCCTACCTCCTGTTATCATCCGTTCTGTGCAATGTCAAGCCCCGTGGTCGCTATTGACTTGCTGGCGTTAAAGGCTGTGGCATTGGCCTCATAGGAACGGCTGGCGTCTATAAGGTTGGTCATTTCGGTAACGGTATCCACGTTGGGATATGTCACGTATCCGTTTTCGTCGGCATCGGGATGTGACGGATCATACACCATATTGGCCTGTGTCCATGTGTCCTCATACACTCCGCCGACCTTAACTCCTCCGCGCTTTCTGTTATTGAGTGCGCTGTGGAAGATCCGTGAAAAGGATTTGGTCTCACCCTTCTCCTCGAAGGTTACCACCTTGCGCACGTAGGGTGATCCGTCTTCGGTACGTGTCGAGTTGGCATTTGCAACGTTCTCAGCAATGATATCCATGCGGAAACGCTGCGCGGTAAGACCGGATGCGCTTATGTCAAAAGAATTAAATATACTCATATCCGGTCACCTCCTACTTGATCACGGTTCTCAGGTTCTGAAACTCCGCCCTGATACCGTTGGTAATGCCGTTATACTTGATCTGGTTGGCTGCCAGCTCCGCATTCTCCGTATCAATATCCACATTGTTGTCATCTACCCTGTATGACCAGCTGGGGATATCGGTATAGGTCGAAACGCTGAGTCTGCGCATGCTGACGTTATGAACCTGTGAGTCCAGATCCGCAAAATGAGTCCACTTGAGCGCCTGGCTCATTGCGTCCTCAAAATTCACATCCTGTCTTTTGTAATAAGGCGTGTCTACATTGGCGATATTGTTGGCGATCGCTTCATTCCTGAGCCAGGAAGCATCGGCCGCCTTGTCAAGTACGTTGATATAATCAAACGCATTGGTGTTCAAAAACGTGCTCATAGGCATATTCCTCCACAAAGGTACACATATACATTATAGATTAATTGGTGCAAAGTGCAAGGGTTTGTAAGCAAAAAAGCACAACATATAGTTGTTTCATTTATGTTAACCACATTATCTGCCCTGCATCAGATAATACTGCGGTTTTTCCAACCGTCTGTTATTTTATGGGTGAACAAAAAGGGACTTAACACATTTAAGTCCCTTTACACGGCCTCCTGCCGTTCATAATCCTTTATTTATGTCAGTGCGCTGTCCTATCGCACCCTTCCTTCCTTTTTGATCCTATCCAGTTCATCATATACCGCGTCATTAATGACCTTGATATACGTGCCCTTCATCCCTGAGGACCTGGACTCAATAACTCCGGCACTCTCGAACTTCCTGAGCGCATTGACTATAACGCTTCTCGTGATGCCTGCCCTGTCTGCGACACGGCTCGCAACTATCATGCCCTCAAGCCCGTCCAGTTCTTCGAAGACCCTGACTATGGCATCCATCTCCGAAAGAGACAATGTAGCTATGGCTCCCTGAACCACGCTGATCTTGCGATCCTCTTCGGCCGTTTCCTCGCTTACGGCTCTGAGCATCTCCAGACTCACCACCGACGTACCGTATTCACATAGTATAATATCATCTATATCATATTGGCCGCCGCTTTTATATAGGAATAACGTACCAAGCCGCTCTCCGGAGATCTCGACCGGAGTGACCATAGCCCAGTATTTAGCGGTATCTATGTGCTCAAATCCGAGAGTGGCAAGATTTATGTTTTCCTTGGTGGACAACACTCCAAGCAGTCTGTCGTTTAAGGAGTGATCGATAAAGGAAGAAACTCCTCCGGAGATAAACTCCTCGATCTTATCCACCTCCGAATAATTATACTCTCCGAGGATCTTGCCCTTGCGGCTGATGACCATCACATCGGAGGCCAGCGTCTCCCCCATTACCCTGCAGATATCATCGAATACGACTTTACCTGAGTTGTTATTATGGAGTAGTGTCCCGATCTTTCGGGTGTTGTCCAATAACTGTATACTGCTCATAAAACTTCCCTTAATGATTCATTACATCATATTTCGGATATGACCGATCAAAACAACGAGTATTTTACCACAATAATTTGACAAATTCAAGCATTATTCCGATTATTCTGACAATTTGCCAAGTCGTTAAGTCTCTGATCAAACCAGTCTTTACTTGAAGATAGCGGGAAAGCAGACAAGCGAAATAACTAAGTTAATTCGCTACAGGTCCTTAGGCTTTTGCCATGACATATAGTCGCAATCCGGATAGCCTGCACAGCCGTAATATCTGCGGCCTTTTTTGGTC
The DNA here is from genome assembly GCA_017460885.1 of Lachnospiraceae bacterium. Taxonomy (GTDB): domain Bacteria; phylum Bacillota; class Clostridia; order Lachnospirales; family Lachnospiraceae; genus XBB2008. The sequence goes on from JAFUAB010000021.1 coordinate 38,018, forward strand.
TTGCGCACCACCAGATCCTGTCCGCATTTGGGACATGGAACACCAATCTTCTCAAGGAAAGGCCTGGTATTGCGGCACTCGGGGAAGCCCGGACATGCCAGGAATTTGCCGTGAGGGCCGTATTTATATACCATTTTGCGTCCGCAAAGTTCGCACACCTCATCGGACTCCTCGTCGGCGATCTTGACATGTTCAAGATTTATTTCGGCTTCTTTGACCGCTTCATCAAGATCCGGATAGAAATTTTCCAGAATAGTCTTCCATCTGACCTTGCCCTCTTCTACACCGTCCAGAAGGGTTTCCATATTTGCGGTGAAGTTGACGTCAACAATGGTGGGGAAATTCTCCTTCATCATCTTGTTGACCACCTCTCCGAGTTCGGTCACGTAGAGGTTCTTATCCTCCTTTATGACATAGTGACGTCCGAGTATGGTCCCGATCGTGGGTGCATAGGTACTCGGACGGCCGATCCCCAGCTCCTCCATCGCGCGTACCAGGGATGCCTCGGTGTAATGCGGCGCGCTCTGAGTGAAATGCTGTTTCTTCTCGAGCTCCGGTGCGGGCAGTATCTGTCCCTTCTCGAGCCTGGCCGGGATCTCGTTCATCTCCTTATCATCGTCATCATCGTTGTAAACACTTAAGAAACCGTCAAATTTAAGCACTGACGCAGACACGGTAAAGATATTTCCGGCAGCTTCTATCCTGACCGCAGTGGTATCGTAGGATGCATCGGCCATACGGCTTGCGGTAAATCTCTTCCAGATCAGCGTATAGAGTCTGAGAAGATCTCTGCCCAGATCAGTCTTTACATCCGTGGGAGTGAGCGTAATATCCGCCGGTCTGATGGCCTCGTGAGCGTCCTGGATCTTACGCTCATCCTTTACTCCGCCCGTTCTGGCGGTAGCATAATCTTTGCCGTATTTCTCCTCTATATATGCTGCGGCTGCGGACTGAGCCTCCTCCGACACCCTGGTGGAATCGGTACGCAGGTAAGTGATAAGGCCGATGGTTCCCTGTCCTTTGACTTCAACTCCTTCATAGAGCTGCTGCGCCAGTCTCATGGTCTTTTGCGTTGAAAAGCCGAGTTTTTTGCTTGCCTCCTGCTGGAGCGTGGATGTTGTGAATGGCAGCGGGGCCTTCCTTGTCCTGGTGGAATTCTTAACCTCGCTGACAACAAAATCTTTTCCCTTTACACTTCCTATGACAGCATCCGCATCGGCCTCAGTGGGTATATCCCTCTTACCCTCGGCCGTACCGTAATAATGCGCATTCAGAGGTTTTTTGACTCCCGGAAGCTTAAATGCCGCGTCCAGTGTCCAATATTCCTCCGGCACAAAATTGTCTATCTCCTCTTCTCTGTCACACACTATGCGCAGCGCCACGGACTGAACGCGTCCTGCGGACAGACCTCTTTTGATCTTGGCCCACAAAAGCGGTGAGATCCTGTAGCCGACCACACGGTCCAGACATCTGCGGGCCTGCTGTGCGTCGACCAGATCCATATCTATCTCCCTGGCGTTTTTGATGGATTCCTTGACCGCATTTTTGGTTATTTCATTGAATGTGATACGGTATACCTTTTTATCCTGCAGATTAAGTGCGTATGTAAGGTGCCAGCTGATAGCCTCTCCTTCACGGTCAGGGTCCGTTGCGAGATATATCTTTTCCGCCTTCTTAACTTCTTTGCGAAGGGATGCGAGCAGATCTCCCTTTCCTCTGATCGTTATGTATTTGGGTTCATAGTCGTTATCGATATCTATACCCAATGAAGACTTGGGCAGATCCCTCACATGACCCTGGCTGGCCATTACCGTATAGTTCGAACCCAGGAATTTACTGATCGTCTTAACCTTAGCAGGTGACTCCACGATTACCAGATACTTTGCCATAATTACCCTCTGATCACAAAAATTTACTTTCCCCTGTCCTCGCCACGGGAAAGTTTAGAAACGAATATACACCAATTTTTTCAACTTGGCAATATCTAACTTTTGATCCATCAGGCTGTTGACAACCAAAAAATAACCATATATCATAAAACTCACCTGTTCTGAAAATACATGGAAAGACCTTGCGCCGCGGAGCGGAAAGGTGTTCTCTATGTTTTCTTCAATCGTAACCGGATCCGTTTCGGGTCTCAAAAGCCACCTGATCCACGTGGAAGTGGATTCATCACCGGGATTACCGTGTTTTCAGATGGTAGGATATCTCGGCAGTGAAGTCAAGGAAGCCAGGGAGCGTGTTAAGGTCGCCCTCAAAAACAGCGGCTTTACCCTGCCTGCCAAATGCATCAATGTCAATCTGTCTCCCGCGAGTATCCGCAAGTCCGGCACATCCTATGATCTGCCGATAGCGGTCGGTCTGCTGGTCTCGCTCGGAGAGATATCGCCCTTCAGACTTGATGATACTCTGCTCATAGGTGAACTGGGGCTCGATGGTGAGATCCGCAGGGTCAGAGGAATACTCCCCATAACCAGGCATGCCTGTTCCGCAGGGATCAAAAGGATCATCCTGCCACTGTCCAATGTGAACGAAGGGGCCCTCGTGCCGGATATTAACGTTATCGGAGTATCTTCATTAAAAGAAGTCTGCGATTATCTGACCTGTCCGGAGGAGGAAGCCGACAGTCTCATAGCTCCGGCACCTCATCCGGATATAAACGACCGCGTAATTTCCGAGCTGTCCTCCTCCGGGGATTTTGCGGATGTCCATGGGCAAACGAGCGTCAAACGCGCTGCGATGGTCGCTGCCGGAGGCTTCCATCATATGCTGATGATCGGACCTCCGGGATCAGGCAAGACTATGATAGCAAAGCGCATCCCATCCATCCTGCCTCCACTGACTCCCGAGGAGGCTCTGGAAGTCACATCCATCTATTCCGTATCCGGTATGCTCAACGAGGAGCATCCTCTGATAACGACCAGACCTTACATCTCGCCTCATCATACGATCACCGGTCATGCTCTGGCCGGAGGAGGTATGTTTCCCCGTCCCGGTGCCATATCACTGGCTCACAGGGGAGTGCTTTTTCTCGACGAGATGACGGAGTTTCGGCGTGATACCCTGGACATCATGAGACAGCCCCTTGAGGACAAAAAGGTACACATCGTCCGAAACACGGGGGCATATACCTATCCGGCGGATTTCATGCTTATCGCCGCATGCAATCCATGTCCCTGTGGATATTACCCCGACCGGAATAAATGCAGTTGTACCGACGTACAGGTCAGACGATACATCAGTTCCATCTCGGGGCCTCTGCTTGACCGGATAGATATATGCTGCGATGTAGAGCCTGTCAACTTATGTAAACCGGGTGAAAGATCCACCGGGATCTCCAGTTCCGATATGCGTAAAAAAATAGCGCTCGCCCGTGAGCGACAATCCGAACGTTTCAAAGGTAAAAGTATCAGATTCAATTCCGAAATGAGCGGAAGGGATATAGAAGAATATTGTGAACTGGCCCCAAAGGAACAGCTGACCATGCAATCAGCCTGCGAATCGCTGGGACTGTCCGCAAGGAGCTACCACCGTATCCTCAAGGTATCCCGTACCATTGCGGACCTCGAGGACAGCGATGTCATCACGGAGGAGCATCTGTCCGAAGCTCTGTTTTACCGCACAAGCGGATTACGCTACTGGGGGAGGTGATCAGATGGACGAAAATCTGTATGCTTACTGGCTTTCCGCACTGTCGGGATTATGGGTATCCTCAGCCCACAGGCTGTTGGAGTACGCCGGAAGCTTCAAGGGAGTCTGGGAGCTCAGCGAAAAGGAACTGAAGAACCCCGGGCTGAAGATCAGACCCGCGACGATCCGGGCACTTCTATCCTCAAAGGATGAGGTCAGGATAATCAGGGAATACCGGCAGATGGAGGAAAAAGGGATCCGCTTCTATCATCTGAAGCACGAGCTCTATCCTTCACGGCTCAGATTCATCTATGACGCTCCGATAGGGATCTATCTGAAGGGCTCCCTGCCCGATCCCACGGTTGTCAGCGTGGCCATTGTGGGCGCCCGGGGCTGCTCGGATTACGGCAGAACAAGCACCAGGCAGCTTGGCATGCGCCTGGCGGAAGCCGGATTTCAGGTGATCAGCGGGCTGGCAAGAGGGATAGACGGCATAGCCCAGAAGGCTGCGGTGGACGCCGGTGGTTATTCGTGTGCGGTACTCGGATGCGGCCCGGATATCTGCTATCCGGAGGACAATCGTGATACATACGAGAAGCTTGCCGCACGCGGTGGGATAATATCGGAATACCCGCCGATGACTCCTCCGAGGAATATACATTTTCCGCAGCGAAACAGGATCATCTCAGGTCTCTCGGACATAGTCGTCGTCATTGAAGCCCGTGAGAAATCCGGATCCCTGATAACCGCTGATATGGCACTGGAGCAGGGGCGCGATGTCTATGCACTGCCCGGCAGGATCTGCGATCCCCTAAGCTACGGCTGCAACCGTCTGATCAAGCAGGGAGCCGGCATCATCATCTCCGCAGAGGAATTCATCCGCGACCTTGCTCTGACTCACAATCTCCGTTCAATCGCCGACAGCCCCGATCTCTGTATTGGGTCCGACGACCAAAAGGGACGTCAGATGACTCTTGCGGCCGCCTATTCATTAAGTGATGAGGAAAAGAGCGTTCTCTCAGTCATCGGACTTGATCCAAAGAGCGTAAACGCAATACAGGATGAAACCGGTCTGGACACGGGCAGCCTCATGAAAAGCCTCATGAATCTGTCTGTCAGGGGTCTCATCCTGCAAAAACAGGGTCATTATGTACTGGCGGATTAAACCTTATTTGCCATGGTTTCTTTATTCTGTGCAAACTCGATCGCGGTATCCCTGGTGATGGTTCCCGCCCTGAGCAGTTTGATAAGCGCATCATCCATGGATATCATACCCTTGGAGGCGCCGGTCTGTATCTGACCTGCCAGCATATTGACATTTCCGTCATGTATGGAATGTCTAATGGCAGGATCCGGATACATCAGCTCAAAGGCGGCTATACGGCCCCTGCCGTCTGCCGTCGTGACGAGCTGCTGCGAGATAACAGCCTGCAGAACGTTCGAAAGCTGTATCTTAACCTGCTGCTGCTGATGTGAAGGGAAGATATCTATGATACGTTCAACGGTTGACGGGGCATTCATGGTATGCAGTGTGGAAAGCACAAGATGTCCCGTCTCTGCGGCAGTAATCGCAACCGATACGGTCTCGTAGTCTCTCATCTCTCCGACCTGTATGACATCGGGATCCTCTCTAAGCGCCGCACGGAGGGCATCGGCATAGGACGACGAATCCAGTCCTATCTCCCTCTGATTTACGATGGATTTATCATGTCTGTGCAGATACTCTATCGGATCCTCCAGGGTTATAACATGAGCATCCCTGGTCTTGTTGATCCTGTTGATGATCGCTGCCAGAGTGGTGGATTTGCCTGAGCCCGTGGGACCGGTTACCAGGATCAGACCTCTCTTGCAGTCTGCCAGCTGCATGACGGAATCCGGAACTCCCAGGACCGCAGGATCGGGGATCTCCGTTCCAACAAGTCTGAGAGCCATGGCTATCGATCCTCTCTGTCTGAAGATATTTACACGGAATCGTCCGATGGTCTCAACCGAATATGACATATCATACTCGCCGCGTTCCTCAAAGATGTTCATCTGCTTCTCATCCATTATCGAGCTTGCTATCGCGAGTGTATCGGGAGGCATGAGTCTGGAAGTCATCTCATGCCCTTCGTCATCATACGCCGGCAGGTTGACAAGTCTGCCGTTTACTCTCATCTTGGGAGGCACACCTACGGTCATGTGAACGTCGGAGGCTCCGGCCTCTACTGCTGTAGTCAGTAATCTTTTTAAGTCTAACATTTTACACCTGTCCTTCTATTCTGTCTGCGTGTGCGTCCAGTGTATCTCTGTCCATCACATATCTGTTATCCAGCGTCTTCATAACGTTGACCACCTCTATGTCTCCGTACATATATGTATCCGCCAGGTTCATGATACTGTTGTCCCTGAAGCAGAGCACCATGGGTCTCACAATATTTTTGGGATTCTCCTGAAGGATCAGCGCCGTATCACCGGTACTCAGCACCACGCTTATTCCTTCGGAAAGAATATTGACTGCATTGATCAACGCTTTGACCACTCCCGGATCGAATGTGTCCGGAGCATTCTGCATGTCCCTGATCACATCCAGCTCGGATTCGGGCTTCCCCCCAAACCTCATGGCGGTCATCGTATCGAAATACTCCGCTGCCACCATGACCTTGGCACCCTCTACGATCTTCATATTGGCCTTGCCCTCATGCCTGCGGTACCTCTGCAGTATAGTAAGGCTCTGGGCTGCGATCCTCTTGATATTGGGGGTAGCCGTAAACATGTCCTCAAGTATCTGGAAGCCCTGTGCCTGATACTGCTCCATAGCTTCCTCGTCCTTTTCGGTTCTGTCTTCCTTATCCTGGAGTTCCTGAGGAGCCTGCAGCTTGCCGATATCGTGAACTATCGCCGAGGTTATGGTCTCGTTCATCTCATCAAGCCTGAGTCCGTATTTATGGCCGATAAGTGCGCACAACATCGCCACATTGAGGCTGTGCCTGTATATATAATCCTCCTTGGTCCTGAGACTCTGTACAAAGTTGATCTTTTTATCAAGGTTTCCGTAATTTCTGATTATATCCGCAACGATCGACGGCAGCTTGTTCTGTTTGCGGTTCAGCATAACATTCAGCTCATCCTGTATGGCAAAGGAATTGACCGTCTGAAATCTCTCAAAATCTATATCCGCCTGAGACATCGGGGGCGCCGGTTCGGCGGGTTCCAGTACAAAAAGCCCTATAAGGCCGAAATTCTTGATACTGTCGATACCGTTTTGATTGAGCTTGGAATCTCGTTCAAAAAGAAGTACGCCCTTCTTGGAATAAATAGGCCTGGCTATCCTCATCCCGGGTCTTAAGTCCTCAATCTTAACAAACTGCATAAACAACCTCCAATCAACGGTTTACAGCATAAATCCCGACAACACATAATTGCATACGTCAAGCCCGGGATCGCTGAGTCTTATATGGTCTCCCTCTCTGATGAGCATCCCCATGCCTGTCATGTCCCTAATGACTTCACCGTATACTTCATCTATATCCTTCCCGAACCTTAACTTAAACTCCTCGCAGCTTATACCGCAGATCATTCTCAGTCCGAGAAACATAAACTCTTCTTTTCTGTCATCGGCGGATAGCAAAATACTCTCGATCGCCCTCTCCCCACTCAGGTATCTGAGCAGCTCCTCCGTATTCTTATACCTGACGTTATCTATCAGCGAAGCGGCTCCGAGTCCGATCCCCAGATAATCCCCACCGGTCCAGTATACAATGTTATGTCTGCATTCATATCCCGGCCCGGAGTAATTTGATATCTCATATCGCCGATAACCGTATTCCCCAAGTACGTCAGCCGTCATGTGATACATCTCACGGTCGGTATCTTCATCCGTAAACTCGAATTCATCCCGGTGCTCATAGAGATAAGTCCCTTCCTCAAGCTGCAGACTGTAGGCGGATATGTGCTCCGGACCGAGTTCACATATGGTTCTCAGACTGTGTTCATATGTTGAAAGGGTCTGTCCCGGTATTGCGGACATCAGGTCGATATTGATATTATCAAATCCCGCATCGCGGGCATCCTCATAGGTCCTGAACAGATCCGTACTGTCATGTATCCGTCCGAGCAGTGTAAGTTCATTGTCATTTACCGACTGTGCTCCGATGCTCAGTCTGTTGATGCCTGCACCGCGGTAAACCTCCAGTTTATTCCTGTCGGTACTGCCGGGATTGCACTCTATGGAGATCTCCGCATCCGGACTTACATCCATTATCTCAAATATCAGTTCACAGAGTCTCGCAATATACGAAGTATCTATATAAGTAGGTGTGCCGCCGCCGATATATATCGTGTTCAGCCTAAGCTCCCCGTATTCGTCTCCGGCATCGGCCAGTTCACTCCTAAGAGCCTGCATATACTCGCCGATCCGTCCCGGGGGAGCCGGAAAGGAGGTAAAATCGCAATATCTGCATTTCCGTGCGCAAAACGGAATATGTACATACAGACTGAGGTCATTCATCATCCAGTTTCAGCACACTCATGAATGCCGCCTGCGGAACCTCCACCACACCTATCTGGCGCATGCGCTTTTTGCCTTCCTTCTGCTTCTCCAGCAGTTTCTTCTTGCGGGTTATATCTCCGCCGTAGCACTTGGCAAGGACATCCTTACGCAGCGCCTTGATGGTCTCTCTGGCTATGATCTTGCCTCCGACAGCGGCCTGAATGGGAATCTCGAAAAGATGTCTCGGGATCTCGTTCTTCAGCCTCTCGCACATCCTGCGTCCGCGTTCGTATGCCGAATCGGCATGAACTATAAAGCTTAAGGCATCTACTTCCTCATGGTTGACCAGTATATCCAGCTTGACGAGCTTGGAGGTTTCATACCCCTTCATCTCATAATCGAACGACGCATAGCCCTTGGAACGGCTCTTAAGAGCGTCAAAGAAATCATAAATGATCTCGTTAAGGGGCAGATCATATTTGAGCAGCGCACGGGTTCCTTCAATATATTCGGTGCTAACGTATCTGCCTCTGCGTTCCTGGCAGAGCTGCATTATGGAACCGATGAATTCGGTGGTGACCATTATCTCCGCGCTGACGATCGGTTCCTCCATATATTCTATTTCGGTGGGCTCGGGAAGATTGGTTGGATTGGTCAGTTCAATGACTTCTCCGTCGGTCTTATGTACCTTATATACAACGCCCGGAGCGGTCGTTACCAGATCCAGGTTATACTCTCTCTCAAGTCTCTCCTGTACTATCTCCAGATGGAGCAGCCCCAGGAATCCGCATCGGAATCCGAAGCCCAGCGCTATCGAAGTCTCCGGTTCATAGTTCAGGGAAGCATCATTGAGCTGTAGCTTCTCAAGGGCATCTCTGAGATCCGGATACTTGGCACCGTCCGCAGGATACATACCGCAGTAGACCATGGAATTGACCTTTTTATATCCCGGCAGGGGTTCTGCGCAGGGTCTGTCTGCATCGGTAACGGTATCACCGACCCTGGTGTCTCGTACGTTCTTTATCGAGGCAGTGATATATCCTACCATGCCGGCGCTCAGTTCATCGCATGGATTGAATGCTCCGGCACCGAAAAAACCTACCTCCACGACCTCTTCGCTGGCGCCCGTGGCCATCATCCTGATCCGTGTACCCTTCCTGACCCTGCCCTCTCTGATGCGGCAGAAAATGATGACTCCTTTATAGGGGTCATATATGGAATCGAATATAAGTGCCTTCAAAGGAGCCTCGGGATCTCCCGTGGGAGCGGGTATCCGCTGAACGACCGCCTCAAGGACCTCACCTATTCCGATCCCCTGTTTGGCGGAAATAAGAGGCGCATCCTGCGCTTCGATACCGATCACATCCTCTATCTCATCCTTGACCCTGTCCGGATCGGCACTGGGCAGATCGATCTTATTGATCACCGGAAAAACATCCAGATCGTGATCCAGGGCCAGATATACGTTGGCAAGCGTCTGTGCCTCTATGCCCTGTGCGGCATCTACCACCAGTATCGCTCCGTCACACGCCGCCAGCGATCTGGAAACCTCGTAGTTGAAATCTACATGTCCGGGAGTATCTATGAGGTTAAAAATGTATTCCCTGCCGTCACGTGCCTTATAGACAGTTCTGACGGCCTGCGATTTGATGGTTATGCCACGTTCTCTTTCCAGATCCATATTATCGAGGACCTGTTCCTGCATTTCCCTGCTGGTCAGCAGTCCGGTCGCCTCAATAATACGGTCGGCCAACGTGGATTTACCGTGATCTATATGTGCTACTATGCAAAAATTCCTAATCAGACTCTGGTCCACTCTTGCCTCCGTTTGATGCATTATCCTGAATAAAGATATTAAATTCCGCCATGATGATCATGGAGAAGAAGAAAATCATAAGCGTCTGCACAAGATATCCCATGATCACACGGTTCATATATGTACGGGATACACTGTATTCAAGTGTTCCGTCATGTTCCGTGAGCAGCGCTATCTCGTCGATGCCGTCAATATATCTCGACAGATACTCTTCGATCCCGCTTATATCATCATACGCCACTCCGGCCTTTTGCAGCTTGTCCATATCATACTCGTACATGGAAGTGACCACGTTTTCGATCATGGATACGCTCCTCTGATACGCGCGGTAATTCACCTGCGTTATGAAAACACCGAGTATAAATATCCAGATGCTGAATACCGTCAGACTGATCCTTCTCGCCTTCTCCTTATCCTTTATCACGACCAGAAGAACTGTCAGGACAATGACAACGATCACGCATCCGGCTACGGAAAAAGTCAGCACGTTACCAAAGATGCCGACACGGAGCGAATCAACGTAATTATTGTCCGCAGCCGCAACAAGGTAGAGATCCTCGTTTATCTCCGTGGCACAATACAGTTTGTTTTCGTCCGAAAAGTACCCGCTCTTGAGATAAGACACCTCCGGAGCAAGGATCTCGGATTCACCGGTGCCCGCGATCATATTGCCCTTTCCGTCGGTAACGTAGAGTTCTTCGATCTCGTCGAAGCTTCTGCTATACTGATCCAGCTGATCTTCAAGACTGAAATAATTATCTACCGTCTTGCCGAGCATGAGATTACCCTTGATGCTCTCTCTCAGATCGGTAATATATACGGAGAGCACATTACTTGCTATGGTCTTATTGTTGCTGATATAGATGGAATACCCCATATATGCGGATATGATGGTTACTATCACGGAAAACACAACCGTACTTACCGAAGCGAACAGATTGAATCTCTTCATTTCATATCCTCCGCTGTATAAATTGTCTGAGCGCTCATATAGGCGCTCATCGGAAGCCGGTAGCCGGTTCTCCTGGCCACTTCATAGTTAAGATACAGCCGGGGTTCGGCAACGTATACCATATTCAGGCTGGTAATGGGAACGCCGTCGCAGTAGCGTCCGATGGTCTTAGCCATAAACATCCCGTCATCCTCGGCGTTTGTAACCATAAGATGCATCATGGCTCCCAGTCTGCATTGTTCCTCGGTATCCTGGGCAATGGTGACGATGCCCGCATCGATCACGTCATTCAAAAGCTCCGGGATCCTGTCATAGTCTTCCAATGTACCAGTAGTGATCAGCAGAGTATCTATCTGCGGGATAAGTCTGTCATACGCTTCCTTCAGTTCGCGATAATGTCTATCGTTATCAGCCTCATCCGCAGCCTCGTCAACAAACTCGCGGTGAATCCTGAACCCGTACTTTTCGGACATTTCCTCCAGCACATCTATACCCGAATAAATATATGCCGCTTCATTGTCTTCATAAACAACTCCGATATCCTTAAACCCGAAAATATCATATGCCACCTGCAGCGCACGTTCCGTCTCACCGCTGTCTGTCATCGCAAAGGAATGATCGTTGTATCTCTCCGTTTCGGACCTGACTATACCGCCGGCAATGGGATTGGCCGCTCCGAACACCATGTAATCATATGAGATCCTGTCGGCATTTGCCGTCAGATACTTACCGCAGACCGACCCAAAGGTCAGCATAAGATCTATATCCTCAAGTCCGAGCATTTCATCCAGCTCCTCCGCGGTCATATCGTTATATGTAAAAATGTACTCGGGAACGAACACAGCCTTGCCCCTTGTCGTCATGCTGATAGCTCCGGCGAGGGCGTCCCAGGCCTCCTCCATCGTCGAATAATTGCGTGCCTGGTATCTGCTTATCCGTCCTGCTGACTGCAGCTCCGAAGACATATATTTGAGTTCATCGGTCCAGTATTGGTATTCCTCTTCCAGGAAACAGGCAACCCTGATCCCTGCCTTAGTCTGTCTGGAGATATTCGGATCGTTCTCAAAATCAAATTCACGCGGTTCACCGGCAGTATCCGCCTGCTCACCGCCGGAGTTCATCGCACATCCCGTAACGGAGAGAACCAGCATTGCAGTCACACAGATTATGCAAATCGTTTTTGTGATAAGGTTTTTCATATACAAAACACCTGCACGATCTTTACGATACCGTGAATCGAAACAACAAACCATCTAATATAATACCATGGATGGGACAAAAAACAAACAGGATATAAGGTTCAAAGGTATTTACCTGTGTCAAAAAATACTGCAAATAAACAAATTTCTCTTTGAAAAATCAGACAAATCTATGATATGATTATAGTAATCGTCGCGAAAGGAGGAATACAGTGTTTGCAATAGGAGATTACGTAATGAAGACCAGTAAGGGTGTGTGCCACATAGATGATATAACCCATCTGGAAATGCCCGGGATCGACAAGGATAAGCTATACTATGTGATGACCCCTTTGGATGGCAAAGGATCCACACTGTATGTCTCCGTCGATACCGCTCAGGGCAACATCAGGTCTGCAATGACCAAGGATGAGGCGGAGGGTGTTATCGACTCGATCCCGTCCATCGAGGAAACATGGGTCGAGAATGACAAGCTCAGAGAGCAGTGCTACAAGGACGCGGTCAGAAGCGGTTCTCCGGAGGCTCTGATCAGCATTATCAAGACTATCTGGTCACGCAAAAAAATGCGTGAAAACCAGGGTAAAAAAAATACCGCCGTCGATGAGCGCTATTTCAAGCAGGCAGAGGATCTGCTGTATGCCGAGATAGCTTTTGCCCTCGGCAAGGACAAGGATGAGATCTGTGATTATATCACAAATATGATCCGCCACAAAAACAAGAAAGCCGTTGAGGCATAATTACATTTCTGTATTACATTTCTGTACTCAAAAAAGGCATCCCCATAGCGTGGATGCCTTTAATGTTCATATTATAAAGTCCCGATCACCGGTCACATAGCAGATACTGCTTTGGAAAGTCTGGCGATCTTGCGGGAAACGTTATTCTGATGATAAACACCCTTGGAACCGGCCTTACCGATCACGGATGAAGCAGCTTTGAGAGCCTCCGATGCAGCAGCCTTGTCACCGGACTCCACAGCAGCCTCTACCTTCTTGATAGCGGTCTTAACGCCGGATCTGACAGCCTTATTGCGTTCAGTTCTGGTTCTGGCCACAAGAATACGTTTCTTAGCAGATTTGATATTAGCCACGAGTCACACCTCCTGTCTGGATTGATTATTATTAGGAAATGTCTCATTAAATCGGACACGGACGTTTAATTGAAACATGCGGTATATATTGTATGCGAGCAAATTATCCGTGTCAAGCCTTTTTTGATATTTCGCTCATTTTTTAAGGATATTCCGATCAGTCCGGCATATTCCCAAAGATTCAGACCTCGAGTATCAGAAACCTTCCGTCATCCGAACGCATCACCTCCGGCATATCCAGGATCTCATTAAGACTCATGCCCTCCGTATCCACGCCGACTTCCTCCAGATATTCCATAAGCTCGCTTTCATCGGATGCCACGGCGGCAAAGGTGTCCTCGAGAAATGCCTCCGCTTCCTCCGGCGTATCCGCAACCGGTTCGGAATACATCTCAAGCTGGTGTTTCAGAAAACAATCAACGATAACTGGATCATACATAATGCTCAACCCTCCGGAACATATCAGTCGGAAATGCTTTCCGACAATCTTTTTATATTATGATACAGGCTGCACACCGGCAGTCCCACAACGTTATAATAATCGCCCTCTATGGAGCTGACAAAAACAGCCGCTCCCGATTGTATCCCGTAGGCTCCGGCCTTGTCCATCGGATCTCCGCCTGCCACATATCCGGCGATCTCGGAATCGGTCATTTCGGCGATCGTAACCTTAGTCTCCTCATGAAAGGTTACCCTGCCGGCCTCTGCGCCCTGACAGACCATGACAACGGTCACCCCCGTAAAGACACTGTGCGTCCTGCCGGAGATCTCCCGCAGCATACGCGAGGCATCCTGTTCGTCCACGGGTTTACCAAGTATCTTACCGTCTATGCTGACCACTGTATCTGCGCCTATGACCATAAATCTCTCTTCATGCGTGCCCTCGGCAATAAGCTCCCCGGCAACAGAACCTGCCTTGATCGCGGATAACTGCTCCACCAGCCCTGCCGGATCCGTGACCGGGATATTCTCGTCCGCTCCCGAAACCCTGACCTCAAAGCAAAATCCCGTCTGTTCCATCAGTTCTCTGCGTCTGGGCGATGCACTTGCCAGATAGCACTTTATACCTTCCATTTCTGCCCTTTCTCCGGTATGAACACCCTGCCCGCGGTCACCTTATCCTTGTTTTTGGCGGCTGTTTCCCTGGCCTCCCGTGAGAACGTCAGCTGAGCGCACAGATTCTCCTTGCCCCTGCGGTCCACGCGGGCATAATTTCCGTCGGGTCCCATAATATGAGCCTTCAGCGTATCCTTAAGCTGAACCTCCAGAATATGTGCAAGCCTTTCCTTTAGTTCGGGTTTCTCAGCCGGGAACAGGATCTCAACACGGCGTTCCAGATTTCTGGGCATCCAGTCGGCGCTGGCCATATAATATTCATCCTTCCCGTCATTGCAGAAATAGAATATCCTCGCATGCTCCAGATAATTACCGACTATGGATCTGACACGTATATTGTCACTGACCCCGGGAACTCCGGCTTTCAGCGAACATATACCTCTGACTATGAGATCTGTCTGTACTCCCGCGCGTGATGCAGAATAAAGGGCCTTGATTATATCCGGATCACACAACGCATTTATCTTGGCAATGATCCGCGACTCACGGCCTGCTGCCGCGTGCTCGGCTTCACGATTTATCAGACTTAAGAATCTGTCCTTCAGCCAGAGAGGGGCTACGGACAGTTTATTCCATCCCCTTGGCTCCGAATACCCCGACAGCATGTTGAAAAGGGCAGTGGCATCCTCTCCTATCTGTTCCGAACATGTAAACATGCCCACATCCGTGTACAGCTTCGCCGTAGAATCGTTGTAATTACCCGTGCTCATATGCACATAACGCCTGATCCCGTCTGCTTCACGTCTGACTACAAGAGTGATCTTGGAGTGTGTCTTAAGGCCTACCAGTCCATAGATAACATGGCATCCGGCACGCTCCAGCATCCTCGCCCATACAATATTGTTTTCCTCATCGAATCTGGCTTTAAGCTCTACCAGTACCGTTACCTGTTTACCGTTATCGGCTGCCTTGGCGAGCGCTCTGATGATGGGGGAATTCCCGCTGACGCGATAAAGCGTCTGTTTAATGGCCAGAACATCCGTATCGTAAGCCGCCTGCGATATAAAATCAACCACCGGCGAAAAGCTCTCATACGGATGATGCATGATCACGTCTCCCCGCCTGATCACCGCAAAGGTATTGGATTCACCCTCGAAGGCCGGTACCGGCTGCGGAGTATTGTAGGAATGTTCTTTCAGATGATCACAGCCGTCTATCCCGTACAGCTTCATCAAAAATGTCAGATCGATCGGGCCGTCTATCACGTAAATATCCTCATCATCCAGCCCGAGTTCGCTCTGAAGCCTCTTTAGCAGCTTCTTTTCCCCGGTATTCTCGATCTCAAGCCTGATCGCGCTTCCCCTCTGTCTGGCCTTAAGCTGTTTCTCTATCTCCTGTAGCAGATCGGCAGCCTCATCCTCATCCAGATCAAAGTCGGCATTCCTCATGATGCGGTACATCGCCGTACACACAATGGTATATCCGGCAAATATCCTCTGGATGTTGGCGGATATGATCTGTTCGAGCAGGATGAACCTGCGCGGGCTCTCAGGTCTGGTGGGAAGTTCAATGAACCTGGGCAGACCGGAGGGAACCTGAACCGTGGCGAACATCCTGTCCCTGTTGCTTTTGCTGCCAAGCAGCCTTCCCTCGCCGGCTGTAAGAAGCGCAGCTATATTTAACGACTTATTGCTTATCAGCGGGAACGGTCTCGAAGAGTCCACAGCCATAGGAGTGAGCACCGGATACACGTTATCGTCAAAGTATCTGTCAGCGTAGGATCTCTCGGTATCGGTCATAGATCTGTAGTCTGTGAGCAGCTCTATGCCCTCCGCTTCGAGGGCTCCGACCAGCATATGATTAAAGGTGCTGTACTGGCTTCTGACCAGTGCGTGAGTAGCACTGCCGACTGCCGTAAGCTGCTCCTGCGCAGTCATTCCGGCTATATCGCGGCCCTTATATCCGGCAGCTACCATATCCTTAAGGGAGGCAACCCTTACCATAAAAAACTCATCAAGATTAGATGATGTGATGCCCAGGAATTTAAGCCTTTCCATCAGCGGATTAGTCTTATCCCTGGCTTCCTCCAATATGCGTTCGTTGAATTTGAGCCAACTCAGTTCCCTGTTGACATACAACGAGGGATCCGACAGCTCAATGGCCATATCCTGGTTTTTTTTCTTTTTTTCGTCTGCCGACTGTGCCATATCACATTCCCTTCTGCCTGATAACGGGCCTTAGGCTGAATACTTCTTCAAAAAAATCCGAACGGTTGTCAAACAATCCCTTTTCCAGTGAAATATCGGTGGAAGCATTAAGCGTAAACACCAGCTCATCGTTTTTAAGAGCCACCTTCACATCCATAAACTTCTGTTTATGCGACCTGTCCAATCCGTTGGCCAGTCTGAGTATGGCGATCAGTTTACAGATCACCAGACAGGTTGGCGGATCCAGATCGAAGGTCCCAACCAGCAGATCCTGGTATGAGAATTCCAGATGATTATACTTGACAACGTTCGCCACGATCTCTCTTTCACGGTGCGAGAGCCCGATGACCTCCGTGCTCATGATTATGTTGTAGGAGCACTCACCGAGATTGGCCATGGAAATATATTTGCCGCAGTCATGAAGCATCGTGGAAATCCGAAGCAGCAGTCTCTCCCTGTTTCCCATTCCGTGTACCCTGCCGGTGGCATCAAATATCGCCAGTGCGATGGCCTCGAGCGTTTCTCCTCTTTTGCGGGAGCACATATATCTCTTGCCGAGGGACCGGGCCGACGAAAGGATATCCCTCTCAAAATTGTGCCCCTTGGGAACAACGTGCTTCGACTCGGCATACTCATATGCCATTCCGTCTCCGAGTGTCACTCCGGGGATCCATATGTCTTCTATAGACCCCAATGCGCATATACTTTTAAGCAGGAGCGCCGATATATGACTGAGCGTCACATTATCCTCCGGAATAGCGAGGAATCTGGCGATCTCCGAGATCGGATGATCGCGTATGCTGTCAAGAAGGTAATCCACCTCGGCTTCCGATACCTTACCGTCCCTGCCTATATCGGGGAGATGTGAATACGCTTCGGAAATATAATCGTCCACCACGATCAGATTACGTATCGTCACATCCTTAAGGTAAAGCTTTTTGAATACGCTGAGCTGTGTATCTATAAGCTCACCCAGCAATTCCTCAAAATGCGTGCTCCTGGCATTCAGGTGCATCATGCGCTCGTTCAGAAGAAGCACACCCAGCACCAGATTCTGTGTGGTGATCAGTGTGCCATCCTGAAAAAGAGATACCTGCATGGAGCTGCCGCCTATATCAACTATAGCCGTAGTCTTGTCAAGAAGTTCGTCAAACACCCGTCCGTCACGATATGCAACGGCTTTGTAATGCAGAAAACGCTGCTCCGAATTACTGAGTACACTGCCCTCGAACCCGCTCCTCTGCCTGATGCGGTCAAGTATGATCTCCGCGTTTGATGCACCTCTGACCGCGGATGTACAGCACAGTCTGTAATCATCCACCTTCATGGTGTCGCAGATCTCCTTGAACTCCCGCAGAACACGGCACATTTCATCAAGCTTCGGATTACTGATCCTGCCTGTCACATAGGTATCGGTCCCAAGGTCTATCTGATGCCTGATGGAATCGATCTGCCTGATGCCGCTTTTGACCGACATTTCAAAAAGCTTAAGCTCAAGAGCGTATGAACCGACATCTATAGCCGCAAATGTTTTCACTCTTTATCTCCTCATCTAAAAGCATCCCAGCACCTTCAGTGCCCTGGCTTCCTCTCTGAGTCCGCGGATCGCGTTTTTCACCGCGGGTTCCTCCAGATTACCGTCAAACTCTATAAAGAACCTGTACTCCCAGTCTCTGTCCTCTATCGGTCTGGATTCTATCCTGGTCATGTTAAGGTCATTGTATATGAAATGTGAGAGCATATGATAAAGCGAACCGCTGGCATGAGGTACCTCAAGACAGATACTCACGTGCTTTGACCCCTTCAAAAAGATCTTTTTATTACACACAACGATGAATCTGGTACGGTTATCCTCGGCCTGGTTGACTCCTTTCTGAAGGATCTCCAGTCCATAGGCATGCGCAGCCTGCTCGCCCGCTATCGCCGCCTGCGTGGGATCAGCATCGTCACGGACTTTCTGAGCCGCGAAGGCGTTGTTCTGCATACTGATCTGCTTCCATTCGGGATGAGAATTCAAAAATCTCGCAGACTGCATCAGGGACTGGGGATGGGAGTATACCGTCCGGATATCCTCTGTTCTGCTGCCGGGACAGCCCATCAGGCAGTGCTCGATCCTGATGATCTGTTCGCCGACTATATAGCTTTCGAATTCCATCAGCAGATCATAAACGGAGGCCACGGTCCCGGCCGTGGAATTCTCTATGGGCAGAACCGCAAAATCCGCACTGCCCTCGTCAAGGGAAACAAACGCGTCCCTGAAGGTATCAACGTGAAAGCAGTTGATATCCTCTCCGAAATACTTCATCATGGCCATCTGTGAATAGGCGCCCTCCGCCCCCTGGAATACCACTCTCGATCTTGCCGTATCCAGCTTATCGGTCTCTATAAAGGACAGACTGCCGACCGCTCCGCTTTCGGCCAGTTTACGATACTGGAGCTTACGGGACATGCTCATTATCTGCTCGAACAGCTCCTCCACTCCCTTTGCGTTAAACTCATTGTGTGTCATTCCCCTGACACTGTTTAATTTGCTCTGTTCTCTTTCCCTGTCCAGAACCCTCTTACCGGTAGCGATCTTGTAGTCCGCGACCTGTGCGCATACGTCCATGCGCTCTTCATACAGTTCAACGATCTGTGCATCTATTTCATCAAGTTTGGTTCTCAATTCTCCGAGATCCGGAGCCGTAATCTTATCTGACATTTTTCTTTCCCGTATTTGTTTAATGATGCAGGTTCATGAGATGTTTTGTATCTTCTGACCCTTATCATATGATTTTATCATCTCGAAAAACCGCTGACAAGATTTTGCCCCCTCTCTTGCCCGTATTCAAAGGAAATATTATACTTATAGTAAACGAATTAAGTAATTGCACTTTGCCGAGCCATAACTGCCATAAATTCAAGTTACCATGGATGGTCAAGGGATTGTTCGGAAATGCATGGATGCATTTCCAATCCCGATTTTGGCTCGCCATACGGCAATTACTAAATTCGTTGACTATGAAGAGGGGAGGACCGCCTTATGAACAGATCAAATGTCAAAGTTCTCATTGTCGTGGGTGTTCTGATCGCAGCGATAGTTGCCGCCAGCGTAATTTCCAATATAACGAGCCGTATTCCGGAAAATGATCCGGCCACCGTGGGAAACACGGGCGGTAACCTCAATAACGGAGGATATTTCTGTGAGGATCCCGAAAACGGCAGGGTATTCTTTGCCAATCACTACGACAGCGGTTATCTGTATTCAATGAACCCCGATCAGACCGATCTCAAACGGCTGTACAACAGCGACTGCTCCAATATCTGTGTCGGAGGCGATCACCTCTATTTCTGTATGGAAACTCCCGAAGGGGGAAGCGGACTAGGATTTGTGATCAAGACCTCGGGCATCTACAGATCCAGCAAAAAAGGCTCCAAGGTCGAATGTCTGACCTCCGATGATGCTCTTATCATGAACCTGGTAGGCAGTACACTCTATTATCAGGCTAATACCGGGACCGGAGTAGGTCTCAAGAAGGTACATATAACCGGTAAAGACGATCCTGTCGTAATCCAGGATTCGTTTGTCATAAATCCCGCCACGGCGATGAACGGTAATATCTATTTTAACGGCACGACAAACGATCACTACCTGTATGCCTTCAACACGGTGAGCGAAACCGTTCAGGCATTATGGGACGGGAATATATGGAATCCCGTATGGTATGACGGATATTTCTATTATATGGATATTTCCGACAACTATAAGATATGCAGATATTCTCCCGCCTCACAGTCGGTTGATATTCTGACTCACGACCGTGCGGACACCTTTAATGTCGGCTATGGGTATGTGTTTTACAGTGTTTCCACCGGTGATGCCCCGGGGCTCTACCGCATGCGTCTCGACGGATCCGACCGTACGATGCTGGATATGGGCTATACTTGTGATATTAATATTACGGAATCATATACATACTTCAGACACTTCGGACAGTCCACTCCCATCTATTACGTATCGACGCAGGGCGGGGGATATCCCCAGGAGTTTACCGCCGCAGAGACAGCTGCGGCCAAAAACAAAAAATGAGAGCCGGTCAATCCTGCCGGAGGTATACAATGAACGTCAAAATATTATTGACGTTCACTATAAGTCTCAGCTCTCATTATATGCATCTATAAGTCTGGTATCTATCGCATCATAGATATCGTACAGTTTGTCATAATACTCCTCATACTCGTCATAATCCCCGTCATTCTGATCCATATAGTCAAACAGCTTGTCACTGCCCTCATCGAACTTGTCGCTCAGCTGGGTTTCGTAATCATAATAGATCTCACCCAGATCGACCGAATCATCCGACTGTGATCTGGTCACGGCCTCCGCAAACTTGGTCAGAAATGTATTTCCCATATTGGTCAGTGCGGTAGAATACTCATCAAATATCGCCTTGTATCCTGTTGACGGAGCCGATGAAGAGGAAGTTGATGATGTATCTCCGGAGCTGTCCGACTGACTGCTGTCACCGTAATACGTCACATTACTGCTGTCGGTGGTCGTAGTGGTACCGGTACTGCCCGGATCCGTATTGCTGCTGCTCGAACTACTTTTCTTTGAACTGCTCGAGGATTTGTCAGGCCTGGTCTTCGGGACGGCTGAGCTACTGTTGTCGGATGAATCCGAAACTGAAGAACCCGTATCATACGAATCGGGGAGCATGGCTGTCAGATCGCTGTCATCATACGCTTCTTCGTCCTCGTAATCCCAGTCTTCTTCATCCTCATCATCATCGTAATACCAGTCATCATCATCGTCTTCTTCACTGTACCAGTCGTCCTCATCATCGTAATATCCGTTAAGACTGTAGAAGGGAGATTCATAACCCTTATCAGCCGAAAGTACGGTTCCCGTCGGGCCTGCCCGCAGAAGAAGATTGATCGCACAGAGAAGCATGGCTGCTGCTGCAAGACACGCTCCCACTATGGCGGTCCATTTTTTCTTTTTGGGATCTATAAGTCCGAAATATGCCAGAACCATAGCGACTGCGATCGGGAAAAAGGCCGCCCACATACCGAAACACAAGAGAGCTATAGCCCCGAATACTATCGACAGGATTCCATATACATTTACTCCGCTTTTAGAATCGTTTTCTCCTGACTGTCTCTGTGCGCCCTGCTGATACGGAGGCTGCGGAGGATAAGCGGTACCCTGCATATACGGCTGCTGATAACCCGGCATGGGCATATACGGAGCAGGCGGATAGACCGGTCCCTGCATATACGGCTGCTGATACATATTTGCGCCGGGGTATGGCTGTCCCGGATACGGCTGTCCGGAATAAAGCTGACCCGGATATCCCGCGGGCTGATTATACTGATTCCTCATGGAACGGTATTTCTCCGCTCTCAGTCTGGCGACGGTTTCCTTTTGAAGCTCGCCCTGCTGTTTGGGTTTCGCTGCCACGGCAGGTACGGAGCGTAATGCCTGAGCCTGCACGGGCTGCTTCCCGGAGGTATTTTCATTCTGTCCGGGCTGCGGACGCATTGTATGTACATCAGGTGTATTTACCTCGGAAACGGGTTCGGGCATTACGACCGGTTCAGGTTCAACACTCATCTTTGGATACAATGGATCATCCTTTTCCTCGGGTATTTCAGAAAAATCTCCCTCCGATATTTCATGGAATGTTTCCACCGGTTCCCATTGAACGCCGGAGTCCGAACCTCCGGTCTGATCATCCGGTCCGATATCATCCAGAGATTCCATTATCACCCCGTCATCAAGTACTTCGTTATTATCGGCAGGTGAAGGAAAACTCCGGTTCTCGGGAGGAACATATCCCGCAGGCGTTCTGGAGCCATACACAGGTTCCGGAGGGATCAATGCCTGATACTCCTGCTCCTTCTTCCGCAGAGCTCTTCCGGAAAGCTTCTGCTTTTTGACAGATCCCCGACCCGCAGCTTTCCTTGGTTCTTTGATCTTTTTTTCTTTGGGAGGTTTGGGCTCTTTGACCTTTTTTTCCTTCGGAGCCCTGGGTTCCTTTATTTTTTTCTCTTTGGGAGCTTTAGGCTCCTTTGTCTTATTTCTCATTTCCCGTATCCAACTATCCGCTTATTTTTCCAGTCTGTGCTGCAGCTCCGCTATCGAACATCCAAAAACCGGATGAAATGCGTAAGGTGCGATCTCACACATAGGATCAAGCACAAACCTGCGATTATGCATGTCCTTGTGAGGTATCGTCAGTCCATCCGAGTTAATGTACAGCTCGTCGTATAAAACAATATCCAGATCCAGGGTACGCGGACCCCAGTGAATCGTCCTTATCCTTCCGCATTCCTTTTCTATGTTTCCGACCGCCTTCAGCAGTTCCGACGGAGTATATGTGGTTTTTATCTTGATGGCGCCGTTATAGAAGTTCTCCTGTTCAACCCCTCCGTAGGGTTCGGTCTCCATAATGGTCGATACCTTTTCAACCTTTATACGCTTATCCATGGCAAGCAGTCCGATAGCTTTTTCTATATAGGACATCCTGTCTCCGATATTGGAACCGATGGACAGATATGCCGTATGCTCGTCATACTTACGAACGGCGTCCAGCATCCTTACCATGCGCACATGCTCCTTAACATCATGAACCCTCAAAAAGGACACACCGTGCAGTACACCCCACGCACCGCAGGCAAGGGTTCCCTCCAGCCTCTGATCCGTATCGACACCAAGCGTAAGTCCGACCACGGACTTGCGGCTGACACCAAGCAATACCGGGAAGCCCAGTTCGCCTATACGTTCCAGACATGCGATGGTCTCCAGATTCTGTTCATATGATTTGGCAAAGCCCACGCCGGGATCCAGGATAATGTTTTCCCTGTAAATACCGGCCTTAAGAGCATTATCAATACAGCCTTTGAGATCCGATATCACATCGTCCTCAAATCGTCCATATCCGCTGTCCTCTCTGTTATGCATCAGACAGACGGGAACCCCGGTTTCGGCAACGAGTCCGGGCATATCGGGGTCGGCCTTCATGCCCCATATGTCATTGATCATATTTATACCGGCATCGATGCCCGCTCTTGCAACTTTACTTTTGTATGTATCCAGGCTCAACGGGATCTCAAAATGCGATCTTATGGCCTCGATCACCGGAATAACTCTGGATATCTCCTCCTCGTCACTGATCCCGGTATAGCCCGGTCTGGTTGACTCACCTCCGATGTCAATGATATCCGCACCCTCTTCGATCATCTTCTCTGCATGTCTGAGAGCCTCATCAACATCCATATATCTGTTTCCGTCCGAAAAGGAATCCGGAGTAACATTCAGAATCCCGCAGATAAATGTGTGTTTATTGCAATTAAACGATCGGCTGCCTATCTTCACAATTTTACCTCCGTTATAATTTCATCTGTTTTCTGGTCAGATACATGGCTTTGGATTCCGTGATCCTCCTGACCTCCCCCAAAAAGGAGAGAGAACCGAATACCAGTATCGCGCTGTCCCTGTCAGCCAGCAGATACGCCATTTCAAGGGCTTCTTCAAGAGAAGATGCGCTACTTACGGTATCGTTGTATTTGCGAACCGTCTCCGCCAGCTGTATTGCGGGCAGAGCACGCGGATTGTCCGGAGGTGTCACCGTGATCACATGAGATGCCAGAGGACACATAATCTCCGAGATGGCAGGATAATTCTTGTCTCCAAGAACACCGAAAATATAGATCAGCTTGCCGGCCTCTATCCTGTCCCTAAGGTATACCTGTACCGTTTCGGAAAGCCTGCGGGCCGCATCCTCATTATGGGCTCCGTCGGTTATGACAAGAGGTTTGGTCGCTATTATCTCAAACCTTCCGGGCCATTCCGTTTTCTCCAGGCCGGCGCGTATCTGTTCATCCGTGATCCTGATCTTTTCTTTCTTAAGGGTCTCAACCGCAGTTATGGCGGTAATGGCATTCTCAACCTGCCAGGTTCCGTTAAGATGAAGCTTAAGTCCGCGGTATCGTCCGTAGTCAAAGGACGTTCCCTTCAGGCTGAATTTAACATTCTTCAGATTCTTACGCTCCGCCACAGTCAGATCATTCTTCATCAATGTAGCCTTGGCCCTGATGACAGCTGCGGCTTCCGGAGGCTGAAGGATACTGACGGTATGTCCGCCGGCTTTGATGATCCCCGATTTTTCTCTAGCTATAGCCTCGATGGTTTTGCCAAGATATTTGGTATGATCCAGACTTATGGTTGTAAAAACGCTGAGCAGGGGAGTCTTTATGACATTTGTCGCATCGTTTGCTCCTCCCATGCCGCATTCCAATACTACTATATCACACTCTGCTTCCGCAAATACCATAAATGCCAGAGCGGTCTCAACCTCAAAAAGGGTCGGTTCGTCCTCTCCCTGCAGCACCATCATATCGGCGGCGGCTTTGACATCATCCATATTTCTGCAGAGGGCGGCCTGGGAAACATTGCGTCCGTTTATCCAGTACCGTTCCTTTTCATCATTAACCGCGGGCGAAGTAAACCGGCCGACCTTTATCCCGGCCTCCTTAAGAATATTTGAGATATACGCACAGACCGAGCCCTTGCCGTTGGTTCCCGTCACATGAATAAACCTGAGTCTGTTCTGGGGATCCCCCAATTTAGCGCAAAGTGTAATAACACGCTCAAGGCCGGGGTGCATACCGGCCTTTTGCAGATGCTCTCTGTAGTTTTGGAAATCTCTGATATTCATGATTGACCGGTTCTCTTAATCAGTCAAAGTCTGCCGGATCCACGTCATCCGGAACAGCTCCCGCACCGATATTGAGCATATTCATGGTCCTGCGCTTGATCCTTGCCTTCTCCGAAGCCTCAAGAATGAAATTCTTGACCTCCCTGGAATGCTTTATATGCTTCAGTTCGATCTTAGGTGTGGTCACATCTCCCGTAAAGCAGGTGATGGTTCCCAGTCCTGCCATACGCTCCAGAAGGGTGGCCTTGTACTGAACATCCTGAACCTTATACATATAACAGTCGTCCTCATCCTTTGTAAAGAATCCGGTATCGACCGTCAGCATATCCTCTCCTACCGTGTATTTGGTAAAAGTAAACGGCAGACCGAAGAGCAGCCATCTCTTTCTTTCCACATATTGCCTGGGGCCTGCCTGGCCGGCGCTTTCCGTACCCGTATTTACCGTATTCTCCTCACTCATCTCTTATCCTCCGTTTGTAAATATATAGTCAACTAATTTAGTAATTGCCGTATGGCGAGCCAAAATCGGGATTGGAAATGCATCCATGCATTTCCGAACAATCCCTTGACCATCCATGGTAACTTGAATTTATGGCAGTTATGGCTCGACAAAGTGCAATTACTTAATTCGTTTACTATATTTCAAGGCTTAGTATACCATATTAATCTTATGATTGAAAACACATCCTGTTTTTGATATACTTGTTTGGAATAAGTTTTCAGGAGGTGCTCATGACTGTTCAGGAATGTATCAGAACCCGCAGAAGTATTCGTAAATTCAAACCAACCCCTATCGATCATGCTGTAATAGAGGAGATCATCTCCGATACCGCCATGACCCCGAGCTGGAAAAATTCCCAGACGGTACGTTACATATGCGTTGAAGGAGCATTAAAGGACAGGATCTCAAAAGAGGCAACCACGATCTGGCCCGGCAACGGCACCATCATAGAACAGGCTCCCGCTCTTATCGTGGTCGTTTCCATCGATAAGCGCAGCGGATATGAAAGAGACGGCTCGGCTTCCACACCCAAGGGTGACGGATGGACCATGTTTGATGCCGGTGCCGCATCACAGACATTATGTCTGAGTGCACATGATCACGGTCTCGGAACCGTCATAATGGGACTTTATGATGAATCAACCCTGACAGATATCCTCGAACTTGAGGATGGACGTTCGGTTTCGGCGCTGATCCCTATCGGATATCCCGATATTGACCCCGACGCCCCCAAGCGTAAAGAAGTATCTGATCTACTTTCATTTAAATCGTAACATTTAAGGAAGAGCAATCGCTCTTCCTTTTATTTTGTGTAAACTATAGTAGGAGATCTTTATGAGACATTTGATGAATCCACTGGACTTCACGACAGATGAACTTGAGAAACTTTTTGATCTGGCTCAGGACATTTCGGAAAATCCGGCCAAATACGCACATGTATGCGACGGAAGGATCCTGGCCACATGCTTCTATGAGCCGAGCACACGGACAAGACTGAGCTTTGAATCTGCCATGACGAGACTTGGCGGAAGGGTATTGGGATTTTCGGAAGCATCTTCCTCCTCCGCAGCCAAAGGCGAAAGTGTATCGGACACGATCCGTGTGATCTCGAGCTATGCCGACATATGTGCCATGCGTCATCCCAAGGAGGGCGCTCCCATGGTGGCGGCCACCAGATCCCTGATACCGGTAATAAATGCCGGCGACGGCGGACACCAGCATCCCACACAGACTCTTACCGATCTGATGACGATCCGGACACTGAACGGAAGTCTGGGGAACTTCACCATCGGACTGTGCGGGGATCTGAAATTCGGGCGGACGGTACATTCACTGATCGAAGCCCTGCTCAGATATGACAATATCAAATTCATCTTCATCTCTCCTCCCGAGCTGCGTATCCCCGACTACATCACCGACCAGCTGAACGCCAAAGGAGCCGAATACGAGGAAGTGATAAGGCTGGAGGACAGCATCGGAGATCTGGACATTCTGTATATGACCAGAGTTCAGAGAGAAAGATTCTTTAACGAGGAGGACTACGTCAGACTGAAGGATTTCTATATTCTCACCAACGAGAAGCTGCAGCTGGCAAAGGAAAAAATGCTGATCCTTCACCCTCTTCCGAGAGTAAACGAAATATCCGTGGAGGTGGATGATGACCCGAGAGCGGTGTATTTTAAGCAGGCAAAATACGGCGTATATGTCAGAATGGCTCTGATCATGACGCTGTTGGAGTTATAGTAAACGAATCAAGTAATTGCACTTTGCCGAGCCATAACTGCCATAAATTCAAGCATTATGGCTCGCCATACGGCAATTACTAAATTCGTTGACTATCTAGTAGGAGGATACAAATGTTAAACATCGGACAGATCGAAGAAGGCTTTGTACTGGATCACATCAAGGCCGGGAAAAGTATGTCAATATACAAACACCTGGGGCTGGACAAAAACGAGGACACCGTTGCCATCATCAAGAACGCACGCTCCGAAAAAATGGGACGTAAGGATATTCTGAAGATCGAATGCGACATCAACTCCCTCGACCTTGATGTACTGGCATATATTGACCACAACATCACGGTCAACGTAGTCAAGGACGGAGAGATCGTAGACAAGAAGGAGCTGGTCCTCCCGAGAGAGATAAAGAATGTCATCAAATGCCACAATCCCAGATGCATCACTTCGATAGAGCAGGGACTGCCGCATATTTTTGTACTGGCGGATGAAAAAAGAGAGATCTACAGATGCAAATACTGCGAAGAGAAATATGCACCTAAAGCAGATTCGGGGCTGTAGAACAGCCCCGGGTCACTATGTTCCGGCCGGTCTATGCTCTCGCAGCTGTCCGTCCGGTAATCTTACTCTTCTTTGCTAAGTATCTCTATCATTTCACGGACCATCTCCTCGTCCTTCAGCCGGAAGAGAAACTCCACTCGTCTGGAAGCCGCCATATCTATCTCCCCTCTGTCATCATAAATGGGATCGCTGTAGGATCGGCCTGAAGCGGAAATGAGCGACCTCATGTCCTCCAGCTGTCTTTCCGTAAGGATGCTGTTGTTTTCCGCCATACAATATTCAGCCACGGCCAGTGCCCTCTTCTGTGAAAGGTCAAGATTGGTCAGATAGCTTCCCTCCGTATCCGTATGTCCCTCTATGAGTATCTCGGAGATATTGTCCCTGTATTTGGGACTGAGGATCACATCGACATATCTGGGCAGAAACTCGGACAGGAACTCCTTTCCGGACGGCTTCAGTACCGACTTATTATAATCAAAAAGGATACTGGCATCAAAGGTGATGGCGCCTGTGTTCTCGTCAACGGAGACCTTCAGATCAGAGTCGTTGAATTCCCTGCTGAGCTCCTCCACCAGCTCTGCTCTGACTCCTATGATGTCATCAAGCTTCTGCTGCTGTTCGCTCATGATCGCCTCCAGCTTGTTTAACAGCTCATGCTGCTCCCGCAGGGTCTCCTCCTGTATGGCGATCTTCTCTCCCTGCTCCGCCAGAGCCTCCTCCTGAGCATTCAGCATCCTGGCCTGTTCATCGAGAGTTGTCTTCTGCTGTGATACAATGTTCCTCTCATTTTCCAGCTCTTCGGCCTGGACCACGAGCTCCTGCTCCTTGCCTACAAGTTCGGTCTGTTTCTCGTCATACTGCATCTGAGCATGCAGCATGGTAAACGCGATAATGAGCACAAAGACAAGTAAAAGTCCCGCCATCATATCGGAGTAGGACAGCCAGTATGTAGTTTCTCCATCAGACTTTCTTCTGCTCTTCATAGTAAATTCCCAATGTGGTATTATTGATATTCTCTATAAGTTGCTGTATGGTTGCAAGTCTCTCCTCCTGAGTTTTAAGTCTCTCATCATAGGCATTTACCGAATGTTCCACAGATTCCCTGTAGTAATCGAGCCCGGATACATACTTCCCGACACTGTTTATGAGGGCCTTGTTGCTTTCATTCTGTTGCTTAAGCATTTCCAGAGTTTGGGTGATCTCCTGTTCGAGTAACGTTACTTTTTCGGCATATTGTCTCAGTGAATCCGAAACGTGCTGTGTTTGCAGCGCGACATTACTTACATTTTCGGCAGTACCGATATTTTTCTCAAACAGCTCGTTCATCTGCATCTCATTAGCCTTTTGCAGGGCAATAGTACTGTCTACTTTATCGGACAGATTGGAAAAAACGTTTCCAAGGGATCTGTTCATTTCATCCAGAAAAGCATCCACTACCCGGTTCAGCTGACTCATTTGGTTCTTCGTAGCGATATTTGCAAAGCTCTCAATGGTATGGTCAAAATGTTCAAACTGTGGTTCCAGAAGATCTCTCAATTCCTTAGAAAGCTGATTTGCCATAGCGTCCGAGATACCCAATATAGCGTCGGTCTGCTGCTTCTGCAGCTCGATAAGGCGGTTAAAACCGTCCAATGCGGTATCGGGCACAACATATTTCCTGTATGCGCTGAGAAAATCACGGACGGCTCCTTCCGCAGCATCCAGCCTTTTCCTGTACACATAATTAAATACGAGGGAAAATACCATACCGTAAATGGATGTATGAAAGGCAACCTTTATGCCTCCCATCAGTGGCTCAATGCTCCCGGTTATCTCAGCCGTAGATCCTGTATTAAAGCCCTGCAGTCCCAGAGACAGACCTATGAAGGTACCCAGTATGCCCAATCCGGTCATAACACCCGCTATCTGACTCAGTCTCTCCCTGTGAATCACACTGTCTACCAGATCCATACCGATATAATCCTCTATATCACATTTGTAGTATGCTCTGTCGGTATGGGCTACGCGTTCCAGCTCATAGCGATAATCCTGATACTGTCTCAGAAGTATATCGGATGTGAACAGTTCCTCCTTCTCTTCTCTGTATTTTTCCCATAGAAATCTGTGAGAGTTCCTTGCATCATCTTCGATCTTATCCGTGACCCGGATAAGATCCGCCGTCATCTGCGCTGTCGGAAGCAGGCTCCCTAATGCTGCGGACAAAAGGATAATGGCAACCAGGACAAACATGACCAGGTTCACAATGATATTCGTAATATCCCCTGCCTGTGTATCCGTAAAGAAGTTAAGGTATACGAATACCGCAGCCATGGCGATGAATGTTATAAATAGTAATAGCTCATATCCTCTTTTTCTCATATCTAAACTCTCCCTGCCTGATCTGTTTGTTCAAGGGGCACCTGATACTCTCCCGCTCGTTCTGCGTACAGCTTATAATGGGGACGGTTCTCCTGTGGAGAACTGTCCCCCCTTGAATCCTGCTTTTTGCGGATCAGAGCAGTCTGTTTGCGGTCCTGTGCTCGTTTTTGCCATAGACGTTATAATGGTTGAGCAGCTTATCCGCATCGGGACCGAACGCGTCCCTGAGATCCTTGTAGTTGTAGTAGTAGCAGAGTGCGTTGAACTCAGTATTGTTGCCCTTGTAGGTTCTCAGCTTTTCCAGTGCGGCCTTATTGGCATCAAGCTTCTGCACTGCGGTGGGATCAATATTCTGCACATAGACCTCGATAGAAGCGAATTCCTCTGTGGTGCCCACCTTTTTGTCATCTACATAGAAATAGAAGAACAGATTCTTTACCGTCTCATCGGGTCCGATGTGAAGGACCACTTTCTCCGTTCCGGCCTTGAATGAACACTCCATATATGTGGCGGCACTGGTATGAGGTCCGAGGTAATATGTGTAATCATAATATGATACGACCCTGAGCTCCTTAGTCGTACCTGCATCCATCTTAAGCACGGTCTGTTCAAAATCAAAATACTTCATGTTTTCACTGTAAGCATAAGCCTTTGAACTGAACGTAAAGGTCAGGATCAGTGTAAACAGCACGATACTGACGAAACTTTTGAACCCCTTCTTCATTAACCTTCTCCTCGTATAATAAGCCTATACCCCAGATATACAGGGTCTGGGCTTATTCATTTCTTAGGTATAGAGACATCAGTTCAGGAGGATCCCTCCATGATTAATCCCTCTATACGGTTAATAGTTACCTGTACCTATAGTCAAG
>JAFUAB010000022.1 GCA_017460885.1 Lachnospiraceae bacterium
ATCTGATTTAAGGATTGCAACAAAAACGAAGTATGCAATCCATTCGACATTAATAACAACATATGAAGTGAAGGACACATCATATTCTGGGAATATACAGGCTATCATAACTTCAGAAGAGTTGTTTGCGTAGTTGATGATCTTCTACGTTCAGGATAATGGACTAAGCGGAAAACCCAAAGACATAGTCAGTCAGTAATCCGATTTCAAACGATATCATTACGAAAGAAGCTACGCATTATATGAACAAACTCAAAGACAACATTTCCTACATAATCGGATTCCTGCTGCTGATCATCGCGGTCATTGACCTTGCGAAGATGCTCATGAGCATAGACTCCGGCGGGATCATCAGATATCTGTATGACATTCTGTTCATCATAGGAGCGATAGTCTTTATACTCAGTAACATATTGGGGATCATGCCTGTGAGCAGTTCTAAGAAAGCGCTGTTTGACGAGATACTCGGATACCTGTCTTCGCATGCTCCAGGAAGTGAAGAAATGTATAAGGTTCCACCTGAATTGTATGGCATATTGGAGAAAAACAAGCGGGACGAAGAGGTACTCAGTCTGCTTGCCAAGGATATCTGTGCTTTCTGCAATATCGACAGTTCTGATCTCGCGATACATATCCGGGATGATCTGGCAGAGGCTGCGGGAACATTTAATGCTTATTACAGTGAGATACACATAAGCCTGATCAATACAAGAACTGCCGGAGAAGTTCTTGCGGTACTGATACACGAATGCATGCACTACATACTCAGGGAGAAGAAACTCCGGCTTGAAAGCAGAGAGAAGAACGAGTATCTGACCGACATAGCCTGCCTGTACTTCGGATTTGGGGATTATATCAACAGAGGATATATCCTGGTCGGATACCTGAAGAGGAATGAGATTAGATACTTGATGAGACTGATTTAGAATGGTAAATCATGATGCTCGTGAAGAATATGGCGGACAGTGTTGAAGACTCGTTAATCAGATCCTTGAGGGTTAAGAAGGTACCGTCATTAGGTCAGATATACCTGCTTATTATCTGATCCAGCGGGGCATTTGTATCGGTTTCGTAGCTTATGTCCACGGGAATGCCTTCGTTTACGGCCTGCTCACTCAACAGTTGGATGAAACGGTTCGTGACCATATCTTTTACAGGATCGCATATCATAAGGAACAGACCGTCACCCATGGTGATGGTCTTACTCATTTTAGGCGCCCATAACTTCAGGACTGATTCAAACCCAATGGAACAAAGAGTCATAGCCACATCGATCAGACACATCTGAAAGAACAGGGTTAACTCAAAGGACCGGTGCTTCCTGCGGAAAAACTGCACGATCAGCAAGGTCAGCAAAAAAAGTGCAGCAAACTCCAGGATCAGATTACATATCAGCTCCTGATGGTATTCGGGCCATAATTCCAAAAAAGGGATGCCATCCATAAATATCACCTGAAAGATTCTGTATTTATCGTAAATTCTATATATCAGATCATTAAAGTCCATAGTTACAAAAATGCATTGCAATTATGGATAAACTTTTTATAATAAAACCACGGAAGTGACGTAGCGGTTAAAAGAGGCTGATTAAAAGAGGATACGTTATGGATCTGATATTGATACTCGGAAGCGGAGCGGTCGGGAAAATGACCGTCGGCCAGGAACTGATGAAGATAACGGATTTCAGGCTGTTTCATAATCATATGATGATCGAGCCTGTTCTTGAGGTGTTCGGCGGTTTTCAGGGATCTCTGATATCCAAACTCAGAAACGATATATTTGACGAGTTTGTAAAGACCGAATATCAGGGGCTGATCTTTACCTATATGATGGCTTTTGATATGCCCTCGGAATGGGATTTTATTAATAGTCTCTCTGAAAAATTTGAGGCAACCGGCGGCACCTTATATTATGTTGAACTGGTAGCCGATCAACAGGAGCGTCTTAAAAGAAACCGTACTGAGAACCGCCTGAACAACAAAGCCTCCAAACGTGACCTCGATGTTTCGGATAACAGGCTTATATACGAAGACGCCCATTATCGTCTCATAAGTAAAGAAGGAGAGATTCCTTTCAAAAACTATATAAAGATAGACAATACCGATCTTTCCCCCGAAGTCTGCGCCCGAAAGATAAAGGAGTACTTTAACCTGCCGGATAAAAGCATTATGGATATGATGCGGAAGGTAAGACTTGTGGAAGTTGCGGAGGAGGAAATCCCCGAACTATATGAGATGCAGGTTAGGAGCTTTATGCCTTTATATGAGAAATATAACGACGAGGGATCACCGGCGATAGAGTCGATAGACAGGGTCCGCAGAAGATTTGCCGTGGAAAACAGAAAGTATTATTTCATCATGAAGGACGGCGCAAGAGTCGGAGCGGTCAATATAGGACACAACGATCCGAATGAGAAAAGAATTGCTTTCATAAGTCCGCTTTTTGTGCTGCCGGAATTTCAGAATCTGGGTATAGGTTATGCTGCGATACGGAAAGCTTTTGATATACTTCCGGATGTTACCTGCTGGAAGCTTGAGACCATTTTGCAGGAGCCGGCGAACTGTCATTTATACGAAAAGTGCGGATTTGTGAGAGTCGGTGAGGAGAAGCCGGTCAACGATGTGATGACGCTGATCGACTATGAACTGAACCTGGTTTGACATTTGGGGACGGACAGTCAGTAGCTGGATCTGACGGTTCAGTGGTTCAAAATGGAGAAAACATATGGCAAAGATTAGCTTAAAACCAAACAATGATTACTGCCCGCAGACACTGTTTCTGTACGGTACTTATGATGAGAGCGGAAACCCGGATTTCGGACTTCTATAAAAAGAGCATATGGACTTTGACGGATTTATAAAAGATATACAGGATAATGACTGGAATGTATTCGGCGTAGAGGTGTATCGTGACGGAGTGCTTAAACACAGTTACGGTGATACGACCGGACTTCATGAGATCTATTCGGCAACCAAGAGCGTGCTGTCGATAGCGGCGGGGATCGCCTATGATGAGGGTCGGATCGAGCTTGACGGACCGTTTCTTGACTATATTCCAGAGGGCGCGGTCGGATCGATCCCGCAGAAACAGTTGGATATGTTTGCCGGGATCAGTATCGGGCGGCTTCTTACGATGTCCGTAAAAGGTTTTCCATTTCGACCTGAGGGGGATGACTGGCTGGACTACGCCCTTAACTGTGAGATAGATGAACCGGATAAGGCGGAGTTTGATTATAGCAACATACCGTCTTATCTTATGAGTGTCGCGCTTACACAGGCTTTGGAATGCGACCTTGGAGAGTTCATAGAGCAGCGTATATTTGCTCCGATGGGCATTACTTCGTATGACTATGTCAGATCTCCTGAGGGCTATTTCTACGGTGCCTCCGGCATGCGCCTTTCGGTCCACGATCTGAGCAAATTCGGGTTGCTCTTCTACAATAAGGGTATATTTGGCGGCAACCGTATCGTGTCCGAAGAATACGTGGATTTGGCAACGAACGTCCGGCAGATGAACAGGGAAGGCGGATATGGCTTTTATATCTGGAAATACAGAGGCGGATTCAGCATAAACGGCAAGTGGAAGCAGAAGTGCTATGTGATACCTCAGTCAGGGATTATTGTGACATTTCTTTCGCATATCGAGGATGATTCTCATGACCTGAAACAGAGTATGGAAAAGCATATCTTCGGTATCGGGCAGAGGGAGGAAGAGGCATTTGAGCGTATAGAGACCATGGAAGAACTGTTCGAAAAGGTCAAAAACGGCCGGGGCACAGACGAGGATCTGGCTCAGCTTGAAGCTTATTATACGAGTAAAGACTGGAGATATGATTTTGAACTGGATGAGGCAGGACTGCTGCCGGCATATCTGAAGCGCGGAGTTTTATCCGAAGACGGAGTATACAATTTGTTGGGATAAATAAACCGAAGTATTCACGGATGCGAGTAAAAATGAACAAAGCATTTGAAAAGATCAATGAAACAACATATGTATGTGATGACGGTCATGTCAGATTCTTTCTGCTGATCGGAGATGATGAGGCTCTGCTCATAGACAGCGGGATGGAGACCGTAAATGCAAAAGAACTTGCTCATGTTCGGGCCTATGAGAGATCTGTCGGCGTATATCCTCAGTCTTGAGCGATTGCTGACGATGAAGAACGATATAAAGGAAATATATCCCTGTCACGGAACGTATCCCATAGGAATGGATGTCGTCCCGGAGCTTATAGAGGGCGCCGGGAGGATCGAGAGGGGTGAGATCGTCCCTGTGATCACAGAGTTCTTCGGTAATCAGATCGCCGAATACGACATAGGCGGCAATATATTGCTGTGCGATATAAGCAACCAAAACTGACATGAGCTATCGGAAAATGTAAAGTTTAATTGGTGGACGACCTGCCTGCGTTCACATATTATTGAGTTAACAATAATTGCGGAGGTGGGAAAAACATGAGAAAACACTATTTAGACAACATCAGATGGATCACCGTTATCATAGTCCTGATCTACCATGTACTTTACATGTATAATGCGGAGGGGATTCTTGGGGGCTTAGGCAGGATCACACATCTGCCGGTCCAGTACTACGATGCATTCCAATACCTGATATATCCCTGGTTTATGCCGGTGCTGTTTCTTGTTTCGGGTATCAGCACCAGACTATATCTGGATTTGCACTCGGACAGGGAATTTATTAAATCCCGAACCTTAAAACTTCTGGTTCCGTCAACGATAGGACTTTTTGTTTTTCAATTTATCCAGGGATATGTGAGTATGTCTCTGGGCGGAGGCTTTGACGGACTGGCAGGCGAAGGCGTTCCGAAGCCTGTGATCTACCTTATAATGGTCGCATCCGGCAGTGGCGTGCTCTGGTATATGCACCTTCTGTGGATATATTGCGTGGTGCTTGTGCTCATAAGAAAAATTGAGAAAGGAAAGCTTCTTAAGTCGGGTGCGAAAACTCCCCTGTGGCTGATGGCTCTTTTTATCCTTCCGGTCTGGGGCGCGTCTCAGATCCTGAATACGCCTATCATTTCCGTTTACAGGATCGCGTTTTACTTCGTATTTTTCATTCTTGGGTATTATGTTTTCTCAAATGATGAAGTGATGGAGAGGCTGAAGAAGATCGCAGTGCCCCTGATCGCATTTGCCGCAGTTTTATGCATTGCTTTTACCATTATGTATTTTGGGGATAACTATGCAGACAAGCCAATCAACAGAGGTTTTTTGTATGCGCTTGATGCTTATGCGGGGGCGCTTGCCATGCTCTCGGGATTTGCCCGTTTCGGTGATTTTTCAAACGACTTTACTAAGTGGATGACCGGTCACAGCTTCGGACTCTATGTGTTCCATTACCTTGGAATATCATCCGTTGCCCTGATATTTGCAAAACCCGGACTGCTGCCGGCACCGGTATGTTACATTTTCAGTCTTTTGGCAGGATTTGCATTCGGTTACGGCTTGTATGCTGTTATTTCCCGGATCCCGTTTTTCAGATGGGCGGTTCTTGGAATCAGCAGGAAAAAGGAGAAGTAGATGTTTAAGGATAATCTGGTTCAGATGCGCAAATTATTGCGGATGACTCAGGAGGATATAGCGGAAAAACTCGGGGTTACAAGGCAGTCTGTGGCAAAATGGGAAGCCGGTGACTCTGTTCCGGACCTTGATAAATGCAAGCAGCTCGCCGATATTTTCGGAGTGTCTTTGGATGATCTGGCCAATTATGAGCCTGAAGATAATCTGGGGCTTGCGGTTCCTCCGAGGGGAAAGCATCTGTTTGGGATGGTCACTGTCGGTGACAAAGGACAGATCGTTATTCCCGCAAAGGCCAGGAAACTGTTTGATATATCTCCCGGGGATCAGCTGGTGGTTCTTGGTGATGATGCTCAGGGGATAGCTGTGGTCAAGTCCGAGAGCTTCCTTGCTTTGGCGGATATGGTCAGCAAACTGAAATGAAGACGCGATCAGCATCCTTGCTTTGGCGGATTTTTCAAGAATAAAAACCCTCGTCATCTGCGGATGCGGGTTCCCTGACTGGGAAGGGAATTTTGACGGGCTGAAAGCCATGTGCAATGTATGTTTCGGAGGTCCTGATATGCTGTGCATACCGGAAACCCCCATGATGCCCAAAGAGGAGTATATACGTGGAGTCAACAGCAGGTAGTGCTATTTCATAACCGGCTATCGGATAAAAAAAGAGGTTCTATCGATAATGGAGATATGGGATTTATACGACAAAGAAGGCAGGAGAACGGGACAGACATGGGAGAGAAGCTTTGATGGTTATAAGCAGATTCCAGATGGATATTACCATATGGTGGTAGATATCCTTGTTCAGCATGTGGATGGATCATTTCTCTTAACTAAAAGGGATACAAGCAAAGATGTGTATCCCGGATATTGGGAGGCCAGCGCGGGAGGATCCGCAATAAAAGGAGAAGAACCGGAAGAAGCTGCAAAACGTGAGCTTTTTGAAGAAACAGGCCTTACGGCAATAAGCATGAAACTCGTAAGCCGTACATTCAGAGACCCCAGTCACAGCATGTTCTATTCTTTTCTTGCGACAGTAGACGCAGATAAAGATTCTGTCGTCCTGCAGGAGGGAGAGACAGTAGATTATAAGTGGGTGGATGACAGGGGATTTATCGATTATGTTGAATCGGATCTTGCGATAAAAACCCATAATGACAGATATAAGGATGTTATTGAACGGATAAAAGCAGGTATGAAGATCAAAATAGCGTATATACAGCTTCTTCCCGGAAAAGATATCGTTGAAAATCTTGAGATCGGGAAAAAGGCGTGTGTTGAAGCAAAAGAAGCAGGCGCGGATATAGTCTTGTTTCCTGAAATGTGGAGCGATGGCTATTATCTGCCGCAGGATGAGGATGAACTGAGAAACCTTTCCATCAGCAAGGATAGCGGATTTATAAATGAATTCCGTGAACTTGCGGCTAAATTGCAGATCGCTGTCTGCATAACATTCCTGGAAACGAACGAACCGCGGCCACTTAACTCGGTCGTCTTTTTTGACAGATATGGTAAAGAGATCCTGCACTATTCAAAAGTGCATACATGTGCTTTTGACGATGAAGCGGTATTATCAGAAGGCGATGATTTCT
Source organism: Lachnospiraceae bacterium (assembly GCA_017460885.1). Lineage (GTDB taxonomy): Bacteria > Bacillota > Clostridia > Lachnospirales > Lachnospiraceae > XBB2008. The sequence goes on from JAFUAB010000022.1 coordinate 7,127, forward strand.
ATGTGACCGATCTTGATTACGGGAAAGGAACCGTTAAGGTAGGGGCTATGATATGCTTCGACAGAGAGTTTCCTGAGAGTGCAAGGATACTGATGCTCAAAGGGGTTGAATTGATCCTGGCACCCAACGCCTGTCCGATGGAGATCAACAGATTATCGGTGCTCAGAACGAGAGCCTATGAAAATATGGTTGCCGTAGCAACATGCAATTATCCTAAAGGGCATCCTGATTGCAATGGGCATTCAACTCTTTTTGACGGTGTCCCTTGGAATAAGGAGACAGGTTCCAGAGATATGTGCGTGTTTGAAGCTCCGGGAACTCCGGGAGTGTACGTCGCACAACTTGATCTGGATGAATTGAGAACCCACAGAAGTGGGGATATTATGGGTGATAAATACCGTCACCCGAACAAATATGCTATCTTATCAGATCCTGAAGTTCGGGATGTTATCGGTGGAGAATTTGTGCACTGGTAGTATGCGGTATTTGACGCAGTTAAGCAAAGATCAGATAGGACTTCCTGAAACCGAGGATCGTGTATGGACGAACTTCACAAGGTAGAAATCTGTTTTGTCCGGACAGCAAAATAACTCTCCTTATTTTGCCGCAAGATACATTTATCTATCTGTCAGCGGGTGTTATCATAGATTTAATCAGATCTGAAACAGATGATCCCAATCTCATAAGGGTCTGGTCAACAATAGTTAAGTGCCATGCGGCACGGTTTATTCGAGGAGGTGTGGTTATGCCCAGCGTATTATCAATCATTCTGATCAGTATTCTTGTTGTCGCACTTATAGCCATTATTGCGAGCGGTTATGTTAAGGCTCCGCCGGACATGGCGTACATCATATCCGGCTATAAGAAAAAACCCAGGATCCTCATAGGGCGGGCCGGAGTCAGGATTCCGTTTCTTGAAAGGAAGGATACACTTTCACTAAGGCAGATCTCCATAGACATCAAGACCAACGGTTTTATTCCGACACAGGACTTCATCGGCGTGGATATCGATGCGGTTGCCAAGGTTGCGATCATGAGAGACGAAGACGGCATACAGCGCGCTATGCAGAACTTCCTTAATATGCCGGAAGACATGATCATACAGTGCCTTACCGATTCACTTCAGGGTAATATGCGTGAGATCATCGGTACCGTTACTCTTAAGGAACTCTGTACCGACAGAAAGAAGTTCGGTGACGAGGTACAGGAAAAGGCCCAGCAGGATATGAACAGACTTGGTATCCAGATCATATCCTGTAACATCCAGAAGATAGAAGACGAGAGAGATCTCATCAACGCACTTGGTCAGGACAATATGTCCCAGATCCAGAAGGACGCATCCATCGCCAAGGCAAATGCCGAAAGAGATGTTGCGATCGCTACAGCCAATGCACAACGTGAAGCAAATGAAGCCAAGGTAGCCTCCGACACCGAGATTGCCCAGAAGCAGAATGAACTTGCCATCAAACGCTCGGAACTCAAGAGAGAAGCGGATATCAAGCAGGCTGAAGCCGACGCCGCATATAAGATCCAGGAAGAGGAACAGCGTAAATCCATAGAGATCACTACCGCTAACGCCAACCTTGCACGTCAGGAAAAAGAGATCGAACTAAAAGCAAGGGAAGTTGAGATAACAGAAAAAGCCCTTGAAGCCGAGATCAAGAAAAAAGCCGAGGCAGATAAGTATGCGGCTCAGCAGGCTGCAGATGCTAAGCTTTATACAACCCAGAAAACCTCAGAAGCCGAACTGTATGAGCGTCAGAAGCAGGCAGAGGCCGAGAAGTTTGAAGCCATACAGAAAGCAGAGGCTACCAAGGCCGAATCCGAGGCCAGAAGAATTGCGATGGAGAATGAAGCCGCCGGTATCAAAGCAAAAGGCGACGCAGAGGCTTCAGCCATCCAGGCTAAAGCAGAAGCTGAGGCTGCAGGTATCTTGAAAAAGGCGGAAGCCATGAAGCAGTACGGAGATGCAGCAAGACAGCAGATGCAGCTTGATACCCTGAAGGTATATTTCGAACAGCTTCCTGCCATCGCACAGGCTATCGCAGCGCCTATGTCGCAGATTGATAAGATCACGATGTACGGCGAGGGTAATACCGCCAAGCTTACCGGCGATATCACGACCACCATCAAGCAGGTAACGGATGGAATTAAGGACTCAACAGGCGTTGATCCGTTGTCCCTCCTGGTCGGAGTATTGGGCGACCGTGCATTATCCGGAACAGGCAACAGTGATCCTGATGGAGAATAAGATGCTGCCGGCTTGACATGAGTGCCAAGTTCCCCTTTATCAGATATAGATTAAGATCAAAATCACCGTTTCGGGATGAACATGTTCACCCTGGTCCCGCCGGCTTCGCGAGCCTCAATCTGAAGTGTTCCGCCGCACATGGCTTCCAGACGCTTTCGTATACTGCTGATAGCAAATTGAGGATCTTCGTTTGACGGAGCATAGCCGGGACCGGTATCTTCAACGATGATCCTGATGCCCGTATCCGTATCTTCTGTGGTTACAGAGACATATAACGGCTCCATATCGGGGTCAAGACCGTGCTTGACGGCATTTTCAACGATCGGCTGGAGTGTCAGGGGCGGGATGCGGAAAAACGTGTCAGGAGTATCAAAATCAACAAATAACTGTCCTTCGAAACGCGCCTGTTCCACAGCAAGATAGGCGCGTGTGTGTTCTAACTCTTCTGAAAAAGGAATAGTATCATCCTTAGCTATGGCGGTGAAATTGGCTTGCAGGTATCGGGAAAAATCCTTGATCACGGCCTGTGCCTTTTCGGGATCCTGGGCGCACAGATAGTATATGCTCATCAATGTGTTATGGATGAAATGAGGACGCATCTGCAACACGGCGATGCGGGCGTTTTGCCTGGCAGATTCCTCCTGCTGTTCCTGATAACGCCTGACTAAACCGACCATAAGGAGAAACTCCATTAATATTCCCTGTATGTAGGATGGCGTGATAAAGCAGAGTAGAAATATGATCCACTGAATTACTGTCGGTCTTTTCCATCTTTTAAAAAGTCCGATCAATAAGACCGCAGTGATCGCTACGGACAGATAAAGGCAAATTATGGACCATCCCTCGCTGTGAACCTCATACCCCGGGGTAATGCTTATTTTGCCGGCAGCGTGCGCTGCGTTCTCTATAATGATAAGGAGTGCGACCAGTATGCATTGGCTGTACATAAGGGCGCTTCTGCGGTAGTCTTCACCGCAGGAGTAGAGGAAATAAGCCGTCATGAGCAGGGTCGGTACAGGAAACAGCGGAATGTTTATGAGCATTACCAGATGGCAAACCGGTATCGGCGCATGGAAATAATTCATAAAAGCGCCTTCGACCAGGTTGGCGACCGCAACGATGATCGATGAGGACATTATGGCGACGCACAGGCGTTTTGGCCATCTATCCACATCCCGAAGTATATATGTCAGTATAAGTCCGAATATACCGTATGGAATAGATGCAGCTTCTGCAAACCAGCATCCGGGATCCTGCGGCACGCTTCCCAGTTGATAATACTCGGACGTTCTACATGAAGTCTGTCCGCCAGCTGCTTTTGGGTATAACCCTTTTCGATCCTGAGGCGCTTAAGCGTCTCACCAAAGGGTAAACTCATGATCCATCACACTCCTCTATACTAGTATAGCTGTTCTTAAAGAAGCTATTTTGTATTTCAGACCATGATTTATAGTTGCTTACGATTGGTTCACCGATTAAAGCTCTAAAAATGCGTGACTTTAATATGCGTTAACCAGTGTTCAAGCATTTATGCCGTGAAATAAGCAAATGAATTGTATATGTAGTGGCTGCTAAACAAATAAGCTATCCACACATTGCTGATAAATGCTGGTATATATGGATGATACATGATATAATAGATGCATAGGAATTAAGCGACAGCGCCAAATAACCTTGCATCAGATGGGAGAAATATCATGTATAGATTCGAGAATCACCAGATGGCATTCACTGATTTCAACCAGTCCTGTGGGATGCGGCTGGATCCGAAGAATGAATGGGTCTTGCTCGCGGATTCCATAAACTGGTCCAAGTGGGAAGCGGAGTACGCAAAGAACTTCAGTTCCGTCAAAGGAAACCCTGCGAAGTCATTCAGAATAGTGCTCGGGTCACTGCTGATACAGAAGAGGAAGGGGTTATCTGACAGAAAACTTGTCAAAGAGATCACGGAGAACCCCTACCTGCAGTACTTCATCGGTCTTCCGTCATTTACGAGCAAGGCACCGTTTACGCCGCCCGCCCTGACGTATTTCAGGAAGAGGCTCAGTGCAGAAGACATAATGCAGATAAACAATGATTATCTGGAGACAAAGTCCCCCACGCCGGAACATGCTGAGGATAAGGAGAGTGAGCGAGCCAGGGAAGCCAAAGAAGGAACTCCTGAAGGAAATAAGGGTACGTTCATAATGGACGCTACCTGCTCTCCCTCAAACATCAGATATCCTCAGGACTTCTCTCTTCTTAACGAGGCCAGGGAGAAAGCCGAGAAGATGATAGATTTCTTCCACAAGAAGTATCATCCGTGGGTCAAGCCGAGAACTTACAGGGAGACGGCCAGAAAAGATTATCTCGCACTTGCAAAGTCAAGAAGAAGGACGTCAAAACAGATCAGGGCCACGATACGAAAAATGCTCGGATACGTCAGGCGGGATCTTAGATACCTTGAGGAGTACATGTCGGCCGGCTATGCGCTCGATCCCAAATTCGTCGACAATTACCTCGTCATCCTGGAACTGTATCGTCAGCAAAAGCATATGTTTGACAACAAGACAAATCAGGTAGAGAACAGGATCGTAAGCATCAATCAGCCCTATATCAGACCGATAGTACGTGGAAAGGCGAGAGCGAAGACTGAGTTCGGAGCCAAATATGACATAAGCATAGACGAGAAGGGACATGCCAGACTGGAGACCATCTCCTTTGATGCCTATAATGAAGGCCTGGAACTTCAGAATGCGATAGAGCGCTATCGTGACAGAACGGGTCATTATCCGTCCCGTGTGCTCGTTGATCAGATATACAGAACCAGTGCGAACAGGAGATACTGTAAGGACAGGGGGATCGAGATGTCCGGTCCCAGACTTGGCAGGCCGCCAAAAGACAAAGCAAAAGCAGACAAGAAGGAATACCAGGATAATACTGACAGAATCGAGGTGGAGCGATTCTTCAGCCGGGACAAGTACAGCTTTGGAGCTGCACTGATTACAACGAAGCTTGACGTCACGACGCTGGCATCTATTGCGCTGTCGGTACTGGCGGCGAACGTCTTCGAAGCAGATACGGGTGATTTTTTTGTGCTTTATTTGTCTGAGGCTGCAGATGGACTTGGAAAACAGTATTATATGGAGTTTGAACCGGCAGCATAGGACAATATGAGCGCACATGTCTATGACAGAACATGGCATTTTGCGTCTGTGGAAGATATGGCCAAGTCGAAAACAGGGGGGCTATTCTTTAGGAGGATTAAGTATGCTTAGCCTTTATCATGCTTTAATTTATTTCATGATCTTCTCGGTGTTCGGATGGATCCTGGAGGTTGTGTTTCATGCCGTCACGCTGGGCAAGGTGATCAACCGGGGATTTCTTAACGGTCCTTATTGCCCTGTTTACGGATGTGGCGTGCTGGTCGTTATGTATGCGGTGCATTTATGTGACGTTTGGGAGGTTTTTCACCTAAGCGGAGGAGCGCATGACTTAAAGGATGCCTTCGTGATGTTCCTTTTCGGATTTGTATTGGCCACTGTTGTGGAATTGCTGGCAGGGTGGCTTCTGGATGTCTGCTTTCATATGAGATGGTGGGATTACAGCGACCGGCCTTTCAATCTGCATGGTTACATATGCCTTGAATTCTCGATTATCTGGGGACTGTGCATATCCTTTGTCGTCAGGATGGTACTGCCTGTACTTCAGAACTGGCAGGCTACCGTTTTCAGGCCGGTTACTGCCGGGTATGTGATCATCACTGTGGTTTACATAATATTTGCAATGGACATTGGTGTCAGCATAGCGATCGTTATCGGCCTTAACAAGTACCTTAAAGAATTGGACGAGATACGCGACTCTCTGCGCAGATTTAGCGATCGCCTCTCGACAGGAATAGGCGATTCCACGATCAAAACCACACAGACCGTCGAAAGCGGCAGGGTGCAGGCAGCACTTGCGCGCATGGAATTTGAATCAGACGCACGGCCAGAGCTTGAGAGGAAAAAGGCCGAGATGGAGAAACGACTTTCCGGGCTTCGTGACAAGCTTACCCGTCACAGGATATTTGGATACGGACGCATACTGAGAGCCTTTCCCGGAGCTGAGCACAGATATTATCGCGAAACCCTGCGTGACCTGATAATGGAAATCGGAAACCGATAATGGTAATATGGTACCATATTCCATTTAAAGGAGGAGAAGATTATTATGCCAAACTGGTTAAAGAATGCAGTGTTTTATGAGATATATCCGCAGACTTTCAAGGATACCAATGGTGATGGTATCGGGGATCTTAATGGGATCATTGAGAAACTGGATTACGTAAAAGATCTTGGTTGTAATGCCCTTTGGATCAATCCCTGTTTCGATTCACCTTTTAAGGATGCGGGTTATGATGTCAGGGATTACAAGAAGGTTGCTCCAAGATACGGGACAAATGAGGATCTGTACTCGCTGTTTGACGAGGCACACGCAAGAGGGATTCATGTGCTTCTTGATCTTGTACCGGGGCATACTTCCGAGGAGCATGAGTGGTTCATTGAGAGTAAGAAAGCGGAGAAGAACGAGTATTCAAACCGCTATGTCTGGACCGGCAGCTGGATTCAGGGAATAGCCGGACATCCATACATCGGAGGAGAGGCTGACAGGGATGGCTGCTATATGCTGAATTTCTTTAAGTGCCAGCCGGCTCTTAACTATGGCTTTCTAAACAGAACCGAGAACTGGCAGCTTCCTCCTGATCACCCGGATTGCATCGCTACAAGAGAAGCCCTTAAGGATGTTATGAGATTCTGGCTTGACAGGGGATGTGATGGCTTCAGAGTTGACATGGCTGACTCTCTGGTAAAAGAGGATGATGAGAACAAGTCAGCTACCGGCAGGATCTGGAAGAATATCAGAGAAATGCTTGATAGGGATTATCCCGAGGCGGCTATTATTTCCGAGTGGTCCAACCCCGAACAATCGCTAAAAAACGGTTTTCATGCAGATTTTTACCTTGACCATCAGGGCAATGGTTATAATACGCTTCTTCGCGATTATGAGACCGACGGCGGAGATCACAGCTACTTCAAGAAAGACGGCAAGGGTGACATCATGCGTTTTTTGCATGACTACCTGCCAAAGTACAATGCAACAAGGGATGACGGTTATATAAGCTTTATTACATGTAACCATGACACTCCGAGACCGGGAAGAACACTTGATATTAATGAACTTAAGCTTGCTTATGCAATGATCCTTACACTTCCGGGAGTTCCTTTTATCTATTACGGCGATGAGATCGGCATGAGATATCTTGATATTCCAACAAAAGAGGGCGGCTATACAAGAACCGGCTCAAGAACTCCCATGCAGTGGGACAGCAGCAGAAATTACGGCTTTTCAGATGCTGATACTGACAGTCTTTATCTTCCTCAGGATACTTCGGAGGATGCGCCAACTGTTGAGGCTCAGCTAAAGGATTCGGATTCTTTGCTTAATGAGGTTAAGGCACTTACTGCCCTCAGGCATAAATATCCTGACCTTCAGGCGGACGGAAGTTTTGAGGTGGTGTATGCCGCAGATGAGCGGTTCCCATTTGTATTCAGGAGAGGGAAGCTCCTCATTGCCGTTAATCCTTCTGCGGAAAAGGCAAGTGCCGGGATAACGGCGACGGGAGAGATTGTACATCAAATTGGTGAGGTTTCTTTAAATGGAGAAGAACTTATCATGAAACCACAGTCGTTCGCTGTTGTTGAAAGTGAATAAGTTCCCAAGGCAGTTGTCAGAGCTTTCGTTTTCAGACCGGTCATTGCGGCTCGAATTTCAATATGATAAACTGTCAATAGTAATATTTTGCAAAGGAGAATCATATGGATTTTACTTTAAACGCGGAAAAATATAAAAATCAGTTATTGACGCAGGAAGAACAAAAGAATATCACTCCGGACCAGATGATGGACCGTCTGGAGGAGCAGCAAAGATTTGACACAGGCTTCGAGGGGTATAAGGTCCGTTTTGAAAGTCAGGAGGATTTTGCTGAGGGACAGAAGATCCTCGTTTCGGACGAAGCACTCGTGCAATACTATGAGAAAAAAGATCCCTCGATGCTTGCCGGGTTAAGATCCAAATCTTCTATCAACGTTTGCGGCAAGAAGGCGGAGAAAAAGAAGCTCCGCCGCAAGTACCTTGATGCGCGTTCCGACGAGAAGATGGAGGAAGCCGAGGCCAGGAAAATGTGGGATGCGGACGTGAAAAAACTCCGCGATTCCGGAGAGTGGGGGCAGGGAGCCAGATCCTATAATAATCTGGAGGAGGCTAAGGAAGCATTAAAACAGCAGGATACCGATGAGATCATAGAATGCTTTAAGATCCTGGGAAAGAGTGAAAAAGAGCTTAAAAAAATCCGTAATAGAGTCTCCGGGCTGGGATATCTGCGCAGACAGCAGCTGAAAAAGCTGGCCAATAAATCTGCGCTGGATGCCGACCTTAACGGGATGGACAGTGAACTCCTCAGGGAAAAGCAGACCAGATATGTTAAGACAAAGGTTAAGACGGCGGACTGGGAAAGCTATCGCATGGTACGTACCATACAGGAGTATAAAAGTAACCATCAGCTGCCGGATGATGCACAGGAGAAGATTGATAAATATAATAAAACACACAAACCGGCACTTGATAATGCATATATAAACAGAACTTTAGTCGGCTTTATGAAAGAGGTTAAGTATACCACAGAGAATGGCAAAAAAGTTCCGGCCACCAAACAGGATGAGGAAAATCTCAAATGGAATAATACTTTTGTCGATTCCTTGTTATCTGATAATGAAAGCGATTGGGAATTCCGCTTTAAGGCAATGGATGACATGATACAGGAGTGCTGGCAGTTCAGTCTTCCGCTTCTTAAAAAAATGCAGGATGGAACATTTGATTATAAGAAAGACATAATAGACGATGTTGCCACCTATTACATGCATTCACGACACCAGCTTCTTATGAGCGGCTGGAATGAAAAGGACAAAAGGTCGAGTTTATTCCACAGCAAATATGCAGAAAGTATCGACCAGGATTATCGGGAGGAACTTGATGCAAGATATAATTGTATGACCCTAATGTATAGAGCGATGGATTACAGATATGCGGATAAGGGGATTGATGTTACGAATTTTGAATTAAAGTATCTGGGTTCGGACAATTCGGAGATAGTGAATACTATTATCGAGACTGCGAAAACGTTTCTTCCGAAATGTAATCTGGAATGATCGGATAAAGGTATCTGTCCGTCAGGATGAACGGGTATGGAATGAATTTTTTGTTTTTTTGAAAGGATAATAATGAAAGTTATAAGAATCAGCGATAGTTTGTTTCCAAAGTTTGAACTGATACTCACGGCTGAAGCGGCAGAACGTCTGACTCCGGGGCCTGACAGGGCACAGGATACCTTCGCTATGGGCGTGGTAGACGATGACATGCCGCTTGGTGCCATTGCCATAAAGTGCAGCCCTCCCACTGCGGAGGTCATATCCTTATACGTGGTGGAGGAATACAGAAGACTTGGCATCGGCTCACATCTTGTGCTTGAAGCCATTACGGATGCCATGTCCCTGCCCGGCATCACGGAACTTATCGTACCCTATAGTGATAACCCCGGAGAAGATATGTATACCTCTTTTTTCAATGGCGTGGGAATGGAGGTCGTAGATGTTGGGGCTGAGTACAGGGTTACGGTAAAGGATGCCCTTTCGTCACCGGGGCTTTCCGACAGGTTCAATCGTAAAGAGTCCACGTTAAGCTGGTCTGAGCTTTCCTCTCCACAGCGGAAAATACTTTTTGCGGAAGGGGCCGGACTCTACGATTATTATATGCAGCACAGACTTCGCGAGGATCTGGTATTTGTTTCGCTGAACGAACAGGGTGATGGCTATCGTGGCTGTATCGCTGTCGTTGAGGAGAATGGGGAACTGATCCTGGCCTGGCTCAGAGCAGACAGATCTCCCATACTGATGATGGAACTGATCCACTGCGCACTGAGACAGGCTGAGGAGAATGGGGAGCAGGACAAGGTGCTTCGCATTCCCACGATCAATTCCACATCCGATTCCATGGTGAAAGATCTGTTTGGCGATACCCCTGAGTTGGAGTATTATTCCAAACGGGCAGTGTTTGACTTTGATGAGGAATAAGACCTCATATTGCTTTGAAGTGGAATGGTAAAATATGGAGTATATTGACATTACGGCAGATAATGTAAACATTTTTTTCCCTGCGGCAGAGCAGTGGCTTATAGATGACCTTCGGCTCGGCCGATTTTTGGGCGTGGCCGCTATGGAGGCAGGAGAAAGCGTAGGACAGTTGGCGTATACGATACGTCGTAACGAGGAAGGCAAAGGATGTTATGGCGCATTGTATTATCTCTCGGGGGATGAAGCTGTTATGGAGGCACTCCTGGAAGAGTATTACGAGCGCTGTCTGGGCTTTGACGTAAGCCGGACTCTGGTAGAAACCCCTCTTAAAGAAACAGCGGATTTCCTGGCAAGGCACGGCTTTGAAATGGAGGAAGGCGAGAGCATCATTCTTACGTTTCCGCTGGAGGAACTGGAGAAGAATCCGGCACTGCAGGAAAACCTGCCTTCCACAATATGTGCGTTGTCAGAGGTATCACCGCTGGAATGCAGGTATTTTCTACAGATGTACAGCGAACGGCTGAATAATATTCCTTTTTATAGTATTGAGTCTACGCCGATCGAACGGTATGATCCCGATATATCCTGCGTTTCTGTTACCCCGGACGGGATAGACGCTGCCTTTCTTTTGAGCTATGATGACGAGACCCGGACCGTATTTCCGGGGATTCTGGCCGGCTTTGGTAAGGATACACCCAGAACCTTACCCTATCTTCTGATATTTTCGGCGGCTGCCGCTTTACGGAAATATCCCCGGGATACCGGGGTTTACCTATACCGTCGCGACAAAAGGATCGCCAATCTCGTCAGCGCCATTCTGGGTGACATGAAGGGTGAAACCGTCTGGCATGGCATCATGGAGATGGACAACTTTGGTATGTGGGACAAACGTGCGATGAACAAATGGCGCTGGATCCGAAGGAATAAATGATCAAGCGCGGAAAGCTTTGAAATAGTGAGGAAAATTCCCCCATAATATAAAAGGAAGAATGATATGGAAAACAAAGAAATACAGGAAAAATACGGCATAAGCAAAAAGATGGGTATCGGAATTCTCGTACAGACGATCCTTATCTGTTTTGTGCTGGTGGTTACACTGGTCGGGCTTGTTGCCAGATTTCACAGTGTTCAGAGAGTGATCGTTTATACCGGTCAGACGGTGGTTTGTATCGGCTTTATCCTTCTCGGTTTTGTGCAGTTTAAGAAGCGGGACAGGAATCTGCTGCAGTTTCTGCTCTATCTGTATGCTTTTCTGGAGATATTCAGATCAGCTTTCTTAAATACCAACGGCATCGGAATGTTTGTTTCGGGTATATCCAGACTGCTGCTTGCAGCGATCGGAGTCGGATGCGTCCTGATCGCTGAACGCGCGGATAAACAGGAAAGCCGGATAATCGCCATGTGCCTGCTGATCCTGGAGCTGGTTCTTTATCTGGTTTTCATTTTCGGTTATCCGGGAATGATGTACGGCAGACTGAATCGCTATTTCCCGTTAGTGAATATTTTTATTACCGGATCCGTCAATCTTTTCCTTCAGGCCAAATTCGAGCAGCTGGGAGCAGCAGACGACAGCTCGGGTGTAAAAAACTTCAGCCGTGTTGCCGTTATTTCGGTTATCGTGTCAGTTGCAATTGCAATCGCATCCCTTTCGGCGGTAAGCTATGACCACTCAAAACGGATGAAAGAGGAAGCGGCTTCACAGACAGAAAGCACCGGGGGTTCCGACACTTCGGATACAGGATCCGGCGAAACACAGGGTCAGTCAGAATAGAGAATTGACCGGGCGCATTTGCTATGGCAATGAAGGATATTAAGGATGCTGAGATTCAGCTGACCGGAATTAATGAGAACAATAAAGGGTATTTCTGGGAGAACATGCCTTCCGAGGCATACTTTGCCGTAGGACACTCGGGGACGGAGTCAGTGGTTCATTTTTTGACACCCGGGGACGGAGTCAGAGGTTCATTTTTATTTGCCGATCAGATTGTCGATGAATTTACGCGCAATATTATGTAATGGGTGTTCGTCAGAATATATCAGGACATATGATGCGCGTATGTCTTTATCCGAGATCGTTTTGATGCATACACTTTCATGGTCTGTAACGATATCTTCTACAGCTGCGGGATAAATGGCAACTCCCAGACCCTGGCGGCATAATTCATACGCGGTCACCACGTTTGAAATGCGTGCGATCACGTGAGGCATCTTTTCACCGCCGCCAAGCCAGTCGCTGATCTCGCGCAGCCGTGATTCCCTTGAAGGAATGATCAGATCGCAGTCTGCAAGCTCGAGCATGGATATGGTCTGTGAATCCGTGCATGCAAGGGGATGACCGGCAGGGATCATGGCGACCCAGGGCTCGGTATATAAGTGATGGGAGTGTATTCCCTGCGGATCATAGGGTTCCATAATCAGACCGACGTCACTCAACCCCTTATGAATGCGGTTAACTACTTCATCGGAATTTCCATTCCAAAAACTATATTGTACATCCGGATACAGCTTGGAGAATTCCGATACCAGCTTTGCCATGATGTTTGGGCCTTTGCCCTCAACCTCTGCCAGATACAGGGTTCCCTGCAGTCCTTTGCTTACGTTGCGCACGTCGGCGATCGACTGCTCTGTCATTGAGAGTATTCTGGTCGCATAGTCCCTGAAGAGCACTCCTTCTTCGGTCAGCTTGAGCGAATGATGCTCCCTGACAAAGAGAGGCGTGCCGAGTTCTTCCTCGAGGTCCCTGATCTGACGGCTCAGGGGAGGCTGTGCGATCATCAGCCGCTCCGCAGCCCGCGTAAAGTTCATCTCTTCTGCCAATGTCACGAAATAGCGTAAGTGCCTTAGTTCCAATCCAAAAATCTCCATATCAGACCGGGGCAGATCCGGTGCAAATGCACTTTCGGCTGACCCGGGAAGACAAAACGTGGGAACGAATAATACCTAAAAGGTATCATGACCCATTCATTATATGTATTTTACTATAGTATGTCAAAGGTCTATCATAAGATCAACAAGCAAACAGGTTCCGCAAAAGCAAAGCAGAGAATCAAAGCACTACTTGATGAACGCATGACTGAGATTCAAAGCACTGCGTGATGCAGACGCTGGGTGACCGCGGAGCTTCAGCCGGGAGGCAATGGCCTTTCGGAAAAACAAAGGGGGAAATCATTATGTTTAAGAAAATTGAGATGTTTTTGGAAGAAGTTTACGCTGAGTTTTCATACGGAGTTCGCGGTTAAGGATTGCGGGGCAAAAATAGTTCGATTTGAAGCCGGTATAAGATCGGAATATAAAATCAGGCTTGACAAAATCCCTTTCATGGTTTTAAATATGGTTTTGAAAGAGGCAAAGGCGCTTCGACATAATGTCGGAGCGCCTTTTTGGTTGTGCGCCATGGGCGTTCTCTAATGAACCATGGGGACGATGAGTATGGATGAGATCAGAGAGGAATGCGGAGTATTCGGAATATGGAACGCCCCCGGATCACAGGTCAGTCAGGACATATATTACGGACTGACAGCGCTTCAGCATCGGGGTCAGGAATCCGCAGGAGTAGCGACATGTGATACGACGGGTGAAAGAGGCAATATCTGTATCCGTAAGGATATGGGACTTGTATCGGAGGTATTCGATGAGGCTGCTCTATCAGACCTGAAGGGCAACATCGGCATAGGGCATGTCAGATATTCCACTACCGGAGACAGTAGCATACAGAATGCTCAGCCGATAGCCTTTCAATATCTCAAGGGCTCGCTTGCCCTGGTTCATAACGGCAACATAGTAAATGCCGGAGAGATCAAGACCCGGCTTCTCAAAGAGGGCTGTGTGTTTGGAGCAACGACGGACTCGGAAGTGATCGCAACGCTGATCGCCAGGATCAGAGCCCGTACCGGTTCCATCGAGGAAGCGGCGGAGGAAGCCGCTAAACAGCTTATCGGCGGGTATGCACTGATCATTATGAGCCCCAGAAAGCTGGTTGCTGTCAGAGATCCTTTGGGTATAAAGCCGTTATGTATCGGCAGGACAAAGGAAGGATATGTCATAGCATCCGAAAGCTGCGGATTGACTGCGATCGATGCGGAGTTTGTCAGAGACGTTGAACCGGGGGAGATAGTAATCCTCTCTAAAGATGGGATCAGATCCGCATACCGGCCATCAACGCATCACAAAACAGCTCATTGCATTTTTGAGTACATATATTTCGCACGTCTGGATTCGGTGATGGACAGCGTAAGTGTATACGAGGCAAGAATGCGAGGGGGAATGGCTCTGGCCAAAGCCCATCCGGCAGATGCAGATGTGGTGACAGGCGTTCCGGAATCGGGCATAACCGCTGCAGTCGGGTTTGCGTTAGAATCCGGGATCCCATTTGTACATGCCTTTCACAAGAACAGCTACATCGGACGCACGTTCATCAAGCCGACGCAGGCTGAGCGGGAGTCCGCGGTGCACATGAAGCTGAACGTGATACCGGATGTCGTAAAGGACAGACGGGTCGTCCTGATCGATGATTCCATAGTCAGGGGCACTACCATCGCAGGACTGATCTCAATGATGAGGCAGGCCGGAGCGAGAGAGGTTCATGTACGGATCAGTTCACCGCCGTTTCTGTATCCGTGTTATTACGGAACCGACGTTCCGGACAATTCGGAACTGATCGCCAGCAGCATGACTACCGAAGAGATCCGTGCCCGCATAGGAGCGGATTCACTTGGGTACATGAGACTGGAAGACCTGGATCGAATGACAGGTGACATAGGAGTCTGTAAGGCGTGCTTTGACGGGGAATATCCCGCTGAAGAACCCTCATAAGCTTTTTAACATAATAAAGTGAGCAAAGGCGCTCAGTGATTCTAAATGAGTCATTGGGCGCTTTTTCTTTAATACAAAACCAGGATCAGAGAGGAGAAGAATTATGGAGAAAATACCTGAGATTTACGGCAAACTTGTTTTTAACGACAGGATCATGAGGGACAAGCTCCCGGGTGATGTGTACAAGGCCCTGCGTAAGACCATCAAAAAGGGCACGCATCTGGAGCTGGACGTGGCCAATGCGGTAGCCATAGCCATGAAGGAATGGGCAGTGGAAAACGGAGCTACCCACTTTACCCACTGGTTCCAGCCCATGACCGGGTACACTGCGGAAAAGCATGACAGCTTTATCTCACCCACCGATGACGGACAGGTCATCATGGAGTTCTCGGGCAAGGAGCTGGTCAAGGGTGAACCCGATGCTTCATCCTTCCCCTCCGGAGGCATCAGAGCCACGTTCGAGGCCAGGGGCTATACCGCGTGGGATCCTTCTTCACCGGCCTTCATCAAGGACGGAACTCTGTGCATCCCCACAGCATTCTGTTCATACACCGGCGAGGCTCTGGACAAAAAGACTCCGCTGCTGCGCTCCATGGATGCACTCAGCAAGGAGGCCGTACAGATCCTTAGGCTGCTTGGGAACGACGACATAGAGAGTGTGATCACTACGGTGGGACCGGAGCAGGAATACTTTCTGATAGATGAAAAGGACTATGCCAAAAGACGTGATCTGATATTTACGGGCAGGACGCTTATCGGCGCGCCATCGCCCAAGGGACAGGAGATGGACGATCATTATTTCGGCGCTCTTCGTCCGAGAGTATCGGCATACATGCATGACCTGGATCTGGAGCTGTGGAAGCTGGGAATACCCGCCAAGACCAAGCACAATGAGGTGGCTCCTGCGCAGCATGAGCTCGCTCCGGTCTTTGATACCACTAATGTGGCGGTAGACCGTAACCAGCTGACCATGGAGGTTATGAAAAAGACAGCCAAGAAGCACGGGCTGGTGTGCCTGCTGCATGAGAAGCCCTTTGCCGGGATCAACGGATCCGGCAAGCATAACAACTGGTCAATGACGACCAATACAGGCATCAACCTGCTGGATCCCGGCAAGACACCTGCCGAGAATACCCAGTTTCTCATCTTCCTGGCAGCGATCATCAAGGCCGTGGACGAATATGCGGATATGATGCGTCTAAGCGTGGCATCAGCAGGAAACGATCACAGGCTCGGGGCCAACGAGGCTCCTCCCGCCATTATTTCGATCTTCCTCGGAGACGAGCTGACGGCGGTCATAGATTCCATCAAAAACGACACGTTCTTTAAGAGGGATGAGAACGTCGTGATGGAGACGGGAGCAGCGGTAATTCCTCATTTCAACAGGGACAATACCGACAGAAACCGTACCTCGCCGTTTGCCTTTACCGGCAACAAGTTTGAGTTCAGGTCGCTGGGATCATCCGCATCGGTTGCTACGCCGAACATAGTGCTCAACACCGCGGTTGCCGACGCGCTTTCGGATTTCTATGAGGTACTTAAGGATGTTCCGAAGGATAAGCTGGATGAAAGCGTACATGCCCTTATTAAGGACACGTTTGCGAAACACGAGAGGATCATCTTCAACGGAAACGGATATACCGACGAATGGGTCAAAGAGGCGGCTGACAGAGGACTGGATAACCTTAAGTCCACACCTGACGTGCTGCCCAGGTTCATAGCGGATAAGAGCATTAACCTGTTTACTAAGCACGGCATCTTCACGGAGACCGAGATCAGGTCCAGGTATGAGATCCTGCTGGAAAACTACTGCAAGACCATTCACATCGAGGCATGTACCCTTCGCGAGATGATCAGACAGGATTTCGCACCGGCCGTTGTCAAATACATGGAATCGCTTTCAAGGAGTATCCTGAGCAAAAAACAGATATCCTCACGTATTTCCACCTCAGCGGAAGAGAAAATGCTGGAAAAGGTTTCGGCGGAGTATGAGGCGCTTTACGTGGCACTTGAAAAGCTGGATGCCGATATAGAAAAGGCGGAGACTATGGAAGACGGGCTGGATCTGGCCAAGTTTTATCATGATCCGGTATTTAAGGACATGGAGAAGGTCAGGAGCATAGCGGATGGCATAGAGATACATATTCCCGAGGAATTCCTGCCTTATCCGACATATTCCAGGATACTGTTCTATGTGTAAAATCAAAAAATAATACAGGATAACTGATCGCAAAGGCGCGGATGTGGAAACATGTTCGCGCTTTTTGCATATATTTACAGATCATTCACGAAAGACGTGATGACAGAGAGGAGAAGATTATGGAAGAGATCATGAGTTTGATTAACAGTGAGGTGTACGGAGTCTGGTTCCTTATAGGAGCAGCTCTCGTATTCTGGATGCAGGCAGGGTTTGCAATGTGTGAGGCCGGTTTTACCAGAGCCAAGAACGCGGGCAACATCATCATGAAGAACCTGATGGACTTCTGCATAGGTACCGTAATGTGGTTCATTTGCGGAGCATCATTGATGCTGGGTGAAAACATCCTGAACGGATTTGCGGGTGGATTCAGCTTTGACGTGTTCACGAACTATGGCAATTTTGATTACTCCGCGTTCGTGTTCAATCTGGTATTCTGTGCGACCACAGCCACGATCGTTTCAGGATCGATGGCAGAGAGAACCAAGTTCTCCAGCTATTGCATTTATTCGGCAGTGATAAGCGCGATCATCTACCCGATAGAGGCACACTGGACCTGGGGAGGAGGCTTTCTGGCACAGTGGGGATTCCACGATTATGCGGGATCCAACTGCATCCATATGGTAGGCGGTATTTGCGCATTCATCGGAGCATGGATGCTGGGACCCCGTATCGGAAAATTTGAACGTGACAAAGCAGGTAAAGTGACCAAAGTAAATGCCTTCCCCGGACATAATCTCGTAATAGCGGCTCTCGGGGTATTCATCCTCTGGCTCGGCTGGTACGGATTCAACGGTGCGGCAGCGACGGATGTTCCCACACTGGGATCGGTATTTCTGACCACAACGGTAGCGCCTGCAGTAGCGACGGTCGTATGCATGATCTTCACCTGGATCAAATACGGCAAGCCCGACGTATCGATGTGCCTGAATGCATCACTGGCAGGACTTGTGGCCATTACTGCGCCGTGTGACGTCACTGACTGTGCCGGAGCAGCCATCATAGGAGCGGTAGCCGGTCTGCTGGTGGTATTCGGAGTATGGTTCAACGATAACGTGACTCATGTCGACGATCCCGTCGGTGCCGTGGCAGTACATATGTTAAACGGCATCTGGGGAACCATCGCGGTAGGTCTTTTTGCGACAAGTACGGCACCCGGATTTGAGATCGCAGGGATCACCGAAGGCCTTTTCTACGGCGGAGGATTCGCTCAACTCGGCAAACAGCTGGGAGGGATGTTCATCACCATTGCATGGACGGTAGTGACGATCCTGATAGCGTTTACGATCATCAAAAAGACCATTGGCTTAAGGGTCAGCGAGGAAGAGGAAATATCGGGACTGGATTCCACCGAACACGGACTTCCGTCGGCGTATGCGGGCTTTGCGATCATGGATATCGCCAACACCATGACTATGGAAGTAAATGAGAATACTAATCTGGGTTCGGAAAGCTATGACGAGGCATCGGAGGCAAAGAGGAACGCGGCAGTGCCCGTGATCCGTGAGGCACAGTCGCCGATCCCGGAGATGAACACAGGTATATCCAAGGTGGTCATCATAGCCAAGCTTTCCCGCTATGACAAGCTGCGCAAGGCCATGAACGAACTGGGAGTTACAGGCATGACCGTCACTCAGGTCATGGGATGCGGAGTGCAAAAAGGAGCAGGTGAAAAATACCGCGGCGTTGAGATCGATTCCACTCTGCTTCCCAAGGTTAAGCTTGAGGTAGTTGTCAGCGCGATACCGGTTGATAACGTGATAGAAGCAGCGAAGAAAGCACTGTATACCGGTCACATAGGCGATGGCAAGATATTCGTATATAACGTGCAGAAGGTCGTAAAGATCAGAACGGGAGAAGAGGATTACGATGCACTGCAGGACGTAGAATAAGCTGATCTCCAAATGGTTTTGTATACTTGTACAGGTGGGCCCCGGGACATCCCGGGGTTTGCCGTATAAAGACAAAAATGTCTTGACAAAATCGTATACCTGTATACAATAGTATGAGATGGACAAAGGCGTTCATCAGAGACGGAGACAGTCTCCGTTTCTGGTGGACGCCTTTTTGCGTGAGGTGATAGTGTGAAAGATAAGAACAAACTGATTAATTATGACCGTGATCATGATGCCTGCGGCATAGGTGCCGTGGTAAACATCGACGGGCACGCGGATCACTCGGTGCTTGATGATGCGCTGCACATAGTCGAGAAGCTGGAGCACCGTGCCGGCAAGGACGCAACGGGACAGGTTGGAGACGGAGTCGGTATCCTGGTTCAGATTTCCCACAGATTTTTTAAGCGGGCGGCATCCGAATGCGGCATAGAACTGGGAGATGCCAGGGACTACGGGATAGGCATGATATTTCTTCCTACGGATGATCTCAAGAGAACCTTTATCTGTCGTATGCTGGAGGTCATTTCGGGTAAGGAGGGAGTAAGATTCCTCGGTTGGAGACGGGTTCCGGTATGTCCTGATGTGCTCGGACAGCCGGCGGTCGATTCCATGCCCTGCATCATGCAGTGTTTTTTTGAGAGACCTGCAAATATCTCCCGTGGAATAGAATTTGACCGCAGGCTGTATGTGATCAGACGTGAATTCGAGCAAAGCGCCGAAGATACTTATTTCTGTTCCCTTTCATCCAGAACCATTGTCTATAAGGGAATGTTTCTGGTGGGCCAGCTGCGCAGATTCTATCCTGACCTGCAGAGTGAGGAGTATGAATCTGCGATAGCATTGGTCCATTCGAGGTTTTCCACCAATACCAATCCAAGCTGGGACAGAGCTCACCCCTACAGATTCCTGGCTCATAACGGTGAGATCAATACTATCAGGGGCAATTCGGACAGAATGCTGGCCAGGGAGGAGACCATGACCAGTCCTGTTCTTTCCGAGGATATGGGTAAGATATATCCCGTGATCTCGGCCAGTGGTTCGGATTCCGCGATGCTGGACAATACGCTGGAATTTATGTACATGAACGGTATGGACCTGCCTCTTGCGATCATGACGCTGGTTCCCGAACCGTGGAAATACAACAGGTTCATGAGTGAGAACAAGAAGGATTTTTATCATTACTATGCTACAATGATGGAACCCTGGGACGGTCCGGCAGCACTGTTATTTACGGACGGAGATGTGTTCGGAGCAACACTGGACCGTAACGGTCTGCGCCCTTCCAGATACTATATTACCGATGACAACAGACTGATACTGTCTTCGGAGGTGGGAGTTCTGCCCGTACCGGCTGAGCGTATCGTCAAAAAGTCGCGTCTGCAGCCGGGACGTATCCTGCTGGTTGATACCGTGGAGAAAAGGATCATCTCTGATGACGAATGCAAGGAGTATTATGCCGGCCGGCGTCCCTACGGCGAGTGGATCGATTCGCATCTCATACATCTGTCCGATCTGCATATCCCGAATCATAAGGTTCCGTCGGAGGATCAGAGCGACAGGGACAGACTGTACAAGGTTTTCGGTTATACATACGAAGAAGTAAAGAACGATATCCTGTATATGGCCAGAGAGGGTGTGGAGCGAACCGTATCAATG
The DNA here is from genome assembly GCA_017460885.1 of Lachnospiraceae bacterium. GTDB lineage: Bacteria > Bacillota > Clostridia > Lachnospirales > Lachnospiraceae > XBB2008. The sequence continues at coordinate 28,085 of JAFUAB010000022.1, forward strand.
GGACATGACGTGCCGCTGGCGGTTTTGAGCGAGCATCATCAGCTGTTGTTCTGGTATTTCAAACAGCAGTTTGCCCAGGTTACCAATCCTCCCATCGACTCGCTGCGTGAAAAGATAGTCACGGACACCACCGTATACATCGGATCGGATGGAGATCTTCTGAACGAAAAGAGTGAAAACTGTACGGTTCTTGAGGTCAATAACCCCATACTGACCGGAGTCGATCTGATGAAGATACGTACTCTGAACCAGAAGGGCTTTAAGAGTGAGACGGTCTCACTGCTTTACTATAAGCATACCTCGCTTGAGAGAGCGGTTGAGCAGCTGTATGTTTCCGTTGACCGGGCTGTCTCCGGAGGAGCCAACATAATCATCCTCTCTGACCGCGGAGTGGATGAAAATCATGTGCCGATACCTTCACTGCTTGCAGTATCCGCCGTTGAACAGCATCTGGTGCGCACCCGCAAACGAACAGCGGTTTCACTGATCCTTGAGAGCGGCGAGGTCAGGGATGTGCATCAGGCAGCATGCGTTCTCGGATTCGGAGCCAGAGCCGTAAACCCGTATCTGGCACACGAGTGCATAGGAGAACTGATAGATATCGGTCTTTTGGATAAGGATTATCATACGGCGGTTGATGACTATGATGAGGCCCTGCTTAAGGGTGTTGTCAAGATCGCAGCCAAGATGGGAATATCGACGATACAGTCATACCAGTCCGCAAGGATATTTGAGGCCATTGGTTTAAGCAGAGAAGTGATCGACAGATTCTTCGAGGGAACATTAAGCCGTGTCGGAGGAATAGGCATCAGACAGATCGAGGAAGGGATAGCCTTCAGACATGATCACGCCTTCGATCCTCTGGGACTTCCGGTGGATGCGTCGCTAGACAGTATTGGTTTCCACAACTTAAGAAGCGGTGAGGACAAGGAGGATCATCTGTATAATCCCACGGCTATAATCCTTTTGCAGCAGGCTGTCAGAAGCGGTGATTACGAAAGGTTTAAAGAGTATACGGCATTGGTGGATGACAGGGCTCATCCCCATACTCTCCGGGGACTTTTGGAATTTGTTCCCGCCGGAGAGCCTGTAGAGCTCGATGAGGTAGAACCTGCATCCGAAATAGTGAAGAGATTCCAGGTTGGAGCCATGTCTTACGGATCCCTTTCACAGGAAGCCCACGAGACCATAGCCATAGCCATGAACAGACTGGGAGGAAGATCCAATACCGGAGAAGGTGGTGAATCTCCGGACAGGTTCGGTACCGAGAGAAACAGCGCCGTCAAGCAGGTGGCTTCGGGCAGATTTGGAGTGACAGGCAGATACCTGCTCAGCGCGCAGGAGATACAGATCAAGATGGCGCAGGGCGCAAAGCCCGGAGAAGGCGGTAATCTGCCCGGCAAAAAGGTATATCCATGGGTGGCAAAGACCAGACATTCCACGCCGGGAGTACAACTTATCTCACCGCCGCCTCATCACGATATATATTCGATAGAAGATCTGGCACAGCTGATATATGATCTCAAAAATGCAAACAGGAAAGCGCGTATCTCCGTCAAACTGGTATCCGAAGCCGGTGTAGGCACTATCGCGTCAGGAGTCGCAAAAGCCGGTGCGCAGGTGGTCCTGATATCCGGCTATGACGGCGGTACGGGCGCTGCTCCGGGCAGTAGTATCCACTCCGCGGGACTCCCCTGGGAGCTTGGAGTAGCAGAGACCCATCAGGCACTTATTCAAAACGGTCTGCGTACCCGGGTGCGTATAGAAACGGACGGCAAGCTCATGAGCGGAAGGGATGTGGCTATCGCGGCACTCCTCGGAGCGGAGGAATACGGGTTCGCGACGGCACCGCTTGTATCGCTCGGATGCATGATGATGAGGGTATGCTCCAAGGACACCTGCCCGGTGGGAATAGCAACCCAGAATAAGACTCTTCGCAGCAGATTTAAGGGAAGACCGGAGCACGTTATGAATTTCATGATGTTCATAGCCGAGGAGCTTCGCGAGATCATGGCTTCACTGGGATTCAGGACCGTGGATGAGATGATAGGACGCACTGACTGCCTTAGGAAAAGAGATGCGCAGATACATTCCCGTGCCGCATCGGTAGATCTTGATCTTATACTGAATTCCGGTATTGGCGTGGAGTCGGGCCGTCAGCGGTTTGATCCGGCGGACACCTACGATTTTCATCTTGAAAGGACACTTGATGAATCTGTTCTTCTGCCGTGGTTTGAAAAAAACAAAAATACGTCCTGCTCAGTGACGATTGATGTAAAGGTGGATTCCACAGACAGAACCTTCGGTACCATACTTGGATCGGTTATCGCCGAGGATGGTCGGGATTTCCCCGAGGATTGCTTCACGGTCAACTGTGAGGGCGGAGGCGGACAGTCCTTCGGTGCCTTTATCCCGGGAGGGCTGACCCTCAGACTTAAAGGAGATGCCAATGACGGCTTTGGAAAAGGCTTATCCGGCGGTAAACTCATAGTGGTTCCTCCCGATGGCAGCCGGTTTAAGGCCTCCGACAACGTGATAGTGGGAAATGTGGCGCTGTACGGCGCAACCTCGGGGAAGGCCTATATATGCGGCATGGCCGGCGAGCGGTTCTGTGTCAGAAACTCCGGTGCATGTGCGGTAGCAGAGGGCTGCGGTGACCACGGACTTGAGTATATGACAGGCGGACGGGCGGTGATACTCGGCACCACAGGCAAAAATTTTGCAGCGGGCATGAGCGGCGGTATCGCTTATGTACTGGATAAGGAACATACTCTCTACCGCAAGATCAACAAGGACATGGTTGAACTGATCGATGTCACCGAGAAATATGATATCGAGGAGCTTAGAAGCATATTGACGGATTATCACAGGGAAACGGGATCGGTAAAGGCCGGAGCGATACTTGACAGCTTTGATGATTACATCTGTGATTTCAAAAAGGTCGTTCCGACGGATTATCAGAAGATAATCTCGGCGATCGCCAGATATGAGGAACAGGGAATATCACTCGAGGCCGCGGAGCTTGAAGCGTTTAAGGAAGTAACGGGCAGTAATATCTGATACCGGCAATCTGACCGGTGATAAGAGGTGAAAAATGGGAAAAGCAACAGGATTTCTTGAATATAAAAGAAATGAAAACAGCTGTGTGGATCCGCTGAAAAGGATAGAAGGCTTTGATGAGTTTCATACTTATAACGACGCGGAAGAGCGCAGATGTCAGGCGGCGAGGTGTATGGACTGCGGAGTGCCGCTGTGCCAGTCCGCGATGAAGCTTAAGGGCATGGTCGTGGGATGTCCGCTGCACAATCTCATTCCGGAATGGAATGACGCGGTATATGAGGGACATGATTCACACGCGCTGCTGAGACTTCTGAAGACCAATCCGTTCCCGGAATTTACCGGCAGGGTATGTCCCGCACTTTGTGAAAAGACCTGCATGAACGGCCTGAATGACGAGCCGGTGACCATCAGGGATAACGAACTGTTTATCATAGAGGAGGCGTATCGTAAAGGCCGTCTCACGCCGATCATTCCGGAGGTCAGGAGTGGCAAAAAGGTGGCTGTCATAGGCAGCGGTCCCTCGGGACTTGCAGCGGCTTATGTACTGAACCGAAGGGGGCACAGTGTGACCGTATACGAGAGAGATGATGCGCCCGGCGGACTGTTGATGTACGGTATACCGAATATGAAGCTGGATAAGAACGTGATAAAGCGCAGGATCGGTATCATGGAGAAGGAGGGCATCAGGTTCGTTACCGGAGCCGATGTCGGCCGGAATGTGGAAGCGGGGGAGCTGTTGTCGGAATATGATGCTGTGGTATTGTGCTGCGGAGCCAAAAAGGCAAGGTCTTTAAGCGCAGAAGGAATGGAAGGCGTGACAGGCATCAGATATGCGGTCGACTTCCTTAAGGAGGTTACCGGAGAGCTTGTGGGAGACGGTATAAGTGCAGGCCTCCTGAAGCAGGTAAAAAACAAAAACGTAATAGTCATAGGCGGTGGCGATACCGGCAACGACTGCATCGGAACAGCGATCAGGCTTGGAGCGAAGTCGGTGACCGCACTTGAGATGATGCCAAAGCCTCCTGCAGAGCGGACTGCGGATAATCCCTGGCCCGAATGGCCCAAAACCCTTCGTACCGATTATGGTCACGAGGAGGCAATGGCTAAGTACGGTCATGATCCCAGAGTGTTTGAAACCACGGTCAAAGAGGTGATCTCCGACAAGGGAAGGATCAAAGCCGTAAAGACGGTTAATGTTTCTTTTAAGAACGGTAAGCTTGAGGAAAAGACAGGCTCTGAGCAGTTTCTGAAGTGTGACCTGCTGTTAGTTGCTGCCGGATTTATCGGAGCGGAGGACTACCTCCCGGCTGCTATGGGGATAAAACTGTCCGGGCGAAATACAGTTGAAACAAACGATGCCGAAGCTTATGCCACAAGTGTTCCGGGTGTATTTACCGCAGGTGATATGCACAGGGGACAGTCACTGGTGGTGTGGGCAATTGCCGAAGGCAAAGCATGTGCGGCTGAGGTTGATGCGTATCTGATGGGGTATACGAATCTGTAACAGATCCCGGGCCTCATCAGGATGTAAGGTAAGCCGATCGATGCGTTTCCATGACAGCAAAGGCAGAAACGGAGGGAGCATGACAAAATACATATTCGTAACCGGCGGAGTTGTATCCGGACTTGGAAAGGGGATCACGGCGGCATCGCTTGGCCGTCTTTTGAAGGCAAGGGGGCTGAAGGTGGCCGCGCAGAAGCTGGATCCCTACATCAACGTGGATCCCGGGACCATGAGTCCCTATCAGCACGGCGAAGTGTTCGTTACCGAGGACGGAGCCGAGACAGACCTGGATCTCGGACACTATGAAAGATTCATAGATGAGAACCTGAATAAATATTCCAACCTCACCTCCGGCAAGGTCTACTGGAATGTGCTCAATAAGGAAAGACGCGGAGAATATCTCGGATCCACGGTTCAGGTCATCCCTCATATCACCAATGAGATAAAGGAATTCGTATACAGGGTTGGAAACGAAACTGATGCGGATGTTGTGATCACCGAGATAGGCGGAACGATCGGAGATATCGAGTCTCAGCCGTTCATAGAGGCAGTCAGGCAGATATCTCTTGAGGTTGGCCGTGAGAACAGCCTCTTTATACATGTCACGCTGCTGCCTTATCTGCACGGTTCCGAGGAACATAAGACCAAGCCTACCCAGCATTCCGTCAAGGAACTGCAGGGAATGGGCATCAATCCGAATGTGATAGTGCTCAGATGCGATGAGCCGCTGGAGGATTCTATCTTTAAAAAGATAGCCATGTTCTGCAATGTCAAAGAGGACTGTGTTATAGAAAACATTACGCTGCCGAACCTGTATGAGGCACCGCTCATGCTGGAAAGATCGGATTTTTCCGGTGTGGTCTGCCGGGAGCTGGGGCTTGATGTACCTGCCCCCGATCTGAGTGAATGGAGCAGGCTGGTAAATGATATTGCTGCCAGGGACAGGCAGGTGACCATAGGTCTGGTCGGTAAATACGTTCAGCTTCATGACGCTTATCTGTCCGTGGCAGAAGCGTTGAACCATGCCGGTTTTGCACTGAATGCGCATGTGTGTATCGAATGGATAGATTCGGAGGAACTGACCCGTGAGAATCTGGCAGATCGCCTCGGTGGTCTGCGGGGGATCATAGTCCCCGGTGGCTTTGGAGACAGGGGCATAGAGGGCATGATCCTGGCCGCGGAGTATGCCAGAGAGACAGGGATACCGTATTTCGGTATATGTCTGGGCATGCAGATAGCGGTCATTGAATATGCCCGTAATGTCTGCGGTCTGCAGGATGCCAATTCCGGTGAGTTTAACGAGCTTTGCAAAAATAAAGTGATAGACTTCATGCCCGGACAGTCCGACAGTATTGATAAAGGCGGGACACTGAGACTTGGGGCATATCCGTGTGTGATCACTCCGGGGACCGTGATGGAGAGATGCTACGGAACTCCCGTGATCAGCGAGCGTCACAGGCATCGTTATGAATACAATAATTCCTACAAAGACAGGTTGGAGAGCGCGGGGCTTATAACCTCCGGGATGTCTCCGGACGGAAGACTTGTGGAAACGGTAGAGATACAGGATCATCCGTTTTTTATAGGGGTACAGTTCCATCCGGAATTCAAGTCCCGTCCCAATAAACCCCATCCGCTCTTTAAGGGATTTGTTGAGGCAGCTTTGGCGATCGATGCATGATGAATGCAGATCGATCCGGCTTTGCACTGACAGGCATGAACGGTCCTCTGATGAAGGATATATCCGGAGAAAGACATGAATAACAAAAAAAGAAAGATCATAACCGAAGACGGAATCATATATGAAGGATATGCATTCGGTGCGGATGCGGTGACTGTCAGCGAGATGGTTTTTAACACATCAATGGCCGGATATCAGGAGATAGTTTCCGATCCGTCATATACCGATCAGACGGTTGTGATGTCATACCCTCTGATAGGCAATTACGGCATCACCGACGAGGATTATGAGAGCAGGATCCTGGGACTGCGCGGGATGATCGTCAGGGATATAAATGATTCTCCGTCCAACTTCAGATACACCAGGACTCTGTCAGAGCTGCTGGAGGATTTCGGCGTTCCTGGAGTTTACGGCGTGGATACAAGACGGATCGTCAGAAGTATACGGGATCGCGGCTCACATCGTATATTGATCACGGATGAGGATATCTCCGCAGCCGAGGGAGTGGATATGATAAGGAATACACCGGTCCCGCATGACCAGGTATCCAGAGTCAGCTGCAAAAAAAGATGGTATTCCCGTACCGCCAATCCCAGGCTGAATATTGTTGCGATTGACTGCGGGATCAAATCAAACATAGTGAGAATGCTTAATAAATCGGGCTGTAATGTTACTGTTGTGCCATATGACACATCGCCGGAGGAGATCAGGCTCATGAATCCCGACGGACTGTTTGTTTCAAACGGTCCGGGGGATCCCGAGGACGTACCGGTTGTGATCGACACATTGAGGCAGTTAAAGGGTGTTATGCCGATATTCGGGATCTGTCTTGGACATCAGCTCATAGCACTCGCATACGGTGCACGAACCTATAAACTGGGATTCGGACATCGCGGGGGCAATCACCCGGTAAAGGAGCTGTCTACCGGGCGTATAGAGATGACCAGCCAGAACCACAGCTATGCCGTAGACGAAGGATCTCTTCAAGATACTCCGCTTAAGGTTACCCATATCAATCTGCTTGATAACACAATAGAGGGAATGGAGTGCAGAGAGGACCGGGTGTTTTCCGTGCAGTATCATCCGGAGAGCTGTCCGGGGCCGCAGGATTCGGCGTATCTGTTTGAGAGATTTACGGAAATGTGCCGACAGAACCGTCCCGCTGACACACCGCTGACGCAGAAGGGTTGAAATATGCCAAAGAGAGAAGACATAAAAAAGATACTGGTCATAGGTTCTGGGCCGATCGTGATCGGACAGGCCGCCGAGTTTGATTATGCCGGCACACAGGCCTGTCTGGCACTGAAGGAGGAGGGTTATGAGGTTATACTGGCCAACTCGAATCCCGCGACGATCATGACAGATACCTCAGTGGCGGATAAGGTATATATGGAACCACTGACGCTTGAATATGCCGCCAGGATCTGCCGTTATGAGAGACCTGATGCGATCGTACCGGGGATAGGAGGACAGACGGGGCTCAATCTGGCGATGCAGCTTGCGGACAAGGGCGTGCTGCGTGAGTGCGAGATAGAGCTCCTGGGAACCGATGCCGACAGCATCAGGACAGCTGAGGACAGAGAGCTGTTTAAGGAGCTGTGCGAAAGGATCGGCGAGCCCGTGGTTCCATCGATGATCACCTACAGTATCGATGAGGCATTGCAGGCCGCCTGCGAGATCGGATACCCGGTGATACTCAGACCCGCCTTTACGCTGGGCGGTACAGGCGGAGGCTTTGCATACAATGATGAAGAGCTGAGGGAGATGATGAAGAATGCCCTTGCTCTTTCTCCTGTCCATCAGGTACTCATAGAGAAGAGCATAAAGGGCTATAAGGAGATCGAGTATGAGGTCATCAGGGACGCCAATGACTGCGCTATAACCGTCTGCAACATGGAAAACCTGGATCCGGTTGGGATACATACCGGAGATTCGATAGTAGTCGCGCCTTCACAGACGCTAACTAACAGGGAATACCAGATGCTGCGTGACAGTGCGCTGAAGATCATACGTGCCCTCGGTGTACGCGGAGGCTGCAACGTCCAGTTTGCCCTGGATCCCCAGTCCTTCAGATACTATGTGATAGAAGTCAATCCCAGGGTATCCAGATCATCCGCTCTTGCATCCAAGGCTACGGGTTATCCCATAGCCAGGGTCAGCGCCAAGATCGCGGTAGGAATGGATCTGGACGAGATCCGTCTGGCCAATACTCCGGCGTGTTTTGAACCCGCACTGGATTATGTCGTGACCAAGATGCCGAGATTTCCCTTTGATAAATTTACACTTGCTTCAAATACACTGTCCACTCAGATGAAGGCAACCGGAGAGGTTATGGCTGTCGGCAGAACCTTTGAAGAGAGCCTGCTCAAGGCAATACGCAGTCTGGAGGACGGAAAGAACCACATACACCTGGAGAAATTTGATTCCGCAAATATGTCCAGGGACGAGCTGATGGATTACATCAAAGAGGGAACCGATGACCGTATCTATGCTATAGCGCAGCTTATGTGGATAGGAGCGGATCCGGGGCTGATATGCCATGAGACCGGCATAGACATGTTCTTTCTGGATAAGATCAGATCGATCGTGGAATTTGAAAAAAGGATCGAGGGAGCCGGGCTTACGCCTGAGCTTCTGATCAGCGCCAAAAGGGTAGGATTCTCGGATTCGTATATCGCGGAGCTGCTGGGTATCCCGGAGATCGAGGTATTCGAGAAACGTCGTGAATGGAATATCAGGCCGGTATATAAGATGATCGATACCTGCGCCAGCGAGTTTGAGAGCTACGTACCGTATTTTTATTCCACCTATGAAGATGAAAACGAGTCGGAGGTGACAGAACGTGAGAAGGTGATAGTGCTCGGCTCCGGACCTATCCGCATAGGTCAGGGAGTGGAGTTTGACTATTCCACCGTCCATGCGGTCAGAAGGATACGTGAGCTGGGATATGAAGCCATAGTGATAAATAATAATCCCGAAACAGTATCAACCGATTATTCCACTGCGGATAAGCTTTACTTTGAGCCCCTGACCGCTGAGGATATCATGAATATCATCGATCTGGAGAAGCCGATGGGGGTTATAGCAACCCTGGGCGGCCAGACTGCGGTGAATCTGGCGCAGCCTCTTGCTGAAAGAGGCGTACGCATCATCGGAACCGATTGTGAAGCGATCACCAGAGCCGAGGACCGCGATGACTTTGAAGGAGTTATAAGTGAGCTTGGCATACCGCATCCCAGGGGTGTGGCCGTAACGGATATAGAGGAAGGGATCAAAGCGGCCGCCGATATAGGCTATCCGGTGCTGGTCCGTCCGAGCTTCGTGCTGGGCGGGCGCGCCATGGAGATAGTGGCCAATGAGGAAATGCTTAAGCACTATCTGAAAAATGCTGTTGAGGTGGATGCTGACAGGCCCGTACTTGTAGATAAGTATATTGTTGGCAAGGAGGTAGAGGTGGATGCAATATGTGACGGGCAGGATGTGTTCTTGCCGGGCATTATGGAGCTTGTTGAAAGAACAGGCGTGCATTCCGGAGATTCAACGAGCGTATATCCGCCTTTTTCCATATCGGAGCATGTTAAGGGTCTGATAACGGACTATACCCGCAGGCTCGGTCTCGGAATCGGTATAAAGGGACTGTTCAATATACAGTTCATTGTGGACGGTGATATGGTTTACATAATAGAAGTAAATCCGAGGGCATCCAGAAGCGTTCCGTTTCTGTCCAAATCCACGGGGCTTCCGCTCGTAGGCATCGCCACCGGGGTTATGCTGGGTATAAGCCTGCGTGATCAGGGGATCGGGGAGATGTCACCGCCCGAAAAGAAATACTGGTTCGTCAAGGCTCCGGCATTTTCATTTGCCAAATTGAACGGCATGGATGCATATCTGTCTCCGGAAATGAAGTCTACCGGTGAGGCCATAGGCTATGACAGCAGGCTGAACAGAGCCTTCTACAAGGCATTGCAGGCTACCGGGATCAAGATGAAGGACTACGGTACGGTAATAGTCACTCTTGCGGATGAGGACAAGGAAGAGGCACTTCCGCTGGTCAGAAGGTTCTATGAAATGGGCTTTAATATAGAGGCCACGGTCGGTACCGCCGATTATCTTAAGAGCCATGGCATACGCACGCGCATGAGAGGAAAGCTTTCGGAGGGAAGCGAAGAAATACTTGATTCTATCAGGGCAGGGTATGTAAGCTATATAATAAATACCAGAGCCATTCTGTCGGGTGTACATTACGAGGACGGAGTAGCGATCCGGCAGTGTGCCGTAATGAACGGAGTCACGATGTTTACATCCCTGGATACGGTCCGTATACTGTTGGATGTACTTGAGGAAATGGCACCGTCGATCGCGGCGATCAATACAGTGTAATTTAGTTTACATAATATAGGAGAAGAATATGAATTACTCACTTGAAGAGATCATGCAGTATATCGAAGAGGAGGATGCCAAGTTTATCCGTCTGGCGTTCAGGGATGTGTTCGGTGTACAGAAGAATGTTTCCGTAATGCCGGATGAGCTTGCAAAGGCCTTTGAAGAGGGTATTGCGATCAACGCTTCCGCCATAGCGGGTTTTGAGTCCTCCGGCTATGCAAATCTGTATCTGCGTCCGGATGCATCCACTCTTACTGTACTTCCCTGGCGCCCGGACCGCGGTCGCGTACTCAGGATGATCTGTGACGTATATACTCCGTCGGGAGAGCTTTTTGAATGCGATACCAGAGCTCTGCTAAAAAAAGCGGTAGGCGAGGCGGAAGCGGCAGGGATATCATTTATGATAGGCTCGGAGTCGGAGTTCTATCTTTTCAAAAAGGATGAGGACGGCAATCCGACCGATATCCCGTATGACGAGGCCGGATATCTGGATATCGCTCCTCTGGACAGGGGGGAGAACATAAGGCGTGAGATCGTTCTTACCATAGAGGAGATGGGTTTGAAACCGGAGAGGTCCCACCATGAAAGAGGCCCGGGACAGAATGAGATAGACTTCCATTACGGAGAGCCGCTGACGGCGGCAGACCATGCAATAACCTACAAAATGGCCGTCGATACCATTGCCGACAGAAACGGGCTTAAAGCCGATTTTTCACCGATGCCTCTGGATGGTAAACCCGGCAACGGATATCATATCAATATCTACGCTGCGGACCGTGACGGAAGAGATGTTTGCAGATACGCGGCAGCAGGCATCATAAACAGGATCCGTGATATAACCCTTTTCCTGAATCCTTCGGATGATTCATATTCGAGGTTCGGTATGAGTACGGCGCCCAATCGGATCAGCTGGTCATCGGATCTGGATTCGGAGCTGATATCCGTGACTGCATACCGTAATATGATCCGAACCGAGCTCAGATCCCCCGATGCAATGAGCAATCCTTATCTTGCATATGCCCTGATCATTTTTGCGGGCCTTGAGGGTATCCGTTCGCAGATGGAGCTTCCGATCGAAAAGGATCCCGATGGAGCATTACTTCCGCAGAGCAGGGCGGAGAGCCGTATGGTCGCGGGGGAAAGCAGTTTTGTCGCCGATTGTATCCCTGCCGGGATAATCAAAGCCTATTTACGGTGAACGGATCAAGATGACTCGAAGCACAGACCGCCAACTTAATATACTGGTCGTATCATCCTCAGGCAAATTCAATGAATTCATCACTAAGGTTCTGATGAACAAAAGATATGCTGTTCCGGATATTACGGAGAGTGCGTCCAAAGCGCGCCGTCGGATGAATGAGAGGGATTATGACTGTGTCATTGTCAACACGCCGCTTATCGATGAATACGGGGTGGATTTTTGTATGGACATCGGCGCTGCATATAACGTAGGGATACTTATGCTGACTACAGCGGAAACCTACACGGGTGTCGCAGATAAGAATGCCGATCTGGGGGTAATGACCTTAGCCCGCCCTTTTACCAACCGTTCAGTTGATCAGGCGATACGTCTGATATGTGCCATACGTGATAAATACCGTCAGGCTGAGGAAAAGGTCAAAACTCTCGAAGAGAAGATGGAGGAGATCCGCCTGACCAACAGGGCGGTGAACAAGGCCAAATGGATCCTCATAGAACGGGAAGGCATGAGTGAAGATGAGGCTCACAGACATATAGAAAAAACCGCCATGGATTCAGGATTTACCCGCAGAGAGGTTGCCGAGGGAATAATCGGAAGAGGTTCGTGAGTCTGTATCGGGATACACAAATTCGGAGGAAGGCACTTTTCGGCTTTGCCGGAAGGTGCTTTGATTTTTTCGAAAGCTTGATTTTTGTTATTGCAGTTCGATGATTACGAGAATAAAATTATATCGTGACATTGTTCTTTTGATCGGAGGTTGAAATGTCTGAGTTAAATAATTGTGGAGAAATACAGTTCAGGGAAAATATAAATATTAATTCCGGCTTAATAACGGAGAACAGGAACAGTAATGAGAATATAAAACTGTTAGATGAGATCAACAAGATCAACAATTTCAGTTTGTTACCGGAAAATCTGAGGGATCAGGATCAAAAAAATAATGCAGGGGCCAGAAATCAGGAAAAGTCCAAAGGAAGCAATGCAGAAAAAAAGTTTAAGGAAATTGACAGTGCTTCCGGTAAGATCATCAGAAACAACAAGGAAGTAAAGAAACCCAACTCCAATAATATTGAAGATGATGATGAGAAAGAAGAAGATGAATTCGGAGACATAACTCTGATACATTTTCGCGATGATAATCTGAAGCTTGATGATCTTGATGCTGATAATGATTCTTTTCTGAAGGAAGAGAATCAGATGGAAATAAATGTTACCGGGGCGGAAATAAGAGCTTCCAAAGTCAGGGAAAAAGAAAAAGCCAGGTCGAAAAAAACAGTAGATCGGGACAAGGCTAAAGAGAATATAAAAAAATATCATGACATGCTTGAGGGAGCAGAGGACAGTATTTTTGGTGCTGAGGTCAGAAATCTTACAAAGACCAGATATGCTTCGGTGAGCGCCTTCAAGAAAAAGAAGCGTACCGATGAAGCTCTCGAACGTGAAAAATATGCAAAAAAAATAGAGGATACCATTAATGTCAGGGCTTTAGTGAACAATGAAGGGGACGATCCCGACTATATCACGGACAAAGAAACGCTCCTAAGTAAGATCAAAACGTTTATGAACATGCGTGACGACGAATACGATCTGGACACGGATGAGAAATTTGCCGCCAATCTGGAAAAAAACTATCAGCTTACCAAATACGCCGAGCGTATGAGAAAATATGTGAATGATGCGATAGAGGGCAGATTTATGCCCGACAGCGTGGATCTGAATAAGCTTCAGAAGAAGATCAACAGCTTCGAGGAGCTTAAGAAGTATCTGGATGTACGTGTCAGGATCGTAACCAGTCCGTTCTACAAATATTGTGCAAGTCAGGATGTTGCATATTCGGATGACCAGCTGAATACTTTTATCAGCGGATTTGATTCCAAGAACGCGAAATACAGGGAGGATAACGGAGAGGTACTTGAGTATCTGAAGAATATCAAGACATTCCGCGATCTTAAGTTTATCCGTAAAAAAGGCGTTGCGAGCGTCTCTAAGATAACCGATGAGCGTGGACTGCGTGAAGCCGAGCTGCTTCGTCATAAGGCTGCCAAACAGTCGATAGTCCGCGCAACTGCAGGGCAGTCGCTTCAGATTTCCGATCTGAGACTCTATTCCGGGCAAAACCGCTTTACGGAAGAGAAGTTCATGAGTCTGCGCAGGGAATTTGCAGCTACGAAGCTCAGCGACCTTCATTTTGAAAGCTTTTCCGATATGACCGTCTATGCGCGGATCAACGAGGAACTATTTGAAAGAGCCAGAACCATGGAGCATATGCTCTATCTTGCGGTATCGGATGATCATCAGATCGATATCCCACGCGATGAACTCCATGCTATTCGTGCCAGGATCAGGGCATTTGATGTTATGGAACAGCTGTATCACAGTGTCAGAAATGAGATGGTCCGTCATCCCGATGAGACCGTTGAAAATAAGACCTACAGTGAGATATGGAGCAGTGCGATCGATCTGATAAGCTCTAAGAATGTTGCCGGGAACAACGCAGTTTTCCCTGAAGTGGGCGCAAATCTTGATAAGTATTACAGGACGGTCCTCAAAAGTTTCCGTACCGGAAACAACGCGGCTCGTGACGATGCAGCCATAAAGAGCAGTATCATCAATGATCATCGGACATATACCCGTATATATGACGAGGTAATAACGGAAATCCGTTTTGACAGCTTCCTCGAGGCATACGGGAAGAAGAGGAATATTAACGCAAGGGCTCTTTTTGTACCCGTTAACACATGGAAGAAGTATATGACGGGCAAATCGGTCGCAGAGGCGGACAGGGTCGTTAAGATCCTCTCGTCCGGTAAGGAAGAGGAAAAAACCCGGCTCATGGAGAGCGTTAACAGATCTGTAAATGCCGCAGCCGTAAATGACGGACAGGAGATCGCGGAAGATCGTAAGGAAAGTATACTGCGTGATCAGCAGCCCGGGATGGAACGCATGCTTAACGGCGGGCTGAGCGAACTCATAGGCCCGGTGGGAGCAGGCTTTAAGGAGAGAAAGCTAACCGAATCACAGAGAGCGGAGCTGCTTAAGAAGGAGGGCAGCGAGCTTTTTGAAAAGAATTCTGATGCAGACACCATCCGTGATAAACAAAAGGAGTTTAACAGGAAACTGTTTACGATCAAAAATCGCATAACGACCGAAAACAGAGCCAAAGTCGGAGATAAGACAATGGATGATCTTGCAGCCGTTATGATCGGTAATTTTGTCGAGAGTGAAAGAACCACGGATGAGATGAACCTCTTTGTGAACGGGTATGCAACGGACAGAACTGCCGGTCTGGATCTGATCACCCGTTCGATCATGGCGCTTGAGATCGTTGTTCCCACTGAGTTTGAAGAAGCGAGTGCGAAGATGATCGCCGGGAACGCGGGAATGTTTGAAGAGATCACCAGAAAGGCATATGCGTACAGAAACCTGATGCGTGCCAATCCCGAATATCTCAAGAGCCTTAAGTCCCGTTTTGTCGGCGATGATGAACAAAGTGATTATGATAAGGTGAATGAAAAGCTTAACCGGATGTTTGCTTATTCCGATTATTACCGCGCCTGCAAACTGGTGCTTAACGATAATTATTACATTCTGCACGGTAATGATGAGATCGGCAGAAGTAATACCAGAGGTATGAACAGGGAACAGCGTCATCTCTATGATCTGATGAGGCTGGTGGATGTATGTCATGGCCGTATGCAGGATAATGTCACTGACGACCGCCTCGGTGAAGCCGTCTTTTCCGTTGAAGAGACACTTGATACATATGAAAAGCAGTCCAGGATGCAGGGATACCGTACAGGGCGTGTCGATCTTACAAAGGCGACCGTAGCCCATACCGAAGAGGTACGAAAGCAGACAGAGAAGTTTCTGCACAAAATCTATACCGGTGGAAATATCAGAGACGACATCATGGAATACAAACCGGATCAGGACGATAGAGTGGAACGCTACAGAACAGCCGGTGTCGAGAATTATCTGGATGCATATAAGACCCGGGAGGAAATGGGGGCCTATTATAACAGGGACAAGGGCGTGAATTTCCGTGATCCCGCTCAGCAGGCTCTGTTTGATAAGCTTTATAAGCTGGTAAAGCCCGGAGCAGCAGAGTTTGAGATCGGCTTCGATAACAGCTTTGGCGAAGAACAGGGCGAAAAATGGAAAATAAAAACCCAGATCTCCAGATTTTTGGGTGATCTGATCTACCAATGGTATGATAAAATGCCGGAGGAAGAGATGATCGATCTGATAGAGGGTCTGACTATTCAGCAGAGGATCGAGATCAGGGATAAGCAAACATTTGATTATGCAAGGGAGAGGTGGCTCAGATCTGCCAAAAAACTCTTTGAAATACAGTATGAGACTTTAAAGAATCTGGAAAATACTTATGGTACACTTATGGCCGATATGCCGACGGCTGTGTTTATGAATTCACTCGTAGACGGGGGGATGAGAGATCTGCTGCTCAGGTGCCGTATAGGCCAGAATCTGACAGAGGCCTGTGATATGGATACCTGCACATATAACGATCAAAAGATCTCACTCGGACAGTTGCTTGTTAATGAAAAGCTGCTCGATCAGAGCACTCTTGATGATTCCAAAAAGAAACAGGCCGAATTCTATCAGATCCAGACTCTGACTGTAAACAGCTATCTAAGTAAGGCGGATGATCTGTTTGATGTAACCGGAAACAAGGATAATGACCCCACGTTGAACGTGTCATACGGATATACAAGCTACTATTCACTGAAAAATGCCATTGATAAGAACGATATCGGAGGGCCTCATCTGAACTATTCAGACAGCAGAAAACTGTGGAAGGATGCATTATCATCAGGAAAGAAGTATCTCACCGGAACTGAAGAGACAAGCCTGTTCGCGGGTGATTTTTACAGACTGCACGGATCAAAGGAACGTAACGAGATCAAAAAACTCAGACGTAAGGGAATGGAATTCGATAAGCAGACCCGTGTATACCTCAGGGATCGCAGTGATCTGCTCTATAATAAAACATTGACGAAGGCACATATTAATGCTGAAGAGCTGGATGCGGATAAGCTTACGATGATCAAGAAGCTGATGGTATTCCATCCCGGGTTCTCCAGATTTTATCCGGATAATGATCAGCAGTATATTGCAAAGACGGATGAGTTTATTAACAATATCAGGCTTTTTGCGGGTGTCGGGGTAGCAGACGACAAGCTTAAGTCCTCCAGGCAGCAGGCGTTTGAGTATTTTCGAAAGAGTGCAGCCAAGCTGGTTACGGATGTATCTGCAAGAACCCCGGATGAGCTTTTGAAGAACAGCCGTGTGCTGCAGGATGATGCACCGGTCCTGGGCAGTGAAATGATGAAAATGGAAACCTGTCATGCGATGTATGAATTGCTGCAGGATATGGTAAAGTATGGTGATGAACTTAACTGGTTTACCGAAGACGCCAGAGAAAAACTCAAGAAAGATGTATTTCTTAACCTGCGTATGGAGGTCATGAGACTCAGTATTTCAAGCAATTATTACCAGAACCTCAAGGATATCTCGGGCAGGAAGGAAACCGAACTGGCCAGGAATTATATGTCGCTTCAGGCTTTGGGAGGAGAAAAGACCAGATTTGAAACCAATAATCTTGAGAGGTGTGTATTCTCGGATAAGGGTGTCACAAAGCTGTTAAAGCAGTTTGGAGTGCGTCTGGATCCTTTTTTGAGAGATGATCATCACTGATATTGATAACGAAAACGGTCACCTGAATATCTCTTCGATCGCCCCGGCGATCACCTGAATGATCAGTTCATTCTCTTCTGCGGGATGTTCGTGACGAAGAAAAGCAATACCTGTAAAGAAAAACTCGAGTTTGAGGCGGTTTTCTCTTGTATCCGGAAGGAGATTGAGGGAGACCGCCTGTTCCATAAATGCGTTGCATATGTGAAATGACAGTGTTCTGTTGTATTTAAAATTCCTGTCATGGAAAAACGGGTCCATGGACATTTTTTCATGACTGAAAAAGTCCAGAACAAGACGTCTGGCAAATTCTTCCGGATCGCTGAACATATAGTTCAGGAGATCAAGTTCCATGATCATCTCGGTAATATGCTTGGCCAGAGCATCCTGATAAAGAGAGTATATATCAGAGTAGTGGAGATAAAATGTAGCTTTGTTGATCTCTGCCTTTTCCGCGAGTTCGGATATCGTGATCTTTTCCAGCTCTTTCTTCTTAAGCAGTTCTATAAGCGCGTTATATATTGCCCTTTCGGTCTTGATCACTCTAAGATCTTTTTTCTTTTGCATTTCAGTCTCCGCATGACTCGCCGGATAAATCCGACAAAGTGTTAATTAATCGACATTCCGAGGACACCTGTCTATTAATCAATCATTTATTATTCATTGTTGATTAATTAATATACAATTGTCGATTAAATATTATCATGTAAAAGCAACTGTGTCAAATGGGAGTATGGGATAATGTTCCGGAATATGGTAATATAGATAGCATGATCAGAGATTCCAGATTTCTGCAGAAAAAGTTCAGAAATGAGCTCATTCCCGTTATGATCTCCCTGCTTGGCGGAACCGTAAATACGCTGATCGATTCTGCGTTCGTGGCCAGGAAACTTGATTCCGATGCACTTGCGGCACTAGGACTGAATATGCCTGTCTTCCTGACACTATGCCTTATCGGGTGTCTTTTCGGCTCCGGGGCTTTTGTCTCGGCATCCAGAGAGTTCGGACACCACGGCACCGAAAAAGCTGCCCGTTTATATCATACGGCTCTTTTGTCCGCGGTTATCGCAGGCGGGATCGTAATGCTCACAGGGATATTTTTTTCGGATGGCATATCAGTCTTTATCTGCAATGATGCCGGGATCCTTCCTATGGTAGAGGATTATTGCAGGATAACACTGATCGGTGCGCTGCCTTATGTTCTGATATATTTTCCGAACTATTTCCTGCAGCTGGATGGTAAAACACGTAAGATATCCCGGGTCATGCTCACAATGATGCTTACGGATATCCTGTTTGACTGGATCTTTATATATCTGCTGGACATGGGAGTGGCGGGAGCCGCTTATGCCTCGGTATTTTCAATGGTCATAGCGTGTATATACGGGTTCGCCTGTCTGCAGGATCGTGACGGAATATTTTATTTCAGGTGGAAGTATCTGGGATTTACCGGCTTAAGGAGCATCCTGTCACTCGGAAGTACGCAGGCTATAGGCAGTCTGATGGCGACTCTCAGGATGTTCTTTCTGAACCGGCTTATCCTTATGGCCGGAGGTACCGATGCAATGGCGACATGGACTGTCATCAATTCCATGATAGAGATCTCCAAATGCATTATTTCCGGGGTTCCGCGAACAGCTTCACCGCTCCTTGGAGTGTATATCGGCGGATATGACGATGAGGGTATCAAGATGCTGGTCAGGCTTGAGATCAAAACGGGAATGATATTGGTTTCGATATTCTCCGCAGTGCTCATTATCCTGAATCATCCCATCGGGTTGTTTTTCAAACTGGATCGATCGGTTCTGATACCGCTCGTATGTCTGTGCATATCGCTGGAAGCCGAGCTGATATGTTCGGTTCTGGGATCATATTATAACGTTGCCGGAAGAGTGGGCCTGTCCAATTATTCCATGATCCTCAGATCCTTTCTTTGCCCGGTTCTGAGTGCCTTTGTACTTTACCTGTGTAAGGGACTGATCTGGCTTTTTATGCCCGTGGGGATGATCCTGTGCCTGCTCTGTACGTTATTCCTGGCGAGCAGGATCGCGTATCCCAACAAATCCGGGATGACCTTTAATTCCGGGATACTGTTTTTATATTCCGAACGAAACGGGCTGAAGGATGTTGTCAGCCTGTCGATAGACGGAACCGATGAAAAGATCTGTGAAGCCAGTGAAGCCATAGTGGATTTCTGTGTAGACAACAGCATGGATCTCAAAACAGCCACCAAGCTTGGGCTTTCCCTGGAAGAGGTTATGACCGTTATGGCTGAAAAAAGCCTCAGATCCAAGGATGAGCCGGTGGATGTCAGAGTCTTTTCGGATAGAAAGGGCACCGGTATCACAATAATGTGCTCCGGTAGCAGATACGATCTTTTTGAAGAGGCACAGGAGAGCGAAGACGATTTTGACCTTGGGATCAGGCTTATACAGAAGATTGCAAGAGAATGCGATTACACATATACCTTAGGCTTAAACATACTTACGGTAGGAATCTGAAATGAACAGTCTTTATCCTTTATTAACGGGCAGATTCATAGAGGGCAGGACGGATCTGGACAGGCTTATCACCCCGGCGATCCTGCATATTTTTCGCAGAACAACCCTGGATTATATGAAAAACTGCAACTGTCCCCCTCTTTCTTCGGAGCAGCGGCATAAGATCAGAGATTTCTACGGCAGATATACCCGCGTAGATCCGCTCTATCACAGAGTATATACCGGCCGTTCGGGGCAGTTCTTTACGGAATATATGCCGGATGATATATACTTTGGCCGGATAGAACCCTTTTATACCGACAGACTCTGCTCCAGAGCGCTTGATAACAAATGTTATTACTATAGTTTCTTCTCAAACGTGAAGCTGCCGCGGCTTATAGTCATGAGGATAGGCTCAAACTGGGTTGATGCAAATTTACGGCTGATCAGCTTCCGGGATGCATGTGAGCTGGTCGGTAAAGAGCAAAGATGTGTTGCCAAGAGAGCCCTTTATTCGGAGGGCGGTTACGGTCTTGCCTTTCTGGAGGGAGAGGAAGCCGTTTCCGGATTTAAGAGGTTTGTCCGCAAGAACAATACCGATATAGTGGTTCAGGCTGTGATAGACCAGCATCCCGAGTATTCGAGGCTTCATCCTCAGTCCGTTAATACCGTCAGACTGATGTCGCTGCTTACGCCGGAGGGAGTTAAGGTATTTGCGGGAGCCGTCCGGATAGGAACCGGTGCCAGCAGAGTCGATAATCTGGCTGTTGGCGGAGTGTTCTGCGGATTGGACGGATCGGGTAATCTGTCCCGGATAGGAGTATTGAATGACGGAGGAGTGGTCACATCTCATCCGGAGCTGGGCTACAGCTTCGAAGGGATCAGATTGCCGTATTATGACAGGGCGGTAGAGCTGGTGGAGCGGGCTCACGGCATAATGGCTCATTGCAGGCTGGCATCCTGGGATGTGGCGATAGACAGCGAGGGAGATGCTGTTCTGATAGAGACAAATCTTTCGCTTGGTACGATCCACAGTATGCAGGTCTGCTGCGGACCGATATTCGGTGAGGACACCCGTAAGATACTTGATGAGGTTTATTTCGACAAAAAGGGCAGAAAAAGAAGGAAGCCTTATCTGGGACTTAACCCCAGAGACTATTATTATCTCAGGGATAATCTGCTGGGAATACTTCGCGGCTATTACAAACCCGGTTATACCCATATACAACTGCTTGGAAACACGGCACTTCGTGTGATAGATAAAAAGCTGATCGATGAAGTATCCGGTCTGTATCCGGAGCTTACGGATGAGCAGAAGCAGGAGACACGGGATTATTACAGACCTTATGTCAGACGCGTTAATACGGATTCCCATAAGGTATATTCCGGTAAATCCGGAAGGTTCTACCCCGATTATATCCCCGAGGATATGTATATGTGCGATATAGACAGATATCTTAGTGACAGGGAAACTGCTTATTATCTTGATAACAAATGCTATTATTACCGCCTTTTTGCCGGAATAAGGCAGCCGGAAGCGGTAGTGATGCGCATAAACGGGATCTGGATGGATGCAGATTACCGTGTGATCGACAAAAAAGCGGTTGCAATGAAGCTGTTTGCGGCAGACAGCATAGTAGTTAAAGCCGCCAACGGTTCTGAGGGAGGAGTCGGCGTTACTTTTCTGGAGCTTGGCAGGATCAGCGGCAGAAGGGAAAAAATCTCCGCATTCTCGAATGTTTTGCGGGGTATGAAAAACGATATCATCGTTCAGAAGACGATAGGGCAGTATGCTCCGCTTAAAGCTCTTCATCCCGAATCACTGAATACTTACAGGATCGTATCACTGCTTATAGACGGCGGGGTCAGGATAATTGACAGGTGTCTTAAGATCGGAGTCGGCAGCAGCAGGGTAGATAACGGCAGCTCGGGCGGGATATTCTGCGGAGTCATGAGTAATGATACACTTGGACCGATAGGAACATTTATGAACGGACGCGTGATAAAGCGCCATCCGGATCTTGGATATCTCATAGAGGGAACGCAGGCATATCATATAAAAGAATGTGAGGAGCTCGTACAAAGGGCACATCCCGTACTCGGGCATCACAGACTGGTATCCTGGGATGTGGCAG
This sequence comes from Lachnospiraceae bacterium, assembly GCA_017460885.1. GTDB lineage: Bacteria > Bacillota > Clostridia > Lachnospirales > Lachnospiraceae > XBB2008. The sequence continues at coordinate 50,241 of JAFUAB010000022.1, forward strand.
TAGATGAAAGCGGATCTGCCGTTTTGATAGAAGCCAATCTGGCCCTGGGAGGCAGTGACCAGGTTCAGGCGGTGTGCGGCCCTTTTTTCGGAAAGTATACCGGGGCAGTACTTAAGGAAGTATATGGAGATCGCAAAGCTTTACGACAAAATAAATAAATACAGGGATTCGTTTGCGGAGAATAACCGCAATACGCTTATGCGGATCCTTAATGACAATTCAGGGACCGAATTTGGGACGGAATACGGTTTTATCACCCTGGATACGGAGGAACGGTATCGAAGCAGTGTACCGATAAGTCATTATTCCGATTATGACGGTTATATCCAACGCATGTATCTGGGAGAGAAGAATCTGCTATACCGATACGATACTTACAGCTTTCTGGAAACCTCGGGCTCCACGGATGCGGGCAAGCTTATTCCGATAAGCGTCAGGTCACTCGAACAGTTTGGAGATGATATGGACAGATATCTGCAGGAGCATGCGCGTACTCACGGAGGCAGGAGACTGCTCGTATCCTTTCTCAGGACGGATCTCGGCAAAAAAAGCGTAAGACACGATACGATGCTTTTTACAGCGTCATATTACAGGTATCTGTATGAAAAAGGACTGCTTCCGACGGATGTGCTGGCCGGCGGTAAAGAACTGAATTTCTATGCGTCGGCTTGTGACTTTTTGTATGCTAAGCTGTGGATCGCCTTTGCATATGGTGATCTTTGCACTCTTGAATCGGTTTATCTGTATGATCTTCTGATCTTTTTCCGGTATATGGAAGAGCATTATGAAGAAGTGATATCGGATATGGAGCAGGGAAGTGCAGCGGAGGATAAGGATATCCCGCCGGAGATCAGAAGCAGTCTGGGATCGATACCCGTTGATCACGACAGACTTGCCATGATCAGAAAAGAATGCGAAAAAGGTTTTGACGGCATTGCAGCCAGACTGTGGCCCGGGCTGAGCCTGATAAGCGGCATCGGAAGCAAGGCTTTTCAGGTTGAGGAGATATCGCTCAAAAAATACACCGCTGACATACCCGTCTGGCATTATATATATGCTGCTTCGGAGTGTGTTATGGCGGTTCCCTCCGGAACCGATACATATGATTATATCCTGCTTCCCGGAAATGCCTACTTTGAATTCCTTTCGGTGGATGAGGAACGTGTCGTACTGCCTCGGGAACTGAGGATCGACTCCTGTTATGAACTTGTATTGACGACTTTCTCGGGCTTATACAGGTATGCAATGGGTGATATGATCAGGGTTACGGGCTTCGAGGGTAGTGTTCCGGTCATCAGGTTTATGTATCGCAGGAATCTGGTAATGAATATAGCCGGAGAAAAGCTGAGCATGGATACTTTGGACAGGGTTGTACGCAGATGGAGCAGAGAAACCGGCAATGAGGTGTGGCAGTATTATTTTTATGAGGATTATTCGCAGATGCCGGCATGTTATCACGGAGTTATTGCGACATCCGATGGAAAAAGTGTTATTATAGACAAAGACGAAATTGATGTTTTTGAGCGGATTCTCAGAGAATTCAGCAAAGACTATGATGATCTGCGCAGACTGCGGACGATACGCAGAGCCGAGATCGAATTCGTGGACAAGGACGAGATCATGACACGGCAGTCGGAAAGAAACAGCGGGGCCGGACAGCCCAAACCGGTGCATATATGGAGGAAAGCACATGACTGAGAATAAAAAGGTCCGCAGAGCAGGGCTTACAGTCAAGATCATAGCGTTGTTCTTTATAGTGGGCTTACTTATATATGTCGGAGCTATCGTTGTAGGTTACATGCAATATGATCATTCCATCAAGGAGTATTATGATCAGATGGCCTATGATGCGTCGGAGATAGCTGCCGGATATTTTGAGGATGGTGAACTCGCCCGGTATGCCCGTGCAGCCTATGAATATAATTACGGCAGGGTTACCGAAGAAGAGACTCAGGCCATTATGGCGGAACCAAGGTATCAGGAGATGATCTCCGATCTGCATAAGCTTCGCGCAAGCGTTGAAGCAAACGATGTTTTTGTGGTGGTTCTGGATGTCGATGTTATGAAGAACTTCACCGAAGAGGCATATGCAGAAAAAAAGTGGAAGCCCATCTACTATATCGCCGACAGTTACACGATTCCCGAAGAGAATTACCCCCTCGGCGGTAAGGGCGGGATCGAACTGATGTTTAAGGACGCGGTACTGGAATCATACTTAAGCGGAGAGAGATATCAGGGGTTCTATATTTCGGAAAGCAAATTCGGATACAATATGACAGCCATGTATCCGGTCGTTGAAGACGGCAGCTCGGTTGCCTTTGTCGGGGTCGAGATCCCGATGAAGACTCTGCAGACCAACATCGCCAAGTTTGTTACCCGCGTTTCACTTATTACACTGCTTATTGTCATACTCAGTCTCATAACGGTGATCGCGTTCTCCTACAAGTATGTTATTTCTCCGATCAAGCTTGTATCATCGGAGGCGAATCATTTCATCGAAAACCAGACCGAGATATCCGAGAAGCTGCGTACGATCCGGACCCGTGACGAGATCCAGACCCTCAGCGAGAGCATTTATCAGATGGAGGTCGGTATCAATGAGTATATTGACAATCTACAGAGAGTCACGGCCGAAAAGGAACGTATAGGTGCTGAATTATCCGTAGCCACACAGATACAGGCAGATATGCTTCCATCGATATTTCCGCCTTTCCCGGACAGGCATGAGTTTGATATTTTTGCAACCATGGATCCGGCCAAGGAGGTTGGAGGAGATTTCTATGACTTCTTCCTGGTGGATGATGATCATCTTGCACTTGTGATGGCGGATGTATCCGGTAAGGGAGTTCCGGCGGCCCTGTTCATGGTGATAGCCAAGACTCTGATCAAGAACAGAACTCAGATGGGAGGAACTCCCGGAGATATCCTGGCAGATGTTAACGATCAGTTGTGTGAAGGGAATAAAGCCGAACTGTTTGTTACGGTCTGGCTTGCCATAATAGAGATATCCACCGGAAGGGGGATCGCGGCAAATGCGGGACATGAGCATCCCGCTATACGTCGTGCCGGCGGAGATTGGGAACTTGAGATTTATAAGCATTCACCTGCCGTGGCCACTATGGAGGGACTTCCTTTCAGGGAGCATGAATTTGAGCTTCATCCCGGTGACAGACTCTATGTATATACCGACGGAGTGTGTGAAGCCACAGATTCGGAAAACGTTCTTTACGGACCCGACAGGATGCTTGCGGCATTGAACAGGGAGCCGGAAGCGGAACCGTCAAAGCTTCTCGAGAACGTGAAGAAGGATATAGACATTTTTGTCGGAGAGGCACCGCAGTTTGATGATATTACCATGCTTGGACTTATCTGGTATGGAACGGAGGGAAACGCATGAAAAGATTGCAGACAGAAGCAAAGCTGGACAACCTGAATGAAGTTTTGGCCTTTGCGGATGAGATACTTGAGGAAGCCGGATGCTCAATGAAGGATCAGACTGCGATTGATATTGCCTTAGAGGAAATGTTTGTTAATATCGTGAGTTATGCCTATACAGACAGCGGCGTTCCGGAAAGTGAACAGACAGCGGAGGTGATCATGGATGTGTCCGGAGATCCGGCTTCAGTGAGCATTACGCTTATAGACGGCGGGATCCCGTTTGATCCGCTTGCCAAAGAGGATCCGGATACCACTCTGTCGGCAGAGGAAAGACAGATCGGCGGATTGGGAATATATATGGTCAAGCAGACCATGAACAGGGTCGAATACCGGAGAGAAGACAACAAGAACATCTTTACTATGGAGAAGACTATCTGATCACAGAAAAAAGATCATAAAAAAGGCACGACCTAAGAGTTCTTCTTAAGGCGTGCCGAATACGGATGTTCAGACTTTACCGGTAAACTTAAATATCACCGCTCTGTTGGGGTAAAGAACCGTGAACAGGATCAGCCCGAGGATTCCGCAGGAGATCACCTCGCCTGCTCCGACGGTAAGCATGAAATACGGTATCGATCCCTCGAATCTGTAAACGTATGCCAGTACGAAAGGAACTATAATTGTATTGGCAATGATGGGGGGAAGGGGACTCAGGCATTTGGCCGTTTTGTTATGGTTCAGCTTCTGTGAGATGGCGTATGTACCCAAAGCGCCGAGCAGCGTGGCAAGAGAGCCGAATACCGTATCAAGCGGCATGCAGCCGGTCAGGATATTGCTGATGATACATCCGGCAAACAGACCGGGTATTGCCGCCGGAGTAAAGAAGGGAAGTATTGTCAGCGCCTCGGAAAACCTTACCTGGATCGCGTAATTGGCCAGCCCGAAGGCGTTTGCCAGAAGCGTAAGAACGACATAGACGGCTGCTATCACAGCCCCCTGGGTGATGAATAGTGTTTTGTTTTTCATTGTTCTCCTCTCTCGTGCGATGCACGATGCACCTGTAGTTTTGTTTAATGTCAGGAAGGTTTCGAACTGACATTTGCGCAAAAACCGCAAAACACGTCAATTATTCTCTCTTTTCGTTGTTATGTCAAGACAAATTTGACATATTTATCCTTCTATATATTTTAATATTGTGACGTATTCCGATAGTATATTGATTTGGAAGGTGGTAATATGTATAAGGCGCATTTGGGGCTGAACAATCATTTCCATGAAACGGAGAGCTTGAAATGTATAAGGACGAACACTTCGAAATAGAACTTCCGACTATTGAGGACATGGGAGATCTGAAACCCGATTTTGACAGACTTGTGGAAGATCTGCATAAAACATGCGGTATAGATCAGAATCTGTATTTGGAGTACGACGTTAAGAGAGGTCTCAGGGATGCCTCCGGTAAGGGTGTCCTGACCGGCCTGACGGAGATATCCGACGTTGTTGCTTATGATATGGTAGGCGGACACAATATTCCGGCCGATGGTCGATTGTACTATCAGGGAGTAAATGTGGTTGACATAATTGATGGAATGAAGGGCAGACGCTTCGGTTTCGAAGAGACTTCATTCCTTTTATTATTTGGGCATCTTCCCAATACGGAAGAGCTTGATTCATATCTTCGCATAAGTGAGAGCCTGCAGGATCTGAGCAACCGTTTCATCAGGGATGTGGTTATGAAAGCCTCCAACGGAAATATAATGAATGCTCTTCAGCGCTGCGTGCTCACACTGTATACCTATGATGCCGATCCGGACGGCATTTCTCCCGAGAACGTTCTGAGACAGAGCCTGGAGCTGATCAATAAGCTTCCGCTCATTGCAGTGTATTCTTATAATTCGTATTGTCACTTCCGCAGGGATGAGTCTCTTGTGATACGCAATCCGAGAACAGGTCATTCACTTGCCGAAAATATACTTTATATGCTGAGACCCGATGGGATTTATACCGATCTGGAGGCCAGGGTACTGGATACGGCGCTCATACTTCATGCCGAACACGGCGGAGGCAACAACTCATCATTTACGACTCATGTTGTGACCTCGTCGGGTACGGACACATATTCTTCGACAGCCGCCTCCATAGGGTCACTCAAAGGCCCCAGACACGGCGGTGCCAATATCAAGGTTCAGAATATGTTCGCAGCCATCAGGGAAAACGTATCGGACTGGGACGATAAGGATCAGATCAAGTCTTATCTGAGTGATATTCTGGACAAAAAAGTATTTGATAAGGCCGGCCTGATATACGGAATGGGTCATGCGGTCTATACGCTTTCGGATCCCAGAGAGGTGATCCTCAAGAAATACGCAAAGGGACTTGCCGAAGAGAAGGGACTTGAGGCCGAGTTCAGGCTTTACGAGAATGTCGAATCCGTGGCGGGACAGATGATAATGGAACGCCGTCATCTTGAAAAGAATGTATGTGCCAATGTGGACTTTTATTCGGGATTTGTATATTCAATGCTCGGTATACCGGAGGAACTGTTTACACCCATCTTTGCGATAGCCCGTATGCCGGGGTGGTGTTCACACAGACTTGAAGAGCTTATGAACGCATCCAAGATCATCCGGCCCGCATATAAGTATGTCGGACACCACGTGGACTATACACCGATCGATAAACGATAATCAATGAGGGTATAAACTGAAATGAACATATTTAGTTTACTGACACTGTTTGGCGGCCTGGCGATGTTCCTGTACGGAATGCGTCTGATGGGAGACGGACTGAAGGAGAGCTCGTCCGGAGCCCTTAAGGTTATCATGGAAAAGGCTACCAACAATTTCTTCAAGGCCTTTTTGCTGGGAGTGGCCGTGACGGCACTGATCCAGTCATCGACCGCGACGATAGTCATCACCTCCGGTCTTGTCGCGGCAGGCATTATTTCTCTCAGACAGTCGCTTGGCATTGTGATCGGCGCGAATGTGGGAACCACGATTACAGGTCAGATCATACGACTGCTGGATATCGATTCGTCATCGGCAAGCTGGCTGCAGCTTTTCAGACCTTCTACACTGGCCCCCATCGCACTTATTATCGGTATCGTACTGATAATGTTTGTATCGTTCAATAATTCCAAGACTATAGGAAGCATAGCCATAGGCTTCGGCATTCTTTTTTCAGGTCTGCTTAATATGACCGAAGCTGTCGACGAACTCGCGGGGAGCGGCACTCTGGCCGGGGTTCTGACCAGATTCGGCAGTAATCCCCTGATCGGATATCTTGCCGGTACCGCAGTGTCGTTTGTACTTCAGAGTTCTTCGGCCGCTATCGGTATTCTTCAGGCTTTTTCCGCATCCGGTCAGCTGCAGTTCAATGCCATATATTCGGTGATCCTGGGAATATATCTCGGAGACTGTGTGACTACCGCGATCGTCTGTTCAATCGGTGCGAAGCCCGATGCGAAACGTGTCGGTATAATCAATATTCTGTTTAATCTCGGGAAAACGGTTCTGGTCTTTCTGGCCGTTCTGATCCTCAGACTTACAGGTATCATAGATCCCATATGGAATATGACCGTAACATCCGGTTCGGTAGCCAATACTCACACGATTTTTAATATCTGCAGTGCCGTCCTGATGTTTCCGCTGGTGGGAGCCATGGAAAGACTCAGTTACGTGATCGTAAAGGGAGATTCCGAGGATACCTCGGATAAATATGCCGAGCTTCTGGAATCCCTTAACCCCGCGTTCTTTAATACACCGGCACTGGCTCTTCAGGGATGCTATTCGGTGCTTGACACGATGTTTAAGCTGTCGCGCGACAATATCCGTAAGGCGATGGCCTTGCTTGAGGATTTCAATGATCAGCTCTGGAATGAGGTCAGGGACGAAGAGACCAATATCGATATGCTTGCGGATCGTGTCAGTAATTATCTTGTGCTCCTGTCACCTCACATAACACTTGATATGCATGTAACCATCATGGACCAGTATTACAAGCTTGTCACCGAATTTGAACGTCTCGGGGATCATGCCATGAATATCGGAGAGGCGGCTTATAATCTCCATATCAATAATCTGGCCTTTTCCCACAAAGCACAGAATGAGCTCAGCGTGATGAATGAGCTTATCGAAAACATCCTGTCCAGGACGGAAACCGCTTTTGAAAACAGAGACGTGGAGGCGGCCCGGCATATAGAACCTCTTGAGGAAGTAGTGGATGATATGGTGGAGGCTCTCAGAGACAGACATCTGGAGAGGCTCAGGAACGGCAAGTGCAGTATAGATGTGGGCGTCATCTTTATGAATCTGCTGGTGGACATAGAACGTATTTCGGATGTCTGCTCCAACGTGGGTGTGTCGGTAGTGGCCAGGGTGATGCCTCAGATGATGACTTCATCCCACGACTACATCTTCCATCTGCATTCAGGCGATGATCAGACATTCAATCAGGAGTATGAGGAGGCTCACAAGAGGTATTTTGAAGAGCTTGATGAAGTCTCCGTTAAGCGTAAGAAGAACGATAAGGACGAAAAAGAAGAAAAGCCCGAGAAGATCGAAAAGACATCGAAGTCCGTTAAGTCCTCCAAGGCCGATAAATCGTCCAAACCCGACAAGAATGCCAAATCCGTTAAGGGCGACAAAAAATCCAAATCAGTCAAGAACGAAAAGGATTCCAAAGCTTCAAAGTCGGGTAAATCGGGCAGCAGATCCAAGAAGTGACAGTCTGTTTGGATTTCTGTAATTGCGAATTATACGTTCAGGATTTATAATGGAATTCAGACTGTGTTTGCGCAGATTCATTTGATCTGTGTGCCGGCTCGGTACATTACGCGTGAAAATACAACAACAGTGTAAGAGGTATGATATGAATTTAGCTGAAAGGATATTCGGAACACATTCGGAGAGGGAGTATAAGAGACTTCAGTCAACCCTGGATCAGATTGAATATTTAAGAAGCACGGTAATGGCTCTGACCGATGAACAACTCAGGGATAAGACCGTTGAATACAAAAAAAGGGTAGCCGGAGGCGAAGCTCTTGAGAGCATTCTTCCCGAAGCGTTTGCGGTAGTCAGGGAAGCATCACGGAGAGTTCTCGGAATGGAGCATTTCCGCGTTCAGCTTGCGGGAGGTATCATTCTCCATCAGGGGCGTATCGCCGAGATGCGTACAGGTGAAGGTAAAACGCTTGTATCCACCTGTCCGGCTTACCTGAATGCACTGACCGGCAAGGGCGTACATGTAGTTACCGTAAATGATTATCTGGCCAAGCGTGATGCCGACCAGATGGGGCAGGTTCACCAGTTCCTGGGACTGACGGTCGGAGTTGTATTAAACCAGATGTCATCGGAAGAGAGAAGGGCTGCATATAACTGTGACATAACATACGTTACCAATAATGAGCTCGGTTTTGACTACCTGCGTGATAACATGGTCATATACAAGGAACAGCTGGTTCAGCGCGGTCTTAACTATGCGATCATCGACGAGGTCGACTCCGTGCTTATCGACGAGGCCCGTACACCGCTGATCATATCGGGACAGTCCGGCAAGTCCACCAAGCTCTACGAGGCATGCGATATCCTCGCCAGACAGCTCAAAAGGGGTGATGACCTTCCCGAGATGACCAAGATGGACGCGATCATGGGAGTGGAACGTGAAGAGACCGGCGACTTTATAGTTAACGAGAAGGACAAGGTTGTAAACCTTACCGCCCAGGGTGTCAAGAAGGTAGAGCGGTTCTTCCAGATAGATAACTTTGCGGATCCCGAGAATCTTGAGATCCAGCATAATATCATACTTGCGCTCCGTGCCCATAATCTCATGTTCAGGGATCAGGATTATGTGGTTAAGGATGATCAGGTGCTCATAGTTGATGAATTTACCGGTCGTATCATGCCCGGGCGCCGCTATTCGGACGGTCTGCATCAGGCGATAGAGGCCAAGGAGCATGTGAAGGTCAAGAGGGAGTCCAAGACTCTTGCAACGATCACCTTCCAGAATTTCTTTAATAAATACACCAAGAAGGCCGGTATGACCGGTACGGCCGTTACCGAAGAGAAGGAATTCCGTGACATTTATTATATGGATGTTGTGGAGGTTCCCACCAATAAGCCGGTGATCCGTATCGATCATCAGGACAGCGTGTATAAGACACGCCGTGAGAAACTGAACGCGATAGTCGATGCGGTTGTGGAAGCGCATGCAAAGGGACAGCCGATCCTTGTGGGTACTATCAACATTGATGCTTCAGAGGAACTGTCAAAGCTGCTGACCAAACGAGGCATCGAGCATAAGGTGCTGAACGCCAAGTTCCATGAGCTTGAGGCCGAGATAGTGGCGGACGCCGGCATTCACGGAGCGGTTACGATCGCTACCAATATGGCGGGCCGTGGTACCGATATCAAGCTGGATGAGATCTCCAGACGCGTCGGAGGACTCAAGATAATAGGTACAGAGAGACATGAGTCAAGACGTATAGATAACCAGCTTAGAGGTCGTTCCGGACGTCAGGGAGATCCCGGCGAGTCCAGATTCTATATCTCGCTCGAGGATGATCTGATGAGGCTGTTCGGCTCCGAAAAGATGATCAATATGTTCAACGCTCTCGGGATTCCCGAGGGACAGGAAATACAGCATTCCTCACTGACCAAGGCTATCGAGGGCGCGCAGAAGAAGATCGAGTCCAACAACTTCGGAATACGTAAGAATCTGCTGGAATATGACCAGGTTATGAACGAACAGCGCGAGATCGTCTATGAAGAGAGACGCAGGGTTCTGGACGGCGAATCAATGCGTGACGTTATCTATAAATATATCATCGATATAGTTGAGAATAATGTGGATACGGCTATCAGCGATGATTCCCGTTCCGACGGATGGGATCTTGAGGAACTCAATCAGCTGCTGCTTCCGGTCATTCCGCTTGAACCGGTCACGATTGAACGCATCGGTCCCAGGATGACCAAGAATGAGCTTAAGCAGAAGCTCAAGGAGGAGGCTGTCAAGCTGTATGAGCAAAAGGAAGCCGAATTCCCCGAGGCGGAGGCGATACGTGAGATAGAGCGCGTTATCCTGCTCAAGGTCATCGACCGCAAATGGATGGATCATATCGATGATATGGACCAGCTCAGACAGGGTATAGGTCTGCAGGCTTACGGGCAGAAGGATCCCCTTGTTGAATACAAGATGAGCGGTTACGACATGTTCGATGAAATGACTCAGAATATCAGGGAGGATACCGTCAGACTGCTCATGAGAGTCAAGATCGAGCAGAAGGTTGAACGTGAACAGGTTGCCAAGGTTACCGGTACAAATAAAGACGATACCGTGGCCAGGGGCCCTGTCAAAAGAGAAACACAGAAGATATATCCCAATGATCCCTGTCCCTGCGGTTCGGGCAAGAAATACAAGAACTGTCACGGACGTCCGGGAATGTCGCTGGATTAATATAATACTGAAGAGGACTTATGGTAGAACTGGATAATATGAAGTCCGAGATCCTGACCTACGAGACCCCGCTTGCCGAGATCCGTGCGTCACTGGATGTGACTTCCAAGGAAAAGAGAATAGAAGAACTGGATATGGAGATGCAGTCCCCGGGATTCTGGGACAATCCGGATATATCCAACAAAAAGGTCAAAGAGGCCAAAAATCTCAAAGATACGGTGGATACTATCAACGGCTTGGACAGTACCTACAGGGATATCCTTGAACTGATCGAACTCGGATACGAAGAAAATGATCCCGAGATCATACCCGATATCCGGGCCGAGCTTGACGGATTCGAAGAAACCTTCGAAAAGCTGAGAGTTTCGACACTCCTGTCCGATGAGTATGACGGATATAACGCCATTATCAAGATAAATGCCGGAGCGGGCGGTACCGAGAGCTGTGACTGGGCTTCCATGCTGTATCGTATGTATCTGAGGTGGTGTGAGCGCCACGGCTGTTCGGTTGAGGAACTGGATTATCTCGACGGAGACGAGGCGGGTGTCAAATCGGTCACCTTCCAGGTGAACGGAGAGAATGCCTACGGCTATCTGAAATGTGAAAAGGGGGTACACAGACTTGTGCGGATCTCACCTTTCAACGCTCAGGGCAAAAGGCAGACTTCGTTTGTTTCCGTGGACGTGATGCCGGATATAGAAGAGGATATAAACATCGATATCAAGGATGAGGATATCAGGATAGATACCTATCGAAGCAGCGGAGCCGGCGGTCAGCATATCAATAAGACATCATCGGCCATACGTATTACCCACTTCCCTACCGGAATAGTTGTTACATGCCAGAACGAGAGAAGCCAGCTGCAGAACAAGGACAAGGCTATGCAGATGCTGAAAGCCAAGCTCTATATGCTTCAGAAGGAGGCTAATGCCGATAAGCTTTCGGATATACGAGGCGAAGTCAAGGAGATAGGCTGGGGTAACCAGATACGGTCGTATTTCCTCCAGCCCTACAAGATGGTCAAGGACCTGAGGACCGGAGAGGAAACTGCCAATGCGGATGCTGTTCTTGACGGTGGCATTGACCTGTTTATCAATGCTTATCTCAAATGGTTAAGCGTGGGCTGTCCCGAAAGAGGAGTGGTCAATGACGAGGGCTGATAACAGGATGTCGTCGGCTTCACTGATCCTGGGTATCATCTCATGCATCAGTGCAGCGCTGATGACGGTATATCTGCCGTTTATATTTGGCGGTCTTTCCATTATCTGTGCGATTTTGTCCCGGGACAGATCCGGGATTCCCGATCGTAATGCAAAAGCGGGCATAACCGTCAGCGTGATATCGATAGTCATCAATATTGTTGTCATTTCGGTATCGGTATATACGGTTTTTAATAATCCGGAGCAGTTTGCCATGTTCAATTCCTTGTTTGAAAAATTCTACGGAATGGACTTCCGGACTTATATGGATACTTATATGAATGAAGGTCTTCACATCTGATGGGAACAGAAGACCTTTATTTTTTTGATGACAATATCCGGACATTGTAATATACTATATATTACAAAAGTGTCTTTTGTTATTTTTTGCGAAAGGAGGGTACCGTATGAGCATTTCCATAGGCGGCAGACTTGGATATGGTATGTGGGGTAATTTTTCCGGAGCTGCGGGCGTGAGTCCGAATGGACAGACGCAGGGCACCGGCACGATCAAAAACCCCGGCGAAGATACCAAAGTAACTCCGGGACGTAAATCATCGCCTGCCGAATGTGAGACCTGTAAGAACCGTAAGTACCAGGACGGTTCAGATGAGATGGTATCCTTCAAGACCGCTCAGCATATGGATCCGAGTGAAGCGGCCACCAGAGTACGCGCGCACGAGCAGGAGCATGTTGCCAATGCGTACGACAAGGCGGCTCAGAATAACGGCAAGGTTCTTCAGGCCAGTGTCGCGATCCATACTGCGATCTGTCCGGAATGCGGTACTACTTATGTTGCCGGCGGACTTACGACTACCAAGATCAAATACAGCGATGAATCCAATCCTTATCAAAAGGACATGAAGGCCCGGCATGCAGATGCATTGCGCGGACAGAATGTGGATATGGCTGTATAGCTAAGAATATGAATAAGAAATATAATCCCCCCGCTCTGCTTAAAGGACTGGCAAGAGAGAGGCTTGCCGGCAATTTCGGAGTGACAGTCAGAGCGTATATCTGGTCGAGAGTAATAATGGTACTCATAGCATGGCTGACTATGTCCGTTTCACTATCGGATACAGGCGGTCGTGTTTTTTATGTTGTCATCTATGTGATATCTCTTATGATATCAGGGATCTTTGATGCCGGCAGTGCCTTTCTCTATCTGCATATCATCAATGGACGTAAGGCTTATCCCGGCATGATCTTCTATTGTTTCAGACACCATACCGACAGGTCGGTTCTTCTGACAGCCTATCTTTGCGTTCTCGAAACGCTGTACAGTCTGCTTTTTGCGGTATCATATATTCTGTACGGTACCAGCGGGCAGACGGGGTATCTCGGACTGATGATCATAGGAGCGGGTATCATGTTTGCCGGATATCTGCTTGTACATGCCTTATATCTGCCCATGTACTATCTGATGCATGATTTTCCGGATTACAGCGCTGTAGAGATCATCAGGCTGTGTCCAAAGCTGACGATGGTTAATATCGGGAGACTTGTAAGTCTCTATATCAGCCTGATCCCGCTTAAACTGCTTGAGATCCTTTCACTCGGAGTCGGAGCACCCTGGGTGGAATCATATATCAGTGCTATCGAATCGGAGTATTATATGGATCTGATGAATCCGGTCAAGGCGGTATCCGATCCGGAACCTTCGTATCACGATGGCGTAAATTATTAAGGAGTAATGAAATGGATATAGTTTGTTTGGATCTGGAGGGAGTACTTGTTCCCGAAATATGGATAGCTTTTTCCGAAGCGACGGGTATACCCGAACTGAAGAAAACCACAAGAGATGAGCCTGATTATGATAAGCTTATGAATTTCAGGCTGAACATCTTAAGAGAACACGGACTGGGTCTGAAAGAGATACAGGATACGATCTCGACCATTGATCCTCTCCCGGGGGCTAAAGAATTTCTTGACACCCTCAGGGCAAGGACTCAGGTTCTTATACTGAGCGATACCTTTACACAGTTTGCTTCTCCTCTTATGCAGAAGCTGGGATGGCCGACGATATTCTGCAACACGCTTGAAGTTGCCGAAGACGGGACCATTACGGGATTTAAGATGAGGTGCGAGAAATCCAAGCTGACCACGGTCAAAGCTCTGCAGAGCATCGGATTTGATACCATATCTGCCGGTGATTCCTATAACGATCTGGGGATGATATTGAATTCCAGGGCCGGTTTTCTGTTCAGATCCACAGATCAGATACGGCATGATTATCCGGATCTTCCTGCATTTGAAACCTATGATGAACTGCTGGATGCCATAACAGAGGTGATCGGATAAATGATAAGACCCATGGTTTTCAAAATGGAGAGGCCGGGATTACTCGCAGAGGGAGATAAGATCCATGTCAGCGAGGGCTCGCTTCCGACAAGCTACTACTATACAATAGACCCGGCATTGGCCATGTCGGGGAATATTCCGATCAGAGAGCGTATGTTTGCAAGAGACGGGGTAGTAACGGGGATCGAAGTGAACGCCAGAGGTTATTATGTAACGGCAGAATTTGAGGAGGAAGACAAATGATCAAGACGGTTTCCACGGATAAGGCACCTGCAGCTATAGGTCCTTATTCACAGGCAAAGATAGCAGGTGATTTTTTATTCGCTTCGGGACAGATCCCGATCATTCCGGAGTCCGGAGAGACAGAGGAAGGGGATATCACGGCTCAGGCACACCGCTCGATACGTAACGTGGGCGAGATCCTTAAGAGCGCCGGCGCGGATTATTCCAAGGTCGTCAAGACAACCTGCTTCCTTGCCGATATGAATGATTTCGGTGCATTTAATTCCGTATATGAACAGTATTTCACAGATAAACCCGCGAGAAGCTGTGTGGCGGTCAGGACACTGCCCAAAAATGTACTGTGTGAAGTTGAAGTTATCGCATATCTGGGATAAGTACTGTTAAATAATGAATGTTATTCTTTGGATAGGAATATATCTGGCAGCGGTTAATCTGCTTGGCTTTTTGATGATGGGGGTCGATAAGAGCAAGGCACGCCGCAGAGCATGGAGAATTCCCGAAGCGCATCTGTTTCTGATCGCGCTTATCGGTGGTTCCTTCGGTACAACGATGGGTATGTTGCTGTTCAGGCATAAGACCAAACACTGGTATTTCGTATATGGCATGCCGGCAATACTGATCATTCAGTTGGTTCTGGTAGTCATTCTTTATCTGTCTCCGCTTCAGATCGCTCTTTTCTGATTACGGAACATGATTATGGGGGAGATATGCATATTGCTGTATGTATGGATACTGCACCGGACAGGAAGCAGCTGGAACGTTTATTAGGCAGGAGTGCGGACAGAAGGATCGCAGCTGATCCCGATGTACCATATTACGTCCAGGCTTATGGCAATAAGGAAGCCTTGCTTGCCAGGCCTTTTCTTTACGATCTGTTTTTCATAGATCTGTTACACGGTGATATGAACAGCATAGAACTGATACGTACGCTGCGCGGACAGGGCGTGACGGCAACTATCTGTCTGTGCCCCGGGGAGGTCGATCTGTCGGGGGAACTTACGGATGAGGATAAGGTTCTGATCCTGAGACAGCCTGTCAGGGTTGAGGAACTGGAGCATATACTTGATATAGCTCTGGAAGAGCAGCTTGCGCGTGAACCTAAGATCGATATCCGATCAAATACCGAAACGGTACATGTCAGGGAAGATGAATTTATGTATGCGGAGCAGCTGAAGGATATGATCGCGGTCCATCTGACTGACGGAAGAGAGATAATATGTTCTGAACTTCTGGAAAATTTCGCTGCGAGAACCGAGAGTTTTTCGAATATATTTTATCTGCCGGATGATCTGGTCGCACACAGACAGGCAATCGGTGAGACCCGCTTTGGAAGCGTTGTGCTCACCGACGGGAAAAAATTCAAGGTTTCCCGCCGGTGGCTTAAATACATGGAATCCGTTATCTACGGACGCTGAGGACGACTTATTTGCCGTTTACCTCCTGCATCTTCATAGCTCTTACCTTGCATGAAAGACCAAAGAGATTGATAAATCCTTCGGCATCATGGTGATCATAGAGGTCGCCCGTGGTAAAGGAAGCTATCGATTCGTTGTACAGTGAGTAGGGTGATGTGGTGCCGGCCTTGATGATATTGCCCTTGTAGAGCTTAAACTTTACTTCACCCGTTACATACTGCTGTGTTGTCTCTATAAATGCCTGTACGGCTTCGCGAAGGGGAGTGAACCATTTGCCCTCGTATACGATCTGGGCAAACAGATTACCCATTTCTTCCTTGACTCTGTAGGTATCTCTGTCAAGGATCAGCTCCTCGAGCTGCTGATGTGCCTCGTACAGTATGGTTCCGCCGGGTGTTTCGTATACGCCGCGGCTCTTCATTCCGACAACCCTGTTCTCTACGATATCCACGATACCGATGCCGTGCTTTCCGCCTAACTCGTTGAGCTTCCTGATGATATCGGAAACCTTCATCTTTTCACCGTTTATGGATACCGGAACGCCCTTTTCGAAGGTCATGGTCACGTACTCACCCTCATCCGGAGCCTTGTCGGGAGTTACGCCGAGTACGAGCAGATGCTCGAAGTTCGGCTCGTTGGAGGGATCCTCCAGCTCAAGTCCCTCGTGGCTGATATGCCAGAGATTGCGGTCGCGGCTGTAAGAGCTTGAGGCATCAAAAGGAAGATGAATGCCGTGCTGCTTACAGTATTCGATCTCTTCCTCACGAGAATTCATTGTCCACTTGTCATCACGCCATGCGGCGATTATCTTGAGATCGGGAGCAAGTGACTTGATACCAAGTTCAAATCTGATCTGATCATTGCCCTTGCCCGTGGCTCCGTGACAGATCGCCGTTGCGCCTTCCTTACGTGCTATCTCGACCAGTCTCTTGGCGATTGCGGGACGGGCCATGCTGGTGCCCAGCAGATACTTGTTCTCGTATACTGCATGTGCCTGCACACAGGGAACGATATACTCGTCGGCAAATATGTCCGTCAGATCCTCGATATAGAGCTTTTCCGCTCCGGATGCCCTGGCACGTTCATCGAGTCCGTCCAGCTCGGCACCCTGTCCGCAGTCTACGCAGACACATATAACTTCATAATCATAGTTTTCCTTGAGCCAGGGAATGATCGCGGTGGTATCCAGACCGCCCGAATACGCCAGTACTACTTTCTCTTTCATTTGAATTCTCCTCCATATATGTTATCGGGTAAAATTACGCTAAGCAATAATATACAACAAGCGGACAGAGGTATGCAAGGAATTTCAGCCATAATTACTTGAATAAAGCTATTAAATCGGATATATTTAAGAGTGGCATTTTTGTATCGTTATGAGAGAGGAATAATATGATCAGGGCAGGAATAGTGGGAGCTACGGGATATGCCGGTGCGGAGCTCGTCAGGATACTGAGCAGACATCCCGGGGTTGAGATCGTGTTTTTGGGATCGCGGGGATTCGCGGGTCAGCGTTTTTCGGATATTTACGGCAATATGCGGGGTATCGAGGACGGTATCTGCGAGGATGACGGAGATCCCTCTTTTATTGGAGAGCTTGCCGACAAAGCGGATGTTATTTTTACCGCGACACCGCAGGGAGTATGTGCGACGCTGGTAAATGACGAGGTTTTGCAAAAGACGCGTATCATAGATCTTTCCGCCGATTTCCGGATAAAGGATGTAAGCATTTACGAGAAGTGGTACGGGATCAGGCATGCGGCTCCCGGGTATATAGATGAGGCAGTATACGGGCTGTGCGAGATCAACAGGAAAAAGGTTCGTGATGCACGCATCGTTGCCAATCCCGGCTGCTATACCACATGTTCCATCCTGACGGCTTATCCTCTTGTCAAAGCCGGTCTGATCGATCCCTCAACGCTGATAGTAGACGCCAAAAGCGGTACTTCGGGAGCGGGCAGAGGTGCAAAGGTTGCAAACCTGTTCTGCGAGGTCAATGAAAGCATCAAACCATACGGAGTTGCCACACACAGACATACTCCCGAGATCGAGGAACAGCTGGGATATGCCTGCGGCCGTAATATTACGATAAGCTTTACACCGCATCTGGTGCCTATGGACAGAGGGATACTGGCCACCGAATATGCCTCCCTGGTCAAAAAACCGGACGGTTCACTCCCGTCCGCAGAAGAGATACGAGAGGCTTATGAGGATGCATTCGGATCGGAGCATTTCATCAGACTTCTCGGAGACGGAGCGGTACCTGAGACACGATGGGTCAAAGATACTAATTACACCGATATAGGTTTTAAGATCGATGAACGTACCGGGCGCATAGTTATGATGGGCGCTCTTGATAATATCGTAAAGGGCGCGGCCGGACAGGCGGTGCAGAACATGAACATAATGTTTGGTTTTGATGAAGCGATGAGCCTGTGATCATCATAAGACGGAGACAGATCATGACGATCAGACCGATGACAAAAGAAGATTATGCCAGGGTAAAGGATCTCTGGATGAGTATCAGGGGCTTTGCCATCAGAAGCATAGACGATTCACGCGAGGGAGTGGAAAGATTCATAGACCGAAATCCCGGCTTGAGCGTCGTTGCGGAGGAGGAAGGCGAGATAGTCGGCGCTATACTGTGCGGACATGACGGCCGCCGGGGCTGCCTTTATCATGTGTGTGTGCGTGAGGGCTGGAGAAGACGCGGGATAGGCAAGTCCATGGTGGTCCATTGCATGGAGGCCCTGAGAAGAGAGCGTATCAACAAGGTTTCTCTTATCGCGTTCACTGTCAATGACGTGGGAAACGCATTCTGGAATGAGATCGGCTGGATGAGGCGCATGGATCTGAATTATTACGATTTTACTTTAAATGAAGAAAATATTACCGCTTTCAACAGCTGATGCGATATGGGTAAAGCTCATTAAAGCGTATTGATCGCGGATTTAAGGAGACCTGGTAAATGGAAAACAAGGAAATGTCACGGATAATGGCCAAGGCAGAGGTTCTTATAGAGGCACTGCCTTATATACAGCAGTTTAACCGTAAGATCATCGTGGTCAAGTACGGCGGGTCGGCCATGGCCAACGAAGAGCTTCAGAGGAATGTCATCGAGGATGTGACCCTGCTCAAGCTGGTCGGATTTAAGCCGATCATCGTTCACGGCGGAGGCAAGGAGATCAGCCGCTGGGTAGATAAGGCGGGCATGGAAGCCAGATTCGTGAACGGTCTTCGTGTGACCGACGAAGCTACCATGGAGATAGCTGAGATGGTACTTGGCAAGGTAAACAAGAATCTGGTCCGTATGGTTGAAGAGCTTGGCGTCAGGGCAGTGGGGATCAGCGGCAAGGACGGAGGTCTGCTCAGGGTTAAAAAGCGTATGCCCGGCGGAGAGGACATAGGCTTTGTCGGAGAGGTGACGGATGTCGACCCGAAGATCCTGTACGATCTGCTCGAAAAGGATTTCCTGCCTATAGTTGCTCCCATCGGAATGGATGACGAGTTCAATACATACAATATCAATGCTGATGATGCGGCCTGTGCGGTTGCAACGGCGGTCGGAGCTGAGAAGCTTGCATTTCTGACTGATATCGAGGGTCTGTATAAGGATATAAATGACAAGTCAACATTTATTTCAAGACTCAGCGCCTCTCAGGCAGACAGTCTGATAAACGATGGGTGGATAGGAGGAGGCATGCTTCCGAAGCTTAACAACTGTACTACGGCCATCCGTTCGGGTGTCAAGAGGGTTCATATACTGGACGGACGTATAGCCCACTGTCTGCTGCTTGAGATATTTACCAATGAAGGTATCGGAACGGCAATCGTTGCCGACGAAGACGAGATATCTGCTGCCGGATCAGTGTTAAAGAGGGGTTGATCATGAATATGAACGAATATATAGAGCAGGCAGAGCATGATCTGCTTCATACATATAACAGATATCAGATAGTTCTGGATCACGGTGACGGAGTTTATCTCTATGACATCGAGGGCAGAAAATATCTGGATTTTGTGGCCGGAATCGCGGTTTTTGCGCTGGGGTATCATTATCCGGGATATGATGAGACTCTTCATGCCCAGATAGATAAGGTGATACATACTTCGAATTATTACTATAATGTGCCGGCTGTTGAGGCAGCGCGCAAGCTAAAGGCTGCCAGCGGAATGGACAGAGTATTCTTTACCAATTCCGGAGCCGAGGCCATAGAGGGAGCGATCAAGGCAGCCCGCAAGTATGCTTATCTCAGGGACGGCACTACCGATCATGAGATAATCGCTATGGAGCATTCCTTCCACGGACGCACGTTCGGAGCTCTGTCCGTAACGGGAAATGCTCATTACCGTGAGGCTTTTGAGCCCATGATCGGAAATATACGCTTTGCAGGGTTAAACGATATAGAGTCCGTAAAGAAGCTGGTTAATGCCAAAACCTGTGCGATATTGCTGGAAACCGTACAGGGAGAAGGCGGACTTAGACCCGCTGATAAGGAATTCCTTAAAGAGATACGCTCGCTTTGCGATCAGAATGATATATTGCTCATACTTGATGAGATCCAGTGCGGAATGGGACGTACGGGGTATATGTATGCGTGGCAGGAGTCCGGCGTAAAGCCGGATATCATGACCACAGCCAAGGCATTGGGCTGCGGAGTGCCTGTAGGCGCGTTCCTGATGACCGAGAGGGTCGGGGCGAATTCTCTGGCTGCGGGAGATCATGGTACGACCTATGGCGGCAATCCCCTTGCATGTGCCGCTGTCAGCAAGGTACTGGACATCTTTGATTCGGATGATATCACGGGGCATGTACGCGAGGTAGCTCCTTATCTTGAGGAGAAGCTGGATGCACTTGTGCAGAAATACGACTTTATACAGGAAAGAAGGGGAAAGGGCCTGATGCAGGGGCTTAAGTTTGATCGCCCGGTAGCAGACGTTATTAATTCCGCGATGTCCAAAGGACTGATCATCATAAATGCCGGGGCCGATATTCTCAGGTTTGTACCGCCGCTTATCATAGAGCGCGAACATATAGACGAGATGATCGATATTCTGTCGCAGGCTATAGAGGAGACAGCGAGTGCATAGCTTAGGATCCAGGCTCAGCGCCGCGGTGGCAGTAATACTTGTTACGGTGCTTGTAACTGCTGCTGCCCGCAGTGGTGCTGAAATCAAATACAATGAAGAAGAGCCGGATCATATTACGACCGAATCAGCATATTCTCTCGGCAAATATACGATGCATCTGTGGTATACGGACGAAAGTCTGTCGGATTATCTGAATTATGTGGCTGTTGCCTACAATTCTTCCAACGAGGAATATCGTGTTGTTCCTGAGCTTGTGTCGGGACGTGAATACCTGGAGCACATATCCGAGGCTTCCATGACGGACGAGGATCTGCCGGATCTGTATATAACCACCAACGATACATTGGTTAAAGCGCACCTGGCGGGCCTGGCCGATCCTATAATTCCTCCGGTAGGTACCGATCTCAGGGATGTTTTTTCAAAGACCTCGCTCAATGCGGTTACATTTCACAGTCAGATGATAGCTTATCCTCTGTTTATGGAATGTTCTGCTCTATGCTATAATTACACCTATCTCAGGGACTGGGCGATGGCAACTCTGGAAGCCGAGAACAGTGCTGTACAGGCGGAGGCTACTGCTGTCGGAGATGGATCCACACAGACGGAGGCTGCCGATGCCGGGGATGGATCCACACAGACGGAAGCTGCCGATACAGAGGACAGTTCCGTGCCGGCGTTTACTGTCGGAGACGAGGAGATTGATGCGTATGTTGAGGCGCATCTGCCGGATTCATATGACCGTCTGCTTGAGTTTTCGGATGCATATGATGCTCCCGAGGGCGTAGATTCAATCTTTAAGTGGGCGGTAACCGATATTTTCTATAATTATTTTTTTATAGGTGACTCGATCAGTATCGGCGGGGAATTCGGTGACGATACTTCGGCTATAGACATATATAACGAGGATGCGGTCAGTGGACTTCGCAGTTATCAGGCGCTGAACCAGTTCTTTTCGATCAACACCGATGACGTGAGCTATGACGGTCTTATGGACGAGTTTATTGACGGTAAGCTGGTCATGACGATCGCTACCACCGATGCCGTCAAAAGACTGAAAAATGCGGCTAACGAGGGCAGACTTGAGTTTGAATACCGATTCGCGGCTCTTCCCGATATGAGTGATACGATCCCCGCACGATCTCTGTCGGTAACGGATGCGGTAGCCGTCAACGGTTATTCACCCCGAAAGGATGCGGCCAACGATTTCGCCATGTATCTGTGCAGTGCCGACAGCAGGGAACTGTTTGACTGGACGGGCAAGGTATCGACTCTCAAGACGGCATCATTCGGAGACGATACCGGCTTTCTGGAGGTTTTCAGGCAGGAATATGAGAGATCGGTCCCGTTGCCCAAAATGATAGAGACCAGTAATTACTGGGTTAATCTGGAAATGCTGTTTGCTTCCGTATGGAACGGAGATGATCCCGATAAGGAGCTTAAGGAGCTGAACGATCAGATACTGCTTCAGCTTCCCGGACATGCGCCTGAGGAAGAGCAGTAGATAAGTTAATCAAACCGCGCAGGTGGCTTCCCTCTTGACAAAAGAGAAAGAGGGACTGCGTAATGAATAGATCAATTAATACAATATTAGTAACAGCTGTTATCTGTCTGGCTATGAGCGGCTGCGGCTCCAGAAACTCCGGTTTGTACCATCTTACCGGGGACGGTTCCACGCACAGTGTTATGTCAACCAATGGAGATGGTTCACCCGATGATGCCGTTTCAAACGGAGAAGCTGCCGCAGACAATGCAGCCTCCGGGCAGACGGAAGCTTCGGGAAAACCGGCAGCCTCCGATGTGAGTTCTGCGGATAAAGACGTATCCGCAGCAGGAAATGTTCCGTCCTCCGATATTGCGATATATGTACATATCTGCGGGGCAGTCAGAAATCCGGGAGTTTACGAGCTTAACACCGGAGATCGCGTGATCGATGCGGTAAAATGTGCGGGCGGATTCACGGACGCTGCCGACGAAGCGTATATCAACCTGGCTATGGCGCTGCAGGACGGAATGAAGATCACGGTTCCCACGCTTGAGGAAACGGCGGAATTTGAGCTATTGCCGGAAAAGGTCATAGAGACTGACGGTGCATCTGAAGCGGCCGGCAACTCAATCACTCCGTCCGGGACGATGTCAACAGACAATGATACCGCTGCCGGTACGGGCGGAAGGATCAATATCAATACCGCTGACACTGCGCAGCTGATGACCGTCACCGGAATAGGACAGACCAGGGCTGCGGCTATAATAGCGTACAGAAACGAACACGGAGCATTTGCAAGCACCGAAGAGATCAAAAATGTATCCGGCATAGGCGATGCCACATACGAAAAACTCAAAGACCAGATCACAACCGGAGATTAAAATGAGCAGGATATTGATAGTAGATGACGAGAAACTGATAGTAAAGGGACTTAAGTTTTCACTCGAGCAGGATGGCCTGGAGGTCGACTGCGCATATGACGGAGAGGAAGGTCTGAATAAGATACGTGAAGGTTCATATGATCTGATCCTGCTGGATCTGATGCTTCCCAAGATGAACGGATATGAAGTATGTCAGGAGGTCCGCGGCTTCTCCAATGTTCCTATCATCATGCTCACGGCCAAAAGTGAAGATATGGATAAGATCCTCGGACTCGAATACGGGGCAGACGATTATATAACCAAGCCCTTTAACGTGCTGGAGGTTAAGGCCCGCGTCAAAGCCATAATGCGCAGGGTAGAGTACAAGCCTGCCGCTACGGCTCCGGCAGAGGCACTCAGACCGGCACAGAATGACAGGCTGGAGTACGGGGATCTGAAGCTGGATACCTCCGGCAGAAGGGCTTATGTAGCGGGCAGGGAGGTCAATCTGACCGCGAAGGAATTCGAACTTCTTGAGCTTTTTGTAAAGCATCCCAATCAGGTATATACACGTGATAAGCTTCTGGAGCTTGTGTGGGGCGCGGATTATCCCGGAGACGGACGGACCGTGGACGTACATATCCGAAGACTTCGTGAAAAGATCGAGAGCAACCCCGGAGAGCCGGCTTATGTACGGACCAAATGGGGAGTGGGATACTATCTGGCATGAACAGATTTCGTGAGCTGATCGCGTATTACAGCAAATATCTGCGCAGTATGAAGCTGTGGCTTTTTATGGGGATCGTAATCATAGGCGTTGTCCCCTGTATAGTGCTGAGTAAGATCCTGCCGAGAACCTATGTGAAACGCGCGATAGATGTACGTATTTCGGATGTTACCAATCAGCTTCATATCATTTCCGACCATCTGATAACGGTCAATTTCCTGCAGGTAAGCAGTTCCGAGGTGATAGATGCCGAACTGGCGCAGCTTTCGAACCTGTATGACGGCCGTATCCTTATAATCGATTCGGGTCTGAGGATCATCAAGGACACATATTCCATTTCACAGAACAAGACCATAATCTCTCCGGAGGTGATACGCGGTCTCAGAGGAGAGACCATATCCAGCTACAATGATGATGACGGTTATATAGAGATCGTTGTACCTATCGTGGAGACGCTGACCGGAGCGGACGGGGAGAACATTCAGAATATCCGGGGAGTCATGCTGACGTCGGTTGCCACAGATACGATATCGGCAACCACAGAGAGACTGCGTGATGTTTCGGATCTGGTCACTTATCTGGCGGCGATCTTTGTGGTTGTGGTGGCATATCTGCTCTGCATTGTTCTTACGAAGCCGCTTAAGATCCTGACGGCAGCGATCTCGGACGTCAAGGAGGGTTATACCAGCGAGCCTGTAATGGTCCGGGATTATCTGGAGACGGAAAGGATATCGGAAGCCTTTAATACCGTTTATAACCGTATGAAGCTGCTGGACGATTCGAGACAGGAGTTTGTGTCCAATGTGTCACACGAGCTCAAAACCCCCATGACGAGCATGAAGGTGCTGGCGGATTCGCTGCTGGTGGATGAGTCTACGCCACCGGAACTTTATCGTGAGTTCATGGAGGATATCACCAAAGAGATCGACCGTGAGAACAAGATCATTTCGGATCTGCTGAGTCTGGTAAAGATGGATAAGACATCGGCGGAGCTCACGATCACCCAGGTAGATATCAATGCGCTGATAGAGCTTGTCCTTAAACGTCTTCGTCCGATCGCGCGCAAAAAGGACGTGGAACTTGAATTCGTTTCCATGAGGGCCGTTAATGCGTCCGTGGATGAGGTAAAGATCTCCCAGATAGTTACCAACCTGGTGGATAACGCCATTAAATACAACAGGGAACAGGGATGGGTAACAGTCACACTGGATGCGGATCACCAGTACTTCACCATAGAGGTTAAGGATTCGGGTATGGGGATCCCGGAGGATAGCATCGGACATATCTATGAGAGGTTCTATCGCGTGGACAAATCCCACTCCCGTGAGATAGGCGGGACCGGACTGGGTCTTGCCATTACCCGCAGTGCCATACTGATGCACCGCGGAACGATCAATGTGGAGAGCAAACCTGACGAGGGCACAACCTTTACCGTCAGGATCCCTATCGTGTATATAGTGGATTAAAGGATGAATCACATAGGTTTACATAACACAAAAGTATATGGCATTATACGACTTCTCATATGTCTGGTAATGACGATAACTCTGAGCACGGGCTGCGGCAGCAGTGCTTCGTCACCTCCGGCAGATCCGGGAGTATTACAGCTTTATTATATAACACCTGATATAGACGGCGTGGTTTCAGTGAATTCCGATATTGATATCACCGGACAGGTCGATCCCGCGACTGTGCTGAAGAGTGTGACCGAAGCGCTTAAGACGGTTCCGGTCGGAAGCGGATATCATGCGCCTCTGGATGGGAATAATGGTTTTATATCAGCTGTTATCAATGAAAATCAGGCCCTGTTTGATTTCGGAGATGAATATTCGGGACTGGACAGGATCGAATCCACATTGATCAGGGCAGCGGTGACCAGGAGCGTAACCCAGATAAGCGGTATAGATTCCGTCATCTTTACTGTAAACGGTCAGCAGCTGCTGGACGATAACGGTATGACTGTAGGTGCGCTGAGTGCGGATATGTTTATCGATAATGCGGGACTTACCATTAATCCCGATGAGCGGACGCAGCTTACGCTGTATTTTGCCAACAAGAGCGGAGACAGGCTCGTGAAGGTCAGCAGGATGGTGGTTTATTCGGGCAATATTTCAATGGATAAGCTTGTGATGAACCAGCTTCTGCTCGGTCCCCAGGAGGGGGAAGACGCGTATCCGGTCATGAATCCGGAAACAAAAGCCATTAACGTCACTACACAGGATGGCACTTGTTATGTAAACCTCGATGATTCCTTCCTCGCGCCTTTGTATAATGTAAGCAATGATGTGGCTATCTATTCCATCGTCAATTCACTCAGTGAGCTTGGAAATGTTAACAGGGTACAGTTTCTTATCGATTCGGATTCCGATGCCCTGTTCAGGGAGACGGTCAGTCTGAATACACAGTTTGTGCGCAATCTGGATATAGTAGAGGAGTGAATTTGCATTTGTATACGATTCACGATATAATGGACAGACGTTTCGTATGAGTCCTGATTTGTTTGTGTAAGGATTTATGAGTACAGGTAACTGTAAGAAAAAGAGAATAACGATATCCGTAACGGCAGTAATATTGGGTATATCCCTGTCATTTGGCTCTTCGACATATGCCGATGCCAGGTCTGTTGCGGCTGCCCTGTCCGAAAGCGGCTCCGGTGCGGTGACGCTTTTCGGCAATAAGACCAGGGAGGAGTACCTCAAGGCCAGAGCCGATGCGGAGGGAGCAAACTGGGGATATACGAATCTCGGCATATCAAATGTTTCCGATAATCTGAATATCCGTGCACTTCCGGGGGAGGATGGCAAGATAGTCGGTAAGCTCCCCAAAAACGCGGCATGTGAAGTTCTTGAGGAGGAGAAGGGATGGTCGCATATAAAGTCCGGTGAGGTTGAGGGATACGTTAAAAGCGAATATCTGCTTACCGGTCTTCAGGCCAAGACCAAGGTCAGGGAATTTGCGGAAGACGTTGTGAAGGTTGGCACCGACGGCCTTAATGTCAGAGAGGAACCCAGTACGGATTCCTCGATAGTTACACAGGTGGCTACCGGAGAGATCCTCGAATATGTGGGAACCGAGGACGGATGGGTATCGGTAATGATTGACGATGAGAAGGTTTATGTCAGTGCGGATTACGTAGAGGTTACCAGCGAGCTTCGTACGGCGCTGACGATGACCGAGGTGCTCTACGGAGAGGGCGTTTCGGATGTAAGAGCAGCACTCTGCAATTATGCGCTTCAGTATGTGGGCAATCCGTACGTATGGGGAGGAACCAGTCTCAGCAAAGGCGCCGACTGCTCGGGATTCGTGCTCAGTGTATTCAGGAATTTCGGTATATCTCTGCCGCATTATTCCGGCTCCCAGGCCAACAGCGGCAAATCGATCACCTTAGGACAGGCTAAGCCAGGTGATCTGGTATTCTACGGCAAAGGCAAACGTATAAACCATGTGGCTATATACCTCGGTGGCGGCAGGGTCGTCCATGCGTCAAGCCCGCGCACCGGTATCAAGGTTTCAAACGTTAATTACAGAACTCCGGTCAAGGTAGTTCGTATCCTTCAGGACTAAAGAGCATGTCCATTAAGTTTGTCTACGGACCTTCGGGTTCCGGCAAAAGCACATATATCCAAAATCTGATCATTGAAAGGTCTATGGCTGATCCGGCACATAAGTATCTGCTTATAGTGCCGGACCAGTTTAATATGCAGACGCAGGTCCGGATGATAGAGCTTCATCCGGATCATGCGTTTTCAGGCATCGAAGTCTTAAGCTTTTCCAGATTGAGCCACAGAATACTCGAGGAGGTCGGCGGGGAGGATATCCCTGTGCTCGATGACACCGGCAAAAACCTTATAATCCGGCATGTTGCCGGAGAGGTAGCAGATTCGCTGGAATACATGGGATCGAGGCTTGACAGATACGGTTTCATCAGTGAGGTCAAATCCGCGATCTCGGAATTCATGCAATACGGTTACAGACCGGGAGAGGTGGATGAGCTTGCCGTCAAGGCGGGAGAGCGCAGGATACTTGCGTCGAAACTCAGAGACATAGGGGCTATATACCGGGCTTTTATGGCCTATAAGGCCGATCATTATCTGACCAGGGAGGAGACTCTGGATATAGTTGCCGATGGTTTACATAAGTCAGAACTTGTCAGAGATTCGGTGATCGTATTTGACGGATTTACAGGTTTTACCCCGATCCAGGAAAAGGTGATCCGCGAGCTGATGCTGCTTGCCCGTGAGGTTATATTTTCTTTTACGCTGCCTGCGGAGGATGATATTTATACCGCAAGAAGCGAGGAGGATATGTTCAGCCTGCCGTCACGCTCCGTTCTCAGGCTGAAAAAGCTTGCGGAGGATACGGAAGTCGGGATCGATGAACCTGTATTATGTAAACCCGATGCTTCTTTTCGCGGAAAGATGCTTTCACATCTGGAGTCACATATATTCAGGTATCCGATGGTCGGATACGGTGGCGATCATGATGGAGGGATAGCCGTCTACAAGGCACCGACGATCAGAGATGAGATAAGAGATACCTTCCAGCGTATCAGACGTCTTACGGTCGGATCGGATATGAGATACCGTGATATAGCGATAGTTGTCGGAGATATGTCTGCTTACGCAGATGATATTATACATATCGCGGATGAGCTTGATATTCCGATATACATGGATTATTCCCGTAGCATTATGACTACACCGTTCGTGGAGGCGTTGTCCTCCGCGTATGACGTATTGAGATCGGACTATTCCTGCGAAAGCGTGATCAGACATATGCGTACGGGGTTCGGACCTCTCGACCGCAGTGAGACGGATGTGCTGGAGAATTTCCTGCTCAAGACCGGGATCCGCGGCAGAGCGTCGTATGATCGTGTATGGACCCTGCGCAGGGATGACAGGGAGGATATAACCGCCGAGGCAAGAGACTACTATCTGGCGGAATATGAACATATCAATTCAATAAGGGAAAAAGTAAGGGATCATTTTGCAAGTTTACATAATACAGATGTGACATATACCCGTGCTTTGTATGACTTCCTTGATAAAACGGGAATGTATCAAAAGCTTGAGGCCATGTCCGAAAGGATAAGAGAATCCGGAGACATTTCTTTGGGGATTGAATATGCCCAGATATATGACAGGATCATCGGTCTGCTGGATCAGATAGAAAGTCTGTGCGGAGACGAGATTAAGGATCTTGAGGAGTTCTCCGGTATCCTGGAAGCCGGACTGTCTGAGCTTAAGGTCGGAGTGATACCTCAGGAGAGTGACCAGATACAGGTCGGGGATTTCGTCAGAACAAGACTCGGATATGTTAAGGCGTTGTTCCTGCTAGGTGCAAATGACTGCAATATACCGGGAGCCGTATCCACGGGAGGTCTGATCTCCGATGTGGACAGGGATTTTCTGACCTCACTTGAGGATGTGGAGCTTGCTCCGACTCCCAGAGAGCAGATGTTTACCCAGAGGTTTTATCTGTATATGAATATGACCAAACCCGTGGAACAGCTGAATGTTTCATATGTTCTGACGGATTCACAGGGCAAGGACATGCAGCAGTCGTATCTGATCGGAGTGTTATGTAAACTCTTTCCGGAACTGAGACCCGTTTATTCCAATACAACACATACCTTCGCAGGCAGGGTAATGCCCGCGGACAGACCGGGGATAAAAACCGGTGCGGCTTCCATGATCAGGGAGTACACGGACGGAAGGCTGGAAAAGGAGGATGTTCATCTGCTTACCGCGATATGCAGATCCATGGTGGAGGACGGCTTGAAGGAGTCGGTGGACAGCTTCCTTACAATGAGCCGTATGCATTATGAATCGGCCGATATCCCGGAGGAACTGGTCCGGAAGCTGTACGGAGAGGTGATCAGGGCATCTGTCAGCAGACTGGAAAAATTTGCGGGATGCGCATATTCACATTTCCTGAGCTACGGACTGAAGCTCAGAACGAGACCCGAATTCACCTTTGAGAACAGTGATATGGGAGATGTATTTCACCGGTCTCTGGAGGAATTTGCCATCAGGCTCAGGGAAGAGGGGCTGACCTGGGATGGGCTCAAAGACAGCGATGCGGATGAGTGGGTATCCGAGATCACTGACAGGATAACATCTACCTACGGGGATACGATACTTGTCTCAAGCAACAGGAATCAGGCGCTGAGCAGACGTATACGCCGCGTGATTAGACGGAGCGTCGATACGATACGGTTTCAGGTTACACAGGGCAGCTTTGTGCCCGAGATGTTTGAGAAGGCCTTTGAATCCGAAAGAAGCGTATCTGATCCCGGAGGTACCGGACGGAAATATAAGCTTATCGGTAAGATTGACCGTGTGGATATCTGCGAGGACGACGGTAAGAAATATCTCAGGATCGTGGATTATAAGTCGGGAAACAGGGATTTTGACCTGACCGGGCTGTATCACGGCTTTATGCTTCAATTGTCGGTATATATGAGTGAAGCCCTGAGAACCGTTAAAGGAAGCATTCCCGCCGGGATGCTGTATTTTCATGTGTCGGATCCGATGGTGAGTATGGATAGCGACGTAAGTGACGAGGATGCCCTGAACTGTGTCAGAAGTAAGATGCGCATGAAGGGACTTGTCAATGATGATGAGAAGGTATTGGCGCTGATGGATAAGGATCTGAGGGCGGGCGAGCCTTCTGCCGTAATCCCGGTCAGGTTCAACAAAAAGGACAACAGACCGGATGCCAGATCAAAAGCCTGTTCGGCCGAAGATCTTGATACGATCATTAAATATGCCGTATATAAATCGGATGATCTGGTCAGACGCATACTGAGCGGCGATATTTCCGCCATGCCCTGTACACGTGAAAGATCGGATCTGCCCTGTAAGTATTGCGATTACAGATCCGTCTGCCGGATCGACAGCGGCATAGACGGATATGAAAGCGTGCGTTATAAAAATGCTTCGAAAGAAGACCTGCTGGACGCTATGTCGGAGGAGCTGAGTAAGGACAATGGCTGAAAATAAGGTCAGATGGACTGACGAGCAACAGAAAGTAATAGATATAAGGAACAGCAATATCCTTGTGTCCGCAGCTGCCGGCAGCGGAAAGACCGCGGTTCTTGTGGAGCGGATCATCCGGTTGATAACGGATAAGGATGATCCTCAGGATATTGACAGATTTCTGGTGGTGACCTTTACCAGGGCGGCCGCATCGCAGATGAAGGAGAAGATATCCCGTGCTCTGAATGAACGGCTGGAAAAGGATCCGAACGACGCCAATCTGCATAAACAGGCGGCACTTATACATAATGCACACATCTCCACTATAGATTCCTTCTGTCAGTATGTGATCAAAAACTCGATCACAGAGGGAGAAAGCGATCCCGGATTCCGCATAACGGAAGAGGGTGAGAACGGGCTGCTTGAGGAGGATGTTCTCAATGAACTGATAGAGAAACTGTTCCTTGAGGGAGATGAGGACTTTCTGGATCTTGCCGAACATATGATCACCGGATCCGATGATTCGGATCTCTCAAAGGCGATAAGCAGCCTGTATAATAAGGCGGTATCGGGACCGTGGCCGAAGGATTGGCTTGAAAAAAGATCAAAAGACTACGATTGTCCCGACGGACGATTACCGGATGATATCGCAGCATTCCTGACGGATATGGTCAGAACATCGATGGCGGAGATCGACGATCTGTATTCCGATGCCTTTGAAGCCGCCACGGAAGGCGGTCTGGCAGAAGCCAACATTGAAATGATCCGTACTGAATACGAGGCTGTCAGGGAAATGTCCGGGATCCTTAATGATGTGCAGCAGCTGGATGAAAACACTTATGAAAGGTTACGTGGACTTGCCGGAAATATAACATTTGCGCGTTTTTCCAATAAACACGGGGAGAGCGAGGATCCTGAGTCCAGAGAACAGGCTAAGAACCTCCGTGCCATGGGCAAAGATAATCTCAAAAAACTGCGAAGCAGTCTGCTTAATACGAGTTATGTTAACCATGTCGAACATATTTCCGCATGCAGCGGAGTGATACGTACCCTTTGTAAGGTCACGTCCAGATATATAGATGAACTTGCAGCCGTCAAAAGAGAAAGGAAGCTGATGTCTTTTTCGGATTGTGAGCATCAGGCTCTGGAAATCCTTGTCAGAAAAACGGGCGAAGATACATATGAATATACGGATACCGCAAAAGAATTCAGCAGATATTTCAGCTGTGTGTATATAGATGAGTATCAGGATTCAAACCTTGTGCAGGAACTGATCCTTTCCGCTGTCAGCGGTGAGGACAGAGGCGTATATAACCGGTTTATGGTGGGGGACGTTAAGCAGTCCATATACAGATTCAGACAGGCCGAACCCAGGATATTTACCGACAAGTATCATGAGTATGGATATGATGACCCTGTCAGATGCAAGGTTGACTTAAACCGGAATTTCAGAAGCAGGAAAGAAGTGATCGATTCGATAAATGCACTCTTTGAGAGAGTAATGACCGAGGAAACCGGGGGAAGTGATTATACGGAATCCGCTGCGCTCAAAGCCGGAGCGGAATATCCCGAACCTGACGGAGATGAATATGTAACGGAGATACTTTTTGCGGACAGGGATGATCCTGATACCGCGGAAGATTCCTCCGAACCGGAGACTCCGGACGGTGATGACGAAGAAGCAAACGGGAATCTGCTCGAAAATGCAGGAAAGGACCGTATCGAGGGAGAGGCAATAGCCAGACGTATCGAAGAACTGATGGACAGCGGCTTCAGGGTACGTGATGAGGAAAATGAGGGATACAGCCGTCCGCTTAAGTTTTCGGATATCGTGATACTGTACCGGTCCGGACTGGGATTTGCGACAACCTATAAGGCGGTCCTGGAGGAACACGGTATCCCCGCACATCTGACCGGAAGTACGGGATATTTCACGACTTATGAGATATCGTGTCTGATGAATCTGCTCCGGATACTGGTAAATCCCCTGCAGGATATATATTTCTACGGTGTAATGGAGGGAGTGTTCGGGTCATTTACCCCGGAGGAGATATCCCTGGTCAGCGTATGCTACAGAAACAGTCTTGCCGCAGGGATCCCGCTTACGGACGGATATCTGTACAGGGCGTGTGTTTATGCGGCATCGGAAGAGACTGATACAGAGCGGAAAGGCGATGGAGACGACCCTGAGGGCCGTGCGGAGGTCTCTAAGGAGCTTAAGATCAGGCTTCGAAGGTTTCTGGAGATGATAGACAGGTACAGGGAGCTGTCCGGGTATCTGCCTGTGGAGACCCTTTTGAACAGGATAATTACCGATACAGGCTACAGAAATCTGGTCACAGCCATGCACGGAGGTGACAGGAGAGCGGCTAATGTGGATATGCTCCTCAGAAAGGCCTCCGACTATGCCTCCACCTCATATTTTGGACTTTATAATTTCATCAGATATATAGATACCCTTAGAAAGAGCGAGGCTCTGGACGCGGAGGCAGAAGTGACCGAGTCGGAAGCCGATGTTGTCAGGATCATGACGACTCATAAGAGCAAGGGCCTTGAGTTTCCGGTATGCTTCATAGCCAGAATGGGGAATAAGTTCAATATGCAGGATGCTTATGGTTCATTTATCCTGGATTATGAAGCAGGACTCGGTATCAGGGATCGTGACGTTCAAAGAAGACTGGAATTTGATACCTTATATCACAAATATGTTGCCGATGTTATAGAAAGAAAAACCCTCGCCGAGGAAATGCGTATACTCTACGTAGCCATGACCAGGGCAAAGGAAAAGCTGATACTGACCTGCGCGGGGATCTCAAAGAGGAGGAAGGATGATCCGGGGCATCTGAGCATCAGTCGCCCCAAGGGCATTTCAAGATATATAGACTGGTATTTAAACTGTATCTGCGATGAGACCGGTGAGGACCGTATCGTGCCCGAAAGCGAAAGATCAGTGCTGACACCTCTGTCACTTACGTACTCACGCATTCCGCTGGATGAAGCATCGCGTAAGGATGCCGAAAATGCCAGAGCGCTCGAAAAGGGATTGATGGAAAGGTTCCTTTATTCCGGGATATCGGAAATCAGTGAGGATGATGAATATCTGATGTATCTGCGAAGCCTGTTATCGGCCGTTTATCCTCATACGGATCTGAGAGGTCTGTACACCAAGACATCTGTATCGGAGATCAAGGAATCCGCTATAATAGAGTATGAAGAAGCGATGCATGAGATGTATCCCCGCAGGGCGGCTGTACCGATGTTTGTATCGGGCAAAAAGGACACTCTTAAGGCAACGGTACGCGGATCGGCTTTTCACAGGTTTCTGGAACTCGCCGATTTTACGGAGTTATGTAACCCTGATTCCGTGATCACCAACCCCGGCAGCGTGGATCATATGCTTCGTTCTCGGATAGGCAGTTCTCTTGACCGGTTTGTGACTGAGCGAAGAATGTCGGCATATGAACGTGATATCTTCGCCGATAACAGAGAATATGACAGACTGGAGAAGTTTTTCGGATCCGGGACCGCGATGCGGATGCGTGAAGCCCAGATCAGGGGAGATCTGAGAAGAGAAGCGCCCTTTATGATGGGGATCTCGGCCGATAAGGTGGATGCAGGATATCCGCGGGAAGAAACGGTTTTGATACAGGGTATCATAGATGTATACTGGATAGAGGACGGCAGAGCGGTCATCCTTGATTACAAGACCGACAGATCGAAGGATCCGGAATACTACACCGGGCATTACAAAACACAGTTGGATCTCTATGCGGAGGCGCTGGAGAAGATGAGGATCCCTGTCGGGCAGAAACTCATCTATTCTTTTGAGATCGGAGATACCATCGTATTATGATGAATTCTTTCAAAAAGGTAATATATGTGCTGCTTCCCATTATGGCATACTATGTGGTGCATGATCTCACAAGACTGCTGATGATGTTCCTGCTTCAGTTCGCGTCAACGGGATCGACAGCTGTTTATGATTTTGTCAGAGGGAATGATGCGTTTCTGTCCGGTATAATCTCCGTTATCGATATACTGGTTGGGGTAGCCGTTCTTCTTTTCATAATGAGAACGGACAAGGAGGAACTGTCCATATGGGATTATCTCAATGTCAACGGCCTGTCATTTTATCGCACCGACCGGATCCATGCTCCCGCCTTTTCCTGGATACTTCTGTCCTTGCAGGCTGTAAGCATGGCACTTGGGATCAACATCCTCATCAGACTTTCGGGTATAGTCGAGCACTCTGCCTATGGTGAGACGACATATACCCAGTATATGATACCCATGTGGCTGGGATTGCTGCTCTACGGTGTGATATCACCGGTAGCCGAGGAACTTCTTTTCAGGCTGATCGTGTTCGGAAGACTTAAAAGAAGATTTAATATTTATATTGCTATTCTTATGACGTCCCTTTTTTTCGGGCTTTATCACGGAAATATCGTGCAGGGTATTTACGGATTCATAATGGGGGCTCTGATGTGTATTGCCGTTGAATACGTTCACTCGGTGTATGGGTCTTTACTCATACACAGTCTGGCCAACATCACCATCTATATACTGGGACTTAAGGGAGTGCTTGGCGAAGTAGGGGGGATCGGAACCGGACTTGCTCTTGTGTCGTTCGGACTTGTTACGCTCTTTTTTGAGCTTTATTACTCGCACAGGACCGTTGCCGAATACGGAGATATATACGGAGTAACGTATGTGGGAGGATTTTTTACGGACGATTATGAGTCCGATGACGATGACGCACAGGAGAATATGTGATAAAATATCTCTGTGTGTGTATTATGATTTCGGGCACGTTTATTTCCATTTGTCGGTTAAATCGACAGATCTTCAATAACGGATATAACGGTTGCTAAAGGACGGAGGGGTTATGCAGGACAAGAGAAGTTTGACGGGTAAAGAAAAATTTGCCTATGGCATAGGAGCCGTTGGCAAGGATATGGTATATATGCTGTCTGCCAGCTATATACTGTATTATTATCAGGATATCATGGGTGTCAGCGCGGCTGCTATGGGAGCCATACTTTTGATAGCACGTGTTTTTGATGCCTTCAATGATCCGATCATGGGTGTGGTCGTAGCTAAGACCAGGACCAAATGGGGCAAGTTCAGACCATGGCTGATGATCGGAACTGTCACCAATGCGGTTATTCTGTTTGTCATGTTTTCCGCTCCGCCCAGTCTGGATGGAGCCGGGCTTACGGCATATGCCGCCATATTCTATATACTTTGGGGCGTTACCTATACCATGATGGATATTCCGTATTGGAGTATGGTTCCGGCCTTTACCGAGAGCGGCAAGGAAAGAGAGGACTTATCGGCACTTGCCAGATCATGTGCCGGTGTCGGCTCCGCAATAATCTCCATTATTACCGTCAAGGCGGTATCGGCATTGGGACATGCCTTCGGAGGCGATGAGACAAATTACGAGCGCATCGGCTACAGCAAGATGGCGCTTGTCGTAGCACTTATCTTTATAGTGTTCATTACGATCACCTGCGTATTTATCAAAGAAAAATCAACCGTTGATATGGAGACGGTTTCCATAGGCGATATGTTTAAGGCGCTGATATCCAATGATCAGGCCATCACGATGGTGATCGCGATCGTTATGGTCAATACGGCACTGTATGTTACGAGTAATCTTGTCATTTATTTCTTTAAATACGATTTCTCGCCTGCCAACTGGGAGGATAATTATACACTGTTTAATGTGGCCGGAGGCGGATTCCAGATCCTGGCCATGATGCTGTTCTTCCCTCTGCTCCGTAAATTCATGAATACAATGAAGATCTTCTATACCTGCTTTATCATGGCATTTGCGGGATACGGAGTGCTGCTGATCGAAGCCTTTGTGCTTAAGGATAATGTGTATTTTCTGCTTGTTCCGGCATTCCTGATCATGAGTGCCATCGGTATGCTGAATGTAGTCATCACCGTCTTTCTGGCCAATACCGTTGATTACGGTGAACTCAGGAATCACAGGAGAGACGAATCTGTCATCTTCTCCATGCAGACCTTTGTTGTTAAGCTTGCATCCGGCGTCGCTGCCTTTGTGGCAGGTATTGTTTTGCAGGTATGCAATATCAGCAAGGATACCGAGGCGGCCGTGAGCGGCGAGATAGCAGCCGGCTCCAGAATGG
The DNA here is from genome assembly GCA_017460885.1 of Lachnospiraceae bacterium. Classification (GTDB taxonomy): domain Bacteria; phylum Bacillota; class Clostridia; order Lachnospirales; family Lachnospiraceae; genus XBB2008. The sequence continues at coordinate 87,528 of JAFUAB010000022.1, forward strand.
GACTGCGCATGAGTATGACGATCATTCCCATAGTCGTATTGATCGTTGGTCTGGTGATCTTTGCCCGTAAGTATATCCTTACGGACGAAAAGCTTGCCGAGATCACGGCAGAGCTTGATAGACGCAAAAATGAAAAAATCTAAGTTTTTGCTCGCACTGGCTGCGGAAACGGCAGCAGTTATCCTGACAGCCTGCGGCAGTGAGAAAACTTCATATGTACAATCCGGTATGGATGCGATCGCGGCTATGGAGATCTCGGATGCTTACGGATATTTTGACCAGGCGGAGGAAGCAGGTGAGAATGAGCGGCTTATTCTTCGCGGCCGCGGTATGGCTCTCATGACGGAATTAAAGTATGACGAAGCCATAGAATGCTTTACCCGGGCACTGCGGCTCAGTGACGGCATACCGGAGGATCTGGATTACGATATAAATTATTACCTTGCTTCGGCTTATTATAAGTCAGGCAGGTTTGATGAGGCCTCCGGTGTATATGATGCTATCCTTACGCTTAAGCCCTCGGAAACGGATTCATATTATCTCCGTGGGATTATCAGACTGGAAAACGGAAGCTTTGAAGACGCCAATGAAGACTTTAAGAAGGCGATCAGTCTGGCTCCGGACAATTTCGATATGGTCATCGACATATATCAGGTTATGGCAGCGGCAGGATACAAGGATGCGGGCCGGGAGATGATCAGTGAGTGCATTTCCTCACATTCCGATATTTCGGATTACAATATGGGCAGATTTGAGTATTATCTGGGTGATTATGAATCCGCCAAAAGCTATCTGGAGAATTCGGACAGAGGAGATTCCGGACAGGTTACCCTTTTCCTTGGCAGGACTTATGAGGCTCTCGGAGACTATAATTATGCGATCAGCCTCTATAATACATATCTGGATAAGAACCATGACGATTCAAATATATATAATCAGATGGGGTTATGCCAGATGAAGATGGAGAGGTACTCCGAGGCTCTCAGCTCTTTTCAGGCCGGTATGAATTCCGAAGAAAACTCCATCATGCAGACGCTGAAATATAACGAGATAGTTGCATATGAATATATGGAGGAGTTTCAGACGGCCGCAACACTGATGAAGGATTATATCAAACTGTATCCTGATGATTCGGCAGCTCAAAGAGAGTATGAATTTCTGAAAACACGATAGATTATGCCATGAGGCAATAATAACATATGAAATAATTAAATGGAGATATAATTTATGATTAATAAGCTGATTTCCGGGATTAAAAAAACAGGAGCTCCGATAGTAGTGGGTCTGGATCCGATGCTTAAGTATGTTCCCTCACAGATACAGGACAGGGCGTATCGGGATCATGGCGAGACGCTTGAGGGAGCGGCTGAGGCAATATTTCAATTTAACAAGGGGATCGTTGATGCCGTGTACGATCTGATCCCCGCAGTCAAGCCGCAGATCGCAATGTATGAGCAGTTCGGTATTCCGGGAATGGCTGCCTATAAGAGAACTGTTGATTACTGCCATGAGCGGGATCTGATCGTGATCGGGGATATAAAGCGGGGAGATATAGGTTCGACCTCCGGTGCTTATGCGGCGGGCCATCTGGGGCATGTGCAGGTGGGTGAGAATTCATATGCCGGCTTCGATGAAGACTTCGCCACGGTAAATCCCTATCTGGGAAGTGACGGGGTCAGACCCTTTATGGATGTATGCCGTGAGGAGCATAAAGGTATCTTTGTACTGGTTAAAACCTCCAACCCCTCCAGCGGTGAATTTCAGGACAGGCTCGTTATAGATAATGAGAGCGGAGTACAGAGGAAGCTTTATGAGCTTATCGGCGAAAAGGTTGATTCCTGGGGGTCCGAACTGATGGGAGACAGCTACAGCTATGTCGGTGCCGTTGTGGGAGCCACCTACCCCGAGGAGGGTAAGATACTTCGCGATATAATGCCGAAGGCCTGTATACTGGTTCCGGGCTATGGTGCCCAGGGAGGCAAAGGAGCCGATCTTGTACATTTCTTTGATAAGGACGGACTCGGAGCGATAGTCAATTCCTCCAGAGGCATTATCGCCGCGTATCAGAATGATAAATATTCCTCTTACGGGGAGGAAGCATACGCCGATGCGTCAAGGGCGGCTGTACTTGACATGATCGAGGATATACGCAGCGCTCTGAGATAAGGCGACTGTATGCGTGACGGAATCTTTGGTATGTCGTTGTTTTTGTTTTATATGACTATGAACGGAGTAACACCTTATGAATGAGAACGGTAAGGGCAAACGGATCGCGGCGATGGTCGGAGTCGTGCTGATCGCAATAATGGTGATCGCAACGTTCATCACGGCCTTTACGGATCAGACCGGGAAGTATTTCCGCAGCTGTCTGATCGTGACGATCGCTCTGCCTATTGCGCTTTGGGTATTTATATGGTCTTACGGTGCATTGATGCATCGTCATACTATAGCAAGTTATGATATTGATTCGGAGAGTGACAGCAGCAGGATGACGGAAAACTCATCATCCGAAAGCGTTCCGGCAGACCGGGCGGATCAACCCGCAAATAAGACCGATGTCGTTTGAGTTATTATTAGAAGGATTAACTGATATTCCGGATATACCGGATCTGTCTGATGTGGCGGATGTCCCCGATATCGCCGATGTCGAGGCTCCGATTGACAGATCCTTCTGTTTTGATGCGGGGTTAAAGGATTCCGCAGATCCGAAAGCGGTTGACATAACTCAAAGTCGCCCCGATACCGTGACAGAATCCCGTTCCGCCGGTGAGCTGAAAAAGGTTTTTTCTCTTTTTATTCGAGCGCATAAGCTTCAGCTTATTCTGATCGCAGTCGGGTTAATAATGGTTGTCGTATATCAGATCCTCATCCATAGCGGAGATGCTGCCCGGAGTGTTTACTTTTATGTTATACGTCCGCTGCATTCCGCGCTGGCTTCGCTGAATGACCATACTTCACTTTGCGTCGGCGAGGTGATCATCGCGGCGGCGATAATTGCCCTGATCGTATATGCATTGCTGCGACTGGTTGACAAAATATATCCGTTCCGCAGAATGATGATCAGGTTTTCCCAGTGGTTCGTTCTCTTCCCTATAAGATATAAGGTTAAACAGAAAAGAAATCCGATCGCGGAATTGACCGGATTGCATAAGATGAAAAGAACACAGGTCATATGGAGTACATGCTCTGCATTACTGACTGTGATCATGCTGGTCTCCCTTGTATATGGCGGTTTTTGTATGCTGTGGGGATTTTATTATGCAGCGCCGGGAGTCAGTGAAATCTTCGGCTTTGATACGGATGGAGTGGAACATGATGATCTGGTCGCCGTGGACAGAGCGTTCGTAAATCTCGCCAATGAATATTCCGCACTTACTGCCCGCGGAGAGGATGGCTCCGATACGGCGGCAGTCTATTCGGATGCCCGGATGGAAGAATGGATCGAACATGCCGATGCAGGTACTTTTGTCTTTTCCGATTCATCTTTCGCACATTCCATCGCATTGTATGATGCAGTCTCACTCAGGTACCCCGGTCTTTCCGATAAACCGCATATCCCTAAGAAGGTTCATTTTTCCAGAATCGTGAGTATGCTGGATTTTACCGGCTTTTTCTTCCCGTTTACGGCGGAGGCCTGCATAAACATGGATTCTCCCGACAGTATGCGCCCGGCGACAATAGCGCATGAACTGGCGCATCAGCGTGGGATAGCCTCTGAGGATGAAGCGAATTTCGTGGGAATACTTGCTTCCCTGGAGGATGGAGATCCCGATTATGTTTATTCCGCATCGCTGATGGCTCTGATCCATTTGCAGAATGCGCTGTATGAGAGCGGTGATATCGACACATGGCAGGAGATCAAGGATTCCTACTCGCCGCTTGTTGCCGCCGATCTGCGGGAAAACAATGAGTATTGGTCGAAATACCGCAAAAATCCGGTCAATAAGGTAAGTACAAATACGTATGATGCTTTCCTTAAATCGTATGATCAGCCTCTTGGACGTGAGACATACGGTGCATGTGTTGACTATCTGGTATGTTATTTTTCGATAGTCGAGAATTGTGATATATTTATTGATTAAGGGAATTCTGATCAAAACATTTATAAGCCAGTCTCCCGTCCGCGATTAAGACAATAGGGTATGGCAATGATGAAACGTATTCTTGACATTTCACGGGCAATGATGGAAGATGTTAAATGATCGTTTTGATCTTCAAAAAATTAATTGTTTTTTGAACCTTTTTAACAGTAACTTAAGTCTTTATGTTCAGAGGAAGTATGATTTATGGCTGCAACATTACTTAAACAGTGGCAAGACATGGCGTATTCGGAGACAGCAGACCGTGGCTCTCTCCAGAAACTTTGGCAGGATTATTTCCTAAAAGAGAAAAACATATACGCCGAACTTCTTCAAAATCCCGATACGGTGGTAAAAGGAACCGTTAAGGAGCTTGCAGAGAAGTTTAACGTTGACATTATGACGATGACCGGTTTCCTGGACGGTATTGATGACAGTCTCAAGGAACCCAATCCCATCGAAACCATGGATGAGGATACAGAGGTCAATCTCGGATTCGATAAGGAGCTTCTCTATAAGCATATGGTCAGGGCTGATGCGGATTGGCTCTACCAGTTGGAGCAGTGGGATGACATCTTTGATGAGGAGAAGCGTAAGGCTCTCTATAAGGAACAGAAGTCATCCACCACTATTCGCAAAGAGGAAAAGGTCTATCCCAATGACCCCTGTCCTTGCGGAAGTGGGAAGAAGTACAAGAAGTGCTGCGGAAAGAGTGCATAAGCAGCCACTATCAAGAAGGGAGAAAACGCACACATGAAAAAAGTATTATCACTTTTACTTGTAGGTGCAATGGTGATCGGCGTTGTCGGATGCGGCGCAGCTCAGGGTGAGACGTTCTCGACAGCTGCAGTACGTGAGTATTCGGAGTCGGATGCGGATCATGTCATGTTTGATGAGGAAGCAGTTGCTCTCGCACAGTCGATTGCAACGGCTGCCGGTGAGGGAAATGCAAACATGAGAGCAACCGCTAAGGCGGCTCTTGACGGATGCAATGCTCAGAGAGCAAGTGCCGGCCTCGGTCAGCTTACCTGGAGTGATGGACTTGAGCAGGCGGCTATGGTACGTGCACAGGAGATCGTTACTACCTGGTCACACACCAGACCGAACGGAAGCGACTGGTACACAGTCAATTCCAATCTGATGTACGGTGAGAACCTTGCCAAAGGCTACAGCACAGCCGATGCGGCAGTAGCAGCATGGATGGCATCACCTACACACAAGGAAAATATCATGTTTGGATCCTTCAAGACCTGCGGTATCGCAATTTATGAGGTTGGCGGTACATGGTATTGGGCTGAAGAGTTCGGTTATTGATATTCCTTTACCAAATGAGTTATACTAAAGGGTGTGTACTACCGTACACGCCCTTTATTTCATTGTAGGACGCCAGGTACAATTAATATTGGAAGAAGTACAGGCAAAAGAACGATCGGTCTTTTGACGGATTGGATACTGAGGTCAGATCAGGATATGAGCAGAAATAAGAAAAAAGACACAGGTACAGTACAGGAGAGTAAAACCGGTAAGGCAATGAAGATACTGGATATTCTGATCCCGACATTGTGTATCGGAGTCATTTTGTTCAGCGGCTTTAAGCTTTATCAGATATACAGAAACTATGCAGAGGCCGAGGCTATATATAACGGTATAGCATTGTATGTCAATGACGAGACGGCTTCTGCTTCATCGGAAGAAGCAGCTGCCATGAAGGAAGCCGGATTTCCTTATCTCGATGTCGATTATGACTCTTTGCTGGAGATAAATCCGGATTTCAAGGGATGGCTCTATTTTCCGCTGATGGATCTGAGCTACCCCGTTGTGATAGGAGACGAGGATTTCAACTATCTGCATGTGGCTTTTGACGGTACCAAATCCAGCAGCGGCAGTATTTTCATAGATGCATGGTCAAATCCGGATCTTAAGGATATGGCTACGCTCATTTACGGACATAATATGAAAAACGGATCCATGTTCGGATGCCTGAAGAAGATCAGGACAGGCGACGTTGATGTGTCGGAGGATCCGTTCTTCTATTACTATACTCCTACCAAAGCATATAAATGTCATGTATTTGTATATTATCTGGAAAATGTTAAGGGCAAGACCTATAACTGCCCTACCGATAAAGCCACGTATGATGAGTATATGGACTATATACTTGAAAAAAACGAATATGAAGGCGGACCCGAGTCGGTTGATATCAGTCACAGACCCAAGCTTGTTACTCTGTCAACCTGTTCGGGACATAACTCCGGTAAACGTACCGTTATTCAGGCAGTTGTGGAGGATACATACACCTACAGTGACGACCTGGTGATCGGAGACACATTTACGGTTTCCCAGAATGCTGAAGAAAAATAACCGGGGTCTTTCTCTTGATCGTACCCAACTAAAGCTTATAGCGATCATTTCGATGGTCATCGATCATACTGCGTGGGGATTTGTGGATTTTTATTCTCCGCTCGGTCAGTTTTTGCATGTTTGCGGAAGGCTGACGATTCCGATCATGTGTTTTTTTATTGCCGAGGGCTTCAGAAAGACCCATGATCTGCGGCAGTATATTTATCGCATGATCGCATATGCGTCAATCAGCAGTATCCCATTTTATGTTTTCTTTCATAATGAGTACGGATACAGGCAGAATATCATTTTTGATTATCTGCTTGGATTATTGATGCTGACCATTCTGGAAAGCGACAGACTGAAAAAATGGCAGAAAGCAGCTTTGACGGTACTGCTTTTTGCGGTTTCGATCGCTGTCGGAGGCTGGATCATCACTCCTGAGTTGTTTATTCTGTCGTTTTACTACGGCAGGACCTTTGCCGAAAAGGCTAAATGGTTTATTCTGGCAGATCTGGCGACTGTGTTGTTCCTTGTAGTGGCGATCATTCTCAATCAGAAATATCATTTTTCGCATTACGACTGGGTATGGTGGGATAAATTTTATCTTCTAGGCTTTATGCTGGCCTTACCTCTGCTTAGGGCATATAACGGAGAACGCGGCAGGGATATTATCGGTAAAAGCTTTTTCTATATTTTTTATCCGGCTCATTTCCTTGTGCTTTCCGGTATACGGATCGTACTGGTCGATGAGGTTAATCTGTATTATCTCTATCTGGGGATACATGTTATAACGCTGCTAGCGACAATGGCTATGTTTTTCCGGGTGCTGACGGGCAGACCAAATAAGGGACAGAATGCCATAAGCTTTTTCTTTATGTCGGCTGCTATATATATCCTTGGATTCATCATTGAGATCATGGGTACAACCTCACAGGGCTATTTCCTGGCCTGCGTGATCCAGTATTTCGGCGAGTTTATGATGATGGCCGCAGTTTTGATGTTTATTTCCGAAGCATCCAGGGTCAGGGTGCCATGGTTCGTGTTTGTGATACATATTGTTATATCGATGTATCTGATGTACGGGCTGCTGCGGACTCGTTCGACAGGTTTCTTTTATTCGTATATAGGCGTGTATGCCACTGATCATATGGTTCGGCCGGATCTGGTGCATTCCACAGGATTTTTCCTTACGATCGGATATTTCGCTCTTATCTGTCTTGAGGTTATAGGTGTGGGCGTGTATACTGTCCGGACCGGCTCTGTACTGGAAAAGAAAAGGGTTCGCATGATATTCTGGGCGATGTTTTTCTGTTGGGCGCCATATCTGGTCACTCTGACCGGTATTACGGACGGGTTTGAGATCCCTGCAGTGGGATTTCTGCTGGCCGGTGTCTGCCTTTACGAATGTCTGTTTACGTACGGTATGCTCGACTCGGTTACCCTCGCCAGCGAAAATGCTCTGGATAAGGCTCGAGAGGGAGTGCTGGTACTTGATGACAGGTATCGGGTCAGCTTTCAGAATGCGATCGTTGAAAGTATACTGGGATCCATACCTCTCAATACGGATGCCAGACAGATCGAAAGGATTAAGGATATTCTGGATGGCAGGCTCAACCGTGTGGAGTTAAATGACCGGATCTATGATCTGAAGATCGAGGAACTGAAAAAGGGCAGATACACCCAGGGATATATGATATGGTTTCTGGATGTGACGGAGCACGTGGCCGATCTTAAACATATGAGTGATCTGGCATTGCATGATCCGTTGACCGGTCTGTTTAACAGGGCTCACTTTAAGGAACTTGTTGATGAGGATATAGAGCAGGGGAGAAGAGGGTGCTTCCTGATGATGGATATGGATAATTTTAAACAGGTTAATGACCGGTACGGTCATCAAAGGGGAGATTCGATCCTCAAAAGCCTGGCGGAAATACTGTCAAAGTATCCCGAAGAGGAAGTATATTCGTGCCGTGTCGGAGGCGATGAATTCTGCGTATATCTTAGAAATACGATAAGCAGAAATGAGGTAACAAACGTTATTAATAATGTTACGTCCTCCTTCGGACGTACCTTCAGGGCGGAAGATACGATCAAGACCACATTATCAATAGGCGCGGTGGCAAATGATCTCTCAGACCGTCTGATGAGCTGCTCGGAGATGTATTCCGTAGCAGATGACAGACTCTATGCTGCCAAAAAGTCAGGAAAGAACACCTACAGATTTTGAGTAAATACCGCCGGATGCAGCTTTTCCCCGGTTCCTTAATGTTTGCTTGCATTTTCTGAAATAACATATATAATACAAAAGTACGTTTATTCATCTCGTTTTTGTTTTGTGAGGAGGACATTATGAAAAAGAAACTGCTTTCTGTGATTTTAGCTTCTGTAATGGCGCTTGGAATGACTGCCTGCGGATCTTCTGCGGATACAGGTTCTGCGTCCGATTCTGCTGCAGCATCCGAAGATGCCGCTTTTACAACGGTAACCCCCGGAACGCTGACAATGGCAACCAATGCATATTTCCCACCTTATGAATACTATGAAGGAGACAAGATCGTCGGTATAGATGCTGAGATAGCACAGGCGATAGCAGATAAGCTCGGACTCCAGCTTAAGATCGAGGATATGGAATTTGATTCGATCATAACGGCTGTCAGCACCGGAAAGGCAGATATGGGACTTGCCGGAATGACCGTTACCGAAGAACGTAAGCAGAATGTTAATTTTTCGGACACATATGCTACAGGTGTACAGGTAGTCATTGTTCCCGAGGGATCGGACATCAAGACTATTGATGATCTGGCTGACGGCAAGAAGATAGGCGTTCAGCTTGCAACTACCGGAGATATCTACTGTGTCGATGATTTCGGCTCGGACTTTGTGGAAGAGTATAACAAAGGAAATGATGCTGTTATGGCCCTCCTTGCCGGTAAGATCGATGCGGTCGTTATAGATAATGAGCCTGCAAAGAGCTTCGTCGCAGCCAATCCGGGACTTATAATCCTTGATACGGAGTATGTGACCGAGGATTATGCCGCAGCCCTCAATAAGGACAATGCGGATCTGCTTGTAGCGGTCAACGGAGCTTTAAAAGAGCTCAAGGCCGACGGAACGCTGGATTCGATCATTGCAAAGTATATACCTGCTGAATAAATACTTTTTCCCGAACGGACGGATGACTAACCGGAAAAAGTGAGGGATACCCTATACGTAGAACAAATGCAATCATTTATAGATAAATTTACACAGGACTTTATAGTACAGGACAGATGGATATTTATAGTCAAAGGCTTGGGCGTGACTCTTGAGGTCACTGCCCTTGCCCTTGTGTTTGGTATAATCATCGGGCTCTTCATCGGAGTGGTGAGATGTGTACATGACCAGCAGACTGCCGAGGAACGAAGCGGCTTTTCGGGAGTTGTGATCAATGTACTCAATTTCCTCTGTAAGATATATGTGACCGTGATCAGGGGTACGCCTGCTCTGGTCCAGCTGCTGATCATGTATTTTATTATCATGGTATCCGCCAAATCCAAGGTTATGGTTGCGGTTGTCACATTCTCGATCAACAGCGGTGCTTATGTAGCTGAGATATTTCGCGGCGGTATAATGTCCATAGATAAGGGACAGATGGAGGCAGGCAGAAGTCTGGGCCTCAGTTATATCACTACCATGACACATGTTATTATTCCACAGGCGATCAAGGCGGTATTGCCCGCATTGGTCAATGAACTGATAACTCTGCTCAAGGAGACGTCGATCTGCGGGTATATTGGCTTAAATGAACTTACCAGAGGCGGAGATATCATCCGCGGTACCACGTTTGATGCATTGCTGCCGCTTTTTGCGGTTGCGGCTATTTACCTGGCAATGGTCATGATGCTGAGCGGAGTTTTCGGCAAATTGGAGAACAGACTGCGCGCGGGCGATAATATTTAGGATAAAATGGTGTATTCGGTGTTTTCTTAACTGACGTTGACTATTTGAATTTTATATCATATTGAACGTTATTTACACAATTATGAACAAAATGTGAACCTTTTGGACTCCTTCGGGAGTCTTTTTCTTTGAGGGATTATATATAGGGCTACCATGCCCTTGCGGATTAAGACGAAAACGTTTTCCGCATTGAACATAACTTTTAGGCATAAGAGAGAATGGAGAAGTAATTATGAAGAGAAGAAAAACTAAACTTTGGAAGAAACTGCTTGTGGGATTTATGTCCTTCAATATGTTTCTGGGAAATCTGCAGGCTCTGTCCATAGAAGCCTTCGCGGCGGAAGTGGATCATGACGAGGAATACGCTGAAGAGGAAGGCGGTGTTTTCCTCGGAGACAGCTTTGAGGACTACGGCTTTACCGCCGGGACAGAAGAGGATTATTCGGAATCTGACGAGTCGGTCGTATACAATGTATCCTTCTATGATACCGAGGGAAATGAGATCAGCACAGAGGAGTATTCAAAAGGTGCTTATCTGCAGCTCCCGGCACTTGAAGGAGATATCTCGTGGGTGGACTCCAACGGGTATTCATATTACGACTCAACACAGGTTATAAGTGATCTCTCTCTCTTTGCAATTGATAATAATATTGATAGTTCCGAATCTGTTGACAGTTCGGAAGCTGCTTCGGATGATACATCCGTTTCCGAAGAGGATATGACTGCGGCTGTACCGGCAGAGGATATTGAATATAAGTACGGACTGAGCGCTCACTTCACAGATGCTGACGGAGATGTGATCCCGGGTTATGAGGAAGCTGAACTTCCCAGGTTCACGGGATTCCTTAGTCTGAGTGATGTCAAGAATCCTCCGGTTGTGATCGAAGATTATGATTATGTAGAGGCAAGGATCGGCAACACCGTGGTAACGGCTCTCAATGCCGATGAGAACGGTGAGATCATTGAACTTACCGCAGGCAGCGAAGTTTACAATGTAGATACGGATATAGAGCTTACACTTGTTTATAAATCGGTTTATGCGGCTGTCGAATTGAAGGGAACGGTTGTAGATGAGTTTGGCGATCCTGTCGGTAATGATTATATAGATATGGATCTGCCCGAGTTTAACGAGGACGGAATACTTATACTTGATGATGAAGAGCTTCCCCCTGTAGAAAAGGTTAAGACCAGAGCAGGGCTTTTCAGATCGGTTTCCTACACATATGTAAAAACTACTCTCAACGGAACTACTATCAAGGCACTCAAAGGTGAGGCAGCCAAGAACGGAGTTGATACATATTATTCATATACTGTGGATGGGGAGACCTGGATCCCGATCACCGAGAATGGCACGGTATACTTTGAATACACCGATGGCAGGAAGAGTGTATATACATATGAAGATTCCAAGGTTTCTGTAAAGGCAACCTTACAGCATGCAAATGCGGTACCGGATGATGCCTATTTTACGGTAACACCCGTTATCAACGGTTCGGCGTATGATGTTGATACATATATCGATGCCCTGAATAAAAAGGCATCGAATGACAGCGTACCGGACGGCTTCGAATATACCACGGATAATACGCTGCTGTATGATATTGCTTTCTATACCGACGAGAGCAGGACCGAAGAGATCCAACCCGCCGAAGGTATGGTAAAGATCGAACTCAACTTCCTTAACAATCAGCTTAAGGAAGATATTGCCGCGTCCGATGACAGCAATATGGTGGTTAACCATATGAGCGTCAGCGAGTCAAAACTCGAGGAAGCCGGAACATTGGCAGATGCAAATGTATCGGTCAAGGATATCCGCGTGGAATCCGTGGATGCGAATGTGTCTGTTACGGGAGAGAATGTTGAGTTTTCGACAGGGAACTTCTCGATATTTACGATTACTGATACGAGTTCTTCATTTGTTATAGAGATTTCTTTCCAAAGGGCAGATGGATCGAGTGATAATGCCCCGGTGTTAGCGCGGGAATTCTTGTATTTGACAGACAATTCAGGTAAAAAAGCACTTGTGCGTCTTGATGGATCACAGGCTCAGAATGGTGTAATTGAACTAACTACGGAGAGTATTTCGGATTCAGAGTTCTCATTTAGCAATTTTACACCCTCTGAAAGTACTGTTGAATTTTTGCAGGCATTGAATAAAGATGTGGCAGATACTACAAGCCTGAATGGAAATATAAAGAACAGAGATTTTTGGAATTCCAAGATGAAACTCCTTAATCCTGATGAGGATCTCATTGGTATGTATAGGTTTACCATGCCTAATAAGGACTCAAATGGAAAGTACTCAATTGTTAATGGGAAATTGTCGATTAATGCTAAATTATCGGATGCCGGAAGTGGTGGGTTGATATATAAAAGTGTACTAGGCAATGCTGTTAATTTTGGTATAACTGCCAATGAGTATTACCAGGAAAATGACGCTGAGACGAATTTTGCTACAAAGCTATATAGTGGAAACGCTGGACAGATAGGAGGAGATTTATCAAATAATACAGGTAGTTATTATATTGGCTCGGTAACTAACAAGCTATTGATAAAGGATGGTAAATCTGATTTTAATATTTTTGCTCCGGCTGAATACGAGTTTTCACAAGAAAAAGAGAATCAAGGACAAGGATATAAATTAAAATACACATCTAAGGGCCATTTTTATCCTACCTCAAAGAATGATGTTGATGCTTATGTTAAATCTCTTATAGATGGGGTGACTGCACCTGCGGGGACTGCTCTGAAGCTTCCCATGTCCGGATGGCAGGATGATAAGGTTCTTTTGGATTTAAAGGCGTTTGATGATAATGCGGTGATACATATTGATCTGGATGATGCTACAAATTCAGATGGTCGTACTATTGGCGATGTTATTCAAATTAACGGTCGCTTATATATTAATAAAAAACAAAATCAAACAATCGTATTTCATTCAACAAGGTCAAGCGTTGGTATAAGCAAGTTTATGGTCTGCAACGATGGAAGTTATAGTAATTGGATAGGATCTGACACTCAAACAGCTTCTGTAATTGAGCCAATTGCCAAAAGTATCATTTTTGATTTTACTTCTTCAAATGTTTCGTATGTAAGTATGGTGGATAACGGATCTATTTGTGGAATAATACTGGCACCGCATGCTACGGTAGAGTGGTGGAATACTTCCAGCGGATGGATCGTGGCAGATGTTGCAAAGGGTCATCAAGGTGAATGGCATAACGTTTATCAGGAAATGCCTCCTTATACACCTCCGACAAATGACTCTGGTACCGGCACTATCAAGATTACCAAGAGGCTTCAGGGTAAGGATTCAGCCGAGAACGTAAAGTATCTATTCAAGATGTTCGGACAGGACAGTACGAGATATTCTGTTGGAGAATTACATGCGAATATTACCTTTACAAGCAGCAAGAACAGGAATGTTGATTATACCAAGACTGAAGAAAATATTAACGGAACGGATCGCGAAGTATTTTACTTTGAGCTATATGCAGATGAAACCATAACGATAGCAGGTCTGCCCATTATTCCTCGCGGAATCGATTCTAATGGGAAAGAAGTATCCAACGATTTCTATATACAGGAGGTTAAGGCACAGACAGATGCAGATGAGGTCTATGTAGAAAGTTTGGTCAACTTTGTATCCGATACTTCCAATGTTGCCAACTTTGCATTAAGTCAGAGAACACAGAATATTACAATTTATCCGGATTCATCTATTACATATGTAAACGTTTACTACAGTACTCTGACTATCGAGAAGAACATTATAGGTTATGAGAAGCCCCTTACGGATGCTCAGAAGAATCAGATCAGGTTTACGGTTACAGGTCCTGACGGTTTTAACCAGACTGTTTCGTATTCCCAGTTTACAGACAATAAGTTTACATTTGGCAAAGAGTATAAGCTTAAACGTGGAGAGTATACAGTAACAGAGTCCGGAGCGGACATCGACAAAAATTACACATATACTACAACTATAAGCAATAATGGCAAGGTTACCATTGATGCCGCTAATCCCGGAACCGTTACCGTAACCAATACTTATACCGAGGCTCCTACGGAAGCTACGGTTAAGAAGGTGTGGGACGATAGCGATGATCAGGATGGTAAGAGACCGACCGAACTCAAGGTAACTCTCAATAACGGGACAGAAGTATTCCTTAACGAGTTCAATAACTGGACCGCTACGGTTGGCAACCTGCCTAAATATGATAATAATGGCGACGAGATCATCTATACATGGTCTGAGCCTTCGATGCCCGCAGGGTATACCCTGACCAATACCGAAAAGAACGGTACTGTTACAACTCTGACCAACTCATATAATACCAAAAAGACTTCCGCATCTGTAGAGAAGGTATGGAACGATGACAGTAACCGCGACGGTATCAGACCTGACGGCGTAGAAGTAGCCCTGTACAACGGCGTTGATAACGATCCTGTTAAGACGGTCACATTAAATGCCGGAAACAATTGGAGTCATACGGAAAGTGATCTTCCTGTAAATAAGGCAAGGACAAAGCTGACATATACATGGAAAGAATTGAATACTCCGTCTGAGTATACCAAGGCAGAGACAGTAAATGGAACTCTCACCACAATTACCAATACTCATACTATTGAGTCAACGAGTGTAAGTGTAAATAAGGTATGGAATGATTCTAATGATCAGGACGGCATGAGACCTGACAACATAAGCGTCAGACTTCTCGCCAATGGTAAATCTGCCGTACATACTAACGGTACTGCAGTTAGCAATATTGAGTTAACGAGTACCGGTAATTGGAGCGGATCTTTCACAAATCTTCCCAAGAAAGCCGGTGGAACCGATATCACATATACAATAGAAGAAGTTGGTACAACGAATGAAAAGTTCACCGTGACCAAAAACGGCAGAACGAAAGAATATACCGTAAGCATTAACGGCTTTACGATCACCAATAGCTGCGAGACAGAGAAGACCAGTATTAGCGGGTCCAAGACATGGAATGATAATAATGATCAGGATGGTGTGAGACCTGATTCTATTACGATCAATCTACTTGCAAACGGTACGAAGGTTGATTCACAGCCAGTATCAGCCGACAATGAAGGAAAATGGAACTGGTCTTTTGAAAATCTGCCCAAGTATAGTAATGGTATTAAGATAGCTTACTCCATAACAGAGGATCCGGTTGCCAACTATACGTCCGAGGTAAGCGGATATAACGTAACCAATACTCACGAAACAGAGAAAACAAGTATTAAAGTTACGAAGACATGGGATGATAATAATGACCAGGATGGTGTGAGACCCCCTTCGGTGACTCTGCAGCTCTGTGCAGACGGGGAAGAAGTCGAGGGTAAGACAGCTGAATTAAGTTCTTCCAATGCTAAATCGGAAAATATATGGGAGTATACGTTTACCGGACTTGATAAGAAAACAAATAACGGAACCGGATCCAGGCTGATCGAATATACCGTTAAAGAGGTTACAATTCCAAATGATTATGCGATTATTGGGGGTGAGAACGGTTCCGGTAAGAATATTACCAACTATCATAAGCCCGAGACTAAAAAGCTTACTATAACCAAGAACTGGATTAATAATAGCAATACTGCCGGGTTAAATCATGACAGTATTACTGTAAATTTATGGAAGTCGGTTAACGGCAGTGATCGGGTACAGGTTGGTGAACCTATAATCATGAACGGTACCGGTAACACATGGACATATACTACCGAAGAGCTTCCTGTTAAGGAAAACGGACAGGATATCACATATACTGTTACCGAGGAATCGGTATCACATTATAAGACCGAGATCAACGGACTGACCATTAATAATACTTATGAAACGATATCCGTAAACGGTACAAAGATCTGGAATGACGCCAAAAATCAGGACGGAAAGAGACCGGATTCCGTTAATGTTAAACTGACAGCCAGTACCGGTGAGATTTACAGTCAGATCGTGAAAGGGGACAAAAAGGCTGATTCCTGGAATTGGAGCTTCGCCGATCTGCCCAAGTATGCCAATGCGAATGGCGATCTCGTTACCTACACGGTCAGTGAAGATCCCGTGGAAGGATATACAACTGCATATGACGGCAATACAATAACCAATTCATATACCCCCGGCAAGACTTCGGTGACTACCACCAAGACATGGGTTGATGGAGATAATCAGGATGGCATACGGCCTGCAAAAATCAATGTAGCTTTGGTAAAGACCTATACGGATGACGAGAACGCTACGCATGAGACGAATGTGGAGAGTGTAGAAATCACGGCCGCAAAAGATGGTACATGGTCCTATAAATGGCCGGAGCTTCCGGATCATGAGGATGGATATCCGGTCACCTATTCCGTGCGTGAGGATACAGTCACAGGCTATACGACAACTTATGAGGGCACCAATATCACCAACACTCATACTCCGGAGGTTACCGAGGTTACGGTTACCAAGGAATGGGACGATGATGATAACCGTGACGTAGTAAGGCCTTCATCTGTGACCGTGGTTCTCAATGGTGATGATGGAAGTTCCAGAGAAGCAACCATAGCACCTGACAGTAACGGGGTGTGGTCGTATACCTTTACCGGACTTCCTAAGTTTAACAATTCGACTACTCCTATTGAGTACACTGTATCCGAAAAGAATGTTAATAAAAACTATACATCTGAAGTAGACAATGAGAGCCTGAAGATCACTAACAAGCATGATACAGCTAAGGTTTCCGTTTCGGGAACAAAGATCTGGGATGATGATAATAATAATGACGGCTACAGACCTGATCAGATCAAGGTCAAGCTGCTTGCGGACGGTACGGAAACAGGTAAGACCGTAACTCTTCCTGGCGAAGATGGATGGAATTATTCATTTGAAGGACTGAATAAGTTCAGGAAGGGAGAAAACGGAGCTGTTCTGATCAACTATACCGTGTCGGAAGAAATCGTATGGAACGAAAACAATTCCGGCAAATATCTTGCCCCTGTTTATGATTATTCAAAAGACAATAACGGAAACGTTACCTGTACGATCACTAATAAACATACTCCCGATACTATGGAGTTTACAGTGACCAAGACATGGTCTGACGACAATAACCGGGATAACAAGAGGCCCGCTTCGATTGTATTTACGCTTTATGCTGACGGAGCGGCTGTATTGGATAATGCAGGCAACAAGGTAACAGCTACCCTGACCGATAATGCAACTGCCGAAAATCCTAATGTATGGTCATATACCTTTACCGGACTGGCTAAATTCAAGAGAGTTGATAATGAAACAAAGGAGATCAAATACTCTGTTAGGGAGGAAACTGTTCCCGCTGGATATGAAATCACAACCACAACGGATACTAATATTATCAATAATCATGCTCCTGAAACCGTTAAGTTCAATATAACCAAGAACTGGAACGATAATGGTAATGAGGCAGGGCGCAGACCTGAGAATATCACGGTTATACTGACAGGAAAGGTAGGAGATAGTACTGTTTCTACTGATGAGTACAGTTTCTCGGGTACAAAGGAGACTGATGTATGGACATTTGAGACTCCCGAACTGCCTAAATATAATAAAAAAAGCCTAATCAGCTATACGCTTACTGAGTCTGAGCCCGGAAACAGCTACAGACAGGTTGGAGATGTTTCATATACCGAAAAGTCGGGATTTGTTCTCACTAATGAATATGTTCCGGAATATGTAACCATAAGCGGAACCAAGGTTTGGAATGATGAATCCAACTTTGACGGATCGAGACCCCAATCTGTAAGGATCATAGTCAACAGAGGAACCGAGAATGTGGCAGAGCAGATCGTATCCCGCGGATCAGACGCCGACAGCTGGGACTGGACTTTCGGTACTGATTATAAACTGCCCAAGTATGATAATGGTGAGCTGGTAGAATACACTATTGTTGAAGATACTACCGGATTGGCCGGAATCTACCAGACTTCCTACGATAATGCCACACAAAAGGCTAGTGCTGATAGCAGTGCTATCACCGGAATGACGATCACCAACACCTATGAACCCGGCAAGACCACCGTATCCGTTACCAAGATTTGGAACGACGGTGAAAACAGAGACGGATTCAGACCTACAAGCATACAGGTTCAGCTTCACAAATATGTAGGTGGTGTAGAAAAAACCAATGAGGCTAAGACGGTCGAACTGAATGCCGGTAATAACTGGACTACTGCATGGAGCGGCCTTGCATTAAAGGAAAACAATAAGACTGTTACATATACAGTTACCGAAGATACTGCGCTTCACGCCGGATATACATCGTCGATCACTCATACCGGCGATGCATGGACCATAGAGAACAGTTACATCCCCGAAACTATAAGCATCAGTGGAGGCAAGGATTGGGACGATGCTAATAATCAGGACGGAGCAAGACCTGAGAGTATAACTATCCTTCTGTATAAGAACAAGACCTCCGATGGAGATAGGTCCTCCGATGAAAACAATACCTCCGATGGAAACGAAACCTCCAATGGAGATGAAACCTCCGATGAAAACAATACCTCCGATGGAAACGAGACCTCCGGTGAAAACAATACCTCCGATGGAAACGAGACCTCCAATGGAGGCGAACTCGTAGCGTCTGTGAAAACAAATGCCAATGAGGGCTGGGCGTGGAGCTTTACCGATCTGTATAAGTATGAGAATGGTAAGCCTGTTAACTATACCGTTGAAGAGGCATCGGTAAGTCCTTATAGATTAACAGCTACAACCGAAGGTACGACTGATGCTAACGGTAACAGGTCAGGTATCATATTTACCAACTCGTATACACCTTCAACTACTTATTTAGAAGGTTCAAAGACATGGAATGATAATAATGATCAGGACGGGAAGAGACCCGGGAGCATCACGATCCAGCTTCTGGCTAACGGTAACATTGTTACCGGGAAGACCCTGAAAGTTACAGATGAGGATGGTTGGAAATGGATATTTACGGATCTTCCCAGAAAGTCTAATGGTCAGGAAATTAAGTATACCGTAAGCGAAACTCCTGTATCCGGATATGAGACTGCCTATTCCGAGAATGGAGCGAATGTTACCAATACTCATACTCCCGAGACCATCACTGTAAGCGGTACAAAGACCTGGCTTGATAATGATGATCAGGATGGTAAGAGACCTGAGAGCATTACCGTACATCTTTTCGCCGGTGGTACGGAAGTGGCTAATAAAGTTGTTACGGCGGGAGATGATTGGAAATATACATTTACCGGTCTTCCCAAATATGCATCAGGCACAGAGATCACCTACACCGTTACGGAAGACACTGTGAGCGGATATACCACAGAGTATTCCGGATTTGATATCATAAACAAACATACGCCTGAGAAGATCAGCATAAACGGATCCAAGACCTGGAATGACGCTGATGATCAGGACGGTAAGAGACCGAATACTGTTACTATCAAACTCTTAAAGAACGGGGAGGAATTTAAGACCGCAAGCATATCGGAGTTCAATGATTGGAAATGGAACTTTGATGATCTTGACAGGTATGAAGACGGAAGAGGGATCGCTTATACCGTAGTAGAGTCACCGGTTGATGAGAATTATACGGTAAATCCCGAAAACGGCTTTGTTGCGACAACCTCAGACGGTAACATTGAAAAGCTTAAGGATCTTGTGTTTGTAAACACCCACACTCCCGAGAAAGTTACCATAGAGGGTACAAAGGTTTGGAATGACGCTGATGATCAGGATAATAAGAGACCTGAGAGTGTGACCATTAATCTGCTTGCAAATGGTGAAAAGGTTAATAGCATAACCCTTAAAGAGGAAACAGGCTGGGATTGGAAGTTTGAGAACCTGGACAAATATTCTGAGAAAAATGAGATCACGTATTCAATCTCAGAGGAATCTGTAGAGGGATATACTCCTGATTATTCCTATGATAAGGATACGGATAAGTGGACGATCACCAATTCATATACTCCCGGTGAGACTTATGTAAGTGGTGTCAAGGTTTGGAAGGATAATGAAGATCAGGATAAGATCAGACCTGAAAGCATTACCGTTAAGCTGCTTGCTGACGGAAAATACCTTAATTCAACTACCGCAAGCGAATCCGATGGATGGACATGGAGGTTTGATAACCTTCCGATAAACAAGGCAGGAGCAAAGGGACAAAAGATCAATTATACAATAAAAGAAATCTCCGTAAACGGATATACTACGGAGATCGCAAAAGCTGAGGGCAAGGATAATGAATATGTGATCACGAATTATCATACGCCTGCGGAGATCAGCATCAGCGGTAAGAAGGAGTGGAGCGATAATAATGATCAGGATGGTATCCGTCCGACCAGCATAGATATAACACTCAGTTCAGATCTGGAGGGCTTCGAGAATCAGGTATTTACTGCTGTCGCACCTGATTACGAGTGGAGCTTTACCAATCTGCCCAAGCTGAATAAAGGTAAAAAGATCAATTATACAGTGACGGAAGATCTTAAAACAGCCGGATATGTATTTGATGAGAAAGCATCGAATCTCATAGGTTCACCTGATACAGTTGGTAATGTTTCAGGTATCACATTTGTCAACAAACACGAGCCCGAGAAAATAGAGATCGGTGGCATCAAGACCTGGAATGATGCAAATAATCGGGATAACAAACGACCTGCTGAGATCACGCTTGACCTATATTCCGATAAATCCGCAGACACCACGGTTCCGGTAAAGACTATTAATGTGAAGGCTAATGAAAAGGGTGAATGGAAATGGAGCTTCGGCCAGGTTGACAAGTACAGCGGCGGACAGGTAATCACCTATACTGTAAAGGAAAGACTTGTTGAGGACAGCGTATATACCGTTTCACCTGAAAGTGTAACCGTGACCGGTGAGAGCGATACAAATATCACCATTGAGAACAGCTATACTCCCGAGACTATCAACATCTATGGTTCCAAGTATTGGGATGATAACAATGACCAGGATGGCATCAGACCCGAATCCATTGATGTGATCCTCAGGGAAAGAGGTACCAATGGTCAAATAGACAAAAAGACCGTTACAGCCGAGGATGATTGGAAATGGTCATTTACGGATCTGCCGAGAAGAAGAAGTGGCGCTGTCATTCAGTATGAGGTCGTGGAGGCACCTCTTGCTGAAGACTCCGGATACACTTTTGAAGGGGCATCCACGGAGAATATAACTGAGAATGGGAAGGTTATCACCTTCTCAGACATAGTATTTACCAACAAGCATGTATCTTCGACTGTAAATGTATCGGGTACCAAGACCTGGGTTGACAATGATGATCAGGATGGTTCCAGACCTGCCAGCATTACGGTTCGTCTGTATGCGAACGGTGAGGAAATCAAAAATACTACGGTCAGCGCTGATGAGAAGGGCGACTGGAAGTACTCGTTTGATGATCTTCCTGAGAAGGAATCAGGAGAGACGATCGTCTATACCATAACAGAGGATGAGGTTCTCAGTGCTAACGGAAGCGACAAAGCATATGTCTCTTCAATTGATGGATACAATATAACCAATACTTATGAAACAGAGACCACATCCGTAAGCGTAAAGAAGATATGGGATGATGCTGATGATCAGGATGGAAAGAGACCTGAGAGCGTTTCCGTACAGCTGACAAAGAACGGAAAGCCTTATGGTGAAGCGGTTGAGCTTGACAGTGAGAACCTTTGGAGCCATACCTTCAGCAATCTGCCCAAATATGAAGCTGGTACAGCAATAGAATACGGCGTGACGGAAGCTGCTGTTGAGGATTATTCCACCAAGATAGACGGAAACATGTCTGCCGGCTATACCATCACCAACAGTTATACTCCCGGAAAGACCGCCGTGAGTGTAAAGAAGATATGGGATGATGCCGATGATCAGGATGGAAAGAGACCTTCATCGATCAATGTTATTCTTGCAGCTGACGGTAAGGCCAAACAAACCGCAGAACTGAGTGCTGCAAATGACTGGAATTATACCTTTGAAGATCTTGACCTGTATTCATCCGGAAATCCGATCAGCTACAGCGTAACAGAGAATTCCAAAGATCTGCCTGACGGCTACAAGCCCGGAGCACCTGTAAAGGTTGTAGATAACAGTAATGCCTGGAGCATTACCAATACTTATGTTCCGGAAACTACGTTTGTAAGCGGATCGAAGACCTGGAAGGACAGCGGAGATCAGGATGGTGTGAGACCTGAATCGATCACTGTCAGATTATTGGCTGATGGAAAAGAGATTGAATCCAGAACCGTAACAGCAGCTGATAAATGGGCATGGACATTTGATGATCTGCCTAAATACGCTGATGGACATGAGATCGTATATACGATCACAGAGGATCAGATCCCGGCGAAAGAGGGATTCAAAGCATATACACAGACAGTTGATGGATACAATGCGATCAATTCTTACGAACCTGAGACCGTATTGATAGAAGGCTCCAAGAGCTGGAATGATGATGATGATCAGGACGGAGTAAGACCTGATAAGATAACTGTAACCCTTAAGGGCAGTGACGGTTCCGTGATCTCCAGGGAAGTAACGGCAGAGAACGGCTGGAAGTGGTCATTCGGAAACCTGCCTAAGTACAAGAACGGAGTAGAAGTTAAATATACATTAGAAGAAACACCGATATTATTATCTGACGGCACAAAAGCATATGATGCACAGGTAACAGGATATGATATCATCAATACTCATGGAAGTGAGAAGGTTGATGTCAGAATTACCAAGAAGTGGAATGACGAGGGTGATCGCGACGGGATCAGACCCGACAGCGTGACAGTTCAGCTCTATGCTGACGGCGAGACCAAGGGGAGTCCCGTAGTACTTTCGTATCCCGATTGGACCTACACATTTACCGGACTTGATAAATATGCCGACGGTAAACTCATACAGTACACTGTAGAAGAGAAGAGCGTTGAGGGTTATGAAGCATCATATACCGGAACAGGCAGTTATAACCTTGTCGTAACCAATACTCATACACCCGAATATGTTACACTGACGATCAACAAGAAATGGATCGGAAGAGCAGCTTCGGACAGTATCGGAGTTACGATCGAAGGAAAGCTGCCGAACGGAAGCACGGCATTCGGCCCCGTAGAAAAGACCATAACCGCAGCATCTGACTGGACGCTTAAGCTGACAGAAGCAGATAAGCTTCCCAAGTATGCGGACAGGGGACAGCTTGTTACCTACTACGTAACTGAAGCTGCTTCGGAAGATGGATCATACATACAGACGAATGCAGCAGGTAAGAGGATCACCGGCTCCGTAACCGCGACTGGTACGGATTCCCTGGAAGCTGTTTTGATCAACATACCTATGACGAAGCTGACGGTTACCAAGAACTGGCTGAACGACCTTGGATACCATGGCAATACCGATAACATAGATGTTCTGCTCATGGCAGACGGAAGGCAGTATCAGGATGCCCTTATCAAAGCATCGGATAACTGGACGTATACATTTGAGAATCTTCCCGAATATAATGCTGACGGAAGCAAGGTTGAATATAAGGTTGTTGAGAACAGTTCCTTCACAAAACTGGGATACAAGGCTCCTGCATATGATTACTCGCAGGCCGGAAATGTTATCATAACCAACGAAATGACAACACTTACTCTTAATATCGAGAAGCAGTGGCTGGCCGATAATCCGGCTAACAGACCTTCGAGCATCGATGTAAATGTTCTTACCAGCGTTCAGACTGAACAGACTGCCACGTCGGTATTTACCAGGATCAAGAAGGCGCTCGGTATCGATTCCGACAGCTGGTACAGCTACAAGACCGTTACACTGACAGCCGCAAATGACTGGAAAGCTACGCTTGATAATCTTCCGAGATATGCCAAGGTTGGTAACAGTGTAGTAGAGGTTGGATATGCGGTAGCAGAAGTAAATGTTCCTGACGGATATACCTCGGTAGCCAATATTGATAACGGAAATGCAGTGATCATCAATACCGGCAACACATCCGTGGCAGGCTTTAAGACCTGGGATGACAACGGAAATGCTGCAGGATACAGACCCGGATCGGCAGAGTTTGCATCAGTGATCCAGCTTTATCAGGACGGTAATAAGTATCTGACCGGATCTGACAGTAAGCATTTCAGATGGCTTGATACGACAGGTGATTCCTGGAGCTTTGAGTTCTACGACCTGCCGGTAGGATATACATATACGATCGGTGAGATCGGCGTGATCCCCGGATATGGTGAAGGCGTTGTTGACAGCAGTACCAATACTATAAAGAATCCTTTGAAGTACACAGAGCTTAAGGTAACCAAGGTTTGGGATGATGAAAACAACGCATATCTTACCAGACCCGATACGATAAGCTTCAGACTGCTGGCTAACGGCTCTCAGGCAAGTATATCCGGATTGTCTCCGATAATAACTATCGGAAATCAGAGCGGAGCAAGCTATACATGGAAGAATCTTCCGATGCTTGATACCAAGGGTAAGGCGATCACGTATTCCGTTGAAGAAGTGTCTGTTCCTTCGGGATACTCATCAACAATGACAGGAGGCGGAACTGCCTATACGATAACAAACAGATTCCGTCCCGATGATACTTCGATCAATGTTACCAAGATCTGGGATGACCAGAATGACGCTGCAGGCTTAAGACCTCGTTCGATCCAGGTTGCTCTTACCAGAAACGGTACGGATATTGATACTGTAACACTGAGCAGTTCCAATAACTGGAGTTATGCATGGTCCGATCTGCCGACGATGCTTCCTGACGGAACGGGCAGCAGGGCACAGTACTCCGTAAGGGAGATCACACAGATACTCGGTTATTCTGTAACGGTAAGCGGAAGCGGTACTTCGTACACGATAACCAACTACTACAGAGCTCCCGGCGGAGATACACCTACTCCTACACCTACACCTACCCCCGGGACACCTACTCCTACACCGGGACCCGGAGGAGATACACCTACTCCTACACCGGGAGGAGGCAATCCTACACCTGACGAACCTACCAATACAACGCCTACACCGGAGCCTTATACGATTCCCGATGAGCCTACACCATTGGCAGGCGTTTCGCAGGTACTCGGTGCGAGACGTGCAGCAGCCGGATCGGTACTCGGCGCAAGACGTTCGCCGGCGACAGGTGACCAGTCCAATGCAGCAGCGTTTGCAGCAGCTATGGCAACGGCCGGGGCTATGATGGGAGCATGGTTCGCAATGCGCAAAAAGAAGAAATCATGATGCGATCTGAATAAGAAGTGGTTGACATAATATTAAAATAATTCATTCTCAAAGGGGCTGTCGGAAGACAGCTCCTTTTTGCTGACTAATTTTATCGACAATTCGCCCAATTTGTCGAATATCTAATAAAATTTTTAAAAAATTTAAAATTTAAAACGTTTTACTGAACCGTTTAACCTTTTCCCGGAGTCTTTAACATTGAGGAAAGTTTTTTTGGGCATACTATACCCTTGCACCGGATACGAAAACGTTTCCGAAATGCAGAATCATAGATGATGATATACAAGAACATAGCCAAAGAGTCAGATGAAAATGGAGAGTAGAACTATGAAGAGAAGGAAGACCAAACTTTGGAAAAAGATGCTGGTGGGATTTATGTCCTTTACCATGTTCCTGGGTAACTTGAGTTCACTGTCGGTCGAAGCCTTTGCCGCTGAAGAAGGCCTGTTTGATGAAACAGAGGGATCGGAGGACGGAGTTTTTATTGACAGTGGCGATTTTGACAATGTACTTACCGTATCTGATGGTTCGGAATTGAATGCATCCGCAAATGAGGATTTTGATTCCCCTCTCTTTAATGAAGATATTGAGAATAGCCCTGAGAATGAGATTTCAGATCCGGATAATGATAACACCGATCCGGAATTAACTGTGGAAGAAGCACCGGAATCTTCTGACCTGCAATCAGATACCGATATCACGGCCGATAACGATAATCCGGATGATAACGATGCAGCAGAAGAGCAGGTCGTTCCGGCCAGGTCTCTGTATAAATTGAACGTATCGGTGCTGGATGCGGATGGAGACCCGATTCCGGGGTACGAGGATTCCGTAATTCCCGATTTTGACGGGAATCTTGATCTGACCAATAGGCTCGATCCTCCCATCAGGGTTGAAAACTACAATTTCGTTGAAGCTAAGCTTGGCAACAATGTTATCGAGTCTCTCTGCAAAAATGATGAGGGTTATATATCAAGTCTTATATCCGGAGGTGAAACTTACACCATAGATCTGGACGTAGACCTTGACCTCTATTATGAATCGAAATATCAGGTTACCGAACTCAAGGCAACAATAGTCGATGAATTCGGTGACACTGTTGATGACAAGCTCTCAGACATGGATCTCCCCTCATTTAATGATGAGGATATCCTGGTACTTGACGATCCCGGGCTTCCCCCTGTGGAAAATGTAAAAGTCAGAAGCGGACTGTTCAGATCCGTTAAGTATACCTATGTAAAAGCGTCCTATGACGGGAAAACCATCAAGGCCCTCAGAACTCAGCCTGCCGTAAAGGGCGAGGGGAACTATTATGCCTATACCGTTGATGGGACGGAATGGACCTATTTCGATAAAGATTCCACGATACTTTTTGAATATACAGATGGCAAAAAGAGCGTATATACCTACGAGGACAGCAAGGTTGCAGTAACCGCCACACTGCAGCATGCAAATGCCGTGCCCGATGATGCATATTTTGCGGTCACTCCTGTTGTTAAAGGATCCTCATATGACGTAGATTCATATATCGACGCGCTGAATAAGGAAGCCGTTCCCGAAAATGCTTCTGCCGGGTTCGAATACAGTATGGACAATACACTGCTCTACGATATCGCCTTCTATACCGATGAAACCAAATCCGAGGAGATCCAGCCTGCAGATGGTATGGTTAAGATAGAAATGCAGTTCCTTAAGAACCAGCTTAAGGATGAACTGGATGCATCCGCTGATTCGGGCTTGCTGGTGAATCATCTGAGTCTTGACGAATCAGTCCTGACCGATGCCGGTACCACAGCTGCTGCGGAGGTCAGATCGGACGATATCTCGGTTGAAACCATAGATGCAAATGTATCTGTCAGTGATGGAAGCGTTGAATTTAAGACCGAAAGTTTCTCCATCTATACCATAACAGACATAGGAGACGATATTGCGGGACAGATCGTTATTGATTATGATTTTGCACCTGACACTCTGCCATTGGGAGTTATCTTCATTTCCGGCAGCAACAATCCGAACGCTCATGTCATATTGAAACTGGCTGATTATCTTCAGGGAGATAAGGTGATGATTACCTCTGAGGGTCTTGCCAGGACGAATGTTGGGGGCTTAGAATCCGGAGTCACTTATTCCATAGAGCTTTGGAAAGCTGTTTCATCCGAGAAGTATAACAGCTTTAACCCGGATAATAATTTTGAGAAGAATGATTTTTCACGAGTAATTTATAATTCTTATAACTTTGACAGAACCTATCAGGTGAAGGAAGGAACAGATGAATGGGGGCAGGATACCTATAGCTATTATACTGAGAACGTTACAGCTGAACCTCAGAACAGCGGCATCATTGATATGTACAGCTATTCAATGCCTGCAAGCGGTGAAGTCAGTGACGGCACGATCAGGATCACCGCTACCCGGGTTCCTGTAAATGATAAGGTCATCCCCGCAACAATTCTCAGAGATGCGGTAAACTTCGGAGTAGTTGCCAATACATATGAAAATGTAAATGATACCCAGTCTAATTTTGCCACCAAATTATACATCGGCGGTAACGATGTGGGAGCCGACATGTCCAATAATCCCGGAACAACTTATATTGCGGAGTTTTCGGGCACGGGACTGAATATCAGAAATAATCTTGGATCATCCGCGCTTTTGATAGGGTGTAATGTATCCCAGACGACAGAGCAGGATACAGCCAGGTTATATACCGTACCGGATAAAGATGGTCAGCCTTATACCATATATGATAAATCAAAAAAAGCAGATGTCATAAATGTGGGTAAGGATACGGTTAATCGTAAGATTGACAATCTGATATCAGGTGTCAGCATTCCGGCCGGGAATAAGGTTGTATTGCCTAAGGCAACCCTGGCGAGCGGAGACCCGGAGTATTATCTTGATACAACATCCCTTCCTGACGGAACCATTCATTTCGATCTGGATAATTCTACCGGAGCCGAGGGAAAGAGCCTGTATGAAGTCTGGTCGACATCTCAAAAGGTATATATCAAAAAGAATCCTGATCAGACGCTGATCTTCCATTCCAATCAGAGTCAGATCACTCTTTGCGAGTACAACGTATACGACTGGAGCAATGGAAAATATGAAACCTCAGCTTCTCCCACTACATCCGGGGACAAAAATGAGAGATTGCTAAATAATGTCGCTTCCACAATGGTGTTTGATTTTCCCAATGCTTCCACACTTGACTTTGCCAGCGCTATAACAGGTATGGTTATTGCACCCAAAGCACATGTGACCTGGTCAACCGCATGCTGCGGATGGCTGATATGTGACTATGCCGAGGGCAGAGGAGAGTGGCATTTTGTCAGTCAGGATGTGCCGAGTGTGACGGACGATCATACAACCTTGAAGCTTGATATCGTCAAGACACTGATCGATGATAACGTTCCGAGTGGGGAAACCAATATTGACAGTCTCTGGCCTGAGGAAGGATTTAAGTTCAGGATCACGAAGTATGCCGCAGGCAGCATTGAGGGTGACCAAAACGGCTATGAAGTCATGCATGATGTCAATAAGATTCCCGATCTTGACGGAATGGTTAACGGTGAGAAGATAGTTACGATCACTAAAGATCAGGCCGGTAAGAAGGTAACTGTCGGTACGCATGATTTCACCGGATCGGAAGAGTGGGAAAAGACTTCTCTTACATATGAAGATCACAGATATTATGCCTTTATGTACAAAGTAGAGGAATTACCCTGCGGTAACTCCGATATTGAGCCTTATCCCACCAATACCTACTTTGTGAAATTCTTTATTAATATCAGACAGGTAGTGAACGGGGATGATATTAAGTATTATGTATGGGTTGACGGACCGCATGTGTCCGGTACCGTGCTGGTATCCAATTCATGTATTCCCAAGGATATCGAGTTTGAGAATCACTATAATCCCGAGCATCGTAATATCAATGTGACCAAGAACTGGTCCGATGGAAACAATAATCACTCCAACGATTCCGTGATCGTACAGCTGACGGTTAAGGAGCAGGATGGTTATAAGGATGTTCCAGGTCAGACAGCTGTTCTGAATGCAGCCAACAACTGGTCCGCTACGTATTCAAATCTGCTCTTTGATAAGGAATACAGCGTCCGCGAAGTTTCGGTGAACGGAAAAGTAGTTCAAAACTCACGGGTTATGGTGGGCTCTAAAGAGTATATAACTAATGTATCAGGCAATGCCGTGGACGGATTTGCAGTAACGAATTCGTCTTCAGGTAACGGGACCCTTAGGATAAGGAAAGAGATATCATCTGAAGACAAGAGTCTATTTTCAAATTATTTCTATAACCTGTACTTTGAAGTATATGATGCAGACACTAAGGCTCTCGTGGCTGCCAGCAAACCCGGGAGCACCACCTCTAAAGATGCAGCATCCAGGGGGGATTATGAAGGCGGAGGATGGTTCAGGGTTAGCAACCTGCCTTATGGTAACTATTATATTGTTGAGAAAATAAAGGGCGAAGCAAACGATAGTGTGGCATGTATTGGCAATGAGGTTCTGGTCGCAACATACTATAAATCTCTAAGAGCCGGAGATAATGAAGGATTTGCAGAGGGCGGTACTAAGAGTGACACTGCTGGAACGACAGGAACTTTTGTATTTAATCAGGATACAAGCCGCCTTAATCTCAGAAATGAGTATAAGCCGACAGGTAATCTTCGCATACACAAGATAGTTGTTAATGACTTTGGCAGTGCAAATGTAAGGAATAAAAAAGATTCTATACTTAATAGTGTTATTTTCAGACTCACAAATACGGCGGACAGCAATGCATATATTACTTTTAAGGGTTTTGCCACTACCAGGAAGGATCGCAAGAATGGCTATGCGGTCGGGCATGGCACGCTGAAAGGTCGTACTTTTGATGTCGAGTATAATGAAAATGCCCAGTGGACGATCTTTAATGTTCCCAAAGGTGATTATGTAGTAGACGAGGTCGCTGACGGATTTACTTTTGCATATGACGAAGAAACAAATAAAAGCAATGTGATTTCGGAATCGACCTTCAGCAGGATCACACATTACGGAGTCACTACTGATGAGAACAGAAGTTCAACCATTTATTGTTCTGAGGGTGATAATGTCAGGGTTAAATCTGCTGTTCAGTGTGCTCAGAATGTGAATCCTCAGATTGCGACAGTGGGAGGTGATGTGCAGACTGTACAGGTTTGCAATTTCTATAGTAATCCATTGACACCTGTATCTGTTACAAAGAAATATCCGGGATGGAGTAACGGAACAAATCCCGATAAGACTTTTGATTTTGAAATCATTGCCGGCAACAATACTGCTCATGATTCTGAGGGTAATCCTGTTTCGGTTTCCACACCTATGCCGACTGATACCACTGTTTCGGTTTCCGGCAATGAAAGCGGGATCGGTACGGCACATTTCGGAGATATAGTTTATAAGTTTGAGGGAACCTATGATTACACGATCAAAGAGGTGATTCCGGCTAGCGGAAAGGAAATTACAGATCCGCGAACGGGTAGAACTGCTTTTCTTGGAAATGATGGCATAATCTATGATCTTCGTGAGATAAAGGTTACGGTGAGCGTTTCGCAATGTAGAACCGAGTTTAACAAAGCGGCGAATATAAAAGGAACCTTGACCGAACTGGATGGAAAATATATAGAATATAAAGAAATATTCTATTATCTCGGTGCGGATGTTGTTTACAAAGAAAACGGGGAAACTGTCGCCACAACGTCAATGCGTCTTCCGGATAAATTTAATACGGCTGACAGCAACAGTGTAAAAAGCTATATTGAAACAACAGCATGGACGCATATGGACAGCAGAAGCTGGCTGTTCAGTAATGATGATGAAGAACTGATCTCCATCTCCGGCACCAAGGTCTGGGATGATGCCAATAATCAGGATGGTTTGAGAGACAATATTGTCTTTACCCTGACATCGAATGATCCCGGCTTTGCGACTCAGACACGTACCATAAGCAAGGATTCAACCAATCTGAGTACCATAAGCAAGGATTCAACCGATCTGACATGGTCCTTTGAGAATCTGCCGAAGTATAACAGTGCCGGACAACTCATAAATTATACGGTGGAAGAAACTACTCAGATTGACGGATATTCGACCACAGTAAACGATAATAACGGAAACACTATCACCGTTAACGGTGAGAACGGTAATACTTCCGAAGTTGAATTTAAAAACACTCATACTCCTCAGTCTACTTCGATCACTGTAGTGAAGAAGTGGGAGGACAAGAACAATCAGGATGGGAAACGTCCTGATGCTGTTATGGTTACTCTCATGGCTAATGGAACGGCCGAAGGTGATGCTGTTAAGTTGGAAGATAATAACCAATGGACACATACCTGGAAAGACCTGCCTGTGTATCAGGGTGGAGTAGCTATAGCTTATACGGTTGAGGAGTCTGCGGTAAATTCAGGAGACCTTGAAGGTTATTCACTTACTCCATCCACCGCCACCTCTAATGATGGCACTACCATAACGCTAACCAATACCTACAGTCCCGAGACAGTCAGATTAAACGGCAAAAAGATATGGAAGGACGCTCTGAATGAAGGAACGGAAAATGAGATACAGGATGCTGACCGGATCCGTCCGGACTCGGTGACCATTATCATAAAAGACGGAGATTATGTGATCGGCAGAACTACCGCTTCTAAAGAAACCGGCTGGGCATGGAGTTATCCCGCAGAGGGCGAGACTCTGGATAAATTCCGTGACGGTCAGATAATAAACTATACAATCGAGGAAGTAGCTGTACCGGAATACTCTGCCACATATGACGGCTATGATATTACCAACACGCATAATCCTGCAAGGATTGACATCCCCGTAACCAAGGAATGGAAGGACAATAATGACCAGGACGGTGTAAGGCCTGCTTTTGTTACGATCAGACTGCTCAAAAACAATGTAGATACCGGGAAGACCGTTACGCTGAATGAAGATAATCACTGGTCAGATTCCTTTACAAATCTGGAGGAATATGAATTTGTAAGGAACACGGATGGTACTCTGGCGAAGAACACAATCACTTATTCTGTTGAGGAGGTTGGAGCAGAGTCCGACAGTATCACGTTTAATAATGCAATATACACAGTAAGCGTGAGTGTTTCTGCCGAAACGGGATTTACCGTTACCAATACCCATACTCCTGAGGAGACGGAGAAACCGGCTGTTAAGGTATGGGATGATGATAAGGACAGGGATGGCTGCAGACCTGACAGTATTAAGCTTCAGCTGTATGCCGATACCGGTGTAAACGGCACGGATGTTCCGGTAGGAGATCCCGTGACTGTTTCACCCGGCTCAAAGCACGGAGAGGAAAATAAAACCAAAGTTTCCTCAGATGAATCCGGAAGAGATACCTGGACATATACATTTACCGGACTTGACAAGTACCGCAGGATCCTTGGCGAGGATGGTAAGCCTGTTGGTGATCCTGTCGAGATCAGGTATACAATCAAGGAGATCGTTGATGAGGCGACAGCCAAAAAATACAATCTTGCTGTTGTTGACGGTGAAACCATGTCCGTTGATCCGGTTTATTCAGAGGATCATCTTACCGTAACCAACATTCACATACCTGAAACTACCGAGATCGAGATCAAAAAGGTATGGGATGACGCGTCAGATCAGGATGGCATCAGACCCGACAGAGTGAAATTGCAGCTTTATGCAGATGGAGAGGCAAAGGGTGAGCCGATCGTTCTTTCTCCCGGCTCGAATGGTGTCAGTATCAGTGAGGACGGAAATACATGGTCATACAGAATCTCCGGTCTGACCAGGTTTTCCGGTAATAAACATGATAACGGGAATCCTGTTCCGATCAGCTATACCATAGAAGAGATCACCGTGGATACCACTACGGATCCCGCTACGGATCTTCTGAAAGGATATACTCCTTCCAAAATGAATGGTCACAGCATTAAGAACAGTCATACTCCCGAAACCGTAAGTATTCCTGTAAAGAAGATCTGGAATGACGAACATAATATAGCAGGTCTCAGACCTTCCAAAATTACTATCAAACTTTGGCAGGATGAGGTTGTGGAGGATGGTAAACCTTATGAGACCCACGAATTAAGCGGCGGACTTACAGACGAAGCCTGGACATATACCTTTACGGATTTGCCAAAATATAAGACAGTTACCGAAAACGGACAGAAGACCGGCGGACACGAGATCAAGTATATCGTAACAGAGGAGGGATACAATACCGATCATTACACAGCGAATGCATCTGAAATTGATACTCTTGCTACAGACGGTTATTACACATTTAATAATTCCTATAAAGTAGAATATGTGTCCGTAGAAGGCAAGAAGGTTTGGAATGACAGCAGTAACGCTCATAACAGCAGACCCGGCAGTATTGAACTCAAGCTTTATAAGACTATAGGAACGTCTGAGGAGAAGCAGCTGGTAGATACTTACACTATTACGCCTTCTGCAAATGACGCTGAGCAGGATGAGTGGTCATGGACGATAGACTCATTTACAAAGACAGATAAAGATTCAGGTATAACCCATATTCTGCTCAAATACGAAAATGGAAAACGTGTACATTATTCGGTAGAGGAGACACCTGTTGATAATTACGATACACCGGTGGTCGTTTCCGGTAAGGAAGATACAGAATCCGGTAATGTTTCGGAAGTAAAGATCACAAACACATACAATCCCGGCAGCAAATCCGTAAGCGTTCATAAGACATGGGATGACAGTAATGATCAGGATGGCAAGAGACCTCAGAGCATAACCGTATATCTGATCAAAAGATATGCTGACAGTAAGGAAACCATAGTTACGCAAAGTGAAGAGCTTAATGCCGGCAATGCTTGGTCATATACCTGGGAGAATCTCCCGACCAGGTATTCCAACAGAGACGTGGAGTATGTGGTTGATGAAGCTCAGATCAGCGTTCCGGATAAATATACGTCAATTGTAGATGGATATGAGATCACTAATACCTATATCCCCGAGACCATTAATATCAGCGGCACCAAGGTTTGGGATGACGATGATAACAGGGACGGTAAGCGTAGGAATGCAGTGATCAATCTGTATAAGAATGTATATACAACCGACGAATCCGGACAGAAAACAGTTCAAAAGGTATTTGTTGGATCAGACATTGCATATATCTATGGAGCAGAGGAAAAACCTGCGGATAAACCTGTGGATACATGGGCATTCAACAACCTGCCTAAGTATGATAAGGGCGAGGAGATTGAGTACTTTGTTTCAGAGGAACCTATAGACTCCTATACGACTACTGCCAATAAATCGTTTGTTTCCGAAGCCGATAAGGAGATCCGGGTTTCAGGAGAGAGCGTAAAGAATATCACATTCACCAATACTCATGTGACATATAAGACTTCGGTTCCCGTTACCAAGATCTGGGATGATAACCGTGATCAGGATGGCAAGAGACCGGATGAGGTTACGATCAATCTCCTGGCTAATGGTAAGTTGGTTACATCACATGATCTTACAGTCGAAGATATGGAATCCGCACAGAATACCAGTGTTTGGACTTATACATTCGGTAAGACTTCTGACGGTAAAGATACCCTTCCCATATATGAGAATGGTAAAAAGATCGAATATACCATTGAGGAAGTAATAAACGGATCCGAAGTTGATGGAGAATCAGAATCAGTCAAAAAGTATGTACTCGGTAAAGATAATGTAAAGTACTACGTAACTCAGAATGATAAAACTATTACCAACACTTATACTCCCGAGCTCATTGATATCCCCGTTACCAAGACCTGGGATGATAAAGAAAATCAAGACGGTATAAGACCCGAAAAGATCACTCTCACACTTTACGCCGGTAATGAGGAAGTACGCAGCGAAACCATCAGCGGCACCGAAGATGTATGGAGTTATACATTTAAGGATTTGCCGAAGTATGCAAACAGAACCGCAATCGTATACAGAGTTGAAGAGTCCGGACAGAATTCCAAAGTCAGAGACGGGGAGACCGGTTATACACTTTCCTTCAAGGAGGGAAGCAAATTTAATCTGGTCAATGAGCATACACCCGAGACGACATCGGTTAAAGGATCCAAAATCTGGGAGGATGTCGGTGATCAGGACGGAGGCAGACCGGAGAGTATTACGGTCAATCTGCTTGTCAATGGTAAAACGGTTGATTCAAAGACTGTAACATCAGCCAACGAATGGAAGTTTGAATTTACGGGTCTGCCCAAGTATGCTAATGGCCGTCTGATCACCTATACCGTGGAAGAGGATGGCGCAGAAGGAGGGCAGATATCGTTCGCATCCGGAAACGATCCTCAAAGACAGGTTGAGTATATCGTTACGTTAGACGGATACAATATCACAAATACCCATAAGCCCGAAACAACCGAGGTCAGCGTGACCAAGGTTTGGGAGGATGATGACAACAGAGCGGGAAAACGTCCGGATAATATAAAGGTATCTCTGTACAAAGGAAATGAGCTTGTCAGCTATAAGGCTGAGGATGCTCAGGAAGCGGTAACGGAGATAACGCTTAATGAGTCGAATCACTGGACATACACATTTACGGATCTGCCTAAATATGACGGCGGCATTGAGATTGCCTACAGCGTCAAGGAAAAAGGAGATCTTCCCGCCGGTTATTCAAAATCTGTGACTAACGAGGGCAATGCCTTTACCATTACCAACACTTATGCACCCGACAAGGTGTCCGTCAGCGGTGTTAAGGTTTGGAATGATTCTTATACCGATGCATTCGGCAATAAGACCGATAATGCCGACGGCCTGAGACCGGATAAGGTGATCGTTGTACTTAAGGCCGATGGACAAACAGTAAAAACAATTGAAACAAATGCAACCAAGCACTGGGCATGGGAGTTTACCGGGCTTGATAAGTACAAAGCGGGTTCTCATGGAGAAGAGATAGTCTATACGGTTGATGAAGAGACCGTAAGTACGGGCTACAGCAGAACCATCGGGAACAGTATCCTAAAAGATGAGAACGGAGATGCTGTAAAAGACGATGAAGGAAATTCTGTGATCGTCCCCAACGAATGGGTGATCACCAATACACATGTTCCCGTACGTACAAGCGTCGAGGTAGAGAAGATCTGGCAAGACAATGACGATCAGGACGGCGGAAGGCCCGGCAGTATTACGGTTCAGCTGTATGCGGACGGACAGGCTGTAGAGGGCAGGACCGCGGAACTGAATGCCGGTAATAATTGGAAGGCATCATTTACTGATCTGAAGAAGTATTCCGACGGAGTCAGCGTACCGATCAACTATACGATCAGGGAAACCGGAACAAGTACCGAAACCGACGGAAATGAGACAAAGGAATATGTTACCTTCAGCAGGAACGATAAATCCTATAAGTACTATGTAACAACTGACGGTGGCCTGACAGAAAGCGGAGACAGGTATGTATACAGTATTACCAATGAATACACTCCCGAGACCACATCTGTCAAGGTGACCAAGATCTGGGATGATGGGAATGATCAGGATAAGCTCAGACCGGATAGTATTGTGATTAAGCTGTTCGCCGATAATGAATTAAAGGAATCCAAAACGATCACCGGTGCAAGTATAGACGAGAACGGTAACTGGACGTGTGAATTTACGGATCTGCCCAAATATAAGACAGTTACCGAAAACGAAATAACGACCGGCGGTCATTCGATCACTTATACCGTACAGGAGGAAAAGGTATCCGTCACCCGAAGAAATGGACAGACAGTTGATTATTCTGCTTCTGTCACAGGCAATATGATCACAGGTTATACCATCACCAACAGCTATGAGCCTGAGAAGATCAGCATCGAGGGGATCAAGACCTGGAAAGACGGGGAAGATCAGGATGGCATAAGACCCGATTCCGTGATCATTGTTGTGACGGATAATAAATCACACAAAGAAGCGGGAAAGGTCACATCTACAAAAGAGAACAACTGGAAATGGAAGATTGAAGGACTGGACAGATATCACGACGGAGAACCTGCAAGCTATACGGTTGCCGAATACGATACCATATCCGAAAAGGTAACTGACGAAACAACCGGAGAGGAAAAGACTGTTCTCAGGGCAAAGGACAGGAACGGAAATGCTTCTTATGTTGTAAGCAGCGGCAGAACAGGTTCACTGGATACATCTTCCGGCAATATCTCCGATGTGGAATTTGTTAATACCTATGTTCCCCGAACAGTTGATCTGGCCGGAAAGAAATTCTGGGCGGATGCATCCGATCAGGATGGCAAGAGACCCGAATCGATCATTATCGACATCCTGAAGGTATACGGAGAGGGCGAAAACAGAACCGAAAAGTTAGTAAAGAGCATTACAGTCAGCAAGCCCGAGGGTCAGACCGTCAATGAGTGGTCATGGGAAGAAAAGGGTCTTCCCGAGAATGAGATCCTGGAAGATGCCGATGGCAGAACCGGTGGCCATAGGATCAACTATACAGTCAGAGAGCGTATTTCGGGTAAAGATGAGAATGGCGAATACATATTCGGTAATGATTCGGCTAAATACTATGTATCACAGTCCGGAAACGATATAACCAACACTTATACACCCACAACCGTAGATATAGAAGGAACCAAAACCTGGATCGATGATAATAACGCCGAGAATAAGAGACTCTCAAGTATCACGATCCGACTCTGGAAACCCGACAGCACATCCGGGACCGGTATAAGTGAGGCAGCTCATAAGACTGTTACCGCAGATGATGGGTGGTCATGGAAATTTGAAAAGCTTCCGGAATATGAGAGCGGTCAGAAGATCACTTATACGATCTCCGAGGACAGTGTTGAGGATTATACCGCAACTGTAGACGGCAGCAATGTGATCAATACCTATACACCCGGAAAGACCGGAGTGACTGTCACCAAGACCTGGAGCGATGATGATGACCGCGACGGTATAAGACCCGGATCGCTTAAGGTTACGTTGTACGCAAACGGAGTGGAAAAGACAGATATAACACCCGTTATCGCTAAAGCCGGCAACGTATGGACATACACCTACAATGATCTTGACAAGGTGGATGCTGACGGCAAGGTCATCAAATATACGGTTTCGGAAGAGAAGGTTGAAGGATACAACAACGGAGAGGCCGCTGTTCCGACAACCACAGATGAAAAGTACGGCTGCAGCTGGTCGCTCACCAACAGACATGATGTCGAAAAGATCAGTGTCAGGGGCAGCAAGATATGGTCTGACAGCGGTGATCAGGACGGTTACAGACCGGGAAGCATCAATATCACACTGACCGGAACGGTCGGAGGAGAAACCGTATTTGCCGAGACAAAGAATGTTAGCGGAACCGGAAGCAGCTGGTCATGGAGCTTTGATGATCTGTATAAATACTATAAGGGTAAACCTATAGACTATTCAGTGACAGAGGATTATACACTTCCGGAAGGGGCGCCTGCCGGTGCTTACAGACTGACTACACCGCAGAGTGAACTTACCGCGAGCGCAGCTGAGGCGGACGCCGAAGGAATCCTGAAGTTTACGCTCAAAAATGAGCATGATATCGAGACAACCGGATTATCCGGCAGCAAGATATGGCGGGATAATGATGATCAGGACGGTCTGAGACCCGCATCCGTAACAATTCAGCTGATGGCTGATAACGTTGAAATGGCAGGCAAGACAGTTACGCTTCCCATAAACGATAAATGGGATTATGAGTTTAAGAACCTTCCTAAGAACAGAGCCGGCAAGAGCGGTGAGGCTGTTGTCTACTCCGTAACAGAGAAGGAAGTTCCGGCAGGATACCGTTCCGAACCGGACGGCAGCAATATAATCAATACCCATATACCGGATACTACAGATGTCACCGTAACCAAATTCTGGGATGATGACGGAAACCGTGACGGTATCAGACCTGACAGTGTAGAAATACAGCTATATGCAGGAGATGAGAAGTACGGAGATCCCGTGGTTATTCAGGCCGTTGATAACTGGACTTATACCTTCAGAGGGCTTCCTTTGAATAAAGACGGCGCAGCAATACAGTATAACGTAAAGGAGGTTTCCGTCAGGGACAAGAACGGTGATACAACTACCTATAAGGCCAAATATGATAACAGAAACAATACCGATATCAAGGTAACCAATATCCATACGCCGGAAGCCGTAAATCTGACGATCGAGAAGAACTGGATCGGCGAACCTGCGGTAAATACGGTCAATGTCCGGGTAATAGGCAAGGTTGGCGATAAAGTCGTTGTCGGAGGAGACGGATCTCCGATCAGAGGCGTTTTGAATGATGTAAACGGCTGGAAGCTGACGATCTCGGGAACAAGAGTCAGCGGAGATACGACAACCATTGTATTACCCAGGTATTATGAGAACCGTCAGCTTATAACCTACTATGTGATCGAGGATACCGATGTTTCCTATATACAGACCGATGCATCAGGTAAGGCTCTTTCGGCAGATAAGAATGAGACTGCCTTTGTTGAAAAGAGCGGACGTCTGATAGCCGAGCTGTATAACATGTCGCTTACAAGTCTGCAGGTTACCAAGATCTGGAAGAATGATCCGGGCTTCTTTGGAGGCGGAAAGGTCGAAGTAGGACTGGTAAGAACGATCGGTACTGACAGTACGATCATTGAAAAGGTTGAACTGAACAAAGCAAACAGCTGGAGTCATGTATTCGAGGATCTGCCGGTATTTGACGCATCCGGAAATAAATACGGATACAGGGTAAAGGAGCTTACAGATCTGACGGGAGAAGGATATGCCGAACCTTCGGATAACTATAGTGATAAGATTGAAGGTTATCCCGATAATAAAGCCGAGATCGTCAATGAGCTTACACCTCTTACTCTGAAGCTACAGAAGGAATGGTACGCCGATACGGAGAGTGCCCGTCCGGCTCAGATCAAGGTTGAAATACTGACGAATGTACAGACAGGAACGACTACTACATCCGTATTTGACAGGATAAAGAAGGTCTTCGGAGTTGACAGTGATAAATGGTACAGGTATGGAGATCCCGTGACACTCACCGCTGCGGATGGCTGGAAGGCCGAGGTTAAGGATCTGCCGAGATATGTGATGGTAGGAAATGAGGCGGTAGAAGTATCCTATGCAGTAGCGGAGCTTGAGGTGCCTGACGGCTATTCCTCATCTACGGCGGTAAAGGGTGATACGGCCATTATAATGAACACCGGCGATACCGCGGTTTCAGGCTTCAAGGTATGGGATGACGACAGTAATGTGATGGGCTACAGACCGGATTCCGCAAGCTTTGCCAAGGTGATCGCACTCTATATGGACGGAGGTAAAGAACCTTATCTTACGGGTGAGAGTACAGACCACTTTAAGTGGATAGATGCGACCGGAGATGCCTGGAGCTTCCAGTTCTACGGTCTGCCCGCAGGACATAAATATACGATAGGAGAGACCGCTCAGGTACGCGGCTACCGCAAGGGAGTCGTGGATGCGACCGCAAACCGTATCACCAATACTCTGGACTTTACTCAGCTTACTGTGAGAAAGGTTTGGGACGACTCGGATAACGCATACGCATCAAGACCTGCAAACATCAGCTTCAGACTGCTTGCTAACGGCAGTCAGGCATCGGTACCCGGAGTCAATCCGATAGTAACATTAGGAAATGACAATGGTGCAAGCTATACCTGGAAGAACCTTCCGGTACTCGATAAGAAGGGGAACACGATCGCATATACGGCAGAAGAGATCAATGTCCCGGCAGGATATGCAGCTTCACTCAGTATATCCGGAACAACCGTTACGATAACCAACAGATTTACGCCCGAATATACCTCACTTACGGTCAGAAAGGTATGGGATGATCAGAATGACAGTGCGAAGCTGAGACCTGCCGGCATTCAGGTAGCGCTTACCAGAAACGGAACAGATGTGGAGACCGTTACTTTGAGCGCATCCAACAGCTGGAGCCATACATGGAATGATCTGCCGGTAGTATTGGCAGACGGGACCGGAAACAGGGTTTCCTACTCCGTAAGAGAGATCACCGGGATACCCGGATATTCGGTAACGGTCAGCGGAAGCGGTACCTCATATACCATAACCAACTACTACAGGCCGCCGTCAACACCGGACACACCTCCGACGACACCGGATACACCTCCGACGACACCGGATACACCGCCGTCAACACCGGATACACCTCCGTCAACGCCGGACAATCCGCCTACTCCTACCCAGGAACCCTACAATATACCTGATGAGCCCACACCTCTCGCGGGTCTCTCGCAGGTACTCGGAGCAAGACGAGCAGCAGGTGGAGCCGTACTTGGCGCAAGGCGTTCGCCTCAGACAGGCGATCAGTCCAACGCCGCAGCCTTTATGGCGGCAATGGCAAGTGCCGGGGCTATGATGGGAGCATGGTTCGCAATGCGCAAAAAGAGAAAAGGATAAACGATAAGTTTCTCGGGGGCTGTCTTAGGACAGCCCCTTATATTTTTCACCAAAAAAACATACTTTTTTGAGATAGAATAGTGTATACTATAAGAGTTGCGTATAATGCGCGGTTAGTAATGAATGATTTGAGGAGTAAAAGTTATGAGTGCAGAAGAAATCAAAGAAAAGATTGAAGATGCAGGAGAAAATGTATCAGAGGCCGTAAAGGAAAAGGCTGAGGAAGTCAAGGCAGATGTCAAGGATGACGGCAAGAGCAATTCGCAGCGTAAGCGTGAGCAGCGCAAAAAGGAAGTAGCCAGTGCAAGACGCAAAGCCAGGACCGCTACCGCGGTATGGTGGGTTCTGGGAGCAGTTGTTGCCGCTCTTGTGATATGGGGAATAAGTGTTCTTGTCATCAGACAGCTCAATAAGGTGGCGCCGATCGATGATTATTCGACTGGTCTTGAAGCCAATGGATATATAACGGGCGTTACCGCATCTGATAAGGTTGAGCTTCCCGACTATAAGAACATATCCATTCCTTATTCCGAGATCGAGTATACCGATGAGAGCATCGATTCCGACATTGACAGTGAACTCAGCAATCATGAAGAGATTTCCACAGATCCTTCTCTCAAGGTGGAAGACGGTGACAAGGTCAATATTTCGTTCGTGGGAACTGTAGACGGTGTTGAATTTGACGGAGGTTCATCCGATTCATACGATCTGACCATCGGCTCCGGTTCATTTATAGATGATTTTGAACAGCAGCTGATCGGATATTCCACGGGAGATGATGTTGAGGTTAATGTTACTTTCCCCGATGACTATTCCAATGCCTCTGTTGCAGGCAAGGATGCCGTATTTATGGTTAATATCAAGGGTATTTACGATGCTCCGGAGCTTACGGATGAATTTGTTGCCGCACATGTAAATGATGAGATCGAAGATGCCGAGATCAAGACGGTTCAGGAGTACAGGGATTATCTGAGAAAAACCCATGAAGACGACAACATCAAGGATTATGTGAAGAATTACCTGATAGACAATACCAACGTTAAGTCGTATCCTTCCAAATACGTAAAGATCCTCAAGGGCATCAAGAGATACGATGATGAGCAGTCCTACGAATACATGAATCAGATGTATCAGTCTTATTACGGATACTCCGTATATGAGTCATTTGAGGACTATACCGGCACTACCATGACCGAATATTTCAATGATCTGACGGATCAGGCTAAGGATACAGCCAAGGAGAACATGATCTATCAGGCTATAGTTGAGAAAGAGGGTGCCGTAGCCGATGCAGCGTATTATAAGGCTTACCTGACATCTGAGGGCAATGATGAGACCTATTATGATACACAGGTAGAGACCTCCGGTGAGCCTTTTGTTCTTCAGCAGGCAATACAGCAGAAGGCACTTGAGATCGCAGTTGCCGGAGCCACTGTTCAGAAGTAAGTTTAACCGTTTATGAGGAGAGAAAGAGATGTATTCATTGGATGAAGTAAGGAACATTGATCCTGAGATCGCAGATGCGATCGTAGCTGAGCAGGAGCGTCAGAACAGTCATATCGAGCTGATCGCCAGCGAGAACTGGGTAAGCAAGGCTGTTATGGCTGCAATGGGATCTCCGCTTACCAACAAGTATGCGGAAGGCTATCCCGGCAAACGTTATTACGGCGGATGTGAATGTGTAGACGTTGTAGAGGATCTGGCCAGGGAACGTGCAAAGAAGCTTTTTGGCGCCGAATATGCCAACGTACAGCCTCATTCA
This sequence comes from Lachnospiraceae bacterium, assembly GCA_017460885.1. Lineage (GTDB taxonomy): Bacteria > Bacillota > Clostridia > Lachnospirales > Lachnospiraceae > XBB2008. The sequence continues at coordinate 131,317 of JAFUAB010000022.1, forward strand.
GGTGCCCAGGCAAATATGGCCGTATTCTTTGCGATCATGGAGCCCGGTGATACCTTCATGGGTATGAACCTGGATCATGGCGGACACCTTTCACACGGTTCACCGGTCAATTTTTCGGGTAAATACTTCAACTGCGTTCCTTACGGAGTAAATGACGAGGGATTCATCGATTATGATGAAGTCAGACGTATTGCGCTGGAATGCAAGCCCAAGCTGATAGTGGCAGGTGCTTCCGCGTACTGCAGGACCATAGATTTCAAGAGATTCAGAGAGATCGCCGACGAGGTGGGGGCAGTATTGATGGTTGATATCGCACATATCGCCGGACTCGTTGCCACAGGGCTTCATCCTTCACCGATCCCTTACGCTCATGTGACCACAACGACTACTCACAAGACCCTCAGAGGTCCCAGGGGAGGCCTGATCCTCTCCAGCGAGGAAGTAAACGCAAAGTATAACTTCAACAAGGCAATATTCCCGGGCATACAGGGAGGTCCTCTGATGCATGTGATAGCAGCCAAGGCTGTATGCTTTAAGGAGGCTCTGGATCCTTTGTTCAAGGTTTATGCTCAGAATATCGTTGATAACGCTCAGGCTCTTTGCAACGGACTGATGAGCAGGGATATCAAGATCGTATCGGGTGGCACGGATAACCATCTGATGCTGATGGATCTGACTCCCTATGAGCTTACAGGCAAGGTTGTGGAGAAGCAGCTTGATGAGGCTCATATCACCGCCAATAAGAATACGATACCCAATGATCCTCAGAAGCCTTTTGTGACCAGCGGTATCAGGCTCGGTACGCCCGCAGCCACCTCCCGTGGCTTAAAGACCGATGACTTTGATCAGGTAGCAGAGGCGATAAGCCTGGTAGTAAAAGAAGGAGAGACCGGTATTCCCAGGGCACGTGCTATTATCGAGAAGCTTACCGCTAAATACCCTCTTATCTAAGGAACTGTAGCGAATTAACTTAGTCATTTGACTTGTCTGCTTTCCCGATAGCTACGTCAGATAGCCTCGCCGTAGCCCGGAAAGACTGATCAATTCCGACGAAGAACGTCAATAATGATGTTTGATATTGAAAAAATAACGGATCCCATATCCGATGGATAGGGATCCGTTTTGTTGATGGATAGGAGACGAGATGCGGGGACGGTTCTCTACTTCTTGTTATGTAAACTGCTCCTTTCCGTTGTTCTCCTTCATGCTCTTGAATATCATATCCAGATATATTTTGTGAGCGATGGTGACGGAGATATTGACCGAAAGCTTCTTCAAAATGGTGTCCTGAGCACCTGTCTGTACATCTTCCTCATCAAAAACAGTTCTCAGGATCTTCGGAAACTCATCACGGAAATATTCATATGCCTTCTCTGTCTCGCATTCGGAACGCTGCAGATTGATCATAGCTGAGATATCCTCGAGAGAGAGCACATTCTTGGCAAGTGCGATATAGATCAGATATGCGATCTGATCCCTGCCGTACTGCTTTTTTACCGGATTGTCGATGATCTTTTTTTTGACATAATTGCTGATCATCGATCCGGTAAGTCCGGGCTCCTCCAGGGGGGAGAGTATTTCGTTTATGTATTTCGAGACCTGCTCCAGGAAGAGCCCTACATTGGGGATTTCCTGATATGCGGGCAGTCTGAAAGTATTGCATACGTTATTTAATTCTGATACGGCTTCGTTCATATCGCGTCCTTTCTGATCAACAGTTTACTGTCATCTCAATAATAACATAACATCCTATTGTGAGACAATAAAAAATGCGTGATGAGTTTTTAAAAAACCCTTGACAAAGATTTTCAAACTACATAAAATACGGATAAAGAGTTATTCAAAAACCGATTAAAAGATATGAGGTACTTGACTTATGGTTAATATTACTACATCTCAAATCACCGATATGGAAAGCGTGAATACAGATCTCTCCGAATTAGGTGATGTCGCGATCAGGAAGCTGAACGCAGGCAGGACGTTATCCGGATTGAAGGACCCCGTCAGCTGCTTAACGCATCTGGCGGGGGCTGTAGCCGCACTGATATGCACGCCGCTGCTGCTGGCTCATGCGTGGACAGGCGGAGCAGGAGCCGGGGACATGGCGGCACTTTCGGTTTTTATGATCAGCATGATCCTGCTCTACAGTGCGAGTGCCTCTTATCACGGATTCAGACTGCAGGGCAGTAAAGGCATGGCATTGAAGAGATTTGACCATACCATGATATCCGTTCTGATCGCGGGTACATATACTCCTGTCTGTGTTTGTGCCATGAAGGAGCGGGGGAGGACATTGCTTGTCGTGATCTGGATGCTTGCTTTCGCCGGAGTCATGTTTAAGCTGTTCTGGGTAACCTGTCCTAAATGGCTTTCCTCTACGATCTATATCGCCATGGGCTGGTCCGTCGTCTTTGCAATGCCTGTTCTGATAAACAGTGTGAGCATGCGTACACTGGTCTGGCTCTATGCGGGAGGTGTTATCTACACGATCGGGGGAGTCATATATGCATTGAAGCTTATAGATTTTAATTCAAGGGATTCCCTGTGGGGATCACACGAGATCTTTCATCTGTTTGTACTTGGAGGAAGCATCTGTCATTTTATATGCATTTATCAGATGTTCTGACAGAAAGGTTCACAACCGGATCGATTATAGGTAAACGTTGTTAAAGCGCTTCCCGCGCGGCACAAAGCGCCCTCTGCCGATCCGATAATGGACAGATATATCGGATACCGGACCAACCTCGCAGGTCTGTATCATATGAAAATGGCGAAGCAATAGGGGAACAGTTGATTAAACGGGTTTCCTGGCTTCGTCTTTTTCAATGCGTAAATATAGTTTACATAACTAAATAAAGGATTTATTCTTTTAAATTATTAGAAATGATGGTACATTGGGAATAGGAGTGCATCCATGCACTCCTGAACATTCCCTATTACGTCCGTGTAATGGGAATAGGATTAGATAAAAAACAGATCAGAAGGAGTTGTCTCATGAGTGATCGCCCTAAACCGCAGCCAATGGAGCTTTTCAGACATTTTAAGGGGAATACATATCAAGTGTTATGCACAGCCAGACATTCCGAAACGGGAGAGGAGATGGTTGTATATCAGGCTCTGTACGGAGATTACGGAGTTTATGTCAGACCTCTGGATATGTTTATGGAGCCGGTAGACCGCACCAAATATCCCGATGCCGGACAGCACTACCGTTTCGAGAGGATCACCGTCAGCCGTGAAGCAGAGGACAGCGTATCGAATACCGCGGACACATCCATCGTCGGCTGCGAAGCACCGGACAAGGGATCGAATACCGCAGATTCGTCAGCCGTCAGCCATGAAGCACCGGACGGTCGTATCACACCGGACAGCGGGCTTCCCGCGGCAGACGCACCCATCGGAGGCAGTGAGGGCTCTGATGCAGGTTTTAACCTGGATCCGGATGTGGAACGCTTCCTTGATGCGGATACATACGAGGAGAGGGTAGAGATTCTTACGGAAATGGAGCAGAAGATCGATGATGATATGATCAATATAATGTCCACCACAGTAGGGATAGAGGTACTGGAGGGACCTGTTCGCAAGAGATTTGACAGATTTAAGGATGCGCTTATGCTCAGACGGCACTATGAGGCGCATCGTCTCAGGTAAATCTCCGTGGTATACCTGGTAAACATACGGCGATCGAATTCACGGCAGAGTCTGAAACCTCCGCGGAATAAGTGGCAGAACAAACGGCAACCGGCATTAGAGGACGGCGGCAGATTACATAAGCATCTGAAGCTTCTCGGGCAGGGTTTCCACAGTGAAGTCCCTGCTTTTTCTGTGTACCTCGCCATCGGTATGAACCCACAGCTCACCTGTGGTACGTATCCGAACCTTTTTGGCACGGGTACAGGTTATGCCCCTGAAGAGTACATGCTTTCCTTTGTAGGCAAAGGGAAATGCCACCAGGAATTTGATCTTGTGTCTGATACTTACGACACACAGATCCAGCAATCCGTCGGTGGGATCGGCATCGGGACAGAACATAAAGCCTCCGCCCTCGTATTTATTCTGCATTACTGCGATAAAGAGAAAGCGCGGAAGTCTGACCGGTTCATTGTTGTCTGCGGTGTATGAGACCCTGACACCTGTTTCGGCCAGAAGGTTTTTGAGCGCTATGGTGATATAGGTCAGTTTACCGAGTCCGATCCTGTTCAGGATCCCCTTGGTGCCGTCGGTATGCATTGCCTCCTCACAGACAGCGGCGTCAAAGCCTATACCGCAGCTTACATCAAATCTGCGGGTGATCGTAACAGGTTCTCCGTTGTCGTCGACTGCGTCCAGATATGTGACCTGTCCGATGTCCAGAAGAGTGGGAGCGGTACATCCCAGAATATTATCAAGCTGCTTAAGAGTTTTTTTGGGATATTTGAGTGCACGGGCCAGATCGTTGCTTGACCCTGTGGGAATATAACCGATGCTTATGGCGTCGAAATCCCTGATCCCCTGCAGTACCTCGTTCATAGTACCGTCACCGCCTACGACGATCAGGTTGATGTGACCGTATTTCTCAAGAGGATCGGTAAGTCTGGACACTATTTTGATGATGTGTCCCGGATACTCAGAAAATATCACACGATATTTTATATTTTTTTCTTTTAAAACGGGTTCTATCTGTTCCCAGAGTTTCCGGCTTTTGCCGGATCTGGAAGCAGGATTGATGATTATGTGATACATATCAGTTATATCTTTCTTCTCCCCAGAAGAAAAGAGCAACAGTGCCCGGACCGGTATGAGAACCTATGGTGGTTCCGATGGAAGTGATCTGTACCGGTGCGGCCAGTTTGGGAAATCTTGATTCTATGATATCGGCGAGAGCTCTGGCGTCCTCGTAGCAATGAGCATTTGAGATAAATACCTTGCCGTTATAATCAAGACCGTTCTCAGCCAGCTCCTCCATCTTTTTCTCACAGGCCTCGATGACCTTCTTTTTGGTGCGGATCTTCTCGCGTGCTATCAGTTTGCCCTCATAATCCACATTCAACAGAGGACATATATTCAGAGCGCTTCCGAAGAAGCCGGCAGTTTTGGAAACACGTCCGCCTCTTACAAGATAGGTCAGATCCGAGGTGAAGAACCAGTGGTTAAGCTTCTTTTTGTTGTTTTCGGCGAAATTACGTACCTCGTCGATGGACTGACCGGCGTCCCTTAAGTCGGCCAGCTTGTCCATGAGCAGTCCGAAACCTGCAGAAGCTGCAAGGGAATCAACTATATATATCTTGCGGTCCGGATATTTTTCGCTTAGTTCCTCTGCTGCGATGCGGGCCGCGTTAACTACTCCGGAGATACCGGAGCTGAGTGAAAGGTGAAGGATATCCTTGCCTTCCTCGAGCATGGGAGTGAAGTAGTTGGTAAACTCATCCACATTGGGCTGTGATGTGCGTGTGTCGGCGCCATTGGCCATTGCGTTGTAGAATTTGTCAAAAGAGATCGATTTGCCGAGGTCATCGGGATAGTCAACTCCGTCCAGGAAAAAGTGGAAACAGAGAAACCTGATGTCTCTGGAATCATAAAAACTCTGCTCTACATCGGCAGTTGAACAGCAGGATAAAATATAATCACTCATAGCTCCCTCCGATTTAACAGGATGTAATACCTGTCAGATAACAAATAATTATTCTGATTTTTCCATAACAGCATAATGATACCTTGAACTTCAAACTTTTTCAATGCTATTGTTGTTTTTCCGATATAAATATGGCATTTTTGCATAAAAAAGTAAACCGTGCTTGCCACAAAATGCCGAGTGTGATATACTATCCCTCGGTGACGCACAATTGTCCGCCAAATAAACACATTCGCGGTCATTTGTCCGTTTGTGGTGAACAGTAAATGGATAAGATGCAGCAAAAATCGAAATATTATGTTCTGCGCGGCAGATCGGTTCCCGATGTAATGCTGAAGGTGGTCGAAGCCAAACACCTCATCGAGACCGGCAGGGAGCCTTCGGTGGCAGCGGCGGTGGACAGGATGGGGTTGAGCAGGTCATCGTTCTATAAATATAAGGATGACATTTTTGAATTCCACGATTCGGCCGAGGGTACCACCATCAATCTGACTGCTCAGATGGATGATGAACCGGGGAGGCTCAGCGAGGTTCTCAGACAGATTGCCGATTGCGGTGCCAATATACTGACTATCCATCAGAGCCTGCCGATAGCGGGCATCGCCACTATTTCTCTGAGCATAAGGGTTTTGCCCACCACGGGCGATATAGGAGATCTGATGGACGAGCTCAGAGCGATACACGGTGTACATCATGTCAGGCTTGTAGCCGGCGAGTGAGCGGAAACACGGCTTTAAACATAAGAAATATTTATTCCCGACAGGGAGCTTAAGAAGGGAGCAGTTATGATAAATATAGCGGTATTAGGTTACGGAACGGTAGGAAGCGGTGTTGTGGAGGTCATAGATACCAATTCCACCGAGATCTCATCCAGACTGGGAGAGGATATCCGGGTTAAATATATCCTGGATCTCAGAGATTTCCCTGGAGATCCTCACGAAGCTCAGGTAGTTCATGATATCGAGATCATCTTTGCGGATCCGGATATCAGTGTTATCTGTGAAACAATGGGAGGTATGGAACCCGCATATACATTTACCAAAAAGGCTCTTGAGAAGGGAATAAGTGTGTGTACCTCCAACAAGGAGCTTGTGGCGGCTCATGGTCCCGGGCTTATCAAATTGGCCGAAAGCAATGGATGCAGCTATCTTTTCGAGGCCAGCGTGGGCGGTGGTATACCGATCATAAGACCGCTCAACAAAGCCCTGACGGCGGAACATATCCAGTCCATTACCGGTATTCTGAACGGTACTACCAATTATATCCTGACCCATATGGATGAGGACGGAGTCGGATTTGAGGATATACTCAAGGAGGCCCAGAGACTCGGGTATGCGGAACGTAATCCCGAGGCGGATGTGGAGGGACATGACGCCGCGCGCAAGATCGCTATCCTTTCATCACTGATGTGCGGCTCCAATGTCAGATATGAAGATATATATATGGAGGGCATAACAGGGATCACTCCCGAGGACTTCAAATACGCTCACGCATTGGGTATGTCGATCAAACCGCTCGCGCTCAGCCGTGAGACCGACGACGGCTTCTTTGCCATGGTCGCTCCGTTCATGATCGAATCGTCACATCCGTTATATATGGTGAAAGATGTATATAATGCTGTATTTGTAAGCGGAAATACGCTGGGAGACACTATGTATTACGGTCGAGGAGCCGGCAAACTGCCGACGGCCAGTGCCGTAGTGTCCGATGTGGTGGACTGCGCAAGACATCCCGGCAAGACCGTTGCCTGTGTGTGGAATGAGCAGGATGTCAGGCTTACCGGCATTGACGAATACAAGTGCCGTTTCTTTGTCAGGGTATCTGCTGATAAGAAAAATGATGCGGATGCCGTATTCGGCGAGGTGAAGGCAGTCGATGCGGGGATCAGCGGAGAATACGCTTTTATAACGGGTGTTATGAGTAATGCCGATTTCGATGCAGCCTGCGGCAAAGTGGGTGGTGTGATCTCGCGTATCCGCACTTTCTGATCCTTTTTACAACAGTCGGATCAACCGGTCCTTATCAAAAATGACGATCGGAAAATAAACTATAAATGAGGAGTATGAAAAATGATCAAGGTAGTAAAATTCGGAGGCAGCTCGCTGGCCAGCGCAGAACAGTTCAAGAAGGCCTGCGCCATCATCAATATGGAGGAGGCCAGGAGATTTGTGGTTCCGTCGGCACCGGGAAAAAGAGACAGTTCCGATACCAAGGTGACCGATATGCTTTATCAGGCCTATGAGCTTGCCGCAAACGATCAGCCGTTTAATGATGCGCTCAAGGCGATAAAGACGAGATATGACGAGATAATATACGGACTGGGACTTGAGATCTCCCTTGATTATGAGTTCAAGAAGATAGCGGAGAATTTCAAGGTCAAGGCAGGTAAGGATTATGCGGCTTCCAGGGGGGAATACCTAAACGGTCGTATAATGGCCGCATATCTGAACAGAGAATTCATAGATGCTGCAGAGGTGATCAGGTTCGATGATGACGGGCTGTATGATGCCAGAGTCACCGAAAAACTGATGCGCAAGAGACTTGAGGGACTTGATGGCGCCGTTATCCCCGGCTTCTACGGTGCATTTGCCGATGGCAGGGTCAAGACCTTCTCGCGCGGCGGGTCCGATATAACCGGCTCGATAGTTGCGGGAGCCATCAAAGCCGAGGTATACGAGAACTGGACCGATGTTTCCGGTTTTATGGTGGCCGATCCGCGGATCATAGACAACCCCGAGACGATAGATACCATAACGTATAAGGAACTGAGAGAGCTTGCATATATGGGGGCCAGCGTTCTGCATGAGGAGGCCATATTCCCTGTTCGTAAGGAAGGCATCCCGATCAATATCCGCAATACCAACGCGCCCGAGGACAAGGGCACATGGATAGTGGAGAGTACGGCCCAGAAGCCCAGATTTACGATCACGGGTATAGCAGGCAAGAAGGGATTCTGCTCGGTAAATATAGAAAAGGAACTTATGAACTCCGAGATAGGCTTCGGCAGAAAGGTCCTGCAGGCGTTCGAGGATTACGGTATCTCCTTTGAACACGTACCCTCCGGAATCGATACGATGACCGTATTTGTTCACCAGGATCATTTCATGGACAAGGAGCAGAAGGTGGTAAGCGCGATCCACAGACTCGCCGAGCCGGATTCCATAGAGATAGAGTCCGATCTGGCTCTGATAGCGGTAGTGGGACGCGGCATGAAGTCGACCAGAGGTACTGCCGGACGGATATTCTCCGCACTGGCCCATTCAAACGTAAATGTAAAAATGATCGATCAGGGTTCATCCGAGCTGAATATCATCATAGGTGTGCAGAACCAGGATTTCGAAACTGCGATCAAGGCAATTTATGATATCTTCGTTATGGCAAACCTGTAAATAACGCGCAGATATACTGTTTTTCACCAAATGTCAGAAAATTTAAAAATATTTTCAAAAAGGTGTTGACAATTTATTTTAAACTGATATAATTAACTCATAAACAAACAGAGAGCAAACAAAAAGAAAGACAATACCTGACAGAAAGGTCAGAGAGTAACAGTAAACAGGAACCTCGCAGTAAGGACGAGAAACAATCAACAGTAACCGAAAACAAATACTCGAGGAGAGGTACAGTCCAATGGGTATATAACATATATCAACTGAATATGGAACATTAATCATCCAAAAAGTATCGAGTGCATAATTAAAAGTGGAGAGAGAAGCTTAAATAATAAGCCGCCACAGATATCTGAATATCAAAATCATGCGAGAGGGTACAGGATCAGATGATGGAGGACAGTCCATTGGATAATCATTTTAAGTAGCGGGTGTCGATCAGTTAAGAATCGATGCCCGCTACTTCTTCTTTACTGACATCAATCCTGTTGTATGCTGCCCGGCTATCTCGTTTTTCCCCAGAATACGGCTATCTCATTTTTCAAAAAATACTTGCATATATCTATATAGATGTTATAATCATTATTGACATATGTCAAAAACATTTCACGCAGGTGTAATATGCCAAGACCGCAGAGAAACAGAAAAATTTGTACGGAGCCCAGATACAAAGCTTTTGCTCCCGTTGAAAAAAAGAATGATGAAAAGATAGATCTGTCCTGCGACGAATATGAGACCATCAGACTTATAGATCTGGTCGGGCTCACTCAGGAACAATGCGCCCGTCATATGGGCGTATCCAGGACAACGGTTACGCAGATATACGATAACGCCCGCAGCAAGCTGGCGGATATGCTGATCAACGGCAGAACATTGAACATTACAGGCGGTAATTATTCGGTATGCAATGGACATGATCCCGAGGGTACGGGAGAATTATGCTCCCATTGCATGTCTGAGTTGAATATTCAGAAAGGAACTACACAAAATGTCACACTTATTGGAAATCAAAGATCTTAAGGCCAGCGTTGAAGAGAAGGAGATCCTTAACGGGGTTAATCTGTCGGTAGATCCCGGAGAGGTTCATGTTATCATGGGCCCCAACGGCGCGGGCAAGTCCACCCTGGGAGCGTGTATCATCGGCGATCCCAGATATACCAAGACCGGAGGAAGCATCCTTTTTAAGGATAAGGATATCACCGGGGCTCCCACCGATGAGATAGCAAAGATGGGACTTTTCCTTTCATTCCAGAACCCGGTGGAGGTCCCGGGGATCACACTCGGCAACTTTATCCGTACCGCACTGGAGCAAAAGACCGGTGAAAGGATCAGACTATGGGATTTCAGGAAACAGCTTGAAGCAACGATGTCTCTGCTCAACATGGATGTTTCCTATGCCGACAGGGATCTGAACGTCGGGTTTTCCGGCGGAGAAAAAAAGAAAGCCGAGATACTTCAGCTTCTGATGCTTAAGCCCGATCTTGCGATACTTGATGAGACCGATTCCGGTCTGGATGTGGATGCTGTACATATTGTGTCCAGAGGTGTTGAAGAGTATAAGAAGCAGATCGGCGGAGCGCTGATAATAATCACACACAGTACGAGGATACTTGAGGCGCTGGATGTGGACAGGACACATGTGCTGGTGGACGGATGCATAGTTAATGACGGAGACGCTTCACTGGTGGATGAGATCAACGATCAGGGATTTGAGCGGTTCATCAAATGTGAGGACTGCAAGAATGAAGATTGTGCCGTAAAACAGAAAAACAGGTAGGAACGGGCCGCTGTAACCATGGAAAACGTTCCCGGATGACTAAGAGAGAGCAGACATGAAAGAAAAGACACAAGTAGAAGATATCGATCGCAGCCTTTATGATTTCCGTTTTGAGGATAAGGATGCGTATAAGGTTGAGGAAGGACTGACGGAGGATATAGTACTTCAGATCTCCGAGGAGAAGGGCGATCCCGAGTGGATGCGCGAGTTCAGGCTGCAGTCCCTCCAAACATACCGTGAGACGGAGGTTCCCGATTGGGGTCCGTCGATAGAGGGTCTCGATATGGACAATATAGTGACATATGTAAGGCCTAATACAGAGAGAATGCATACCAGCTGGGAGAATGTCCCGGATGATATAAAGACTACATTTGACAGGCTGGGTATTCCCGAAGCGGAACGTAAATCACTGGCCGGCGTGGGAGCACAGTACGATTCCGAGCTGGTCTATCATAATGTCCGCGAGGAGGTTGCGGCTCAGGGAGTTATCTACACGGATATAGAAAGTGCTCTTCACGGAGAGTACGCTGACATGATCCGGGAACATTTTATGAAGCTTGTTCCTCCCTCGGATCATAAATTTGCAGCGCTTCACGGAGCAGTATGGTCGGGAGGCTCGTTTGTATATGTTCCCAAGGGGGTACATCTGGACATACCGCTTCAGTCATATTTCAGACTGAATGCAAAAGGAGCCGGTCAGTTTGAGCATACCCTGATAATAGTGGAGGAGGATGCTTACCTGCACTTTATAGAAGGGTGTTCCGCTCCGAAGTATAATGTGGCAAATCTTCATGCGGGATGCGTTGAATTATATATCAGAAAGGGCGCCTCACTCAGATATTCAACGATCGAAAACTGGTCCAAGAATATGTATAATCTGAATACCAAGAGAGCGCTGGTTGAAGAAAACGGCAAGATCGAATGGGTTTCGGGTTCCTTCGGATCGCATGTTTCATATCTGTATCCTATGAGCGTGCTGAATGGACGCGGAGCCAGATCGGAATTCACCGGAGTGACCTTCGCGGGAGAAGGTCAGGACCTTGATACGGGTACCAAGATAGTACACAATGCACCCGATACATCCTCTTATGTCAATACCAGGTCCATCAGTAAGGGCGGAGGCATCAATACCTTCAGAAGCGCCGTCGTGATAGGCTCCAATGCAAAAGGAGCGAAATCTGCAGTGTCCTGTGAGTCACTTATGGTTGATGATATATCCAGGTCGGACACAATACCGGCCATGGATGTACGTACCGCAGACGCCGATGTGGGGCACGAAGCCCGAATCGGCAGGATCAGTGATGATACGGTACTGTATCTGATGAGCAGAGGCTTAAGCGAAGAAGATGCCAGGGCATTGATAGTCAGAGGCTTTGCGGATAACGTAAGTAAGGAGCTTCCTCTGGAATATGCAGTGGAAATGAATAACCTGATCAGCATCGAGATGAAAGGAAGTATCGGATAATGAAGATAAATCGCTTGCCTGCCCCTACCTGGAGATGGATGAAGGTCAATGGGACAGAAATACAATATACAGCGGGCAGCAAAACCGGAAGCTGCGAGGAACGGTTACCTGACGGGGTGACAAAGGCTACCGGGAGTTCCTCAGGAGATGGAGCAATGGTTAAAACCGGGCTTGGAGAGGAATTTGCCGGGGCGCTGTCAGATATAGAAACCACGGTGTATAGTGTGAAACCGGGAGATAACAGTGCTAAGAAATTATATCAAAATATAATATTTGAGACAGATTCCACGCCGGGCGGTGACTCATCTGCACAGAGTACGGACGGCTTTGTAAACAAAAATGAATTTGTACTCGGTGACGATTCCGAGCTGACGGTCATACAGTTCATCAGCACCCGTGATAATGCAAACGCAGGCATATTAAAGGCTGCGGTTTCAAATACCTATGATATCGGAGTAAATTCAAGGCTGACTCTTGTTCAGATCCAGGATCTGCCTGAGGATTCGGAATTTTATAACGATTGCGGAGGAAAATGTGCGGACGGGGGTCATTTCAGACGGATCCAGATAGTTCTCGGTGGCGGAAAAACCTTCATGGGAGATTTCTGCGGCCTGAGAGGAGACAGAAGCTCCTATACATGCGATATTGCATATTATCTTCAGGGAGAACACCAACTGGATATGAATTATATTGCGGATCATACCGGAAAGAGGAGCGAAAGTGATATTAATATATCGGGTGTTATGTCTGAAAACACTTCCAAAATATTCCGTGGTACGATAGACTTTCATAAGGGATGCAGTCAGTCGAGAGGAAGCGAAATGGAGGATGTGCTTCTGATGGACGAGGGAGTGGTCAACAGGACCGTTCCTCTTATCCTCTGTGACGAAGAGGACGTGGAGGGCAGTCACGGGGCCAGTATCGGACGTCCCGACGATAATCTTGTTTTTTATCTCGCATCCCGTTCACTTGACAGAGACGCGATATATCATATGATGGCCCGTGCCAAGATTGACAGGGTAGCCGGACTTATAGATGACAAGGAGACCCTTGACAGGATCGATGAAATTATGGGGGACGGTAAGAAAGCAGATGACTGACATCGACAACAGGATCCGCGGAGAGTTTCCGCTCCTTATGCGTGACAAGACCATATATCTGGATAATGCCGCCACTACGCAGAAGCCCCGGTGCGTGATAGACGCGGAGGCGGATTTTTATACCTCACGAAATGCCAACCCGATGCGCGGACTGTACGATCTGAGCCTGGCGGCTACCGAAATCTACGAAAAGGCCAGGGCAAAGGCGGCTTCTTTTGTAAATGCTTCCCGCCCTGAGGAGATAATATTTACACGTAATGCCACCGAGAGTATAAATCTGGTGGCTTACAGTTATGGTTTACATAATATTAAATCCGGCGATGAGATAATAGTCAGCATCGCGGAACATCATTCCAACTTCCTTCCGTGGAAGAACGTTGCTGATATGACCGGTGCCAGGGTCATATACTGGGACTGCGAACCCGATGGGACTCTGGATCCGGATGAACTGGACAGGCTGATCACGGACAGGACCGTGCTGGTTGCCGTAACCCAGGTTTCAAATGTTCTTGGCCGCATCAATGACATTGCAGCCATCGCGGCCAAAGCTCATGCCGCGGGTGCGGTGCTTGTCTGTGACGGGGCGCAGTCCGTACCGCATATGAGTGTTGATGTCCGGGCTCTGGATGTGGATTTCTTTGCATTTTCCGGTCACAAAATGTACGCGCCCATGGGAATAGGCGTTTTGTATGGCAGATACGGTCTTTTGGATGAGATGCCTCCTTTTCTCTATGGCGGAGAGATGATCGAGAGCGTGACCAGGGATAGAACGGTTTTCGCCGAAGTACCGCACAAATTTGAGGCAGGTACGGTCAATGCGGCCGGCGCGGCAGGTCTGCTGGCTGCAATGGAGTATATGGAAGGCTACGGAATGGATCTGATCGCCGAGAGAGAAAGCGGTCTTACACGCTACTGCTTTGACGAAATGTGCAGGATCCCCGGAATAAGTATACTGGGGTCACAGAAATCCGAAGAGCATCATGGTATAATAGCATTTAAGGTTGACGGTGTGCATCCTCACGATGTTACGGCAATCCTGAGTGATGCGGGTATTGCGGTGCGCGCAGGACATCACTGTGCACAGCCGCTGCACAGACATCTCGGGATAATGTCCAGTACAAGAGTCAGCTTTTCGTTCTACAACAATAAAGATGAAGTCGATACCTTTGTGAAGGTGCTTTCACAGGTACGGCACAGGATGGGGATCAACTGATGGCAGACACTTTTTATAATGAGATAATCAATGAACACAATCTGAATCCTTATCATAAGCACAGCCTTAAGGACGCCAATTTCAGTCTTGAAGGGGTCAATCCTTCGTGCGGAGATGACATTGTGCTTAATCTTAAGGTCGAGGACGGCGTGATAACCGACGGAGCTTACGAGGGGGACGGATGCGCTATATCACAGGCGTCGGCTGATATCATGCTGGACCTGATCATAGGACGTACCAAAGAGGAAGCGCTTCATCTGTCTGATATCTTTATGCGTATGATCAAATCCGGGATAACGGACGAGGAAAAGGAAGAACTTGAGGAAGCCGGGATACTTGAGAGCATTTCCCATATGCCGGCCAGGGTTAAGTGCGCAGTACTGGGGTGGCGTACATTAAATGAGATGTTTGAGGATTAATCATGTCTAAGAGAAGAAACAGAAAAAGATCGGCCGGGAGAAACGATCAGTCGAAGGATTATATAGAACGGGTCGCGGAGGCGGCAAAGGAAGCCGATGAGCGTCTCGAAGAACCGGAGGATACCGCCCCCTGGGATACCGCCAGGATAGCGCTGTCGGAGACACAGGAGCTCAATTTCCCTCCGGAGATTTTTGCCAGGCTGGATGAAAACGACATCAAGGGACGTGGCCTTGAGAGGATTGACGAACCGGAGGACGAGGAAGAACCTGCTCAGGAGGAAACTGTTACCGAGGAGGTTGAAGAGGAGATCAAAAGGGTCACCCCAAAACAGAAGGACACCGAAGCCATCGAAGCCGAGAAACGGGAGATCAGGCGGGCACGCAGGATCCGCAATCAGATCATTGCATACGTTTCGCTGGCGGTTGTGCTGCTTTTGCTTGGGTTTGGAATTTTTATGGGCGTTCGGGCTATTACCCGGGTTATCAAGGGGCATCAGGCCCAAAAGGCTGAAGAAGAGGCGGCTGTCGAAGCAGCGGCTGAGCAGCAGGAGGAGATCGTTGTACAGGCTCCGGAGACATCCGAACCCGAGCCCGAGGAAGATCCCGCATATGAGGAACAGTTAGAGGAAATGACGGCGGATGACTATCTTAATGAGATGGTCACATCCACGATCAGTCAGATGCCGGTGGAGGATAAGGTTGCCCAGCTTTTTATGATCACTCCCGAGGCACTGACGGGAGTCGGTGCGGCTACCAAAGCCGGAGAGGGAACCAGAGATGCCCTGGTCAAGTATGCTGTTGGCGGACTTATATATGACCGGAAGAATATAGAGGATGAAGGACAGTTCACGGAGTTGCTGAATAACACCCGTAATATGAGTAAATATGAGCTGTTCATAGGAGTAAAGGAGCCGGGCGGAAAGAACAGTACGCTCGCCGGAAGCAGTCTTGCCGATATACCTGCCGTTGATTCTCCTTCGGATATCGCCGCTACCGGAGATTCTTCAAACGCCAATAATGCCGGAGTGACCATGTCGAGCTATCTGTCGTATTTCGGTATAAATCTGAATCTTGCTCCCAACGGTTCGGTTACCCGGGATGAAAAATCCGTTTCAGCCGATGAAAGCTATGGCTCGGATGAAGCGGTGGTTTACGAAATGGTGGCTAAAATGATCGAAGGACTGCAGACCGGGACCGTGAACGCCTGTATGACGGATTTTCCCGGAACGGGCAGTATTACGGACAGTACGGCTAAGGGACGCGTGGAATCCGAACTTTCGGCAGATGATATTTCAGCGGAGATCGTCCCGTATATCACCGGTGTTGCATCGGGAGCTAAGATCATTCAGACCAACAATGTTACTTATATCAACGCGGATGAGGAGGCATATCCTGCGTCTTTATCCAAATATGTGATAGGTACGGTACTGCGGGGAAATATGGGTTTTGACGGCGTGGTTATTACGGGACCGCTTAACGAATCGGCGGTTACGGAGTATTATACCTCCGATGAAGCTGCTCTGTATGCATATGCAGCCGGGGCAGATATCCTCTATATGCCGGAGGATTTTGAGGCGGCCTACGAAGCGATACTTGCAGCGGTTCAGGACGGTACCATACCCGAGAGCAGGATAGACCAGTCTCTGGAAAGGATATTCAGGATAAAGATGGCTGATTACGTGGAGTAAAGTACCGATATCCGCCCGGGTTGTTCCGAATTTTACGATGGGCGGTATCCTTGTAGCTGTCAACGGTCGATTATCTTATCCGGCGGCAGCATGCTTAACAGCACTTCCTCCAATATATTGCTTTTGACGGGTTTGGACAGATATCCGGCAAAACCGAGCTTCGTATATTCATCCTCGGCACCCGACAGTGCGTTGGCGGTCAGCATTATAACCGGAGTATTTGTGTTCATACCTTCAGAAGAAATCTCTTTAAATACCTCAATTCCATCCTTCAGGGGCATCCTATGATCCAGGAATATTAAATCGTATTTTAAGATTTTGCACATTTCTATAGCCTCATCGGCGCTTGAGGCGTTGTCCACTTTCATCTCTGTTGCCTTAAGCAATGCATTCATTACCTTCAGGTTCATGGTCGAATCATCCACTACAAGTATATGAGCATCGGGAGCATGGAAGCTTTCCTGATATTTTGCTTTCTTCTTGCGTGATTCCAGATTGAGGGGACCGATAGGTGAGTAATCCGCAACCGACTGGGGTATACTCACATGGAAGACGCTTCCCTTATCGGGGGTGGATTCTACGGTTATGATTCCGTCAAGTGCTTCGACCAGTTCCTTGGTAATGGCGAGTCCGAGGCCTGTCCCCTGGATGGAGGCGTTACGGCTTTCGTTTACCCTCTTGAAGCTGTCGAACAGGAACTGAATGTCTTCTTCGGAGATTCCTATGCCTGTATCGGATACAATGATCAGCAGCTCGGTATGTATTCCGCTGCTGACGGTACGCATTGACACAGTAACTCCTCCACTGTGGGTATATTTGATAGCGTTTGATATTAAATTGGATACTATTTCATTTATATGACGGAAATCACCGGTAAGCCGGGATGGCATAATGTCCGAGGTCTCGAAACGGAGATACAGCCCTTTGTCCGATGCGGGCTGGCGGAAGGATGTATATGCGTTCCTCAGAAGCTCATAAGGGTCGTAATCCTCGGTTGTTATTTCCATTTTACCTGCCTCGATCTTGGAGAAATCCAGGATGTCATTGATCAGGGACAGCAGAGTATCCCCGGAGGTTTTGATGTTTTCGGCATATTCGATAAGCTTTGGATCCTCGGCAGACCTCAGGATCATTTCGTTCATTCCGAGCACCGAGTTTAAAGGTGTGCGTATCTCATGTGACATGTTGGCCAGAAACACGGTTTTGGCTCGGTTTGCGGTGTCGGCTTCGTCGCGTGCCTTTTTGATCTCTGCGAGATATGCTTCGGTCTCGGTACGGTCCATGATCAGACAATATGAACCCACGGTGTTGCCCCACACATCGGTCAGCACATCGTATTTGAAGTTGAAATGTTCTGTATCCATGGGAGAATCGGGCGACTGACGTTCATAATCGTACTCACCGTATTCGGATCCGCTTTTTTTGAGTTCGCTTATCACGGTTGCTACCGGCTGAGAGTGCAGATCAAATCCGGGCAGCCTGACTCCGAATCTGTTTTTGACGAAGGAATTTACATAGATACAGTTTTCGCTCAGATCAAAGAGCATCAGTCCTTCTTTCATCTCGTCCACCGCACGCCCGGTGGCCACTATCAGCAGACTCCTGGGTACGAACACATTAATGCTGAAGAAGATCAGTAATCCCGCTAAAGCGTAGAATACAACGGAAATGTCAAGCATAAGGCCGGATGTCATATATATGATGTTCAGAACGACAACAAGTATCAGTACCGCGAGTAT
The DNA here is from genome assembly GCA_017460885.1 of Lachnospiraceae bacterium. Classification (GTDB taxonomy): domain Bacteria; phylum Bacillota; class Clostridia; order Lachnospirales; family Lachnospiraceae; genus XBB2008. The sequence goes on from JAFUAB010000022.1 coordinate 149,718, forward strand.
CAGGGCATATTTGACCCTGTAGATGCTTATGCTTTTGCGTATGCCGTGGATTATAAAGATGAGTGCAGCGATAACAGCCGTATAATCGATGGCCAGATGCAGATAATACGGATAGTTGAACGATGTCTGATAAAAGGTGGCTCCGGAGGCATCGGTTGTCGCATATACGGTAAACACGTTTTTCAGCATGATGGAGGACATGATGATGATATTATCCAATGCCATCAGACAGGCAACGGGTGCACGAAGTCTGTTCAGAGCATCCCTGTGATCCGTATAGTACAGGCAGAAACCGAAGAGAAAGAAAATGATCCAGTCTATTGCGGCGAAATAAAAGCAATATGATATATATGCCATGGATCCGTTCGCCGAAAGCGCTATCATGATGTTGGCCAGGATGGCGGCTACGGCGGAATAGAGTGCGGCAGCCAGCCATTTGCCGTATTCCTCCCGGATATTCAGACTGATGGCCCTGATCGTGAGTATTATTATCAGGATCGCTATAGAGTCTATGAGACAGAACAATACTTTTGCATACATTTTTGTGCTCCTTAACAGTCAGTATTTCCGCCAGCAACTGGGGAAGAAGAGGGCAAGCAGCGGAAAAAATTCCAATCTGCCTGCGATCATATCCAGCATCAGTACGTATTTGGCAAACCCCGAATAGATATCGAAATTACATCCGTAACCTGTCTTTTCAAAAGCGATGCCGACGCAGTTCATACAGGTTGAAGCGGATGAGAAGAGTGTCATGAAATCAAAATTGTTTCCTATACTTATCAGAAGAATGGAAATGAAAAGTGTAACGAAATAAAGTGCGGCAAAGGAATTGACCGAACGCAGAGTTTCGGCTGACAGCGTTTCCTTATTGATATATATCTTTTTGTGTTCCTCGGGATGTATAAGGCTTCGGAATTCCTTGCGGATAGCCTTGATAAGGATGACCAGACGGCTGATCTTGAACCCGCCGGCAGTGGATCCGGCACATCCCCCGATCAGCATCAGGATCAGCATGATCGATTTGGAGAAAGCGGGCCAGTTGTTGAAGTCCGTTGTGGCAAAGCCGGATGTGGACATTATCGATGTTACCATAAAATAGGAATGTCTGAAGGTTTCACCGGCGGAAGGATAATATCCGTGTATATTACCGGCGATAAGCAGGGTGGCAACTATGATCATCCCGAAATAAACCCATATTTCCTCAAAATCCAGTATAGCTCTGAATCGGCGGAGTATCAGGTAGTAATATGCGGTATAGTTGACCGCACCCAATGTCATAAATATAGCGATTATCCATTGCTGGGCAGGAGCCAGTGATACCACTGAATCGTTGTAAACGCTGAAGCCTCCGGTTCCCACGGTTCCGAACATCAGAGTTGAGGAATCAAATAAATTAAGTCCTGATATAACAAGTGAGACGGTGCCGAGGATCGTGAGCAGGACGTAGAGACTGTAGGTCAGCAGAGCGGTATCCCGTACCTTTGGAAACAGCTTTTCTACGGAGGGTCCGGCACTTTCGGCACGCATCAGATTGATGCTGTGGTCTCCCAGCATAGGCAGTACAGCGAGGATCAGCATAAATACGCCCATGCCTCCGAGCCAGTGAGTAAAGCTACGCCAGAAAAGTGAGATATGCGATAGCGATTCGACCTCGGACAGTATACTGGCTCCGGTTTTTGTAAATCCCGATATTGTTTCGAACAGGGCATTTGTAAATGATGGGATCTCTCCGGTAAGGACGAACGGAATGGCACCGAATATAGACAGAAAGACCCATGCAAGAGCCACGGAAGCAAATCCTTCGCGGATGTATAGTTCTTTTTTTCTGTTTTTGGAGAGCTTCAGAACAGTGCCCGTGATAAGACAGACTGCCGCGACAGCCAGATAAAGAAGGGCAAAGCGTGTCTCCCGGTATCCAAGCCCTACGAGAACCGGAACGAGCAGAAACACAGCTTCAAATTGCAGTACCCATCCTATGACATATATTACTACGTAAGGATCCATAACTTAATTATATAATAAAATGACTATCCTGACTTATAATATTAGCTGATATAACCTGAAAAGTCTATCCGATAGTTGAGTCAAGTGATATTATGATGATATAGGGTTACTGAGTATGGGGAACACTTTGATCAGCGCTTCACTAATATGATCGTTTCCACGGAGAACCTGGATTTATTCACGGAGATGTTATGAATATTATTATTGTGGGATGCGGCAACGTGGGATGTACCGTGGCAGAGACCTTGGTTAACGACAAACACAGTATAGTTGTGGTCGACACGGACAAGTCAAAGGTGGATCTGCTGACCGATGAGCAGGATGTTCTCGGTGTGGTTGGTGACGGTCTTAACTATCAGGTTCTTCTGAAGGCCGGGATAGAGCATACGGATCTGCTGATAGCCACCATGAACTCGGATGAGCAGAATCTCCTTTGCTGTGTGATGGCCAAAAGGTCCGACAGATACTGCCGTACCATTGCTCGGGTCCGGAACCCGGTCTACAATACCGAGATCAGTTATCTGCGCAGAGAGCTGGGACTTGCGCTGATAATCAATCCCGAGTACATATCTGCAGCGGATATAGCCCGTAAATTCCAATATCCGGATTCCGTAACGGTTGAGACCTTTACCAGAGGGCGTATCGAGCTGCTGCATATGAATGTCGCAGATAACAGTCCGCTGGCAGGCATTACGGTTGGGACGATCAGAAATAAGTGGAAATGTGATGTTGTGATCTGCGCTGTCAGAAGGCAGGGAGAGGTTTTTATCCCGGGACAGGAGACCGAGCTGAAGGCAGGGGATGAACTGACTATATCCGCTACTCCCAAGGATGCGTCCGCGTTCTTTAAGAAATCAAAGCTCTACGAGCATCCGATAAAGAGCTGCATCATTGTAGGAAGCGGAAATGTAGGTTACTATCTGGCCAAAAGACTGACCGATGGCGGGATCAGGACCAAGATTGTGGAATCCGATATCGGACGCTGCGATCTGATGGGAGACGAGATTCCCAGGGCGATCATAATTCACGGAGACGGAACCGACGAAAGACTGCTGCTGAGGGAAGGCCTGGGCGGAGTCGGAGCTTTTGCGGCTCTTACGGGTATAGACGAGGAAAATGTCCTGCTGACTAATTTCGCGATGAGAGTATCTCACGCCAAGACTATCACAAAGCTTAACAGGGTCAATTACAGCGATATCCTGCACAGCATCAATCCGGAGAATGCCGTATTCCCAAGTATTCTTACGGCCGAATACATTCTCAAATACGCCAGAGCCATGCTCGATGCGGAGAGCAGCTTCGGCAATGCTTATGAAATACTGGACGGAGACGCTACCATGCTGGAATTCTTTGTCTCGGAGGAGAACGAGGTGACCGGGATGCCGATCTCCCAGCTGCGGATGAGAGGACGTACCATAATCTGTGCGATAGCAAGAGATGACAGGATGATGATCCCCACAGGGCGTGATGAGATCAGGGTCGGTGATAATGTGTTTATACTGACGCTTGAAAAGGGTATCCGGAGGATATCGGATATCATCGGACACGTTAATACATCCATGTAATTCCGGACATACCCTTTCCGTTCCATGGTAGATTAGATCAGTCCTTCCGTAGAGATTCAGCACATATCTTCCAGATAGATCCGGAATTCGTCTGCCGGAAGCGGTTTGGTGAAATAATAGCCCTGCATATATCTGCATCCTATCTCCTTCAACAGGTCATATTGTGTGGCAAGCTCCACTCCCTCCGCATTTACCGGTACTCCCATATAGTCTGCTATATCCTTGATCAGGTTGACGAGACGGTGTATTTTGTCATCCTCGTGGATGGAGGTTACGAACCCCGCGTCCAGTCCGAGGACATCTATCGGCATCGATGTCAGGGATGTAAGGGAAGAGTAGCCGCTTCCGAAATCATCCATTTCTATCTTAAATCCTATCCGGCGAAGCCTTTCGACAGCATCTATCAGCTGTCTGGTATCGCTCGAATATGCCGATTCGGTGATCTCCAGTATCAGATCGGCGCTTGTCAATCCGCATTCGGACAGGTTCCCACGCAGAAAATCGGCAAAATCACTGTCATACAGATTGATACGGGAGATGTTTACCGACATCGGAACCGAAAGGTTTATTTCCTTATGCCACGCTGCCAGCTGCCGGATCGCCTTGCCTATGACATAATGATCCAGCAGATGTATAAGGCCGTTCTGCTCAAATACACTCAGAAAGCTTTTGGGACGTATCATTCCGTAGGTGGGGTGGTTCCATCGTACATACGCCTCAATTCCGCACAGAAGAGGATCGCTGCCGGAAACATCGTATTTGGGCTGGTAGACGACAATGAACTGTTCCTTTTCCAGTCCTTCGTGTATATCGCTGATCATATGCTCTTCAAAAATCGAATGCTCCCTAAGTGACATATCGTAATAGGCGATCGATCTTAAATAATTGCCGCGGAGGGTGTTGCACGCAAATCTGGCGTCAGAGAATCTTTCTTCCATCGGAAGCTCATGTTCGACCTTGGGATATACTCCGATGCGTATTCTGATATGCAGAGTACGTGACAGGTCTGCAAGTCTGGTCCGGATCAGTTCCGTGAGTCCGTCGTAGGAAGCATTGTGGGATATATATATAAAGAAACTGTCTGCCTCGCTTCTGCCGGCCAGTCCCTCCGAACCGGAGATGAATTCCCTTATACTGTCGGCGATTGTCACAAGTACACGGTCGCCGAAACTGCGGCCGTATATCTCGTTGACCAGATGAAAGTGCTCCACATTCAGGATCACTGCATCCGTTCTCAGATCGGGATGGTATTTGTCGATCATTTCAGCGTATTTATAAAAGAAGGTTTTGTTGTAGAGTCCCGTCAGCTGATCTCTTTCGTTGCTCTCGATGAAATAACGATCCTCGGAAAATTCGATGGTACGGGCTATCCTGGCTTTGATAACGTCGGGATAATTGTATGGCTTTTTGATGAAATCGGATGCGCCGAGATTGAGAGTCTTTACCTCGGCGTCTTCCTCGGATGTGAGAACTATTATCGGGATATGCCGCAGCTGACCATCCTGCTTCATGGCTTCGATCACTTCAAAGCCGTTCATTTCCGGCATCATCAGGTCGAGAAGGACAACCGAGACCATACTCCCGTTTTCCTTAAGTGTTTCCAGAGCTTCTACTCCGTTGACGGCATACAGGATATGATAGTTGTCCTCGAGCATAGCCCCGAGTATCTCACGGTTGATAAGCTCATCCTCAACGATCAGCACAAACCGCTTGACGCTTTCTCCGTCATTAAATATCATCATCACACCTCACATGTTTATGCACACGCCGGATCGGCGGATGCATGTCTCACATTCTGATTATACATTACCTGTTCAAACTCATCAATTGTGCCGTGATAAGTCTGAGCACGAAACGGCACAGTGGGAATTGACAATATATGCTCCCTGTCTGATAATGTGAAAAAGGTGGGTCGGAACTGCCGTTTGTCTTTTGACGCCGGAAATGCTCTGATCAGCGTTTCACTAAAGAGAAAGGCTTGTCCGAAACTACCGATAACATACTTGAGACGACGGAATGTCAGGATAATGGGGAGAGTAATTATGAAGAAAAAAATGATCCGGAGAATGATTTCGACACTGGTCATCACGGCCATGACCGGTATGATGCTTGCGGGCTGCGGGAAAGCAGACAATGATGCGGCGGATGCTTCACAGCCCCGGGAGACTGTGAACGAGGAGGCACCGGCAGATGTCTCGACGGATACGGCCGCGGAGGCACCGGAGGATGCTTCCGCAGACAGCGCGGAGACTTCCTCCGAAATTCCCGGGGCTCCGTATTTTACAAAGGGTGTATATACAAATTATTCGGACGGAGAGGAGAATCTTCCAAGAACATATTTCTATATATTCGGTTCGGAAACCTACGGACGTACCGAGGATGGGGAGCACGGCGGGATCGGACTTGCTTTTGATATGGAGCAGACGGACGGCAGGGTAGTGTTCCACTTCGGAGGCTCCGACGAGGATTCGGCGGGTACCCTGTTGATCACGGATGTCAGGGATGGTCTGATCTACGGATATTTTGAGGATATGCCGAAAAGACCGCTTATATTTGAAAGGCTTGATGATGAGGATCCCGACACATTCAGCGGTGAGAACTACGTCAACGGTCCCGAAAACAGCGTTTACCATGATGCCAACGGCTGGAGCATCAGATATGATGCAACCAGATTTGAGATCACGCCCGGAGGACCTCAGACATTTATCGTATATACGGGAGAGTCGGCCGGTACCAATATGATCACGGTAACCTATACGGTCGATAACAAAGCCGAAGCAGCCATCAGAGAGCTGGGCGAGAGCTGGGGAGACAAGACCGAGTATTCGGACGGTCCGTTCCCGGGAGCGGGCTATGTCAAGGGATACTGGGCGATGCTGGAACCGGAGGAAGGCGGCTCCGGTATGTATGAAACAGCTGTTGCCAGAGATTATATGGACGGAGCGATCATTTTTGAACTGACCGGTCATAACGGTGATGATGAAGAGATGAATATGGAGGTTTCCGACCGTATGGCGGGAATAATCGATTCACTTACCTGGCAGGTAAATGATTTTGATACCATAATCGATATGCTTTCGGAGGATTACTATTATGCCTATGCCGATATGAGTGAATTCGGAGATGCTCTGCTGATAACCGGCTCCGACAAGGTATTTGATAACGGAGACGGGACGATGGCAGCCACGGAAGCCACTGTATACGGATATGGTCTGAATGCCAATATCGTAGAATTAGGCAGCGTGGCCGGCGGCGGAACCGCCACTCCCCTTGCATGCAAGGATCATGAGCTTTTCTATGGCGGTCATAATTATATGAATAAGGTACACATTGATATGGCCACTTTTGAGCTGTTCACCGACGAGGGTGAGTATTTTGATGAGTATGAGGATGCAACGGTAGTAGAGTTTAAGCCCGCTGTTTCAAAGTAAATATAAGAAGTTCCTAACCATAATAAGCTATCCCTTATACCTCAAATGAGTTGTTTAAAAAACAAAATATGTGATATAATCAATTTCGCTATAAAAACGATTAACCTTTTAAGGGAATAACTAGATTGGAGGATTATCATGGCAACTCTTGATGGGAAAACAAAAGCTAATACGGGTGCAGGGGGTGAATCGGCAAAACTGAATATGCGTGTCACACTTATCATGTTTGCACTGCTCCCATTGATCGTAACCTCGCTGGTCATAGGCATAACGACTATCAACCAGAGTAAGAAGGAGATCAAGACATATACGCACGATTCACTTGTTCAGGTGGTGACCAATGTCGGCAGCAATTTCGATGCCATGGTCGGTAAGAACCATGAGACTCTTAAGGGATTTGCGACGGCGCCCGTTCTCAAGGAGGCTCTTCTTGATCCCACGAATCAGGAAAAGCAGGCTCTGGCACAGCAGTATACGCTGGATTTCTTCGGATCGCTGGAGGGCTGGGAAGGTCTGTATCTGGCAGACTGGAATTCGCAGGTTCTTACACATCCCTCAGCTCCCGCAATAGGTATGGTGTTGAGAGAGGGAGACAGACTTTCTTCTCTTCAGAATTCGATCCTGTCTGCAAGCGGCGGGGTATTTAATACCGGCGTTATGGTCAGCCCCGCTTCGGGACAGAACATTATGTCCATATACACTCCCATTATGGATAACGGCAAGCCTATAGGCTTCTGCGGCGGCGGATTCTATGTACAGAGTATTGCAGAGTCGATATCCAATGTGGATTCACTCAATCTGGAAAGCGCTTACATATACTTCGTGGATGCCGGAGGTACAATGCTCTATCATCCCAATGAGGAGAAAATAGGTCAGCCCGTAGAGAACGAGGCTGTTACAGGGCTTGTCGCCGGACTTCAGAACGGTCAGATGCCCGATCCCGACATATTAGAGTACAATTACGGCGGAAAGGTAAAATATGCCGGATATTATATCGGAGCCAATGGCGCGTATATCGCAGTACTTACCGCAGATGAGGATGGTGTGCTCTCGGGTGTTAAGATCATCATGATAAGCACCGTGATCATCTGCCTGATATGTATAGTTGCATTTACCATTATAGCAATGCTTGTAGAACGTCTTATTTCGGTTCCTCTTATCCGGATCTCCGAGTCGCTGGACAGGCTAAGTACCGGAGATGTTACCGCAGACTGCTCCGCAACATCGCATATTAAGGAGAGCGTCAGCATAATTCACTCCTTCTATGCATTGAAGAATGCTCTCGGGGGCTCGATGCAGTCAGTTAAGGCTGCGGCCGGAGAGCTGAACCGCTCCATCATCAGTGTGGACGGTATGACAGGCAGCAATGTTGATTCCATTACCCAGATCAGTACGGCAGTTCATGAGGTAGCCGAGACATCTCAGAGCGTTGCGATGAATGCACAGACAATGGCTGAGAAAGCCGCTGAACTCGGTCTGGATGTTGAACAACTCAATGAAAACGTACAGACCCTGTATGATGCTTCTCAGACCATAAAGAATGCAAACAGTGATGCTACGGAGTGCATGAAGTCGGTTTACGAGGGCTCCAATGAATCGGTAGCAGCCATGCAGGAGATCAGCAGCAAGATCAACGAGACCAATTCGGCCATCTCCGATATCGGGTCCGCTCTGCAGGCAATTGAATCCATCGCCGCACAGACAAACCTGCTTTCGCTGAATGCTTCGATAGAGGCAGCCCGTGCGGGAGAGGCAGGACGCGGATTTGCGGTTGTTGCCGATGAGATCAGGAGTCTGGCCGATTCTTCTGCCGAATCTGCCAAGGAGATCAAGCAGATCATAGAAAACGTGGTAGTGCTTTCTCACGGTACGGTAGAGATATCTAACCGTGTGTTTGATGTGATCAGTAAGGAACAGTCAGACATCGAAAAAGCACAGGATAAATTCAATGTGCTGTCGGATTCCGTAGAGGCTTCGATCAATGAGATCGAGACGATTCGCCGTATGGCTGGTGCTCTGGATGATATAAAGACCGAGCTTACCAATGCCACATCGGATCTGGGTGCGATCTCAGAAGAGCTCGGTGCTTCGGCAGAAGAGGTTGCGGCTTCATGCCAGACCGTAACCCAGGCATGCGAAGATACACAGGTTTCCACCACGGAAATGAAGAAGATCAACGAAGACATGAGCGATGCTATTTCGTTCTTCCAGTTAAACTGATGTGATCTCATATTTTGAGAATTTTACGCATTATACATTATGTGCGGCAATTACCGGAGAAGAGCAGGATTGATTTCCTGCTCTTTTTTGAGTAATATTAGTATGTTGTGGCTTGTATACGGGAGAGTTTGCGTGACATTGGAAACAGAAAGGAAAACGGCTCAGAAAGAGCTGAAAAATAAGAAAATACGGGGCATAACGCTTCTGATCGTACTTTCGGTCGTGTTTACGCTCATTGTTTTTAGGGAAGTGGATGAGATCAGCTTCAGATATGATATGGAATCGCGGATAATGGGAATGGAGAGTGTAAGCGATTCGATCGACGAGGAACTGTGGCTCGGCGAAACCATTGGAAATGATCTGTATGACTATAAAGCATCTTTGAGGGGAATTGAGGAAACGTTTAATTCAAAGCTGTTGGTATTCGCCGAAGCTCCCGATGGATCCGGACATCACCGGGTCATGTACTCCTCTGAGGATCTGCCGGAATACCAGACTGCCGAGGAATACGGGATTGATGAGAACATGCTGGCAAACGCCAGGACGATTGAGGAGATGGATGCAGAGACTCTCGCCCGGGACTCCGACGGAATAGTTGTCGGCATTACTCCCTATATAGTCATTCTGCAGAAAAAAACCGATTCGGCAGTTGGGGAGAGCCTGATCTATGCGTATTTCATTCCTGTTGTAAAGATGGGATTGATGATGTCGGAACAGACGATCGTGATTTCACTTGTTTTTCTGATGATAGCGATCATGCTGTTTGTGTGGATCTATTCTACATACAAACTGATCTATGAACATTCTTTGAATGAAGAGCAGAGGGAAGCCCTTGGCATCCGGAAAATGATCCGACGGCTTCTCAACGGCGTTGCCGTAGGCGGTATAGTCATTTTGTTTGTCACGGTTCTGTTCATGTCGCTCTCCAGACTGTTTACCATATATCATCAGGTGGACGACTCTTTTTCAACGCTGTCCAGACGTCTGAGTGAGAGCAGGATCCAGTCGGAGCATCTGATCGATCTGAGCAAAAAAACATGTGAGAACTATGCTGCAGAGATCGCCGCCGAACTGACCGTCAGTCCCCAAAAAGCAACCGCTGCGTATCTGCAGGGCAAATGCGACGATTTCGGAGCCGAATATATAATGCTTTTTGATGAGAACGGAAATGAAACGGTCTCAAATTCGGGGTATGTGGGAATCAGTCTCGGTACCGATCCTGCGTCCTCAACCTACGACTTCAGAAGGCTGTTAAACGGTGTACCGTCCATTACTCATGGTCTGATGACGGATGAGCTGACGGGATTCAGTGGCGTAATGATCGGCGTAAGGATGGGAGAGCCTGAGGCTACCGGCCATTATGGGGCATTATTGATGGCCGTGCCTGAGGATATGATCTACATCGATACAGACATGGATGCCGGATATATCATGTCCTCGATCGTTTATGACGGGATGGAGGCATTTTCCGTGGATCCCGACAGCAGGATGATCCTTGCGTCCAGTGACCCCTCACTCGCAGGTAAGAGCGTGACGGCGCTGGGACTGGAGGAAAAGGCATTAAACAGCGGATATCGCGATTCCTTTGAATTCAACGGGAAGCATTACTACGGGGAATGTGCGGAAATGGACGGAGTTTTGTACTATTACGCGGCAGAGGAGTCTGAGATAGGTAAACATATAATCGGATACGCGCTTGGCACCGTGGCTACCTACTTTATGATGATAATGGTGCTTGTGCTGTATATGATGCATGGCTACGGAAGCTTCTTTGAGTACTGGTCGGGCATCGGCGAGGAGTTAAAGTCCGTAAATACGATCAGGGATGAGAGCGGACGGGATAAGATATCCATAGATCCTTCTGTAAGGTGGAGAACCAATACCTCGGATTACGGGGTTCTTGCTCCGATCCATGAGGCATATCACGCATTGAATATTTCTCTTGTGGTATGCCTTCTCGGCCTCGGACTGCTTTACCTGACGGATACTTCGGATGTGATCAGTCCGATGATCTCTTATGTGTTGCGCGGTACATGGTCCAAGGGATGGAATCTGTTTTCTTTCACCAATATCCTTATTCTGGGCAGCGAGATTTTTGTCATCGCAACTGTTCTGAATTTTATCATAACGCTGAGTATCAATATTCTGGGTACCAAGGGTGCGACGATCGGACGGCTGCTCCTGAGTCTGGTGAAATACGCGAGCGTGATCTTTTTCATATATCTGATGCTGCTGAATCTGGGCTTCAATCCAAACGCGCTGCTTGCGTCTCTGGGGCTTATCTCATTTGCGGTATCACTCGGAGCACAGGATCTGATCAAGGACATTATGGCCGGATTGTCTTCTGTGTTTGAGGGCGAATACCAGGTCGGAGATATAATAGAGGTAGGCGGCTTCAGGGGAAAGGTTCTGGAGATCGGAGTGCGGACTACCAAGCTGGAGGGACGCGGGGGAAATATACTTATCCTGTCTAACAGCCGTGTCAGCAATATCGTGAACATGACCCGTATGAATTCCTGGTATCCGCTCGAGCTGCGCGTCGCAAGCGATGATTCGTTTACCGAGGTGGAGGAGCTGCTGAGAAAAGAGCTCCCGGGAATAGGTGAAAGTATCCCGGAGATCATTACCGGTCCTTTCTATAAGGGTATTACCGGTATGTCGGGAAATATACTTACCATCTCCATAATTGCCGAATGCAATGAGGCGGATTATCATCAGGTTCAGCGTTCATTGAACAGTGCTATCCGCGAGATGCTCGACAGGAACGGAGTGAAGCTTATGTAAGGAACTGTAGCGAATTAATTTAGTCATTTCGCTTGTCTGCTCTCCCGATATCTGCATCAGAAAGCCTCGCATAGCCCGCTATGGCTGCGTTTTCTTCTTTGATATCGAAAAAGCATCCTGCGTGAAATGCCTAAGTAATTCTGCTACAGTTCCTAAGTCTTTGCGAAAATTTCTCAGGACTGCGGCATATGACACAAATTATCTTTAATTATATTTATACAATGTGGTATATTATAGTGAACGTCAAAAATATTTTGACGTTCACTATAAAGCCTCCGGCAGGATGCGCACGGATTTGCAGGGGAAATCAATGCTTAGCATAGCAAATCCGGCGCAGTAAACGACGAAAAGTATAAATACTTTTGTCGTTTACTATAATTGATGCGGAAACTGTGAACAGCTAAGGAAGGAAAGGCTATGGATATTCAGAATCCTGTATTGAGACGATATGAGGACAATCTTAATGTCTGCGGGCTTGGAGTCATTATACTCAGCGCATGGGATATTCTTAAGATCGTCATGGAGATTTTGACGGAGACAAGGGAATTTGTTTCCGAATTGTTTGAGAAATATGAAGAATTGGGAAGAGGAGCCGTGACTGCGGGTATTGTCGTTGGTTATGCGATTGTTTTTGTGGGACTGGTACTGGTTTTTCTGGTGCATCTATATATCGGCCGTAACGCTTCAAGGGCCGCAAAGAGACAGCCGTATAAAAAAGGATATTATGTCTGGACGATTATTTTGCTGATATTTGCAGTTATCGGATTGTTTAGCTATACGCGTTCATTCCGGGATACAGAGAACATTGATACCACTATCGTCTCGTTGATCGTGGAGCTTACGAACATTTATATTCTTGGAAACGTGGTGGTATATACCCGCAAGATCAGAGCGTTCGACAGGGCGCAGACACAGGAGTGAGATAATCATGCAGGAAGATTTTCATTATTATGCTACATATTGTGCAGCATATCTGGCAGGGTATGATCATGATGAGAGCCTTAGGATAGCCTACAGTGCCCAGTTCGTGGATCTTTGTACGAGAACACTGCTCGCAAAGATAAAAGCCCCGTCTAACGCTGCAACCACTCAGATGCAGCTTGAGCTTATGGATGCAAGAACCGATCCGGTGGGGCTTCAGGACATTACCAGGATATGGTCATCCTTCCATTTTTTGCCAAAGGATCTGTATGCAAAGAAGGAGAAATGCTCCAAGTCATATCTGGATAAATACAGGTTGATCTGCGGCCCGAATGGCGAGCTTGTCGCAAAGACCGTTGAGCTTGCAAAGGGAAAGCCGCTGGAATCGGTCGGCATTGCGATGCATGTCCTTGCCGATACCTGGGCACACGCCAACTTTGCAGGGACGCCGTCGCTGGTCATCAACAATACAAATTATTACTTTTATGAGCTGTTTCCGGCTGGAGACGGCTACAGAGAGAAGCAGATAACCTTTGTGCATAAGACTTCAGCGCCCGATGATCTCGATAACAGCATATATACAAGCAGTATCTATCAGACCAACGAGAATTCCATTATGAACCTCGGCCACGGAAGGGCGGGACATCTGCCTGACTACAGCTTTGTGAGGTACAAATATCTGCCTATGTGGGGAGAATATGAGGAGCTCATCAAGGATAATCCGAGCGACTATGTCAAAGCCTTTTCGCAGATGATATATGCGATGAAGTTTATCAGGGGCGATTATTCGACGTTTGAAACGGATAAATACGATATGCAGGCGGCAGAGCCTTATATTGACAGGATACATGGGATCATCGAGAAGAGACAGCTTCTTGCCAGCGCCGACTGGAAGGCTTTCGGCGAGGATCTGTCGGGACAGACGATCGAAGACCACGTGATGGATAAGTATTTTGACGAGTATATCGGAAGCTCCGATAAGGAGAATACTTTTATCGGCAGATTTACAAGGGGAGCCATCGCTCACAAGGGTATGGTGATAAGTGCCATTCAGAAGTCCGGAAATAAGCTTGCTGGCTTTACGAAGTTGGCTAAACGGTAGACAGCAGAGGTGTAGATATGAACGGTTTTCAGAGAATAAAAGCTATATTGATCGGATTGCTCATGCTGGCTGTTGCGATCCTGTTCATTCTGTTTCCTTCGGATGAAATGTATATGGCCATTGTCTGGCTTCTTTCCGTTGGACTTGCAATAGCGGGGATCAGGGATATCATTTTTTACTTCAGAATGGCCAGACATATGATCGGCGGCAAGATGATCCTGATACAGGGAGTGATAATACTGGATTTTGCCCTTATTACGGGGTCTCTTGCGGACGTTCCCAAGATATACATTCTTTTATACCTGATCGGGATCCATGCTTTTTCGGGTGTTGTAGAGGTGCTCAGAGCCATGGAAGCCAAAAGGACCGTTGATGGCCCGTGGAAGCTGAAATTCGGGCATGGTCTCGTAAACCTGGGATTGGCTATGGCATGTCTGATCTTTATCAGACATTCCAACACGGCTATCATGATCTACAGCATAGGACTTATATACTCGGCAATCGTCAGGATATTCGGCGCATTTCAGAGGACATCGTTTATTCTCATCGAATGAGCTCTGTATGCCTGAGAAAAAACTGATTGGTCCGGCATTTCCTCAGCAGACTCCGGAAGGATGCAAATAAACGAAGAATAACTGGAGAGGTATTATGAAAAGAAAAGTAAACAATTACAAACTGATCTCAAAAACACGCAGAATTGTAGCTATGATGCTGATCATTACCATGGTCATGGTCAGCGTGGGGATAACGGGATGCGGAAGTACAGCCGGCCCGGGGGCCCTTTCGGAATACTGGGCGGCGGATTCCGCTGCGGCGGAGAGCCTCAGGAGCTATGTTACCATGGTCACCAATAAACAGGATATGGCAAATTTTATCCCCGTTGAGGATCGTATCGCAGTCTTTGATATGGACGGTACGCTTACCTGTGAAACCTTTTATACTTATTATGACACGATGATGTTCATCAATTTCTGCCTGACGGATCATCCGGAGAGAGTAAACGATGAACTGAAGGCTGCTGCTGCGGAAATAAGACCCGGCTATACGGCGGGAGAGGAGCTGGCGAGGAACTTTGCCAAAGCCTATGCCGGAATGACCATTCAGGAGCTCTATGATTACGCAGTGGAATTCGGAGAAAAGCAGACAGACAGCTTCCGGAATATGCGCTACAAAGACGGCTTCTATCTGCCGATGGTAGAGGTTGTGAAGTACCTCTACGACAACGACTTTACCATATATGTGGTCAGTGGTACCGAGCGCACCACATCCAGAGCCATAGTGGCCAATTCCCCTATTAGCGAATATGTATCTCCCGCACATGTGATCGGAACCGAATTCGAGGTAAAGCAAAGGGGATACGAGGACGTTCCGTCAAATATGGATTACAAATATTCTGACGGTGATGATCTTGTATTTTCCGGCGGTTTTATACAAAAAAACTTAAATTCCAATAAGTCCATAGTTATAGAAAGAGAGATAGGAACCCGCCCGGTGCTTGCCTTCGGCAACAGCGGCAGCGATACCAGTATGATGAATTATGTTCTGGATTCGAGAAATCCTTATCCCTCACAGGCATATATGGTTGTGGCGGATGACGATGTGCGTGAGTGGGGCAAGCAGGATTGGGCAGAGAAGTCTGCAGACTATATAGAGAAGGGATACGTTCCGATATCCATGAAGAACGATTTCGTCAAGATCTATCCGGATACAATAACCAAATCGGATACACAGTTTGTGGAGCCTGAGACTGATCTGGATCTGGCTGCGTTTAATAACGTGATCTGTTTTGAGGATTATCTGTCCAGCCCGGATTTCCGTCAATTGTGCGGATAACCGTAACAATGAAGAGGATCAATAAGTTGGAAAATGAAGTCTTTGTGCAATGAAGTGACCGGGACCTGTACTGTAGCGTCAAGGTTAAAAGCATATCTGTTGATCGCATGCCTGCTTGGTGCATGCCTGCTCACTTCATGCGCTTCTTCGGACGAGATCCGGGAGGCGCGTATAGAAAAATACGAGGAATTTGCCGACTATGTCGAACTGCCGGATCGATATTACAGCGATTACGATGATTACGATGACTATGAGTACGACATTCCGCTGCGTCTGATCAAATACCGGATCCGTAAGGCCAAGAAGGAGAGCATGCAAGCCGAGAGGGAAGAATCCCGGAAAAAGCGAGATTAATCAGCGCGGAGACCTCGAACCTTCGATCGGCTACACTACGTAAACCAAAAAGGAGCATACCATTTGGTATGCCCCTTTTGGTTTATAGAGCGCGAGACGGGACTCGAACCCGCGGCCTCGACCTTGGCAAGGTCGCGCTCCACCAACTGAGCCACTCGCGCATGCCGTCTTTGCTTGACGCAAGTAGTATAATATCAAATTTAAAAATGAATGTCAACAATATTTTTTCCATAATCTATTCCGGATATGGTATTATAAAATCTGTATGGATCGGAATTATAGCTGATCCGCTGCGGAGGACCTTATGTTCTATTATTTTTTCTCGGGATATCCCAATGTGATGATGGGGATAGGCGCATTATGCGCTTTTGTCCTGACCGCATTCGGACTTAATAAATTTAAGGACAGGCTGCCTGCCGACGAGGGCAGGGATTTTGCCGTGGACGGTAAGCTCTCCAGAGGAAAGCCGCGCGGAGGCGGTCTGATCTTTATTCTGTGTTTTGCGATAGCTACGGTCCTTTTTGCACCGCCGCAGATGGAATACCTTATCTATACGGGCCTGATCGTTGCGGAGATGCTCACGGGTTTCCTGGATGATGCATCGAGCGTGCCCTGGGGCAGATATAAAAAGGGTATTCTGGATCTGATAGTAGCGCTGATCATCGCATATACGTATGTACATTATAACGGATGCGATATAATCATCGGATTTCTGGATACCACTGTAACCCTTAACAGATGGGTCTTATACGCCCTGGCTGCATTCATGGTCTTTGTTTCCATCAATGTCACCAACTGTGCGGATGGAGTGGACGGACTGTCCGGTACACTTGTACTGGTAACGATCTTAAGCTTTATTGCAATAGATATTTATAATAATCCCGTTTTTTCGGGCGGATACGGCAACCTTGGCAGGTTTACCTTTCCTTCGCTGTTTTTTGTATCATCCATACTGGCTTATCTGTGGTTCAATGCACCTCCGAGCTCACTTCTGATGGGAGATGCCGGATCACGTGCAATGGGAGTCTTTATCGCTGTGATCGCGCTTAAGAGTAAGCTTCCGCTGCTTTATTTTGTGTTTGCCATCATGCTGATACTTGATGGCGGTCTTGGCCTGGTCAAGATAATGATCATCAAGGTGTTCAAGAGGAACCCGCTTTCACGGATACGTACGCCCCTGCATGATCATGTACGCAAAAATATCACCAACACCTGGTCGAACGAACAGGTCGATATGAGATTTGCGATAATACAGGGAATTGCTTCCACCGTATATGTCTTTTTGTTCCTGAGATAGCACAATTGAACTATTGCATATAATTCCCGTAGAATATATAATAAGAACAGTTACTGATTGAAGCGATAGCAAACCCCCATCTGAGATGGGGGAACCGGCAAAGCCGTGGCGTTGCGTAGAGTATAAAAGAAAAACCTCCAGTGATAGAATAATGTGGGTTTCGCGATCCACAACTATCAAAGGAGGTATCCAC